>NZ_JAPKNK010000001.1:0-946283 GCF_026343855.1 Kaistia nematophila | reverse complement strand
AGTTCGCCATCTCGTGCGCATGCTCGCAGGAGACGTTGGGATTCATGTCGGCGAAGGCGCCCTTCGGGTTCGGCTTCCAGGCCCAGACGTGCAGCTCGTAGAAGGCGGGAAGGCCGTAGCGATTGGGCGAATTGGTGAAGCTGAACAGCTGGCCGCCAAGATTGGCGGGGCCCTTGGTGGTGATGTATTCGACCGCGACCAGCCTCATCTTGCCGTCGGCGCCGGGCTCGTACATGACGGCCTCGGGCTTGGCGATGTCGATCGTCTCGTCGCCGATCAGCGTCGGGTTGACGTAGTGCACGCCCATCGCGCCGCCCTCGATCCCCGAAGTGCAGGGGATCGGCGAATAGCCTTCCTTGATGGCTGTCTCGACATTCCGGAAGCGGTCATTGGCCGCCCGCACCTTGTCAGGCAGGGACGCGTCCGCGGACGCTGCCCAGGCCGGCAGCGCCGATGTCAGACTTGCGGCCAGCGCCGCCAGAACAACGATGTGTTTCAATCTCGTCTCCACGATCAGGCGCCGGTTGCCCCTCGGAGCGAGCCTTGGTGATCGTTCCGTGCAGCCGGCGGCTGGCTTTATCCGGGGGACCGAGGGGTGGCGTCATCGCCCGTGCGGGGGATGGAACGGGCGTCGATCGGCCGGATAGTGTCGGCATTCCCCGGATGTCGCGGTTGTGAGATAAGGGTGCGAGGACCCGTCGGCAGGACGGACCCAGCAAGCCCTGCCGGCATGTCTGCGATGTCGAGGGGGCGGCCGTCGCGAATCCCGGTCTCGGGACGCGAGCGCCGAGTGCAGTTTCTTCTGGAAGGCTAAACCGCGCCTCGACGTCTGGTGACGCCGGCCGCAGCACCGACGGCAGAGGCATGGATCCAACTTTTTCCGAAGTGATCGGCGCAATCTATGACTGCGTGGCGGAGGAGAACCTCTGGCCCATCGCGCTCCGCCTCATCGGCGCGCAGGTCGACGGCTTCCTGACGACGATCGCCGTCTTCGACACGACCACGAACACCGCCCGCCTCGCCCAGCTTGCCTGCGACGACGAGGACGCGATCGCGGCCCTGCTCAGGCATGCGCGCGACGTCCCCTTCTATCATCTGCTGCACAGGATGGAGATCGACGAGCCCGGAACGCTGGAGCGGATGTTCGCGCTCTATGGCCCGGACGGCGAGGACGTCTGGCGCAACGGCGCGCTCTACCAGAACTTCCATCGGAAGTTCGGCGTCGCCAACTCGATCGACATGGCGATCCTGAAGCGTCCGACCCGCATCGGCACCATCAACATATCCGTGCAGTATCCGGAGATCGGCAAGGCGCAGTTCGATCTGGTCGGCCAGCTCGGCCCGCACATCCGCCGCGCCGTGACCATTCACGACATGCTGCAGATGGAACGTGGACAGGCGGCCATCTTCAGGGAAGTGATCGACCGGATCGAGCACGGCGTGGTGATCGTGGCGGACACAATGGAGATCCTCTACGCCAATCCGGCGGGGGAGCTCTTCCTGCGCGAGGAAGCGCTGCTGGCGAGCCAGGGCGGCCGGCTCACCATCCGCTTTCCGCTCGCCGATGCCGCCGTGGCGCGGGCGGTGACGCTGGGCGTCCGCGACGAGGTCGAGCTGGCGGGCGTCGGCATCGACGTGCCGCTCGGGGCGACGAGCCGGCCGGCGGTGGCGCATGTGCTGCCGCTGACGCGCCGTTCGCTCGGACAGCCCATCGAAACGCGCGCCGCCGCCGCCATCTTCATCGCCGCGGCCGGCACGGTGATCCAGACCGCCGTCGAGGCCGTCGCCGCCCTGTTCGGCCTGACGCCCGCCGAAAAGCGCGTCGCCGGCTATGTCGCAGGCGGCATGACCCGCCACGACATCGCCACGGCGCAGGGCGTCACCCAGGACACGGTCAAGTCGCAGCTCTCGGCGATCTATGACAAGACCGGCACGGGCGACCAGCGCAGCCTGCAGAGCCTGATGCGCGAGCTGTCGCCGCCGGTGCGCCGAGGCTGACGCAAAGGGGCTGCATCCGCCGGTTTGCGATAGAGCGTTTTCGAGCGAAGTGGATCCCGGTTCGCGTGAAGAAAACGCGATAGAACAAAGAGCTAGATCGTTTCGGCGTTTCCGTGAAACGCTGAAACGATCTAGGCATGGACCCATGGCCCATCAGCCCCTACATTGCGTGCATCGGACGCTCCGTCCAACCCTTGAGAGATCGCGCCAACCCATGTCCCGCTTGCCGGATTCCGTCAGCTGATGCCATCCGACGACCCTGATAGTACCACCGCCCCCTCCCCGTTCCGGGCCAGGGGGCCCGCCCGATCCAAGCCAAGCCTCTTCCGGTGCCGCCTGCGCGGCAGAGACCGATTCAGCCGGTTCCACCGCGCCGGAGCGTCCCTGCCTGCCTCGGACCGGCCCGGCAGGCGCATCGGCGCCGCGCTGAAGCTCGCACGCCCATCTTCGCCTCGCAGGGCCGGCGCTGTCGCACCGACGTCGTGGCCGCGCGCCAGACTGATCCGCGCCGCCGCTTCGCCTTCTCAACAGGATGACCGGTCCAGCCGGCCGGTCACGGGAACCCCTCAATGATTTTCGAATGGATGGCCGACCCGGCCGCCTGGGCCGGGCTCGCGACCCTGATCGTGCTCGAGATCGTGCTCGGCATCGACAATCTCGTCTTCATCGCGATCCTCGCCGACAAGCTGCCACCCAGCCAGCGCAACCGCGCCCGCATCATCGGCCTGTCTCTCGCTTTGGTGATGCGGCTTGCGCTGCTCGCCTCGATCTCCTGGATCGTCAAGCTCACCTATCCGCTCTTCACGGTGCTGGGTTCCGAAATCTCCTGGCGCGACGTGATCCTGATCGTCGGCGGACTGTTCCTGCTGTTCAAGGGCACGATGGAACTGCACGAGCGACTCGAGGGCGACCACGGCGCCAAGTCGAGCAACGGCGCGCATGCCGTGTTCTGGCATGTGATCGTGCAGATCGTCGTGCTCGACGCGGTGTTCTCGCTCGACAGCGTGATCACGGCCGTCGGCATGGCCTCGCATTTGTCGGTCATGATGATCGCCGTCATCGTCGCGATCGGCGTCATGATGCTGGCGAGCCGGCCGCTGATGGCCTTCGTCTCGCGCCATCCGACCGTAGTCATCCTCTGCCTCGGCTTCCTGCTGATGATCGGCTTCAGCCTGATCGTCGAGGGCCTCGGCTTCCACATTCCGAAGGGCTATCTCTACGCCGCGATCGGCTTCTCGATCTTGATCGAGGCGGCGAACCAGGTCGGCCGCCGCAACGTCGTCAAGCGCGTCACCACGGCGGACCTGCGCGACCGCACCTCGATGGCCGTGCTGCGCATCCTGCGCGGCGGCCAGTCGGCGCCACTGGCATCGGAGGAGGTCGCGGCGATCGTCTCGACCGGCGGCGGCCAGAGCGCGTTCACCGCCGAGGAAAGCCTGATGATCGAGCAGGTGCTTTCGCTTGCCGGCCGGCCGGTGCGCTCGATCATGGTGCCGCGCGTCGACGCCATCTGGCTCGATGTCGAGGACGATCCGAGGACAATCCTGGCCGAAATCCGCGAGAGCGGCCGCTCGCGCTTCCCGGTCTGTCGCGGCGATGTAGACCAGATCCTCGGCATCGTCCACGCCAAGGACCTGGTCGGGCGCGACGAGGAGGACCTGGCGATCGAGACCGCCATCCGCGAGCCGCTCTACGTCACCGAGACGATGCCCGTCCTGACGCTGCTCGAGCGCTTCAAGGCCTCGACCGTGCACATGGCAATCGTGGTCGACGAGCACGGCACCTTCGAGGGCATCGTAACGCTGACCGACATCCTGGTCGCGATCGCCGGCGACATGCCGGAACTCGCAGGCGAGGAAGAGCCCTACGCCACCCGACGCGAGGATGGCGGCTGGCTGCTCGACGGGCGGATGCCGATCGACGACGCGGAACGGACGCTGCAGACCGGCGACATGCAGGGTGACGGCGACCACACGACGCTGGCGGGCTTCGCGCTCGAGCATCTCGGCCACCTGCCGGAAGTCGGCGAGAGCTTCACCTGGGAAGGGTGGCGCTTCGAGGTGGCGGCGCTGGAAGGCCGCCGCATCCACCGGCTGCTGGCGACGCCGGCCTGAGCCAGGCGCTGGCCTACGAAAAAGGCCGGCCGGCGGATGCTCCGCCGGCCGGCCCGATCGGGCTTCGCCGTTTCGCTGGAACGACGATCAGTCGCGCAGCAGGCTATAGAGCAGCTCGAAGAAGCGGTCGGAATCCACTTCCTTGCAGACCTCGGCGTTCGGCGGCAGGCCACGCTCGTTCCAGTAGTCCGCCACCGTCGCACCGAAGGTGTAGGTGCCGGTCAGGTCGACGCCGATATGGGCCGGACGGGTCTTGACCAGCGTCGGATCGATGATCAGCGCCAGCGCCAGCGGGTCGTGCAGCGCGCCGCCGACGCCCATCGAGTTGCGATGCAGCTTCTCGTAGAACTTCAGCCAGTCGAGCACGACGCGGCCGAGCTCGGTGTCGATCTTCTCGAACTCGCGGTACTGCGGTTCCTCGACCAGCACCTGCATGGTGACGTCGAGGCCGACCATGGTGATGGGCACGCCGCTGTCGAGCACGATCTTCAGCGCTTCCGGATCGCAGAAGGCGTTGAACTCTGTTGGCGTGATGTACTCGCTCTTGCGCCAGAAGACGCCACCCATCCAGGTGATGTCCTTGATCTTCGAAAGAAGCTCCGGGTACTTCAGCACGAACAGGCCGATATTGCAGAGCGGGCCGGTCGCGACGATGCGGAGCGGCTCATCCTGTTCGCGCAGCGTCTTGGCGATGAAGTCGACCGCGTGCATCGGCTCGACCTTCTTGGTCGCCTGCGGCAGGTAGGGCGAGCCCTCCAGGCCGCTCGGGCCGTCGGCGGTGCCGAGCACCAGCGGGCGGGCGAGCGGACGCACGCAGCCGGCGGCGACCGGCACGTCATGCGCGCCGATGAACTCCAGGATGCGCAGCGTGTTCGAGACGGTCTTCTCCGGCTCGGCATTGCCGCAGGTGACGGTGACGCCGAGCAGGTCGATCGCCTTGGAGCGATGCGCCATCACCAGCGCGATGGCGTCGTCATGGCCGGGATCGCAGTCGAGCAGGATCGGCGTCGGGCGGGTGGTGTTCAATTCGGTCGTGGTCATTCTCGTGCCCTCACGCCGCTTCCGTCTGGTAGCGGACGATCGTTTCCTTGAAGAGCTTCATGAAGCGGCGGCCGTCGATGTCGGTGCAGATCCGCGTCGTCTTCGGACCGCCGCCGGGCAGCAACTGGCGGCCGCGATAGGCGACGGTCTGGCCGCGCGCCAGACGCCCGTCCAGCACGATGTCGCAGAAGAGCGGCTCGGTCATGGTGCAGAGCGTCGGATCGAAGGCGAGCGCGACGGTGATGATGTCATCCATCGGGAAGCCGACGAGATCGAAGAACTCGCGCCAGATGTCGATGTAGATCGGGAACGAGTCCTGCAGCATCTGCAGCACCGGATGATCGCCGGCGTCCTTGAGGTCGGCCAGGTCGTCGCGGGTCAGCATCGAGGCGGCGGCGCGGTTGTCCTCGCAGACGTCGAGCGGCACCAGGATCGTGTCGACGCCCTGGTTGAGCACGACGCGCGCGGCTTCCGGGTCGGCCCAGATGTTGTATTCCGACAGCGGCGTGATGTTGCCGGGCGTGACGAAATTGCCGCCGAGCAGCACCATGCGCTTCAGCGCCTTGGCGAGCGCCGGCTCCTGCAGGAAGGCCATGGCGGCGTTGGTCATCGGGCCGGTGACGACGAGCGTGATCTCGCCCGGGTTGGCGAGCGCGGTGTCGATGATGAAGTCGACGGCGTGCTTGTCGATCACCTTCAGCGTCGGGGTCGGCGCCGGCGGGTTGAACTTCTTCAGCCGGTCGCCGAAACGCGCGACGAGGCGCTTCTCGAAATGCACCGGCGCCTGCATGTCTTCCTTGGAATTGCCGACGATCGGGCGCCAGGCGCCCTTCGCGACCGGCACGTCGCCCTTGCCGGCCAGCGCCAGCGTGTTCAGGACGACATTGGTGACCTGCTCGATCGGCCCGGCCGCACCGGTGCAGGTGGTGACGCCTTCGAGCTTGATCGACGGCGAGATCGCCGCGAAGAGCACCGCAAGAATGTCGTCGCCCGCGGAGTCGACGTCGAGAATGATGCGTTCCATTTTATCCCCTGTCACGGCTTGGAAGCGTCCGTGGCGGCAGTTGGTTGGATGGTGTTGGACTTGACGGAAAGCGCGCGTCCCATGCTGGCGAGCGTCTCCTGGATCACGCGGGGGCGCGACCGGTAGGAGAGCGCGAAGAGCGCGATGAGCGCGACCAGATAGGGCACGGCGAGCACGAGATAGGACGAGATACCGAGCGTCTGCAGGCGCAGCGACAGCGCGTCGGAGAAGCCGAACAGCAGGCAGCCGAACAGGATCTTCAGCGGATCGCCGTTCGAGAAAATCAGGATCGCCACCGCCATGAAGCCGCGGCCGGACGACATGTTCTCGGTGAACATCGTCGTGTAGCCGAGCGACAAATGCGCGCCGGCGAGACCGGCCAGCAGGCCGCAGAGCAGCGACGACACATAGCGGATGCGGACGATCGAGATGCCGAGGGCCTCGGCCGCTTCCGGCTTCTCGCCGACGACGCGGATATAGAGGCCGAGCCGCGAGCGGTTGTAGAACAGGATCAGCACCGGCACGAGGATGAAGGCGAGATAGACCAGCGGCGTGTAGCCGGAGATCATCTGGCCGAACCAGCCGAGATCCTTGACGTTGGGCAGCTTCAGCGCCGGCAGGCCAACAAGGCCATGGCCGAAGATCGAGCCGCGCGTGCCGAAGATCGCCTTCATCAGAGAGATGGTCAGTCCGCCGGCCAGGATGTTGAGCGCCAGGCCGACGACGACCTCGTTCGCCTTGAAGGTCACCACCATCAGGGCGAAGATCAGCGCCAGCGTCAGCGCCGCGAGGATGCCGCAGAGAACGCCGATCCAGGGCGAGCCCGAGGCGATCGTGCCGATCACGGCGAAGAAGGCGCCGACCAGCATCTGGCCTTCGAGGCCGATGTTGAAGATGCCGGCCTTGGTGGTGAAGGAGCCGCCCAGCGCGACGAGCAGGATCGGCGCGGTCGTGCGCAGCGTCGCGACGACCAGCGTGACGTTGAGGAGACGCTCTAGAACTTCCATCGACGCTCTCCCGCGGTCGAATCCGATGCCTTGCGGCGGATGGTGATCTGGGCCGAGACGGCGAGGATGATCAGCGCCTGGATGACGGTGATGATCTCGCGCGATGCGGTGGTGTCGACTTCCAGCAGCAGCGAGCCGCTGCGGAGCGCGCCGAAGAACAGCGCCGTGAAAATGGTGCCGATCGGGTTGCCGTTGGCGAGCAGCGCCGCGATGACGCCGTCGAAGCCGAAGCCGGGCGCGAAGCCCTCCATGAAGCGGTGGTGCACGCCGAGCGCCTCGACGCCGCCGGCGAGGCCGCCGACCGCGCCGGAGGCGATCAGCACCAGGAAGGTCTGCTTCTTGATGTCGATGCCGCCATATTCGGCGAATTTCGGGTTGGCGCCCATCTCGGTGACGGCATAGCCGCGCGCGGTCCGGTTGAAGAACAGATAGACGCCGACCGCGAGCACCAGGCCGATGATCAGGCCCCAGTTCAGCCGCGAGAACGAGAACAGTTCGGGCAGATAGGCGCTTTCGAGGATCGGCGGCGTCTCGGACTGGCCGCCAGGGCGCTTGAACCAGTTGATGGTCAGGTAGGATGTGAACAGGATCGCCACATAGTTGGCGAGGATGGTCGAGACCACCTCGTTGGTCTTGTAGCGCGCCCGGAAGAAGGCGGGGATCGCGATCCAGGCCATGCCGGCGATCACCGCCACCGCCATGGCGAGCAGCAGATGCAGCGCCGGCGGCAGGTTGAACGAGAAGCCGACCCAGGTGGCCCAGAAGCCGCCCATGAAAAGCTGGCCCTCGATGCCGATGTTGAACAGGCCGCCGCGGAACGAGATGCAGGCGGCGATGCCGCAGATCAGGATCGGCGTCGTCTGCAGCAGCGTGCCGGCGATGCGCTCGGGGCTGCCGAAGGCGCCGTTCAGCAGGGTGACGAAGACGCGGACCGGGCTCTCGTCGACGGTCAAGATGACGAGGGCGCCGAGGCCGAGCGCGAACAGGATGGCCAGCCCCTGGCCGAAGAGACTATCGAAGCGGTCCGACATCAAGCGGCCCCCACGGTGTTGGAATGCGGCTCGGGGACGACGCCGGCCATCAGCATGCCGATCTCTTCCTCGTCGACACGGTCGCCGGAGATCTCGCCCATGATCGTGCCGCCGAACATCACCAGGATGCGGTCGGCGAGCCGGATCAGTTCATCGAGCTGCACAGAAATCAGCAGGATCGCCTTGCCGGCTTCGCGCTGGCGCATGATCTCGCCATGGATCGATTCCTGTGCGCCGATGTCGACGCCGCGCGTCGGCTGGTCGATCAGCAGGCAATCGGCACTGCCGGTGAACTCGCGCGCCAGCACGATCTTCTGGATGTTGCCGCCCGACAGGCTCTTGGCCGGCGATTCCGGCCCCCGCGTGCGGATGTCGAAGCGCTGGATCAGCGCCTTGGTCTGTTCGAGCAGGTAGGAGCGGTTGATGATGCCATGCGTCGACCAGGGGCTCTGGTCCTGGCGCCCCATCAGCAGGTTCATCGAGATCGAGGCGTTGCGGTCGACGCCGCGCACCAGGCGGTCGCCCGGCACATGGCCGACGCCGGCGGCGCGGATCTCGCGCGCCGAGGCTCCGGTGATGGTGCGGCCATTGAGCTTGATCGAGCCATGGCTGGAGGGCCGCAGGCCCGAGAGCACCTCGGCGAGTTCGGTCTGGCCGTTGCCGGCGACGCCGGCGATGCCGACGATTTCGCCGGCACGGACGCCGAAGGAGACGCCGCGCAGCGCCGGCAGGCGGCGATCGTCACGCGCCCAGAGATCGTCGACCTCGAGCACGGTCTTGCCGGCGCTGGCGACGCGCGGCAGGCGGTCGAACGAAACCAGGCGGCCGACCATCAGCTGGACGAGATCGGACTTGGTCAGTTCCGCCGTCGGGCGCGAGGCGACGTTCTTGCCGAGACGCAGCACCGAGACATTGTCGGAAACCTCCATCACCTCTTCCAGGTGATGCGAGATGAAGATGACGGTCATGCCCTGGGCGACGAAGCCGCGCAGCGTCTGGAACAGCTCGCGGCTTTCCTGCGGCGTCAGCACGGCGGTGGGCTCGTCAAGGATGATGATGCGCGCGCCGCGCGCCAGCACCTTCAGGATCTCGATGCGCTGCTCGATGCCGACCGACAGCAGGCCGACGCGCTCGGTCGGATCCACCTGCAGGCCGAACTGCTTCGAGAGCTCGGCGGTGCGCTTGATCTGGGCGGCGTGGTCGATCAGGCCGCCCTTGCGGATCTCCATGCCGAGGAAGACGTTCTCGGCCACCGTCAGCGACGGCACCAGCTTGAAGTGCTGATGCACCATGCCGATGCCGGCGGCGATCGCCGCGGCCGGATTGGGCAGTACCTTCTTCTCGCCGTCGATCCAGATCTCGCCCTCGTCCGGCTGCAGCAGCCCGAACAGGACGTTCATCAGCGTGGTCTTGCCGGCCCCGTTCTCGCCGATGATGGCGTGGATCTTGCCGCGCTCGACGGAGAGATTCACGTCCTCGTTCGCGACGAAGGAGCCGAACCGTTTGGTGATCGATTTCAGCTCGATGGCTAATGACATGAGAATATGTCCCTGGTGCCCGTGCGCGCCGCCTCCGGCCCGGGGCCCGACGGATCAGCACGTCGCAGCCAGCACTGGATGCGCCGGCAGCACAAGGGGGCAGCCCGTCACGACGCGCCGCCACCCACTCGATGAGGCCTGGAAGAACCGGGCGGCCGGCCCCATCCCGCCCGGGGAGAGCGGGCGGGCGGGACCGGCGACAGCCCGGACCTTGTTACTGCGTGGTGGTCGCGACGGTGATCTTGCCCGAGGCGATGTCGGCGCGCAGCGCTTCCAGCTTTTCCTTGACGTCGGCCGGGATCTTGTCGGCGACGCCCGGGCAGAGCAGCAGCTCGACGCCGCCCGACTTGACGTCGGCGGTGTGGACGCTGCCCGGCTCGATCGTCTTGCCGTCGACCACGTCCTTGACGAGGTCGTAGACGGCGACGTTGGCGTTCTTCAACATCGAGGCCATGACATGGCCCGGCGCGACGTCGCACTGGTTGACGTCGACGCCGATCGAGTACTTGCCGGCAGCGGCGCTGGCCTGCAGCACGCCCTCGCCGGTCGGACCGGCGACGTTGTAGACGATGTCCGAACCCTGGCCGTAGAGCGCCATGGTCAGCTCGCTGCCCTTGGCCGGATCGTCGAAGGTGCCGGCGAAGACGGCGTCGAGGCGGACGTCGGGAGCGGCGGTCTTGGCGCCCTGCTCGTAGCCGGCGAGGAAGTCACGGATGACCGGGATGTCGCGGCCGCCGACGAAGCCGACAGCCTTGCCGTCGCCGAGACCCTCGATCTCGCTGCCCTTCTCGGCCATCAGCGCGGCGAGCGCGCCGGCCAGGAATGAGCCCTGGTTCTGGGCGAAATTGGCATAAATGATCTTCTTGGAATCGAGCACGCCGTCGATGAACACGAACTTGGTGTTCGGATAGGCCTCGGCCGCCTTCTGCAGCGCGTCGACCAGTTCCCAGCCCATGACGAAGACGAGGTCGTACTCGCCGCCCTTGGCCAGGTTGTTGAACTGCTCTTCATAGTCGAGGGCGCGGTTGCCGGTATCGACCAGCTTGACCTTCACGCCGAGATCCTTCTCGGCCTTCTTCAGGCCCTCGACGATGGCGACGCCAAAGCCCTGCGAGAAGTAGCCGGAGATCGCCGCGACGGAGACGTCCTTGGCGAGCGCAGCCTGGCTGGCGAGCGCGATGACGGAGGCGCCGCACAGCGCGACGAGACGACGAGACCAACTGGACATGATGAAACCGACCCTCTGGAGTGAAACAGGCGTTCGTTGTCGATGCCCATCCTCGACTCGACGCACCCGACAGTTTCCCCTGCACCGGTCACTCGAATATCGTTGATGGCCGTATGAGATTGCGGTGAACGCATCGCGCTGTCAATGCGGAAACGTTTGCGCGAATACGCCCGGTACGGCTGGACTGAAAGATGATGGTGGCAACCCACAAGAATCGAACCGCCGCGATCCAGTTTGGATGATCACCAACGATTTTTTCGGATGACGACGGCAAAGAAGGCGGCAGCCGCGCGGCACCGGAACCCGGCGAGCCACCCTGTCACGGCCAGGACTGCAGCCCGGCGCGAGCCAAGCATGCCTCGTGCCAAAGCCAGCCGAGGCCGCCCATGCGATGGGCAGGTCCCCCAGAGCCTATGGAACAGGCAACGACACGCCTTGGCGAGTCATTCCGTCATCCGGGCATGAGAATTGCGCGCGCCGCCCCGTCCGGGCGGGTCGAATGGATATGCGTTCAGCCGTCTTCAGGCGCGGGCGATCCTGCGCGCGGCCTTGCGCCCCATGCGCTCAGCAAGTTCACGCTCGACTTCCGCTGCACCGAGCGACAGCAATTCGGCGCGATGCTCGATGAGGATCTTCTGGACCAGGGGATTGGCGAAATAGAGCTCCACCGGCTGCCCGTCCGCGGCGGCGGGCGCGTCCATCAGCTTCCAGAACCGCCCGGGCGCCAGTTGCTGGAAGGCGCGCGCCCGGGAAGCCAGCGCCAGGGTGATGTCGCGCCGGCGCACCGCCGATCGATTGACGCCGGAACGAGTTCCGATCGTCAAGCCGGCGACCGACGGCATGGCGCCATACCGGTTGCGGCCGTGATGCCGGTAGGCCGACAGCGGCGTCAGGATCTGAGCAGAGCCCGCGATGGCATGGTTCAGCCACATGAAATAATTGTCGGTGGCGCCAACATAGGCCTCGGCATGGCCGATCGGCCTCGTCGCGCGGACCAGCGACAGGTCGTGCATATTGGCGGTGCCCGGCGACCATCTCCACTTGGGGTCGTCGCGATCGACCAACCGGATGGCCTCGAGGAGCAGCGCCCGGTCGGTCGCGCCGACGCCCTCGACGGCGTTCGCCTCCCCATCCGCCAGGCGGGCCTGGACGACATTCGAGAGAAACGGGTCATAGCCGGCCGTCAAAACACAGCCGGCGCCATCGACCTCGACGACGCAGGACGAGGTGAACGCCAGCCCGCGCGGCGCCATCTCGTGCGCCAGCACATGCTGGGAGGCATAGTTCGGAAAAATGAAGTCATCGGCGTCGACGATCGTCAGATACCTGCCCCGGAGATCGTCGAGGATCTTCAGCAGGGCCCCCATCTGATTGAGGTTCCTGTCGAAGCGGCGGATGCTCAGCCGGGCGTCCACGCCCTCGTAGCGAGCCAGCACCTCGCGGCTTCCGTCCGTCGATGCGTTGTCTATGACCACGCATTCGATGTTGGGGTAGTCCTGGGCAAGGACGCTGTCGATGGCCTCGGCCAGATAGTCCTCGTAGTTGTAGTTTATGACCACGAAGCTGACGAGCGGAGCCGCCATCAATGCAGCAGCGCCTTCATGCGCTTCCTGTTTCTGCAGAGACGGAAAATCTTGAGCTGAAGCCGGGCCGGCGCGCGACCGCCAAACCCTTTCGCGATGATCCTTCGCGCATCACGGAAGCCGAACCGGGCGCAGATGTTCTGGATGAAGGCCCTGTCACCCACCGCTTCGCGCAGCGTCGCCGCGTGGCGCTCGAAGATCTCCACGCCCGACGGCGCGCCGTAATAGGCCTTCAGATCGTCCGAATGTACCCGCGTCGAAATATCGACCACGCGCCAGAACGACTCCCTCAGGAGCCAGGCATTCTGCCTGGCGTTTTCAAGGATCGACGCGACCGATTCATAGGACTCGCGACGGCTCTTCGCCGCATACTCGGGCGTTCCGTTGGGAATGCCCAGAAGCGACTCCCGATTGACGAAATAGTTCTCGCCGTGGATGCGGTAGGCCGAGAGCGGAACGTCGATAAGCGCCGTGCCAGCGAAGGCATGGCACAACGGCAGGAAATGCCCGTCCGCCGAGCGCATGTAGGTGGCGTTCCGATCGTTGAACGCAACCATCTCCAGAACCGAGCGCCGGATCATGTTGCCGGTCCCCGGAGCCCACAGCCAGCCCTTGGTCCAGCGAGGGACGACGGCCGTCAGCGCATGCAACGTCCTGAACTGCTCGTCCGAGATGGTCGACAGCCGGATCACCGTCGACGCGTCGCGAAGGCCTTTCGCCACGCCGTGCCGATCGAGCTGAATCGTGGCGTATTGCGACGTCAGCACGACGCCGGCTCCATCGACCTCCGCCACCCCGCTCGTCGTGACCGCGACGCTGCGCGGCGCGGAGAGATGAACCTGGAGATGCGTCGATGCGAAATCGGGAAAGAGCAGATCGTCGGAATCGACGAAGGTGACGAAGCCGCCCTTCACCTCGCCAAGCGCGACCAACGTGGCGCCGAGTTGGCCCAGGTTTTCCGGCAGGTGGATGACGCGGAAACGGCGGTCGCCGCGCACATGGCGGTCGATGACGACCCGGCTGTCATCGGTCGATCCATTATCGAGAATGACGCATTCGAAATGCGGGTAGTCCTGGGCGAGGATGGAATCGATGGTCGCGCCGATATATCGACCATAGTTCCAGTTGACGAGGACGAAGCTGACGATGGGCGGCCGAAGCTGGGCGGCGGACCGCCCGGCCAGGCTGAGCCCGACCTGGGCCGTCGCGGCGACCTCCGGGATGCGTATCTCCTGATCGGCCCGGCCGTGAAGAACCCGCCCCCATTCGGGCTGGTGGGACGATATCCCGCCTCGCGCACGTTCACTGTCAGAAGATCGATCCATATCCGGTTGCCGTTTACCCCGCCCCTGCGAAAAGGTTTAGAGACTTAGCAATCCAAGCTCAACTGGATCGACGCCACGCATCGGAGAATGTTCTGGCGCCCGCGTTGCGGAGGCTGGAGCTCGACCGGATTTTGCTAACACTTCAATGCTTGTTGCTTCGGGCATGCACCGCCCCGTCCGGGGCGGCGGAATGGATGTACGTTCTGCCACCATCGCCGGTGGCCGAACGCTTCTAGTGGCCGCCGAGTTGGTCGATCGCGGCGCGGATCGATTCGAGCGAGGGGCGGATCACCCCTTCGGTCGGGGCGGCCAGTTCCAGGATCATGAAGATGCCGCCGGCAACCGCGAGCGAGCACAGCAGGAGCGCGGCGAGCGCGGTGGCATTGCGCGGCGCGAACAGGCCGAAGCTCGCGAACAGGATCGACAGCCAGAAGATCAGAAGCACCAGGAACGGCCCCGGCACGGCGCTCTTGTCGTTCTCGATCAGCAGCCAGCGGGCGGTGGCGATGTTGTTCAGGAACTCCAGCGACTGCTCCTGGATGTGGCGCATGCGATCATCGGCGGGACGCAGGTCGAGGATCTGGTCGCTGATCGTCTCGAGCATGGCGAGCGTCCGCATGCCCATTTCATCGCCGCCGACCCCGGCCGCCAGTTCGTCCACCTTGGCCTTCGCATAGGCGTGCAGCGCGTGGCGGATGCCGTCGGCGTCGGGGCCGTAGCGGGCAAGCGAACGATCGAGCCGGACGATGTCCACGGCAAGGTTGCTGATCGCGTTGGTGCGGGCGGAAAACGACGTGCTCGCGGTCGAGATCAGGAGGCCGATCACCAGCGCCGACAACGTGCCGACGACCGCCATGGATATGGTCACGGCATTGCGGGTCTCCATGTTCAGATGCGGCTCGGGAAGCAGGCGGGCAGCCGCAATGCCGAAGAGCACGCCGCCGAAGATGGCGACGAAGGCGGCGATGCCGACCGTGATCGAAGTCATTCCCACTCCCCTCGGTACCCCCGGAATACGCCGGGCCGGTTCATCGCGGCGCCTCGGCCAGGCGCCAGGCCGAGGGCGCCAGCCCCGACCAGCGCTTGAAGGCGCGGGTGAAGGCGGCGCTGTCGCCATAATCGAGCGCCGAGGCGATCTCGCCGGCCGTCAGCGAGGTGACGGACAGCAATTGGCGGGCGATCTCGAAACGCACCTCGTCGACCAGCGCGCTATAGGTCGTGTTCTCTTCCTGCAGTCGCCGGCGCAGCGTCCTCGGATGCAGGTCGACATGGTGCGAGATATCCTCGATCGAGCATTTCTCGCGCAACAAGGTCCCGCGCAGGCGCGCCCGCAGCCGGTCGCTCAGGCTTTGCGGCGCCTCCGTCTCCAGTTCAGCCACCCGGCGTTCGAGAATTCGCCGCAGAACGAGATCGGCCCCGGCAATCGGCCTCGACAGCCAGTGGGCGGGAAAGACGATCGCCGCGCTCTCCTGGTTGAAACGGACGCCGGCGCCGAAGAACTGGCGAAACGGCGTCGGATCGGCAGGAACCCGCCGTTCCAACAGGACCTCGCCGGGTTGCCAGCCGGGGCCGCAGATCGCCCGCAGCAGATTGCACGCGGCCGCGATGACGCTGTCGGCCAACTGGTCGACCGCCTCGACCTCCGGCACGAAGACGGCATAGCCGAGCATCGCCACGTCACCCCGGAAGCGCAGGCTCGGCGCGGCGCCGCGATCGTGATGATGGAAGTGGCGCACGAGCGTGTCGAGCGCATCGCCGACGGTCGGCGAATGCTGGGCGAGGCAGCCGATCGCGCCCAGCGCCGACGGACCCGCGCCGCGCCCGACCAGCAACCCGAAATGCTCGCAGCGCGTCGCCTGCTGGCAGAGACCGAAAAGACGGCCGAGCCGGCCGATCGCCACCCTGTTGTCGGGATCCTCTATCTCGACGCGATCGAGGCCGGCCGCGGCAAGGAGAGGGTCTGGGTCTATGCCGCGCCCCCGCACCAGACCGGGAATCGCGGTCGCCATGCCGACCCGGATCCAGCCGCGCGGAAACAATTCCGCCGGCAAGCGATCGCGGCGATCGGATCGCGCCCGCGGCGCGTCCTCGACCTCCCGGCCTGCCCCTGCAGACAGTTCCCCCCTGCCCCCGACGTCCGCCATAGACCCCCGCCACCCTGGCTTCCCTGCAACGCTAGCATGAAATCCGGCCGCGTCCCGCCGCAGTTTACGCTAGGGCAGAGTGCTTGTCCCGCGAAGACAAATGGCTGTCCTCCAAAAACAAGCAGCCACCCTCGAATTCGGGGATGATTCCGGGCGGATCGCGCTCCGGGGCGCGGCAAGGAGCGTGCGCGGCGTGCCGGATCGGGCGTCGCTGCGGCCGGAGCGAAGTCCGCGGCAACGAAGGAGGGGAAATTGCGATCAAGCTACCTTTACGTCCCGCTTTTGCTGGTAGCGACCGCCGGGGCGGCCCTCGCCGCGGATCTCGAACCGACGCCGGTCGAGCCTATCGCTCCCACGCAAGACTGGCGCTTCCAGGCCACCTTCTATGGCTGGGCCTCCGGTGTCTCCGGCGACGTCGGCGTGCGGGGACTTCAGCCGCAGCACATCGACGTGACGCCCTGGGACGCGCTCCAGCATCTCAAGGGCGCATTGATGGCGTCGTTCGGCGCGGAGTACGGCGACTGGCTGTTCCTGACCGACGTGATGTGGGTCAAGATTGGCGACGATGAACAGGTCGGCCGAAACGGCGCCGCGCTCGACTTCGTCCAGAAGCAGCTGACCGCCTCCGCTCTCGTCGGATATCGCCTACCGATCAATGTTCCCAATCTCAGCCTGAGCGCGACGGCGGGCTTCCGCTATCAGCGCCTGACCGCCGAACTCGATCTCGACGCGGCAGACCCGGCATTCTCCTTCGACGAGGAAGGAACCAAGCACTGGATCGATCCGACCATCGGCCTCGCCCTGCACTATGACATCAACGACCGCTGGTTCATCAACGCGATCGGCGATGTCGGCGGCTTCGACGTCGGCTCGAAATTCACATCCCAGGGCTTTGCAACCCTCGGCTACAACTGGACCAAGACGATCTCGACCGCCATCGGTTATCGTGTCATCTATACGGACTATGAAAAGGACGGATTCGTCTTCGATACAACCCAACAAGGTATTTTCACCAGCCTCGGCGTACATTTCTAGAGGACGGCGGGGCACGAACTCAGGGCTATTGAGCATGGTATTCTCTGCTTTCTCGCGGACCGCGATCGGCGCGGGCATCGGCGTCGCCGCATCATTGTTGCTGTCCTCGGGCGCCATGGCGCAATCCGCGACCAAGATCGGGACGCTTACCTGCGACGTCTCTGGCGGCGTCGGTCTTGTCGTCGTGGAGAAGCAGACGATGACCTGCCAGTTCAAGCCGGAACAGGGCGACGGAACCAACGGTTATACCGGCAAGATCGAGACCTTCGGCCTTGCGCTGGGTGGCCTGGAGAAGAGCCACCTGATCTGGGGCGTGATCGCGCAGACCAACAATGCGCCCGCCATCGGCGCGCTCGCCGGCAAATATGTCGGCGCCAGCGCCGACGCCGCCTTCGGCCCCGGCCTCGGCGCGAACGTGCTGGTCGGCGGCTCGGACAACGCCTTCGCTTTGCAGCCAATCTCGGTCGAGGGCGAAATCGGCATCAACATCGCGGCCGGCGTCACCCAGCTCACGCTGGCGTCCAGCCCCTGACGGGACCCGGGCGAGCCGAAGCGCTCGCCCGCACCATGGCTGCGTGGCGCAGGCGGGACCACGCCCCCCGGCTTGCGGGTCGCGCCAGCTTGCGCACGCTCCGCCGCATGGCAGAACGGCCACGGATAGCGAGAAAAGCGAAGCGAACGCCAGGGCTTCCCGTGTCCGGCGCCATCAACGGTCGCTCGACCCTTCATTCTGCCCGAGGAGCCGTGTAACAGTTCCGTCAGAACGCTGGGTTAGGGTGCTGGCGGGTCGGTGTTGCTTGCGGGGGCCGCGTGTCGTCTGTTGCCTGTTTCCTGTCCAGGGCCCTGCTGATCCTCGGACTAGCCCTCGGACTGAGCGCCTGCGCGTCTCGGCCGCAGGGCGTGCTTGCCCCGGTCCAGGCAGATCCCGCCGCCGCCAGCAAGGTCGATCTCCTCGTTGCCACCACCCGCGCCCCCGATCCAGCGCCCGGCGTCTACTTCAACGGTCAACGAGGCCCGAACCTCTCGCTCGACAACATCGTCGTCTCGGTTCCGAACCAGCGCGAGGTCGGCAGCATCCAGTGGCCCAACCGGGTGCCGGGCGACCCGGCGCGCGACTTCGTCACCACCAAGGTGTTGTCGATGCAACCAAGCGAAGCCAAGGCGTGGTTCAAGCGCACGGCCGGCAAGCCGCGGCGCGTGCTGATCTTCGTGCACGGCTTCAACACGCAGTTCGCCGACAGCGTCTTCCGCTTCGCCCAGATCGTGCATGACACCGACGCCAATGTCGCGCCGATCCTGTTCTCGTGGCCATCGCGCGGCAACATCTTCGACTACAACTACGACCGCGAGAGCGCCAACTATTCGCGCAGCGAGCTAGCCACGGTGATCCGCGCCGCCGCCTCCAGCCCGGCCGTCTCCGACGTCACCATCATGGCCCATTCGATGGGCGGCTGGCTGGCGGTCGAAGCGGTCCGGCAGATCGCTTTGCAGGACGGCCGCGTCCCGGCCAAGGTGTCGAACCTGATCCTCGCCTCGCCGGATCTCGATATCGACGTGTTCCGCAAGCAGGTGCTGGAGATGGGCCCGCAGCGGCCGCACATCACGCTGTTCGTATCGCAGAACGATCGCGCCCTGCGGCTGTCGCGGCTGCTGTCCGGCCGGATGACGCGGCTCGGCGCCGTCGACATCACCAAGGAACCCTATCTGTCGCAGATGGAATCGGCGACCGGCATCACCGTGCTCGACCTGACGGCGCTGCAGAACGGCGACCGCCTGAACCACAGCAAGTTCGCCACAAGCCCCGAAGTGGTGCAACTGATGGGCGACCGGCTGATCAAGGGCCAGCGCGTGACGGATTCGAGCCTCAGCGGCAGCAATTCGCTGGGGGCGACGACACTCGGCGCCGGCCAGGTGCTGGGTTCGGCCGCCGGCGCTGTGCTCACCGCGCCGATCCTCATCTTCGAACGCAACTAGGCCGCTCTTCGGCCTCCAGAGACGCCGGCCCGAGCCGCGCCGACAGCCGCCCGGTCGATCCCGTCGGCCCGTCCGGGCGGCGCCGCGTCACCGCCTGCCCGCTTCGCACCGGGTCTGGATCGGACAAGGCACCGGATCGATCCCGCCCCCCAAGCGGGGGCTCCAGCGCCTTCGCCAGCCACGCCTTCGGCGGGCCAAGAGCCTGCGCCGCGCTGGTCCGCGTACCTCGCCCGAGCAGCCACAGCGCAAAAAAGAAGGCCGCGGAGTTCCGCGGCCCTTGTTCTTCAAGCAAGAGGTCCGACCCACGCCCGAGGCGCAGGTGGGAGGCTCGATTCAGGCCTTTGCAGCCGGCAGCGGCGCGGCCGGGGACGCGTCAACGGCCGCCGGCGCCGGCTCGCCCTCCTTGCCACGGTAGAACGTGACATAGAGGGTTGGCAGGAACACCAGCGTCAGCAGGGTCGCGACGAGCAGGCCGCCCATGATGGCGAATGCCATCGGGCCCCAGAAGATCGTCGCCGCGATCGGGATCATGCCGAGAACGGTCGAGATCGCCGTCAGCATGATCGGCCGGAAGCGCGACACCGTCGCCTCGAGCACCGCATCCCAGATCGACAGGCCGCGGCGCCTTTCCGCCTCGATCTGCTCGATCAGGATGACCGCGTTCTTGGCGATCAGTCCGAGCAGCGACAGGATGCCGAGGATGGCGACGAAGCCGAGCGGCCTGTTGAACAGGAACAGCGACCCGACGACGCCGATCAACCCCATCGGCACGACGCAGAGCACCAGGAACAGCCTGCCGAAGCTCTGCAGCTGCGCCATCAGGAACGACACCATCAGGAACAGCATGATCGGTACGACCGCCATTACCGAGGCGAGCGACTGGGCGCTCTCCTCGACGACGCCGCCGACGACGATGTCGTAGCCGAGCGGCAGGGTGCCGCGCAGCGCTTCGACCGGCTTCTCCAGCGCCTCGACGACCGCCTCCGGCGAGCCGCCGGGGACGACGTCGGCCTGCACCGTCAGCGTCGGCACGCGGTCGCGACGCCAGATCACGGGATATTCCTGGCCATACTCGAAGGTCGCGAACTGGCGCAGCGGCACGGTGCGGCCATTCGGCAGCGGCACCTGCAGGGTCTGCAGGTTGGCCAGCGAGATGCGCTGCTCGTTGGTGGCGCGGGCCACGACATCGACGAGGTAGATGTCGTCGCGGACCTGCGTGACCGTCGTTCCCGTCACGACAGAGTTCAGCGCGGCGGAAAGCGCCTGCGAGCTCAAGCCGAGCAGGCGGGCCTGGTCCTGGTCGATCTTGACGCGCACCATGCGCGCCGGCTCCATCCAGTCGAAATTGACCCGGCGCGTATCGGGATTGCCCGAAACGATCTGGGCCAGGCTCATCGAGATGTCGCGGACTTTGTCTACATCCGGACCGCTGACGCGATACTGCACCGGCCAGCCAACCGGCGGGCCGAGTTCAAGCGGCGCAACGCGCGAGACCGAATCCGGGAACTGTTCCGCCAGCTTCTTTTCGAGACGCTCCTCGAGCCGCAGCCGGGCATCGACGTCCTTGGCGATCACGACGGCCTGCGCGAAGAACTCGTTCGGCAGCTCGACATTGAGCGGCAGGTAGAAGCGGATGGCGCCGCGGCCGATATAGGTGCTCCAGCGGGCGACGTCCGGGTCGTCCTTCATGATGGCGTCGAAGCGCGCCGACACATCGCCGCTCTCGTAGATCGAGGCATTCTGCCGAAGGCGGAGATCGACCATCAGTTCGGTACGGTCCGAAGCCGGGAAGAACTGGCGCGGCACGTGAGGCGCAAGCAGGATCGCGCCGACGAAGCAGGCGAGGGTCAGGCCGATGGTGACCCAGCGCATCCGCATCGCCGTCAAAAGGATCGCGCGGAACACACGTACGATCACGTTGACCTTGTTCGGATCCGCCTTCTCCTTCGGCGCCTTCAACAGCACGGCGCCGATTAGCGGCGAGAAGATCACCGCGCCGAGCCAAGACACCACCAACGCGATACCGACGACGGCGAAGATCGAGAAGGTGTATTCGCCGGCCGAACTGCGCGCGAAGCCGATCGGCACGAAGCCGGCGGCGGTGACGAGCGTTCCTGTCAGCATGGCGAGCGCCAGCGTCTGGAACGTGTTCGCCGCAGCGGCTTCCTTTGTCTCGCCGGCCGCCAGCCTCGATGTCATCGAGTCGACCGTCGTCATCGCGTCATCGACCAGCAGGCTGAGCGCGATGATCAGCGCGCCGAGCGATATTCGCTGCAGGTCGATGCCGACGATGCTCATCACCACGAACACCATGGCGAGCGAGATCGGGATGGCCAGCGCCACCACCGTGCCGGCACGGATGCCGAGGCTGACGAAACTGACCACCGCGATGATGGCGATCGCCTGCCAGAGCGACGTGGTGAAATCGCCGATCGCCTCGTCGACGACGACGGCCTGGTCGGCGACCAGCGTCGGCTGGATGCCGAGCGGCAGGTCGGCCGTGATCTCGGACATGGCGGCGCGGATATTCTTGCCGAGCGCGAGGATGTCGCCACCGTCGCGCATGGCGATCCCGAGGCCGATCGCCGGCTGGCCGTTCACGCGGAACTGCGGCTGCGGCGGGCTGGCGTAGCCACGGCGGACTTGGGCAATGTCGCGCAACCGGACGAGCCGGCCATTGGCGACGAAGTTGATGTCGAGAAGGTCCTGCTCGTTCTCGAAGGCGCCGGAAACGCGCAGCGAGATGCGCTCCTCGCCGGTCTCGAGCACGCCGGCCGGGCTGACGACGTTCTGCGCGCGCAGCGCATTCAGGAGCGCCGAGCGATCAATGCCCATCCCCGCGAGTTGCTCGGTCGAGAACTCGACATAGATCTTCTCGTCCTGCGCGCCGATGATCTCGATCTGCGAGACGTCGGGGACGTGCAGCAGGCGAGAGCGCGCGGCCTCGACGTAGTCGCGCAGTTCGCGATGCGTGAAGCCGTCGGCGGTGAAGCCGTAGATGATGCCGAAGGTGTCGCCGAAGCTGTCGTTGAAGAAGGGTCCGAGGACGCCGGCAGGCAGCGTCTGGCGGATGTCGCCGATGCCCTTGCGCACCTCGTACCATACGTCGGGAACCTCGGCCGAGGTCACTTCCTGGCGCAGGTTGACGAAAAGCGTCGTGCTGCCGGCGCTGGTCGAGGAACGGACGTCGTCAACCTCGGGGATTTCCTGGATCTTGCGCTCGAGCCGCTCGGTGACCTGGTTGAGCGTGTCCTCGATGGTCGCGCCCGGCCAGACGGCGTGCACGATCATTGTCTTGATGGTGATCGGCGGATCTTCGTTGCGGCCGAGATTGATGAAGGAGGCGATGCCCGCCACCATCACCGCGATCATCCAGTAGACGACGAAAGAGCGATGGTTGAGCGACCAGGCAGAGAGGTTGAGGCCACTCATTGCGCGGTCGCCCCAAGCAGACGGACCTTCTGGCCCGGATGAAGCGCCTGCACGCCGGCGGTGACGACGATCTCGCCCGTATCGAGGCCCTGCGAGACGACGACTGTAGCCGGATCATGCCGGACGATATCGACATTGCGCAGCGAGACGGTCGAGGTGGCGGGATCGACGATCCAGACCGCCGGATTTTGCTCCGAGGTGGTCAGTGCCGTCGCCGGGATCGCGATCACGGGCGAGGAATCCATCACCATCGTGCCGGTAACGGTCGAGCCGAGCAGCAGGGCCGCCGGCGGATTGTCGAGGCCGACGCGGACGGGGAAGTTGCGCGTCTGGGCATTGGCCTGCGGCGCGACCTCGCGAACGCGGCCAACGGCGGAGACCGAGGGATCGTCGGTCAGGCGGACGCTGATGATCGGATCGGCCGGGGCGGCGCGCAGCACCTGCGCCGGCACGTCGAAGACAGCGTCACGGCCATCGCGCCGCGCCAGCTGCACGATCATCTGTCCGGCCTGCACCACTTCGCCCGGCTCTGCGCCGCGCGCGGTGATCGTGCCGGAAACGTCGGCCTTGAGCTCGGTGAAGGCGACGCGGTCATGCGCGATCTCCAGCTGCGCCTCGGCGTCGTCGACCTGGGCCTGCGCGGTCTGCTGCGCCTGCGCCGCCTGGTCGTAATTGGCGCGCGTGGTGAAGCCGTTGCGCAGCAGGTGCTCCTGCCGGCCATAAGCGTTGCGGGCCTGGGTAAGCTGGCCCTGCGCGGCGGCGAGCGCCGCCTGAGCCGAGCGAAGCGCATTCAGCTCGTTGACGGGATCGAGCCGGGCCAGCAGCTGGCCGGCCTCGACATGATCGCCGACATTGACGGGACGCTCGATCATGCGGCCGCCGATGCGGAACGCCATGCTCGCCTCGTTCTGGGCCTGAACCTGGCCGGTCAGGACCACGGTCTCGCCGACCTTCTCTCGCGCCGCGACGACGGTCCGCACGGGACGCACTTCGGGAGCCTCGGCCTCGCTCTCGCGCTGGCATGCCGCCAGGATCGGCGCGGCCACGAAAAGGACCGCGGCGATGCCGATCACGCCACGCCCACTCGTCCGACGATCAGTCCTGTTCGTCACGAAACATCCCCCGAACCAGAATGTCCGGAGGACGATGGCTCGGGCGGGATCGCACCTCGAAGCCACGCGTCACCCGGAACTCGCGCGCCCTTGCGCGCACCATGGACTCTTCTCTGAAGCCAGACCCAAGGGCAGTCAAGTGAGGAACACTCGCCGCCATCGCGCCTCTCCGGGCCGAATGAGCCGCCCCGAAAAACTCCAGATTCTCGCGGCGGAAGCTATCCGCTCGACATGTCAAAGTGATGAGCGCTGTGTCTCGTCACTATGCATTGCATCCCAATCGGCGGACAAATTTGGTGCGTTGCAATATCAGCACGCCGGGCCCGCCTTCCCGGCCCGGTCTCAAGCGCAGAGCCGCCGAAGCATTTCGCCGAAATCGGCGCCCGCGTCGCCGCCCGCGCGCCGCATGGCGGAGGGTAGCGGCGCACCAACGACAGCGGCGAGGCGCGCTTCGCTCGGGCTGTGGCCGAATTCCTGCTTGAAGGCGCGGCTGAAGCCGGAGGCGTCGCTGAAGCCGAGCGCCTCGGCGATCTGGATGATCGGCGTCTTGTTGGCGACATCGGAGAGGGCGGAATGCGCCGCCACCAGCCGCTGGCGATGCACATAGCGGGCAACGCCTCCGAAAGGCTCGAACATCCGGTAGAGCTTCGAGCGCGACACGCCGAGCGCCTGGGCGAGCCGGTCCGGCCCGAAGGTGACGGAGCCGAGATTCTGACGGATGACGACGCGGGCACGCTCCATGAGCGTCGCGACGATCGCATCATGAGCGACCTCCACGCGCTCCATCGACGGGCGGACGCAGGCGGCTATCATCGCCCGCGTCGCCTCGACGACCTGCGGCAGATCCGCCACGCCGACACCCGGCAGGCGCTTTTCGAGATTGAGGAAATAATCGCCGAGCAGCGCGCCTAGGCCGACATCGGCGATCACGCCCGAGCCGCGGCCGATGCCCATCAGCCCCTCGCCGAACAGTTCGCGCGGCGCATAGAGCGTCAGCACGCTGGTGTCCCTGGCTGCCCCGTCGAACGGCTCGGCCAGGGAGCGGAAGAAGATCTGGCGCGGCTCCGGACGGCTCGACGGCACCGCCGGGCCCGTGCCGTCATTCACCAGCACGAAGCACCAGTGATCGAGCGGATTCTTGCGGATGTGCTGCCAGACGCGCAACCGGCCGTCGGCCGGCATGCGGGCCCGCGTCAGGGCGAAACCACCGACGTCCCACACCCTCTGCTCGGCCGGGAACCCGCCCTCGCGTCCGTCGGGAACATCGAAGTCGATCACCGGCGACATTAGGTTGCGCCAGGCTTCGAACTGGCTGCGAGCCGGCAATGCGGCGGTGCTGAATACGATCGGCTGGATCAAAGGGGACGGCGCCGACACGGGCTCCACAACATCGGTCATGCGCACTCCTCGTCACCCGATCCGGCGCCAGCGGCGGCACGGGAACTCATCTCTTCTTACTAATGCAGGTTGCACGTGACAAATGATCTGGATCAATATCGCAGTGCAGCAATACCGTTAGGTCACAGTGTGCGGCCGCGCGTTGCGATTCGCACACACCCTGCCCCCTTCGTCGTGAGCCCAGAGATGCCCTCTACCGCGCCGACCCGTGCCAAGCCCGCCGCCTCCCGCATCCCCCCCGTCCCGATCGACCTCGCGCTCCAGGGCGGCGGATCGCACGGCGCGTTCACCTGGGGCGTGCTGGAACGCCTGCTGGAAGAACCCTCCCTGACGATCGAGGCGATCTCCGGCACTTCGGCCGGCGCCATGAACGCCGCCGTGCTGGCGGACGGCTATGCCGCCGGCGGCGCCGAGGGCGCGCGCGCGGCACTCGAATCCTTCTGGCGCGCCGTCGCCGACTCGGCGCGCTTCAGCCCGTTCCAGCGCAGCCCTCTCGACATTCTGCTCGGCCGCTGGACCCTCGACCATTCGCCCGCCTATGTCGCCGTCGACCTGATGTCGCGCGTTTTCTCGCCCTATGACCTCAACCCGACCGGCAAGAACCCGCTGCAGGACCTGCTGCTCGAACGGATCGACTTCGAACGGCTGGCGCGGTCGCCGGTGAAGCTGTTCATCACGGCGACCAATGTCCATACCGGCCGCGGCCGCATCTTCCGCAATGCCGAAATCACCGCCGACGTGCTGCTCGCCTCCGCCTGCCTGCCGACCATGTTCCAGGCCGTCGAGATCGACGGCGTGCCCTACTGGGACGGCGGCTTCGCTGGGAATCCGACCATCACGCCGCTGGTGCGCGAGAGCGACGCCTGCGACACGATCCTGGTGCAGATCAATCCGCGCGAACGGCCCGCAACGCCCAGGACGGCGTCGGAAATCATGAACCGCCTCAACGAGATATCCTTCAACGCGCCGTTGATGAAGGAGCTTCGGATGATCGCGCTGCTGCGCCAGGTCGCCGACCCCGGCAGCGGCGAAGGCGCACGCTGGGCGGGAATGCGGACGCACCGGATCATGACCGACATGATGGTGGATCTCAGCGCCTCGTCGAAGCTGAACGCCGAATGGGCGTTCCTGTCGATGCTGCGCGAGGAAGGGAACCGCGCCGCGAGCGCGTTCCTCGACGAACATGGTGGAGACATCGGCCAACGCTCCTCGGCCGATATCGACGTCCTGCTGGCGGAGTGCTGAAAGATGGGCTTGCTCGGCATCCTTCTCGGCCTCGGCCTGCTGATCTGGCTGGCCTTTCGCGGCTGGAGCATCCTGCTGCTGGCGCCAATCGCGGCGCTGATCGCCGCGCTCTTCTCCGGCGAGCCGCTGCTCGCCCACTGGACGCAGACCTTCATGGCGAGCGCGTCGCAGTTCGTGATGCAGTTCTTCCCGATCTTCCTGCTCGGCGCGCTGTTCGGCAAGCTGATGGAGGATAGCGGCTCGGTCACGACCATCGCCAATGCCATGGTGGCGAAGCTCGGCGAACGGCGGGCGATCCTCGCCGTCGTGCTCGCCGGCGCGCTCGTCACCTATGGCGGCGTCAGCCTGTTCGTCGCCTTCTTCGTGCTGGCGCCGATGGCGATCGCCCTCTTTCGGGCCGCCGGCATCCCGCGCCGGTTGATGCCGGCGGCGATCGCGCTCGGAACCTCGACCTTCACCATGTCGGCGCTTCCCGGCACGCCCGCGATCCAGAACGCCATCCCGATGCCGTTCTTCGGCACGACCCCGTTCGCCGCGCCCGGCCTCGGCATCGTCGCCTCCGCGATCATGCTCGCTTTCGGCCTCTGGTGGCTCGGACGGGCGGGGGCCAAGGCTCGCCGCGCCGGGGAAGGCTTCGGCGACGAGGATGCGAACCCGGTCCGCGTCGATGACGACCTGATCCGCGAACGGGCGACGACCGCGCGCGAGTTCGACCCGGCCGAAATCAGCAAGGGCAAGCCGAGCCCGAAGAGCCCGGCCGTCTGGGCAGCCGCCCTCCCCCTCGTGGTGGTGATCCTCGTCAATCTGCTGATGAGCTTCGTCATGCTGCCGCGCCTCGACACGGCCTATCTGGCCGAGCCTGCCTGGGGCTCGACCTCGATCGCCGCCGTCGGCGGCGTCTGGTCGGTGATCGTGGCGCTCTCGGCTGCGATCCTGACCCTGCTCGCGGTCAGCGGCCATCGCCTGCCGACGCTGCGCGCCACCATCGATGCCGGCGCCAATGCCTCGGTGCTGCCCGCCTTCAGCGTCGCCAGCCTGGTCGGCTTCGGCGCCGTGGTCGCGGCGGTACCGGCCTTCGCGCTGGTGCGCGACTGGGTTCTGTCGATCGATGGCGGTCCGCTGGTGTCGCTCGCCTTCGCCACCAACATCCTTTCCGCGCTGACCGGCTCTGCCTCGGGCGGCCTGACGATCGCGCTCGACGCGCTCGGCGAAACCTACATGAAGCTCGCCGCCGAGCAGGGCATCGACCCCGCCCTGCTCCACCGCGTCGCCGTCATCGGCGCCGGCACGCTCGACAGTCTTCCCCACAACGGCGCCGTCGTGACCCTGCTCGCCGTCTGCGGCTCGACGCATGGCAAGAGCTACTTCGATATCGTCATGGTTGGTATTGTCGGTGCATTAATCGCCCTAGCGGCAGTGATTCTGCTCGGCTCCGCTTTCGGATCGTTCTGAATACCGCCAAAGATCGACCGAGCGCTCAGAGGGCTCGAGCAGAACAGGTGTTTGCCTAAGTGACGACCGTTACCGTTCCCGGATTCCTGAGCCTGACAATCGCCATCGTCGTCTTCTTCGTCGGCACCGGTCTCAATCGCTGGATCTCGCCGCTGCGGCGCTGGAACATCCCGGAGGCGGTGACTGGCGGCATGCTGGCGGCGCTCGCCACGCTCGTCGCCTACACGGTGTTCGACACGTCGATCACCTTCGAACTCGCCGCGCGCGACATGCTGCTGCTCTATTTCTTCACCGGCATCGGCCTGAACGCCCGGCTCGACGATCTGCTCGCCGGCGGCAAGCCGCTGGTGATCCTGCTGGTGCTGACGATGGTCTTCCTCGTCATCCAGAACCTGATCGCGGCCGGCAGCGTCGCCCTGCTCGGCCTACCGGACGGGATCACCGTGCTGCTCGGCTCCGCCTCGCTGATCGGCGGCCATGGCACGACCATCGCCTGGGCGCCGTTGATCGCCAAGCAGTTCGGCCTGCAGAACGCGCTCGAGGTCGGCATCGCCGCGGCGACGCTCGGCCTCGTTGTCGCCAGCCTCGTCGGCGGCCCTGTGGCGAAGCTGCTGATCGCCCGCTACAATCTGAGCGGCCCTAGCGGCAGCAAGCCGATGGTCGGCCTGCCGAAGACCACGGAGCCGGCCGTCACCGACGACATCAGCCATATCAGCCTGCTGCGCACCATCCTCGTGCTCAACGTGGCGGTGCTGATCGGCTTCACCGTCGACGAGATCTTCACCGAACTCGGCATCAAGCTGCCGCTTTTCGTAGCCTGTCTGCTGGTGGCGATCGTACTGACCAATACCGTCCCGCGCATCCTGCCGCTGAAGGTCTGGCCGACGCGGACGCGCTCGCTGGCGCTGATCTCCGACCTGTCGCTGAACATCTTTCTCGCCATGTCGCTGATGAGCATGCAACTCTGGACGCTGGAGGATCTCGGCCCGTCGCTGGTGCTGGTGCTCGGCGTCCAGACCATCGCCGCCGTGCTCTACATGCTCTTCGTCGTGTTCCCGGCCATGGGACGCAATTACGAAGCCGCGGTGATTTCGGCCGGCTTCAGCGGCATCAGCCTCGGCGCGACGCCGACGGCGATCGCCAACATGACGGCCGTCACCAAGGTGCATGGCGCGGCGCCGATGGCCTTCATCATCCTGCCGTTGGTCTCGGCTTTCTTCATCGACATCGCCAACGCCTTCGTCATCGGCTTCTTCCTGCGCTGAACCGAAGTTCGGGACGTGATGCATCGGTCCGGGACGGGGAGCCGGTCCCCTCTCAGACCCGCCATGCTAGGCTGGCGCGTCGACGCGGCGGATTGCGCCCGTCGCGCGCATGCGTGGCCGGTCCTGTCCCGCGGAATGCCGGCATGAAGACAGGAAGCCGCCCCTCCAGGAGGAAGACCTTGAAATGCTGACCCGACGCTCCCTTCTAGGCGGCCTGCTGGCCGCCGGCGTCCTCGCCCCGCTCGCCGCCGTCGTCGCCCCGGCCGACGCCGAGGCACAGGGCCGCCCGAACAACAACAGCCGGCCTCCCAACAACCATGGCCGGCCGAACCGGCCGCCGCCGCGCGCCCGCCAGGAGCGCCGGCCACCTCCGCGCCGCGGCTATATCTGGGTCCCGGGCTACTGGACCTGGAGCCATCGCCACCGGAACTATGTCTGGGTCCCCGGCCGCTGGGAGCGCAACCGTCCCGGCTGGCACTTCCGCCAGCCGACCTGGGTGCTGCGCGGCAATGGCTGGGAATTCCGCGCCGGCGGCTGGTATCGCTGACCGCATGAAAAGCCGGGCAGTCCGCGCCTGAGCGGATTGGCCCGATCACGGCACTGCGCCACCACCTTCGGCGGCGCAGACGCCTTTCTGCAGCTTGGTTCTTGCGCCTCGCGAGACCTGGGCTCCGGAGCCGCGGGCCCCGGTCCGACGCCGCTAGGGCGATGGCGCCTGGGCCGTCGGCGCGGAGGGAAGCAGGCTTTCGATCCGCTCTCCCACGTACGGGAAGAAGGGGTTCGACGACATCCGCATCAGCGTGTCGAGCCCGACGATCAGCGTGCCGCGCTCGCCGCGCGAGGCGATGTCGCCGAGATGAATGCCAAAGTCGTCGGCGGGATCGGGATGGGTGCCGTAGAGACCGTCGTTGACGGGGAACGGCAGCGCCACATGCGACAGCGAATAGATGTCGGGCGGATAAACGAGGCCGATCGGTTCCGCCTTTGGCTGCGTCTGGTCCGCCTCCACGATGCGCGCCTCGACCGCGTCGCTGCCCGGTGCTTGGTTCGTGATCACGGTCGTCCGATAGCGCCGCGGCCCGGGCGGCAGGATGCGCTCGACCGCCGTTTCGGCGGCGCTGCTCAAGAGCGGCCCGAGATCGGCGTTGCGGTTGATGTCGAACAGCACCAACTCGCTGCCATTGTCGGGCAGGTTGCCGTAGAGCGCCGAAACGATGGCGGGGGCGCTGACGGTGAAATCGACGATCGACTGGAAGGTCAGCACCGGCGCTAGCGTACCGAGCCTGCCATCGCGGGCGAGCCGGGTGATCCGGTCCTGCAGGGCGGCGGTCAGCTCGTAGGACTGGCGGGCGGCGTTGACCGGAAACGAGTTGTACTTGAACGGATTGAATTCCGGCACGATGCCGAGCCAGGCCGTCTTGGCGAAGGCCGGGAAGATCGCCGGCAGACCGGCGAGGCCGGCGAAGCGGGCAAAGCGCGTGACGCCGACCATCGGCGAGAACAGCACCAGCTGGTCCGGGCGGGCCAGCGTGCTGTCCTCGACCGCGTCGAGCGCATACATCAGCGCCAGCGCGCCGCCATTCGAATAGCCGACGACATGCAGCGGCGCCGTGCCGCCCGCCAGTCGCCGCGCCTCGCGCACCGCCAGCCTCGTCGCCGCCAGCCATTGCTCCCAATGGACGTTGGTCAGCCCGGCCGGAATCGTGCCGTGGCCCGGCACGCGCAGGCCGACCGCGACGAAGCCGTGATCCCGGTAGAGTTTCGCGATGTGGCGAAGGCTGTAGGGGGAATCGGTCAAGCCGTGCAGCAGCACCACCGCGCCGACCGGCGGACCATCCGGCATCAGGACGAAGGAGCGGTTCCAGTCGGTCTGGAAATTCGGCGTGTAGAGCGGGCTGCCGGCGAAATAGCGATTGGAGGGCTGCTGCTGCGCCGGCTTCAGCTTGTCGGTCACATTGACGCGAACGTCGTCGAAAACAACCGTCTCCGCCTTGAGATAATCCTCCCAGCTGGCGCTATCGAGCTGCTTGACCGACAGCTCGTGCGTGGCGTGCTTGTGCCAGAGCTGCAGCGGCGGGCCGCGCAGCACGTCGACCACCCGGGCGGTGAGCAGCGTCAGCGCGATCACGGCGACGATGATCGTGGCGCGCTTCAGGTAGCGCAGGAGCCGGCGGGTCATGAAGCGGGATGTCTCCGAGGAAGGCAGCCATCAGATCCCGCCCCCCATGGCGGCGCGGCCATGGGGACGGTTTCCCCTTCAATGGGCGACAATCGAGGCGGACGCAACCACGGATCGCAGCGCCAGTGAGACCGCAGCGCGACGTCAGTAGTCGACCGCGTCGCGGCTATAGAGCGCCACCAGCGCCAGGAACATCAGGGCCGGGTCGCTCGCGAAGATCTGCATGTCCAGCCCCTCGCGCCGGACGAATCGGCGCTACCTGCCCAACATCGCATCAACTATTCCGCTGCAATGCCCGACATGCAGCGCCACGCCGAGGCAGTGCCCCGCCACAATCGGCGAACCGCAGGCGGCGGGCGCCATGGCGCGAGACTTGCTTGCTGGATGGCAGGCTGCGTCGTGAAATCCGTCATGTCCGGCTGCCCACCTCCAAGCCGGAAGCGTCCTGTGTTCGACCTCGTCCTCCGCGATGCCACCCTCCCCGATCGAGGCTCCGGCCCGCTCGATATCGGCGTGATCGACGGCCTGATTGCCGCGATCGGACGGGATCTCGGCTCCGCCCGACTGGACGAGACGGCAGGCGGCCGGCTGGTGCTGCCCGGTTTCGTCGACAGCCATTTGCATCTCGACAAGTCCTGCATCCTCGACCGCTGCACCGCCGAGGGAGCGCTTGCCGACGCCATCGCCGAGGTAGCGCGGCTGAAGCGCGACTTCAGCGAGGAGGACGTCTATGCCCGGGCCGAGGCGACGCTGGTGAAGGCGATCCTGCAGGGCACGATGCGCATCCGCAGCCATGTCGAGATCGATCCCCGCATCGGGCTGCGCTCCTTCGCGGCGCTGAAGCGCCTGCAACGCGACTATGCCTGGGCGGTCGATCTGGAGCTCTGCGTCTTCCCGCAGGAAGGCCTGCTGAACGCCCCCGGCACGGAGGAACTGCTGGTCGAAGCCTGCGAGATGGGCGCCGACCTGATCGGCGGCTGCCCCTATACCGACAGCGACCCGCAGGCCCATGTCGACCGCATCTTCGCCATCGCCCGGCGCTTCGATCTCGATATCGACTTCCACCTCGATTTCGACCTCGATCCGAGCTGGATGCATCTCGACGCGGTGATTGCCGCGACCGAAAGGAACGGCTGGGCCGGCCGCGTCGCCGTCGGCCATGTCACCAAGCTTTCCGCCATTCCGCCCGAGGCGCTGACGACGATCGGCAACCGGCTGGCGGCGGCCGGCATTGCGGTCACCGTGCTGCCGGCGACCGACCTGTTCCTGATGGGGCGCAGGCACGATCACAACGTCCCGCGCGGCGTCGCGCCGGCGCACCGGCTTGCGGAACTCGGCGTTACCTGCTCGCTCGCCACCAACAATGTGCTGAACCCGTTCACGCCGTTCGGGGACGGCTCGCTGAACCGCATCGCCAATCTCTATGCGAATGTCGCGCAGCTGGGCCGCAAGGCCGAGATGATCTGCTGTCTCGACATGGTGACGGCGGGCGCGGCGCGGCTGATGCGCTGCGCCGACTATGGCATCGACATCGGCAAGTCGGCCGATCTGGTGGTCATGGACGCGACCGATCCGGCGCTTTCGGTCGCCGAGATCGCGCAGCCCCTGATGGGCTTCAAGCGCGGCATCAAGACGTTCGAGCGCGCCGCACCCCGCCTGCTCCGGCCCTGACGGACGGAGGCCGCGGCCGCCCGCGAGGGCCGGCCGCGCATTGACAAGCAGGCCGGGCTCCTGTCCGATCCGCCGACGGACAGGACGGAGTGGCTCGCGTGGCCGGAGAAATACGCCTCGGAACGATGGCGACGATCGCGATGCTGGTCGTGCTGGCGAGCCTCGGGCTGGTCGATGCGCTCGACCGGTTCGGCGCCTGGCCGGTGCTGCCCGCACTGTTCCCGATCGTGCCGCTGGCGATCGCCGCCGTGGTGGCCGTCCTCATGCGCTCGCTCGATTTCGACGACATTCTCCGCGGCGGCAACATCCAGTCTTCAGGCGTCGGCTGGGCGCTGGGCGGGACCGCTTTGTCGACCGTGGTGCTGGTCGCGAGCCCGGTCGGCACGGCACTCGGCGGCGGACGCGGCATCCTGCTGATCGCCGCCTTCGTGGTCGGCCTGGCGCTTGCGAGCCTGCTGGTCGCGCCGGCGCTGCGCAGCACGCGCGCCACGACGCTCGCCGAGGCCTGCGGCGCGCGGTTCGGCGCGACGACGCGGGCGCTCGCCGCTTTCGCCGTCATGCTGACGCTGCTGCCGCTGCTTGCCGCCGAGACGACGCTGGTCGGCACCATCGCGTCGCGCATGCTGGGACTGTCGCCCCGGCTGGCCGAAGACGTCATCCTCGCTCTGGTGGCGCTTGGCTGCATCGCCGGCGGGCTGCGCGCGGCGATCGCGCTCGCCGCCGTGCTCGGCCCGATCGTGGCGCTTTCCTACCTCGTTCCCGTCGCCGCCGTCTCGCTGGGCGAAACCTGGCTGCCCATGCCGTGGATCGGCCTGGTCGAGCCCGGGACGCTGACGGCGGCGTCGCGCATCCCGAACTTCGTCATCGTCGCCTTCGCGATCTCGCTGGCGGTCGGCGTCGCGGTGATGCCGTCGCTGCTGTTTCCCGCCTGGACCGCGGCAAAGGGGCTGCCGACGCGGCGGCACCTGCTGCTCGGCGTCGGCTTCGCGGCGGCCATCCTGCTCGCCGCGCCGAGCTACGCGGTCTATGGTCGGCTCGCCGGCATCGATGCCGCCGGCGATCCGCTGGGGCTCGTCGTCAATTTCCCGAACCGGGTCGGCCTTTCCGCCATGCCGGCCGTGATGCTGATCGGCGGTCTGCTCTCGGCCGCGCTGATCACCATCGCCATGGCGCTGGCGACGACGGCGACGACGATCGGGCAGGATCTCTATGGCGGCCTCCTCGAAAGGCGGGCGCCGGCAGGGCGCCGCATCTTCATCACCCGCCTCGGCATGATCCTGGTCATCGGCGCGATCCTCGGCATCAATCGCCTGTCGCTCGGCAGCGTCGCCATGCTGGCCGGCGTGTCGCTGTCGATCGCCGCCGCCAGCCTCGGCCCCCTCCTGCTGGTGGGCTGGCGCCTCGCCGCCACGACGCGGACCGCCGCGGTCGCGGCCATCGCGGTCGGCCTGTGGCTGACCGTCGCCGACGTGCTGCTCGCCCGTTTCGCGCCGGCGTTTTCGAGCGCCTATCTCGGCATGGGCACGGTGACGCCGACCGTGCTCGGGCCGACGGGGTGGTTCGGCCTGCCGGTCGGGCTTTCCGGCCTGATCGGGCTCGTCTGCGGGCTGGCGACGCTCCTCGCCGTGTCGCTGCTGCCGGGCATCCACTGGCCGCTGGTGTGGCTGCGGCTGCGCTATCTGGCGCGCCGGCTGAAGCGGAAATTCGCGGACTGGCGGCAGCGCATCGCGACCCCACCGCCCGTCGCGACGGCCGAAGCCGCCGCCGAGCCGGTGATAGCCGAGGCCGAAAGCGCGCCGGAAGCGCCACCGCCGGCCGCCGACATTCCGATGTTCGGGCCGTTCCCGGAGCTGGAGAACCCGGCGCCGGGCGACACCCGAACGATCCGCCACCTCCCCGGAGTTTGACATGCCGCCCGATTCCTCCGCCCAGGTGCGCCTGCAGCTCTTTCCGCCCGTCGAGCCCTATGCCGTCTATCGGCTCAAGGTTTCGGAGCTGCACGAGATCCATGTCGAGGAATGCGGCAATCCGAACGGCAAGCCGGTGCTGATGGTGCATGGCGGCCCCGGCGCGGGCTGCGGCCCCAACATGCGCCGCTACCACGATCCCGCCGCCTACCGGATCATCCTGTTCGACCAGCGCGGCTGCGGTCGCTCGACGCCGCATGCCGAGTTGCGCGAGAACACGACCTGGGACCTGGTCGCCGACATGGAGCGTATCCGCACCCATCTCGGCATCGAGAAATGGCAGTTGCTTGGCGGCTCCTGGGGCTCCTGCCTGGCCCTCGCCTATGCCGAGACACATCCCGAGCGCGTCAGCGAACTGGTGCTGCGCGGCATCTTCACGCTGCGCCAGCGCGAACTCGCCTGGTTCTATCAGGAAGGCGCTTCCTGGCTGCTGCCGGAGGCTTTCGAGACCTACCAGGCGCCGATCCCCGAGGACGAGCGCCACGACATGATCGCGGCCTATCATCGCCGCCTGACCACCGGCGACGAGGCCTCGCAGACCCGCTTCGCGCGGACCTGGGCGATGTGGGAGGGGAATGCGCTGTCGCTGCTGCCGGACCCGCTGCGCGTCTCTGCCTTCGGCTCGCCCTACTACGCGCTCGCCTTCGCCCGGATCGAGGCCCATTATTTCGTCAACAAGGGCTTCTTCGACCGCGACGACCAGCTTCTCGCCGACGCCCATCGCATCGCCGACATTCCCGGCGTCATCGTGCATGGCCGCTACGACCTCTGCACGCCGGCGGCGATCGCGTGGGACCTGTCGAAGGCATGGCCGGGCGCCGACCTGCACATCGTGCCGGATGCCGGCCACGCCATGTCGGAGCCGGGCAACGTCCACGAACTGATCGCGGCGACGGAACGCTTCAAGTCCCGCTAGCGCCACGGCCATGCGTGGATGGCGGCGTCAGGTCCTGTCGCCGTCCGTCTCGCGCTTCATCTCGCGCACCATGCCGAAGAAGCGGCTCATCAGCTCCTCGCTGAAATTCAGCGCGCGGTCGAGCTCCGGGTCGCCGGAGGACTGCGCGGTTCCCTTCGCCTTCGGCCCGCCCTCGACCGCATCGAGGCGACCGCGCAACGTCGCCACCTCTCGCTCGAGCGCATCGACCTTGCCGGCCAGCGCCACGGCCGGATCGGGCGTGGAAAGCACGTTTTCGGGAATTGCGGCACAGGTCCAGACCGAGCCGGCGGCCGCGTCGCCGCGCCGGCAATGCGAAACAGTCCCGGTCTGCGTATCGAGCCGGACGAAACCGCCCTCGGCCGGCACCATGGTGTAGCGCCCGACGCCGGCTTCATCGGCGGCGGACGAAGCGGCCTGTGTCTGCGCGTTGGGAGCGGCCTCGGCTGTCTGCGCCGAGGCGGAGGCAGCCGACATCGACGCCAGCAAGCCCAGGATCAGGGCGGCACACCAGACCGGGCGCGGGCCTTCGCCGGCGCGCCCCGGGGTAGAGATGATCCGCATCGGCTTCCTCCCTGGTTTTATCCCGTGAGCCCCAAGAGGCAAGCATAGCACGGGAGGAAGGGGGCGCGAACCCGGAGGGTCGTCCGACCAGCGGCGCCGCGCCGCCCGCCTTCCAGAAAACAAGGCCGGCGCCCGCGGGGGAGGAGATTTCCGGGCACCGACCTCGATGGCGCGCCGCCGGAGCGGCGCAGCCAGCCAACCTCGTTCGGCGCCTCAGGCGGCGCCGGCTTCCTTCTGGCGGAGCAGGCCGGCGACGACGTCGACCGTGCGGCGCAGCTCGTCGAGCGCCTGCTCGATATCGACCTTCTGGCGTTCCAGCACGTCGATCTGCTCGTTGAACTTGCGGAGCGCCAGCCGCATCTGCAGCACCTGGCCGTCCTTCAGATCGTAGAGATCAAGCATCTCCTTGATCTCGGTCAGCGAGAAGCCGACCTTCTTGCCCATCAGGACCAGCTTGAGACGCGAACGGTCGCGGCGCGAATAGATGCGGTTGAGGCCTTCCCGGCGGGGGTTCAGAAGGGCCTTGTCCTCGTAGAAGCGCAACGTGCGCAGCGTGACGTCGAATTCACGCGACAGATCGCCAATGGTGAAAGTGGTCTGCTTGTTGCCATCAGAGGCGCCGGCACCATCGATATCGTCGCGGGAAATCCCCGCCAGTTGGGCCATGCTCATCTTGTCATCCTTGTTCTTGTTCGGCGCGAAAGCGGCGGACCGGCGTCGGCCCGCCGAAATGCGTTCCTCAGTCATGATGGTGTCGCTGCGTCAGGTAAAGCGCTTTATCGTCACCTAACGGAAATCTCTTTCCTCATAACTGTTAAGTGGGGCTTCAAAAATCGGATTCCAAGCGGCGAAACCGCGCAATCCGGAGGGGATTGGTTAAGTCTCGTTACCGAAGCGTTGCGGATTGTCCTGCCGGTTAACCCGTTGTTTACCATGATGCATCGAAGCTCTAGGAACACGCCGGAGTGGAATCACGCGGCGCGGCAGCCGGTTTGCAACGGCGCCGCGACGCGGCTGGAACGGGGACGATGCCGATGGTCGGGGCATCCAGGGGGCGGAAGTCATGAAGACGGGCAGCAGCAGGTCGGGCTATGGGGCGAGCCGGCCGGGCTCCGACGCACCGTCGCGTCCCGCGGTCGAATTTCCGCGCCGCGCCGAGCCGGATGGCGCCGAACGCCTCGCCGCGCTTTCGGCCCTGGTCGACAGCCTCTCGCAGCAGATCGAAGTGATGGAAGGCGCCGCGATGCGCGCGCCGGTCCGGCGCGAGCCGCCGCAGCCCGCGTCGCCCGCCCCGGCGTCCGCTCCAGCCGCGACCCATGGCGATCCGGATCCGCGCCACTCGCTCGAAGGCCGCTTCGACGCGCTCGGCCGCCAACTGGACGACCGCCAGTCCGAGCGCTTGAGCGGTATCGAGACGCGGCTCGCCGCCATCGCCTCGCAGCTCGCCGCGGTCAAGGCGGCCCCCGCCGCCGCGCAGCCAGCACCCGCCGTCGAGCCGCCGCAGGCCGTCCGCGCCCCGGCGGAAGAGCCCGCCCGCCCGCAGCAGAAGCTCACCAGCCTGCAGGCCGCGATCGCCGAGATTTCCAGCCGGCAGAAGGCGATCGACCATGAGGCGAGCGCCCCGGCCAATCATTTCGACGCCATCGCGATCGAGGACGCCATCGCGGCGCTTCGCGACGACATCGCCCTGCTCGGCCGGCGCGTCAGCGCCGAGGCTCGCCGCAACGACGAGGCAAGCCAGACGCTGAAGACCGAACTGGCCGCGCGCATGGAAGCGCTGACGAGCCGCAAGGCCGCCGACCCGGCCCCCGCGCCCGACGCGATCGCCCTTTTGCGCCAGGACCTGGCCGAGATCCGCCAGTCGCTCGACCTGGCTGCCCGCGAGACGACGCTCGCCAGCATCGAATCCGGCTATGGCCACATCATCGAGCGGCTGGACGACATCGTCCGCCGCGAGCCGGAAACCGACCGCTTCGACCGCCTGGCGCACGAGATCGCCCAGCTCGCTGCGTCGATCGAGACCAGTGCGCCGTCGCGCGAGGTCGAAACCGAACTGGAAGACATCCGCAACGCCGTCGCCTCGCTGTCGATCTCCCGCTCCGACGCGGTCAGCGCCGCCGTCGAGCGGCAGATCTCCAGCCTGCACGCCGCGATCGACACGCTGGCCGCCCGACCGGCGCCGCCGGTCGACCTTTCCGGCATCGAACGCGAGATCGACTCGCTCCGCCGCGACCTCGACGGCCTGTCGCGCGGCGCCGATCCGCTGGCGCTGATCCGGCTGGAAAAGCAGATCGCCGGCATCCGCTCGACCATCGACGAGATCGACCCGCGCCCGGCCGGCCTCGACCCCACCGCCCTGTCACGGCTGGAAGACCGCATTGATGCGCTCGCCGGCCGTTTCGACGCCCTGGCCGAGCTGCCGACCCTGCGGGCGCCTGACGCGCTGGACGGGCTGCGCACCGAGATCACCCAGCTTCGCGAGGACTTCGCCCGGCCGAGCCGGCTCGACGCCATCGAGGAGCAGATGCAGGCCCTCGTCCGTCGGCTCGACGCGAGCGCCCGCCGCGACGATCATCAGGCGCTGGCGCAGCTCGAGGCCCAGGTCGGTGCGCTCGCCGAACAGTTCTCCGCCCTGCCCGGCATCGATGCGATCGGCCGCGTCGAGGACAATCTCGACCGTCTGCAGGACCTGATCGGCCACGGCCGCCAGGACACGATCGAGGCGGCGCGCGACGCCGCCCGCTCCGTCGTCCGCGAGCTGGCCAACAGCCTGCCCGCCCGCAACGACGAGGCGCTGATCCGTGGCCTGCGCGAGGACATGCGCCAGCTGCAGGAGGCGGCGGCCCGCTCCGACCGGCAGACGCACGAAACGCTGGAAGCAGTCCACAACACGCTCGCCAAGGTCGTGAACCGCATCGCGCAGCTCGAGTTCGGCGGCGCCGCCGAGGCTCCGTCCGTTTCCCGGCGCGAGCTTCACGAGACCGTCTCGTCGCTGCCCTTCGGCCTGCCCGAGGCGGACCGCCCGCTGGCGCCCGGTTCCGGCCAGCCGGTACTGCCGCCCTTCGTCGAGCCAGACGCCGGCCTCGCCCGCACCCAGGCGACGACGGCGCCGCAGCAAGGCCGGCCCGGCGACCGCAAGGCCGATTTCATCGCCGCCGCCCGCCGCGCCGCCCAGGCCGCGCAGACGGAATCGGCCGAGGCCGTCGCCGGAGGAGGCGATGCCCGGCCGAGCACGCTCTCCCGTATCGGCGACGCCCTGCGCTCGCGCCGCCGGCCGATCGTGCTGGCGATCGCAGCCATCGTGCTGGCGATCGGCGCCATGCAGCTGTCGCCCCTGCCTTCGCGCCAGGCCCGGGAGAACGCGACGCCGACTGATCCGGTCGCGACCGGCTCCGTCCCGGCCAAGCCGGCGCGTGACGTAACCCCGTCGAGCCCGGCGCCCGCCGCCCCGTCGGCGCCCGCCCCGCATGCCATGATCGCCCCGTCCGCCGATGGCGCCGGCGCGCTCGCCTTTACCCCGCCCGACGCAGCCGATGGCCAGATCGCGGCACTGGCCAGCGATCCGCCGCCGGCATCGGGCTTCACCAGCTCGATTCCGGACGGCGCGATGGCAGGTTCGGCGCTCGAGACCGCCGCCGCCAAGGGCGATGCGGTCGCCGCCTTCGAGGTCGCCCGTCGCCTCGCCGATGGCAGCAACGGCCAGCCGCGCGACGCGCGCCTCGCGGCCGAATGGTACGAGCGCTCGGCCAAGGCCGGCTTCGCGCTGGCGCAATACCGGATCGGCAGCCTCTACGAGCGCGGCGAAGGCGTCCCGCGCGACCTTTCCGCCGCCCAGGCCTGGTATGCCAAGGCCAGCGAGCAGGGCAATGCCCGCGCCGCCCACAACCTCGCCGTCCTGCTAAGCGAGGGCGCCACGGCCGAGCCGGACTATGTCCGCGCCGTGCAGTATTTCACCCAGGCCGCCAACTGGAACGTCGCCGACAGCCAGTACAATCTCGGCGTGCTCTATGCCCGCGGCCTCGGCGTCGGCGTCGATCTCGTGCAGTCCTACAAGTGGTTCGCGCTGGCCGCCCAGCAAGGCGATCGCGACGCCGGCAAGCGCCGCGACGAGGTCGCCAAGGCGATGACGGCCGACGCACTCGCCGCCGCCCGCGCCGCCGTGCAGACCTTCAAGCCGAAGCCGCTCGACACCACCGCCAATTCCGAACCGGCGATCAAGCCGGAATGGAAGCCGGCGAGCCCGCAGACAACGATGCGCGACACCAAGGCGGGCAGCGCGACGCGCGGCTGACGGATGCCCGGACGGCGGCGACAGCCGCGGCCGTCCGCGCGACACCCAGCCGCTGCAGTTCCCTGGCCCCGCGCCGTGGACCGCCCATGGCCGATCTGTCGTTGACAGAGCGGGTGCAAGCGGCTTTATCGGCCGGGTCGGCGGCGCTGAGGATTGGATCGGCGTGGCCGCGCGCGGTCCTGCCGGGGGATTTTCCGGCAAGGCCATCGGTCCGTTTCGGCCTCCGCCTCCACCCTTCGCCAATGGTTCTGTCGTCGTGCAGATCTATCTCCCCATAGCCGAACTGCCGGTGAACATGTTCATCATCTTCGGCATGGGCGGCGCCGTCGGCTTCCTGTCGGGGCTGTTCGGGGTGGGCGGCGGCTTCCTTCTGACACCGTTGCTGATCTTTTCGGGTATTTCGCCGGCCGTCGCCGTCGCCAGCACCACGGCGCAGGTCGTCGCCTCGTCCTCCTCCGCCGCGATCACCTATTATCGCCGCCGGATGATCGACATGAAGCTCGCCGGCGTGCTGGTTGCCTCGGGCGTGCTCGGCTCTACCATCGGCGTCGGAATCTTCAGCCTGCTGCGCCGCTGGGGCCAGCTCGATTTCGTCATCGCGGTCTGCTACGTGACCTTCCTCGGCCTGGTCGGCGGACTGATGCTGACGGAATCGATCCGCGCCATCATCAACGCCCGCCTCGGCCGTCCGGCGCCGCTGCGCCGCCCCGGCCAGCACAACTGGGCGCATGGCCTGCCGTTCAAGATGCGCTTCAAGCGCTCCAAGCTCTATGTCAGCGTCATCCCGGTGATCGCCATCGGCGTCGGCATCGGCATCCTCGGCTCGCTGCTCGGCATCGGCGGCGGCTTCATCCTGGTCCCAGCGCTGATCTACCTGCTGCGCGTGCCGACCAACATCGTCATCGGCACCTCGCTGATCCAGATGACCGGCACCATGGCGGTGGCGACCGTGCTGCAATCGACCACCAACCACACGGTCGATGGCGTGCTGGCGCTGATCCTGATGGTCGGTGGCGTCATCGGCGCGCAATTCGGCGCCCGCGTCGGCGCGCATGTGCGCGGCGACCAGCTACGCGCCATGCTGGCGCTGCTGGTGCTCGGCGTCGGCATCCGCTTCTTCGTCGACCTCGTGCACACGCCGGCGGACCTGTTCTCGCTGGCGACACTGGCGGGCGACACGCGGTGACACGGCTCGCCGCCCTGCTGGCCCTCTGGGCGATCGCGCTGGCGGCGGCGCCGGCCCGCGCCGAACAGCTGATCGTCGCGCTTTCGGCCGAGGAGGTGCGGATCACCTCCAACTTCACCGGCACCAGCATCACCGTCTTCGGCGCCATCGAGCGCGACGCCGCCACCGTGTCGCGCGCCGAGTTCTACGACGTCGTCGTCACGGTCAAGGGGCCGTCGGAGACCGTCGTCACAAGGCGCAAGGCGCGCTATGTCGGGCTCTGGCTGAACAGCGCCTCGCGCACCTTCGTCAACATCCCGTCCTTCTACGCGGTCAATTCATCCCGCCCGCTCTCCGAGGTAACGACGCCGCAGATCCAGAAGCGCTTCCAGATCGGCGCCGAGGCCCTCGTCTTTCCTGTGTCCGCCGATGACGACGCCGAGACCGCCGGGCCGGACGACGAATTCCGCCAGGCCTTCATCCGGCTGAAGCAGCAGGACGGCCTCTATCGCAGCGAAGCCTATGGCGTGAAATTCCCGGGCACGGAAATCTTCCAGACGGCGGTGCAGATTCCGGCCAACGTTCCCGTCGGCCGCTATCTGGTGACGGTCTACCTGTTCCGCGACGGCGCCATGCTCGCCTCCGACCAGTCGGAGATCCGCATTTCGAAGATGGGCTTCGAGCAATTCACATTCGACCTCGCGCACAACCAAGGCCTGATCTACGGCCTGATCTGCGTCATCCTCGCCGTCTTCACCGGCTGGCTCGCCGGCGTCATCTTCCGCAAGGACTGAGCCGCCTCACAGGCTTTCGAGGAAGGCGACGAGCGCTTCCCGTTCGGCCAGCGAAAGGCCGAGTGGCTTCAGGATCGGCGATGTGCGGCCCGCGAACGGCATCAACGGGTTCCTGGCCTCGGCCGCGTTGCGCGGCAAAGTGTGTCCGCCTCCGGTCTGGTAGAGCATGATGACATGCCGAAGCGTCGGCACGATGCCATTGTGCATGTAGGGCCGCGTCTCGCCGACGTGGCGGAGGCTCGGCGTGCGGAAGCGGCCGACATCGTCGAGCACGCCGGTCACGCCATAGCGGCCGACATCCTCCTTGGGACGCCCGAGCAGCGACAGGCCGAGATTGTGGAACTTCTCGTCCGTCATCAGCGGCCCGTTGTGGCAATTCATGCAGCCGGCCTTGGTGCGGAACAGATGCAGGCCGTAGACCTGCTGATCGGTCAGCGCCCGCTTGTCGCCCTGCACGAAGCGGTCGAACCGGGTCCGCTCCTCGAGCGTCGCCTCGAAGGCCGCGATTGCTTCGAGCACCTGTTCCGGCTCGATCCGATCGGTTCCGAACACGGCGGCGAAGCGGGCCGGATAGGCGGGGCTGGCCGCGAGCCGGCCGACCACGCCGGTCAGGTCGTGGTTGGCCATCTCGACCGGATTGACCAGCGGCTCGGCCGCCTGCGCCTCCAGATCCGGCGACCGGCCGTCCCAGAACAGGCTCCGCCGCAGCGAGGCGTTGAACAGCGGCATGGCGTTTCGCCGGCCCTGCGCGCGATCATGACCGAACGAGGTCTTGAGGCCGTCGCCCCAGCCGAGCTCGCGATTGTGGCAGCTCTGGCAGGCGATCTGGCCCGAGGCCGACAGGATCGGATCCTCGAACAGCGCCTTGCCGAGCGCGACCTTGGCCGGCGACGGATTCTGCTTCGGAAGCTCCAGCGCGGCCAGTTCGCGGAACTCGACGCTCGGGTCGAGCGTCGGCTGCGGCCAGGCCGCCGGGATGACCTCGTAGTAGCGCCGGAGCGCCGCAAGGGCCTCGCCGTCGGGCTCGCCCGGCAGATCCGAAAGCACCATGCCGCGCTTCTCCAGGGCGCGCGGCACGGCGGCGCTGACGAGCGCCATGCCGCCGCCGGCGACGAGGCATCCCGCCAGAACCACCCAGAAGGGACGCCATGCCGTCGCCATGCTCAAAACGTCGCCGCCGCGCCGAGCCAGACGCTGCGCCCGCGCAGCCACGGCGTTTCATCGGACGCGACCGCATTGGTGGTGTCGTCAAAAACGTTCTGCACCGACAGGTTGACGTCATAGGCACCGAACTTCGTTTCGGCCAGGCGATAGCTCGCGGTCATGTCCAGGGTCAGGCGCGGCTTGAAATCATAGTCCTCGAATATGTAGTGGGTCTTGCCGACGCCATCGCCGGATGAAAGCGGACATTTGGTCGAGGTCGCCGAAGCCGTGCAGGTGCTGTCCGTGTCGCGGACGCCCTCGAACCCGAGATTGAGGTTCACCGTCGCCCCCAGCTTCAGACGCTTCTCGAACCAGGCCGTGCCGACATCCATCGCCAGGCGGACGGGAATGTCCATGTTGCCCGTGACGAGCCCGAACTCGGACAGGGAATAGGACTGGCCATTGTACCAGATGCGATTGTCCCACTCGTCGTCGACATAGCCTTGCGAGGTCGTCTTCTGCTCCGACCACACGGCCGAGGCCACCAGCGAGAGGCTGTCGAGATTGCGCACGGGCAGCTTGTCCCACGACTTTCCATATTCCAGCGTCGCCGAGCGATAGGCGTTCGTGCCGCCATTGGTGAGGCCCAGATTGGTCGAGGTGCTGTCCTCCGCGACCAGGTACTGATCATGGCCCCGACGATCGATGTACCGGAAGCGGAACTCGCCGTCGAAAACAGGTTCCTTCCAGCGGACCGCGCCGGTGAACTCGTCCTTGTAGGGCGTGGTGAGGTCGGAGCCGGAGAAATTGTAATAGCGCTTGGTGGTCGGGGTACTCCAGGTATCCGAGACATTTCCCTCGGAATCATGCGTCCGCGTCACGGTGTAGCCGAGCGGCTGGCCGTCGCGAACGGCGTAGTAGACCGCATCGGCGTTGTAGTAGCGGTTGGCGCCCGCGACGAAAGACAGTCCCTCGAACGGGGTGTAGGTTGCCGCCAGGCGCGGCGCGATGTTCAGATTGCCGAAGAAGTCCTCATAGTCGGCGCGCAGGCCGGCGCGAACGTCGAACCAGCGCCACTTCTGGTCGATTTCGGCATAGGCGCTGAGCGAATTCAGCGAAACATCGTTCCGGTAGGCCTCCAGAACGCTCTTCGAGTAATTGTACTGCTCGCTCGTGCAGGCGGTATCCCCGGCCGGGCAGGTCCAGCCCGAGACGCCGGTCGGCAGGTTGAGCGTCGTGCGGTTCAGCGAGCGCAGGATGTATTCCTCACGCCCCCGGAATGCGTCGATGTGCTGATATTCGGCGCCGGTGCTGAACTTGCCCCAGCCGATGTCGCCTTCGAGCGATCCGATCAAACCCGTCTCGGTCTGGCCCTGCTCCTTGTTGCCATATCCGCCTTCCCGGCAGGTGGCGGCGGTTCCGCTGAACGTCACCGGTTCGCGGCACCAGGCGAGCAGGTCCGGATCGGTCGAATGGAACCAGAGGTCCGGGTTCGTCACGCTTGTCGAGGTGCGCGCCAGGATGGTTCGGTAGATGGTCTCGTTTCCACCGCCGTCATTGACCGTCTTGGAGTCGTTGTAGTAGCCGCGGGCCGTCATCTTGACGTTGCCGAGTCCGATTGCCGGAACGACCAGCGCCCCAAGCTCGCGCTCCCACTTCAGTTGAGAGGTCAGGCCCTTCGTTTGGGCGTCGATCTGCGTGTCGCGATAATAGATGCCGTCCCAGACCTTGCTGAAGTCGGTATAGGCACCCTCCAGCGTGAAAACGCCGAAGTCCGTGTCGAGCCGGCTCGACAGGCGGTAGAAGTCATTCGAAGATTCGTCGGATGCCGCCTCGTTATAGAGGACATAGGTCTTCTGCTTGTCCGACGAGCCTGCGCTCCGGCTGTATTGCGCCAGGATCGACCAGTCGCTGGTGAGAGGAATACCCACCGAGGCGGCAAACTGATATTTCTTGAAGTCCGGCTTGGCCTTGTCTTCCGGATTCTCCCCGTCCTCTGTGCCGAGCTTGTAGTGGACGAAGTCGTTGGTCTGGCCGCCGAAGCTGACCGAGCCGCGGATGCGGTCCTTCGGCGCCTCGGCCAGCTTGTAGTCGACGACGCCGCCCTGGAAATCGCCATAGCGCGCCGAAGCGTTGCTGTCGATCACGGTCGCCTGCTCGACGAACTCGGACGGCACGAAGATCGTCTGGGGGTGCAGGCCGAAAATCGCGTTGATGTTGGGCGTCTGCTCATCCGCCGAGAGATCGGACGTGAAAGACTCCTGACTGCCCGTGACGTTATTGATGCCGATGCCGTTCAGGCGGAAATTGTTCTCATAGACAAGGCCGCCGGAAATCGACACCAGCAGAGGCTGCGAACCGATCTCGTCGAACCCGTCCACGCCGGCATCGGTGCTCGCATAGTCCTGATACTGGACGTTCGGCAGATTGCGCAGGAAGCTGTTCGCGTCCTCGCTTCCGCCCGTCATGATCTGGAACGCTTCGCGCGAGACGACCGTCGTACCCGAATTCGTCGACGATCCGTCGCCGAGGCCGACGAAGAAGCGATTGGCGTAGACGACAATCGCCTCGAGCATGGTCGGCTGGGTTGTCGCGGCGGCCTCCTCGGCGACCGCGGGGGCCAGGCCGACTGCCATAAGGGCGGCGCCGACCAGGGCGCACGTTGCTAACTTCGGAATCCAGACACGGATCTCCGAACCGAATCCAACCACTCGCATGTTCAATCCCGCTCAGAATGGACGGATCGCCGGGTCGCGGTCCGCTGGGCAAGCGCGTGGTGTACGTATGTCCGATGGGCGCGTTGGTAATATAACCTGAATATTCGTGTCAACATATCGTCGACAGGATTTACACCGCCTCGTCAGGGCTTTCACGCGCGAGGCGGTCACGCAACAACACGCGCCAGCGTCCCGCTACGCGCAGGAGGCCAAGCCGCAAAGGCCGATGGACCGAAAAGCGCGGCGGCTCAGCCGCCCTTGCCCATGTTGAGCAGGCGGATGACGATCCAGACCGGGATGACGATGACGGCGCCGAGCAGGAAATACTTCCAGATCCACTCGATCGCGCCGAAGCCCATGTTCCAGATGCGCCAGACCAGTTGCTGCGCCTTCTCGACGATGTCGTAGGGCGACAGACCAAGCGCCGAAAGCACGATGCCGACGATCAGCGAGATGACGACCAGCCGGAGCAGGACCTGGGCGGGCGAGCCGCCCATGAAGCGTTGAAGGCCGTTCATCGTCATCTCCTGTGACGCCGCGCCCGACACGGGCCCGACGCTCGATTCGGTCGGATGATAGCGGAACAGTGCGGCCGGAAAACGGGCTAATTCATCCCCGGCGCTTCATCCACCCATGGCTCGAGCAGCGCCTCCAGCGTCTCGATCCGGTCGGCCTCGCGCGGCGGCTTGTCCCAGCGCAGCCGGCTGACGCGCGGAAAGCGCATGGCGACGCCGGATTTGTGCCGGGCCGAGCGGTTCAGGCCCTCGAACGCCACCTCCAGCACCAGCCCGACCTCGGCGCTGTGCGTCACCTCGCGCACCGGCCCGAAGCGGTTCAGCGTGTTGCGACGGACGAAGCGGTCGATCTCGACCAGTTCGTCGTCGGTGAAGCCGAAATAGGCTTTTCCCACCGGCACGAGTTCGTCGCCGCCCTCGCCCCTCTTCCAGACGCCGAACGTGTAGTCGGAATAGAAGGACGAGCGCTTGCCGTGACCGCGCTGCGCGTACATCAGCACGGCATCGACGGTGTAGGGATCGCGCTTCCACTTGAACCAGGGTCCCTTCGGGCGGCCCGGCTCATAGACCGAATCCCAGCGCTTCAGCATCAGCCCCTCGATGATGGGCACCGGCGGCAGGCTGCGCTTTTCCATCAGATCGTCGGTCGTGTCGTAGGCAACCAGGGGCGACAGGTCGATGCGGCCGGCGAGCGAGCCGCCGACGAGGTGTTCCAGCCGCTCCCGCCGTTCGCGAAACGGCAGCGCCCGAACATCCTCCTCGCCGTCGACCAGGCAGTCATAGGCGCGGATAAAGGCGGGGTGGCTGGCGATCAGCTTGCCGGAAACCGTCTTGCGGTTGAGGCGCTGCTGCAGTTCCGAGAAGGAGCCCGGCTCGATCGTCTCGCCCGCGCGCCGGCCTACGAGCAATTCGCCATCGATGGCGCCGGCGAAATCGAGCGCGTCGAGCATGTCCGGGAAAGTGTCGCCGATATCCTCGCCGGTGCGGGTATAGAGACGGCGCACGCCCTGGTCCGACACCGCCTGGACGCGGATGCCGTCCCATTTCCATTCCGCTGCATAGACGTCCGGCGTGATGCCCGGCAGGTCGCCTTCCTCCAGCGGCTGCGCCAGCATCACCGGCCGGAACGGCGCGCGCGCCGAGGAGACCGGCTTTTCCGCCCGTCCTTCCAGCCAGGCGAACAGCGGCAGGTAGGGCGGCTTCACGCCGTGCCAGAGTTCCTCGATCTCGTTGACCTGCAGCCCATCGACCTTTTCCGCCCCGAAATCGGCCAGCGCCTGCTTGGCGAGCCGGGCCGAGACGCCGATGCGCAAGCCGCCGGTGACGAGCTTCAAGAGCGCCCAGCGCCCGTCGGAATCGAGCGCGTCGAGAAAGGCCGCCACCCGCCTCGGCCCGTCGGCGCGCGACGAGGCGAGCAGCGTTTCGACGATCGCCGAGAGGGAGGGAATGTTGCTGCCATTGGTGGCTGCCGGGGCGGCGCGCATGGTCGGGCCGCCGCCCTCGTCCCAGACCAGAGCGATCGTCTCGGCGAGGTCTCCGACATAGTCATAGGAATAGGCGAACAGCACCTCGTCGATGCGCTCGGCGACCAGCGCCCGCAGCATGGCGGGCTTCACCGATGGCACGTCGAGCCCGCCGGTCAGCGCCGCCAGCGCCCAGCCGCGATCGGGATCCGGGGTAACACGAAAATATTCCGCCATCAGGCGCAGCTTGGCGTTGCGCGACGGCGTCAGGATCAGGCGGTCGAGGAGAGCGGCGAAATCCTGCATGGCGCCAATCTAGGTTTTGCAATCGCCGGCGAAAAGCCCCGGCAGCGTAGCGGGTTGCGCCAGGCGGCCGGAAGTCCTAACTGTGGCTCGCTCGGCCTTGCGGCCGGGACTCGTTCTCAGGGCGGGGTGCAACTCCCCACCGGCGGTAAGAAGGTTTTCCTTCAAGCCCGCGAGCGCCTTTCCGTTCCGACGGAAAGGGTCAGCAGATTCGGTTAAATTCCGAAGCCGACGGTTATAGTCCGGATGGAAGAGAACGGCGAAGACGATGCGAACCGGCCCCCTGCGGCCGGTGCGTGCGTATTTGCTATGCCCTGATTTCGTGTTGTCGAACCCGATGGGAACCAACATGAGTCAGTCTACCCTCACCAAACCCTCCGCTCTCGGAGCGCCCGTCGCGGGCGCCTTCTGGATGATCCTCGCCGGCGTCGCGTTTGCCGGCGTCAACACGCTCGAACAGATCGCCACCGTCAACCTGCACCTGCCGGCGCCGACAGCGGCCTTCCTGCAATATGCCATAGCGCTGATCGTGATCCTGCCCTGGGCGGCACGGCGCGGCCTGCCCTCGCTGAAATCGCGCCGACCCGGTCTGCAGGCGCTGCGCGTGCTGTTCGCCGCCGTCGGCGTGCAGTTCTGGGTGCTCGGCCTCTCGCATGCCGTGCCGATCGGCCAGGCCATCGCGCTGGTCATGACATCGCCCTTCATCGTCACGCTCGGCGCCGGATTGTTCCTCGGCGAAAAGGTATCGCTCGAACGCTGGCTCGCCGTCATCGTCGGCTTTGCCGGCGGGCTGATCATCCTCGATCCGTTTTCCGCAAGCTTCACCACCGCAAGCCTCTATCCGCTGGTGGCGTCGGTTCTCTGGGCCGGCGTGTCGCTAATCCAGAAGAAGCTGCTCGCCGAGGACAGCCCCGAAACCGTGACGGCCTGGCTGCTGCTGCTGCTCGCGCCGGTCAACCTCGTGCTGGCGCTTCCCTCCGGCATCGCCATCCCCTCGGGCGATGCCTGGATCGCGATCGTCGCGGTCGGCGTGCTCACCGCCGCGGCGCAGGGGTTTCTCGCGCTCGCCTATGCCAGGGCGGACGCCGCCTATGTCCAGCCTTTCGACCATGTGAAGCTGCCGCTGAACGTGCTCGCCGGCTGGCTGGTGTTCGGCTGGGTACCTTCCAGCCAGCTCTGGCTCGGCGCGGCGCTGATCGTCGGCGCGTCGATGTTCCTGCTCTGGCGCGAGACCCGAAGCAGCAGCGGCTAACCCCTACTCGGCCTCGTCCTCGTAGCCGACCATGTGCAGGGGGCGGGCGCGGATGCCGGCCAGTTCGCACCAGCGCACCAGCGCTTCCTCGCGGCCATGCGTGACCCAGACCTCGGCGGGAGAAATCTCGGCGATGGTCTCGGTCAGTTCCGCCCAGTCGCAGTGATCGGAAATGATCAGCGGCAGCTCCACGCCGCGCTGCTTGGCGCGCTGGCGGATCGACATCCAGCCGGAGGCGAAGCAGGAGACAGGATCCGGGAAGCGCCGCGCCCAGCGATCGGCGAAGGCGGATGGCGGCCCGACCACGACGGCGCCGGCGAAATCGACGCCGCTGCCCGACTTGCGTCCTGCCTCGACGGTCGCCTGCTCCAGCGGGCCGAGATCGATGCCTTCCTCCGCATAGAGGCGGCAGAGCCGCTCCAGCGCGCCGTGGATGTAGATCGTCCGGTCATAACCCTCCTCGCGCAGCCGCTTGATCACCCGCTGCGCCTTGCCGAGCGCATAGGCGCCGACCAGATGCGCCCGTTCGGGAAAGGCGGCGAGCGAGGCGAGCAGCTTGTGGATCTCGTTGGTGTCATCGGGATGGCGGAAAACCGGCAGGCCGAAGGTCGCCTCGGTGATGAAGACGTCGCATTGGACCGGCTCGAACGGCGCGCAGGTCGGATCGCGCCGGCGCTTGTAGTCGCCCGAGGCAACTATGCGCATGCCCTTCGCCTCGACGGCGATCTGCGCCGAGCCCAGCACATGGCCGGCCGCATGAAAGCTGACCGTGACGTCACCGATCCGCATCGCCTCGCCGAGCGGCGCCACAGCCTCGCTGCCGGCGAAACCGGCGCCATAGCGCTCGGCCATGATCCGCAAGGTCTCGCGCGTCGCCATCACCGCCTGATGGCCGGGCCGCGCGTGATCGGCATGGCCATGGGTGATCAGCGCGCGCGCCACCGGCCGCACGGGATCGATGTGGAAGCCGCCGAGCGGGCACCAGAGGCCGTCCGGCGTCGGGCAGAGCAGTTCTTCAGGGCGGATCATCTCCCTAGGATAGGGATGGATGCTCTCAATGAAAGCCCCTCACCCGCCCCCTCCCTTGCAAGCCAGTCTCCGTCATTCCTGCGAAAGCAGGAATCCAAGCAGCCGAGGTCGTGGACGATGACGCCTCCAATTCCCAACACGGCGGCTGAATGGATCCCGGATCCAGTCCGGCATGACGGCGGAGGGTGTATCGAACGTCGCGCGCAGCCTGCTCGGCAAGCCCCCTCTCACGCGCGCGGGAGAGGGCTGGGGTTAGGGTTTTGCTGCATCACGCCCCCAACATGCCCCTCGACTTCCACATCGGCCGCTCCTACCTCTATGCCGTGACCGAGAGCCTCGACGCCGGAATCTCCCACGATCTTCTGCCCGCCCCCTTCCGCGACTGGTTCGCCCGTCGCGGCTGGTCGCCGCGGCCGCATCAGCTCGCCCTGCTGGAGAAGGCGCGCGAAGGGAAATCCGCCCTGCTGATCGCGCCGACCGGCGCCGGCAAGACGCTCGCCGGCTTCCTGCCGAGCCTCGTCGACCTCGCGACCCGGCCGCCGGCCGGAAAGGGCGGGCGCGGGCCGCACACGCTCTACATCTCGCCCCTGAAGGCGCTCGCCGTCGACATCGCCCGCAATCTCGAGGCGCCGGCGGTGGAGATCGGCCTCAACATCGCCATCGAGACCCGCACCGGCGATACGCCGGCGCACAAGCGCCAGCGCCAGAAGCTGAAACCGCCCGAAATCCTGCTGACGACGCCGGAGCAGCTGGCGCTGCTCCTCTCCAACCCGGACGCCGGCCGCTTCTTCGGCGACCTCAAGACCGTCATCTTCGACGAACTGCACGCGCTGGTGACGGCGAAGCGCGGTGAATTGCTGTCGCTCGGCCTCGCCCGGCTGCGCCGCCTCGCGCCGGAGCTCCGCGCGGTCGGCCTGTCTGCGACGGTGTCGGAGCCCGATGACCTTCGCGCCTGGCTGATGCCGCAACGGGCCGATGCGCCGCCGCAGCTCGCCGATCTGGTCACCGTCGCCGGCGGCGCCAAGCCGGAGATCACCATCCTCGACACCGAGGAACGGCTGCCCTGGGCCGGCCATTCCGCCGTGCACGCGATCGGCGAGATCTACGCGGCGATCCAGGCCAACGGCATGGTGCTCGTCTTCGTCAACACGCGCAGCCAGGCCGAACGCGTCTTCCAGGAACTCTGGCGGGTGAACGAGGACGTGCTGCCGATCGCGCTGCATCACGGCTCGCTCGACGTCGGCCAGCGCCGTCGGGTCGAGCAGGCCATGGCGGCCGGCAGTCTCCGCTGCGTCGTCTGCACCTCGACGCTCGATCTCGGCATCGACTGGGGCGATGTCGATCTCGTCGTCAATGTCGGCGCGCCGAAGGGCGCCAGCCGGCTGGCGCAGCGCATCGGCCGCGCCAACCACCGCATGGACGAGCCGTCGCGCGCGCTGCTGGTGCCGGCGAACCGCTTCGAGGTGATGGAATGCACGGTGGCGCTGGAAGCGAGCACGAGCGGCGCTCAGGATACGCCGCGGCCGATCGGCGGCGCGCTCGACGTGCTGGCCCAGCACGTGCTCGGCATGGCCTGCGCCGCGCCGTTCTCGGCCGACGACCTGCATGAGGAGATCGTTTCGGCCGCGCCCTATGCGACGCTGCCCCGCGAGACCTTCGACCGGGTCGTCGATTTCGTCGCCACCGGCGGCTACGCGCTCAGGAGCTATGAGCGCTTTGCCAAGATCCGCAAGGTTGCCGACGGCACCTGGCGCATCACCCATCCCTCCGTCGCGCAGCAATACCGGCTGAATGTCGGCACCATCGTCGCCGATCCGATGCTGAAGGTGCGGCTCGCCTCGCGAAAGCGCGGCGGACCGATCGGCATGGGCGGGCGGGTGCTCGGCGAGGTGGAAGAGTATTTCCTCGAGACGCTGGTGCCCGGCGACACCTTCCTGTTTTCCGGCCTCGTGCTGCGGCTCGAAGGCATCCGCGACAACGAGGCGATCGTCAGCCGCGCCATCAACGAGGCGCCCAAGGTTCCATCCTATCAGGGCGGCAAGTTCCCGCTCTCGACCTATCTCGCCGAGGGCGTGCGCGGCCTGCTCGCCGACGAGGACGCCTGGGGCCGGCTGCCGCACCAGGTCGCCGATTGGCTCGAGCTGCAGAAATGGGCGTCGGTGCTGCCGAAGCGCGACGAACTGCTGGTCGAGACGTTTCCGCGCGGCGACCGCTTCTACATGGTCGCCTATCCGTTCGAGGGCAGGCTGGCGCACCAGACGCTCGGCATGCTGCTGACGCGGCGGCTGGAACGGGCGAAGCTGAAGCCGATGGGATTCGTCGCCTCCGACTATGCGCTCGCCGTCTGGGGCCTCGGCGACATGGGGGCAGCGTTCGCGAAGAGGAAACCGGCGATCGGCGACCTGTTCGACCAGGACATGCTGGGCGACGATCTCGACGCGTGGCTCGCCGAAAGCCATCTGCTGAAGCGGACCTTTCGCGGCTGCGCGCTGATCTCCGGCCTGATCGAGCGCCGCCATCCCGGCAAGGAGAAGACCGGCCGGCAGGTGACGATCTCGACCGACCTCATCTACGACGTCCTGCGCTCGCACGAGCCCGACCACATCCTGCTGCAGGCGACCTGGGCGGATGCGGCGACCGGCCTGCTCGACGTGCGGCGTCTTTCCGACATGCTGGCGCGGGTGAAGGACCATATCCTGCACAAGCCGCTCGGCCGCATCTCGCCGCTCGCCGTGCCGGTGATGCTCGACATCGGCAAGGAGCCGGTCGCCGGCGAGGCGCAGGAGGAGATCCTGCGCGAGAACGCCGACGACCTGGTGCGCGAGGCGATGGGCGAGGTGGAGGTCGGGGCCCGGTTGCCGGTCGAATAGCCCCTGCGGCCCTCACGCTCGACGTCATCCCGGACTTGATCCGGGATCCATGCGGCCGCGCAATAGGCAGCTTTGCTTGGCAATACCTTGGCTGCATGGATTCCTGCTTTCGCAAGAATGACGGCAGAGGGTGGGGCGGCGGCTGGACCCATCGCTCCAGTCGGATCGGCCTGCGGCGATGGGAATCATGGCGCTGGGGTGTCGCAGGCGGCCTCGAATGCTAAACTCGAAATTGAATCGGGTGCTTCGGGGCAGGCCTGCCCCGAGACGAAGGCTGGAATGCAAAGCACGGCGACGACAGGAAGCGGAACGGAGACGGCGCGGGCCGGGCTTTCGGTCGCCTCGGTTCCGCTGGTGCCGCTCGTCGAGGGCGCGCTCTGGTGGCCGGACGAAAGCACGCTCATCGTCGCCGACCTGCATTTCGAAAAGGGCTCCTCCTTTGCCAGGCGCGGCCAGATGCTGCCGCCTTACGACACGATGGCGACGCTGAAGCGGCTCGCCGCCGTCATCGCCCGCATGACGCCCGCTCGCGTGATCGCGCTCGGCGACAGCTTTCACGATCGCCAGGGCGGCGACCGGCTGAACGAGGCCGACCGCGCCTCGCTCTGCGCGATGACAGCTTCGGCAGAATGGATCTGGATCGCCGGCAACCACGACCCGGAGCCGCCGCGCGATCTTGGCGGCCGGGCGTTCGGCGAACTCACGATCGGGCCGCTCACCTTCCGGCACGAGCCGCGCCCCGGCGAGAACACAGGCGAGATCGCCGGCCACCTGCATCCCGCCGCCCGCGTCGCCGGCCGTGGCCGCTCGATCCGGCGGCGCTGCTTCGCGGCGGACGGAAGGCGGCTGGTGCTGCCCGCCTTCGGCACGCTCGCCGGCGGCCTCAATGTTCTCGACGACGCCTTCCGCCCTCTCTTCGACGGCCGCGCCTTCCATGCCTGGGTGCTGGGCGACGCCGTCCACGCCATCGCCGGCCGCCGCCTCGTCGACGGCTAGCGCCCATCCTCCCAATTCAGAAGGACAGAGCCCCTCCCCATTCGTTTGACCGCGCTCGTCCGAGCGCGGGGCGCCCGCCCTCGCAGCCGCGTTTCACTACCGGACACGCGCCGGCGCCGCCAACAAGATGCCATGAAAGGAATGCCGCCATGCGCCTGGCCCCGTGCCTGTTCGCCCTGATCGCCGCCGCCCTCTCCGGTCCCGCCTTCGCCGCCGATGCCAGGCTCGAGGAAAGCCTCAAGGAGCTCGACGACACGACGCGCCTGATCCAGGTCTGCGATCTCGCCGTGATGGACAAGACCTCGAGCCGCAAGGAGGGCGTCACCGACCGCGCCTTCATCGACATGCTGCATCGGCCGGAAATCCATGGCGACATCGCGATCGGCGATGGCGGCGCCTTCCGCCGCAAGGGCGAATGGTACGAATTCTCCTATCGCTGCGCCGTCACGCCGGACCATATGCGGACGACGAAACTGAGCGTGAACGGCATCCGCCATGTGCCGCATTCCGAATGGGCGGCGAAGAACTTCTATCCCTGAGCGGCCGGCCCTGCCCGAAACGCGACGACGCATGTATGGTGCCGGCGATTTTCATGAAATGACGGAAGCGCGCGCTTGATACCCTGGGTCCGGCTCGACACGGCAACCATTCCCGATGGCGGCGGCGAATTGCGGCTGATGCAGCGCGGCGCCGAATTCTCCATCATGATCGGCTCCAACGAGCTGATGAACAGCCGCCTGAGCGGCTCGGAGGAGGCGCTCGCCTCCCTGTCCGCCGCGAAGATCGCCGGTCGGCCGAAGGCAAACGTGCTGATCGGCGGCCTCGGCATGGGCTTTACGCTGCGCGCCGCGCTCGCTAAATTCGCTGACGACGCGACGATCACCGTGGCAGAGCTGGTGCCGGCGGTGGTCGCCTGGGCGCGCGGCCCGATGCAGCCGGTCTTCGGCACCTGCCTCGACGATCCGCGCGTGAAAATACACGAGGGCGATGTCGGCCAGCCGATCCGCGCCGGCCGCGGCCAGTTCGACGCCATCCTGCTCGACGTCGACAACGGCCCGGAAGGGCTGACGCGCGAATCGAATGACGGTCTCTACACGATGCAGGGCCTCGGCGCCGCCTTCGCGGCGCTGCGCCCCGGCGGCGTCCTCGCCGTCTGGTCCTCGGGGCCGAACGCCGCCTTCACGCAGCGCCTGCGCAAGGCGGGCTTCGCGGCCGAGGAAGTCGGCGTGCGCGCCCATCGTGGCAAGCGCGGCGCCAAGCACGTCATCTGGATCGCCGTCCGCCCCGGCGGCTGACCACGCTCCAGCCTGGCCGCGCGCTCACGGCGCCGGGTTCGGCTGCATCGGCAGGGATCGCCGGCCGCGCGCCTCACCGGAATCCACGCTCCGCCGGCGCGGCTCCTGGCCGTGGTGCTGCGTCTTTTCCCAGCGATGCGGCGCGACGAGAAGCTGGAAGAAGGCGCGGTAGCAGGCGAGCGACAGCAGCAGCCAGTAGCCCGGCAGGAATGGCAGCACGCCCGGCTGCCGCTTCTTGCGCCGGAGCCTCAGCGTCGCCCGCGACAGCAGGGCGAAGACGACATAACCGGCGACGAAGTTGAACACGTTCAGGAAGATCACCGCCGCCGCGAGCGGGCTCCCGGCGCGCCAGATGACGGTCGGATCGATCGCCAGCGCCACCGCCGAGGCGATGTAGACCGGGTGGATCGCCGCCGCGACAATGGTGCCGAAGCCAGTCAGCAGGAAGCCCAGCATCCGCCGCGAGCCGATCGAGCGCCAGAGCCGCACCGGGTGGCGCATATGCACCAGGAAGGTCTGCATCCAGCCCTTGAGCCAGCGCGTGCGCTGCTTGAGCCAGAGCCGCATAGTGCGCGGCGCTTCCTCGTAGGTGGGACGGGTGATGGTGCCGGAGCGATAGCCGCAGCGGGCGAAGCGGATGCCGAGATCGGCGTCCTCCGTCACGTTGTAGGGGTCCCAGCCGCCGACCGCGCGCAGCGCCTCGATGCGGAAATGGTTCGACGTGCCGCCGAGCGGCAGCGGCATGTCGAGCGCGACCAGCGTCGGCAACACGCCGTCGAACTGCATGGAATATTCCATGGCGAAGAAGGCGGTCAGGCCGTTGACGTCGTCATTGTCGACGAGCAGCGGCGCCTGGATGCAGGCGAGCCGCTCGTCGCCGGAAGCGAAGGCGAGATAGGCCTCCAGCAGCTGGCCGGGATCCGGCCGGTCCTCGGCGTCATAGACGGTGACGAAGCGGCCGCGCGCCAGCGGCAGCGCGAAATCGAGCGCCTTCGGCTTGGTGCGCGGGGCACGGTCCGGCACCACCAGGATCTCGAACTCGCGACCCAGCTCGAGCCTCTCCAGCGCGTGTCGGGTGGCGCGGTCGCGCTCCTCGACGATGAACTTGATGTCGAGCCGGTCCTTCGGCCAGTCGAGCGCCTCGAGCGCGCGGGCGAGGTCCGCCACCATGTGCGCCTCGTCATAGAGCGGCACGAGCACGCTGTAGACGGGAAGCCGCGAGCGATCGACATCGAGCGGCGGCGCCGGCCGGAAAGTGCGTTCGAGCGCGACGCTGACGGCGAGCAGGCGAAGCAAGATGAGCGCCAGGAACAGGATCCCGAGCGCGATGTTGACAACCTGCACCGCCTGCCAGCCGAAATGCCAGAGCGCGAGACCGCCCAGCGCCAGGCAGAAGAGAAGGAAGACCACCTGTGCCGACGTCAGCAGTCGGCGGGCCGACAGATCCGGATGGGCGCGATCGAAGCCCGACACGGCGTGATCGACCAGCTGGACGGATCCCGATTCCGTCAGGCAGCGGCGGATCGCCGAAGGCGTGGTCACGGTCAGGCGCGCGGCCAGGTCCGGCGCCGCCGCCAGCGCCGTCGCCAGCCGACCGACATCCTCCGCCCGCGGCGCGATAAGCAGCCGGCGGGACCCGCCGTCCTCCAGCATGGCGACCCGGCCGGCGCGGATGGCGGCCGCCAGCGGCGCGACGTCGCCGTTTCCTTCATGCGGCACCGCCGTCTCGAAGGTCCGTTTCGGTGTGGGATCGAACGGCAGGCCGAGGCGCGCGGCCAGCGCGGCCGAACGCGTGGCTTCATCCGGCGTTCCCCCGCCAGGCGGATCCCAGCCGTAACGCATTCGCTCCCCCGCCACACCTGTCGGGGCCGCCCGCTTGTCCGGGTTCGTGCCCATCGACAATTGGTCTATAGTCCGCACGCGCCATCCCCTTGGCTTACGTTACGGCAACAACCAATTCAGAGTGATACAGGCATGTGGCGGCGATTGGCAAGCTTCGCAATCCTGGCGAGCATCGTGGCGATGGCGGCCGCCGCGGGCTGCGTCGGCCCGGCGACGGCCCAGAACGCTCCCGAGGCGCGCCCCAGCGAGGGCGTCGTCATCCCCGACCTCTGGGACCCGAACCGCCGCCTCGACAAGCCGGCAACGACAGCGCTGACCGGCATCCGCTTCACCACGACCGACGATTTTCCGCCGTTCAACTTCACCGGGCCCGACGGCAAGCTCACCGGCTTCAACGTCGATCTCGCCCGCGCCATCTGCCGCGAACTGAGCGTCCCCTGCACGATCCAGGCGCGCCCCTGGGACGGGCTGATCGACACGGTCGCGGCCGGCCGCGTCGACGCGGCGCTTGCCGGCATCGCGATCACCCCGGAAAGCCGGGCGAAGCTCGAGTTCTCGGATGTCTATCTGCGCCCGGTCGCGCGCTTCGTCGGCCGCAAGAGCGCGCCGGCGGCGCGCCTCAACACGGACGGGCTTGCCGGCCGGAAAATCGCCGTCGCCAAGGGCAGCTCGCACGAGGCCTATCTCGCCGCCTTCTTCCCGGCGAGCACGCGCATCGCCGTCGAGACGCCGGGCGCGGCCGCGGACGCGCTGAAGGCGGGCAGCGTCGATCTCGTCTTCGGCGACGGGGTTCAGCTCGCCTTCTGGCTGCAGTCGGAGGCGGCCTCGGGGTGCTGCGATTTCATCGGCGGCCCCTATGTCGAGCCGCATTTCTTCGGCCAGGGGCTGTCGATCGCCCTGCCGCCGAAGCGCGACGATCTACGCCTGGCGCTCAACTGGGCCCTCGACAGCCTCTATGACAAGGGCGTCTTCGCCGAGCTCTACCTGCGCTATTTCCCGGTCGGCTATTTCTAGAGGCCCGACACAACTAAGCCCCTCACCCCAACCCTCTCCCGCAAGCGGGCGAGGGGTTTGGGCCGCCGCGTTCGCAGCATGGAACTCGATGTACCGATGAGCCTAGGCGAGCCCCTCTAACGACGAGCCTCGGCGAGCCCCCTCGCCCGCTTGCGGGAGAGGGTTGGGTGAGGGTCTTGTGAACGGCGCCTCAGAGCGTGCGGTAGCGGGCGCGGGCGCCGCGTTCGATCGCCGCCGCGGTCAGCGAGTCGACGTCGAGCACGTCGCGCAGCAGCTCGAGGAAGCGCAGCTCCTCCTGCTCGACATGCAGGTCGGCGGCGGCTACCTCTACGGCGAGCGCATAGGCCGTCTCGTGCAGCTTCTTCGGCAGCGAGGTGGCGATGGTGGCGAGCACGGCGTGCAGACCATCCTCCTCGCGAGTGATGGTGGCGCAGGCTTCCGCCACGGCGACCAGCCGGTCCGTATCGAAGCCGCCGAAGATCGGCAGCGTGTTCACGACATCGCCGATCTTGCGCAGCTCGCGATCGGTCATCTGACGGTCGACGGCCGATAGCGTCACCATCGCATAGATCAGGGCCTCCTGCGGGGAGACCGTGCTGCCGGTCGGCTTGTCCATGTCGATACGCTCCTGCACGCGGGAAATGAATGCCCGTTCCAATCATACCCGCACAGGGTAGGATCTCTTGCCACGCCGTTCAACCGGGGCGGCTTGTCGCGAGCGGCCAACGCGACCATTGACGCGCGCGCGGGGTCTCCCTAGGGTCCGCGCCCACGCGCTTCTTCAAAACATCCCGCGCGCGCTTCCCCAAAGAGGTTTTCGATGTCGACCGGCACGCTTCCAGTTCTCGATCTTGCGCCCGAACTCGTTCAGGCTGCGCAGGTTTCGAAAGCCTGGCCGTTCGAGGAAGCGCGCCGGATCGTCGAGCGGCTGAAGCGGCAGGGCCGCCCGGACGGACCGGTGCTGTTCGAGACCGGCTACGGCCCCTCGGGCCTGCCGCATATCGGCACCTTCGGCGAGGTCGCCCGCACCACCATGGTGCGCAACGCCTTCCGCCTGCTGACCGAAGACAAGATCCCGACCCGCCTGCTCTCGTTCTCGGACGATCTGGACGGCCTCCGCAAGGTGCCGACCAACGTGCCGAACCAGGAGATGATGCAGGCCTATATCGGCAAGCCGCTGACCCGCGTGCCGGACCCGTTCTCGAACGAGTATCCCTCGTTCGGCGCGGCCAACAATGCCCGGCTGCGCGCTTTCCTCGACGGCTTCGGCTTCGAGTACGAGTTCGCCAGCGCGACCGACTATTATACCTCCGGCCGCTTCGACAAGGCGCTCAAGCGCATGCTCGAGGTCTATGACGAGGTGATGGAAATCATCTTGCCGACGCTCGGTCCGGACCGTCGCGCCACCTATTCGCCATTCCTGCCGATCTCGCCCACCACCGGCGTCGTGCTGCAGGTGCCGATGGTCGACCGCGACGTCGAGAAGGGCACCGTCACCTATATCGACCCCGACACCAACGAGCGGGTCGAGGTCCCGGTGACCGGCGGCTCGGTCAAGTGCCAGTGGAAGGCCGACTGGGCCATGCGCTGGTACGCGCTCGGTGTCGACTACGAGATGAGCGGCAAGGACCTGATCGACAGCGTCAAGCTCTCGACCCGGATCTGCCGCGCGCTCGGCGGCGAGCCGCCCGAGAGCTTCACCTACGAGCACTTCCTGGCCGAGAACGGCGAGAAGATCTCGAAGTCGAAGGGCAACGGCCTGACGATCGAGCAGTGGCTGACCTATGCCGACAATGACAGCCTCGCCCTCTACATGTACCAGAAGCCGAAGACGGCGAAGCGGCTCTCCTTCGAGGTGATCCCGCGCACGGTCGACGAGTATTTCGGCTTCGTCGACGCCTATCCGCGCCAGCCGGTCGAGCAGCAGCTCGGCAATCCCGCCTGGCACATCCATTCCGGCCACCCGCCGGCGGAAGGCACGCCGATTCCCTTCGCCATGCTGCTCAACCTGGTCAGCGTCTCCGACGCCACCGACAAGGGCGTGCTGTGGGCCTATATCTCGCGTTACATGCCGCATCTGACGGCGGCGACGCACGACAAGCTCGACCGCCTCGCCGGCTACGCGATCCGCTACTTCAACGACGTGCTGAAGGCTGGCAAGCACTACGTCCTGCCGGAAGGCGCGATCCGCGAGGCGCTCGTCGCGCTCGACGCGGCGCTGGCGGAGATGCCCGCCACGGCCGACGCCGACGAGATCCAGACCGTCGTGTTCGACATCGGCCGCAAGTACTTCCCGGATCCCAACAAGAAGGGTCCGGACGGCAACCCGCCCGGCGTCTCCCTCGACTGGTTCCGCGGCCTCTACCAGGTGCTGCTCGGCCAAGACCAGGGCCCGCGCTTCGGCTCCTTCGTCGCCATCTACGGCATTCCGGAGACGCGCGAGCGCATCGCCAAGGCGCTGCGCGGCGAACTCGCGGCCGGCTGACGCCTCGCATCCGCCGATCACGATCCGGTTCTTTTGATCCAGACGTGATCGGCTTTGGCCTTCCCGCCCGGAACAGTTGCGTTATTGGGTTCGTTTCCTGAGCGGGAGCGAGCGCGATGAGACCGCAATGGCCGATCATGCTCTGCCTGTTCGCCGGTCCCGCCCTTTCGGCCACCGGCGACGAGCAGAGCTTCCAGAACCGCTTCGCCGGCAGCTGGACCGGAGGGGGGCCCGTGCGGCGCAACGCCGAGTCGCCCATCATCGACGCCGATTGCGCCGTAACCGGTGACCATGCGCCCAACCGCATGTCGATCAGCGGCAGTTGCCGCGGCGCCGTCGTCTTCACCCGCGACATCAGCGCCGACGTCACCTTCAATCCGGCGACCGGCCGCTATACCGGCACCTATGTCGGCGCCCGCGCCGGTCCGGCCACAATCGTCGGCAAGCGCAATGGCAACCGCGTCAACTTCACCATGACCTGGCCGAAGCCCGTCAATGGCAGCACCAGGGCGCGCATGTCGATCCTGAATGACGGACAGGGCATGCTTCGCATCCAGGTCGTCAGCCAGCCGCAGGCGAACGGGCCTGCCACCACTTTGTCGGACCTCACCTTCCGCAAGCACTGAGCCGCCCTACCCCGCGAACGCAGCCGCCGCGCGGTGCAGCAGGGCATGGCGGCGGGCGATCGGCTCGACATCGGCGCCATAGCCGCCGCCGATGACGCCGGCGAGCGGGATGCCGCGGCTGCGCACCGCCTCGATCACCAGCCGGTCTCGCGCCGCGAGGCCGGCATCGGTCAGCGACAGCCGGCCGAGCCGGTCCTCCTCATGCGGATCGACGCCGGCATTGTAGAAGACGATGTCGGGATGGGTACGGTCGAGCAGCGGCGCCAGGATGCCGTCCAGCGCGGCGAGATAGGCGCGGTCATCGGTGCGGTCGGCCAGCCCGATGTCGATCGTCGACTGCCGCTTGCGGACGGGGTAGTTCTTCTCGCCATGCAACGACAGCGTCGTCACGGTGGCGTCGTCGGCGAAGATCTCGGCCGTGCCGTCGCCCTGGTGCACGTCGCAATCTACCACCAGCGCGGTGCCGATGATCCCCTCGGCCATCAGCACGCGGATCGCCACGGCGACGTCGTTGAAGGTGCAGAAGCCGGCGCCCTGTTCGGAGCGGGCATGATGGCTGCCGCCGGCCGTGTTGCAGGCGAGGCCATGCGCCAGCGCCAGCCGGGCCGCCAGGATGGTGCCGCCGGTCGCCGCCGCCGCGCGTCGCACCACCGTCTCGTTCATCGGCAGCCCGATCTCGCGCTCGATCGCCGGCGGCACGGCGAGCGACAGGACCGCCTCGACATAGGACCGGTCATGCGCGAGCGACAATTGCGCCGCCGTCGCCGGCTCCGGCACGACGAAGCCCGCCGGCGCCAACCCGTCGGCCCTGACGATCTCGGCCAGCCGGCGGTATTTCTGCATGGGAAAGCGATGATCGGCGGGGATCTCGGCGGTGTAGGCGGGGTGGTGGACGATGGGCGGGAGCATCCGCCGAACATAGGGCCGGCCGCGAGACATGCAACGATCGCGTCGACGCCGGGCGACGAAGCGGCTATCGCTTCTTGCCCACACCACGCCACGCCGACATCATGACCGCCATCCGCCCCTTCGAAGTCACCCATCGCGGCATCCTGGCCATCGCCGTGCCGATGACGCTCGCCTATCTGACGACGCCGCTGCTAGGCCTCGTCGGCATGGGGGTGATCGGCCGCCTCGGCGACGCGGCGCTGCTCGGCGCCGTGGCGCTTGGCGCCGTCATCTTCGATTTCGTCTTCGCCACCTTCAATTTCCTGCGCAGCGGCACCACCGGGCTGGTGGCGCAGGCACTCGGCGCCGACGACCGCAAGGAGATCCAGGCCACCTTCTTCCGCGCCCTGATCCTCGCCTTCGGCATCGGCCTCGTCGTCATCCTGCTCTCGCGGCCGATCCTCGCGATCGCGCTCGCGGCGCTTGGCGGCAGCCCGGCCGTACAGGCGGCGACGGCGGAATACTATTCCATCCGCGTGTTCTCGACCCCGTTCGCGCTCGCCAACTACGTCATGCTCGGCTGGCTGATCGGGCTCGGCCGCTCGACGCTCGGCCTCGTGCTGCAGACCTTCCTGAACGGGCTCAACATCGTCCTCAACATCGCCTTCGTGCTCGGCCTCGGCTGGGGCATCGCCGGATCGGCCTGGGGCACGACGACTGGCGAGGCGGTGACCGCCATCCTTGGCCTCGCGCTGGTGATGCGCCGGCTCGACCGCGCCGACCGGCCGTCGATGGCGCAGATCCTCGACCGGACGCAGATCCTGCGCATGGTCGCGGTCAATCGCGACATCATGATCCGTTCGTTCACGCTGCTGTTCGCCTTCGGCTTCTTCGCCTCGCGCGGCGCCAAGATGGGCGACGTCGTGCTGGCGGCGAACGCCGTGCTGATGAACTTCTTCCTCGTCGGCGGCTATTTCCTCGACGGCTTCGCCGCCGCGGCGGAGCAATATGCCGGCCGCGCCATCGGCGCCCGCTACAAGCCAGCCTTCCTGCGCTCGCTGAAGCTGACGCTGGGCTGGGGCTATGTGCTCGCCTTCATCGCCGCCGCCTGCTTCTGGTTCGGCGGCCCCTGGCTGATCGACTGGATGACGGTGAATCCCGCCGTGCGCGAAACCGCCCGCCACTACCTGTTCTGGACGGCGCTGACGCCGCTCGCCGGCGTTCTCGCCTTCGAGATGGACGGCATCTTCATCGGCGCCACCTGGTCGGCCGACATGCGCAACATGATGCTGCTGTCGCTCGCGCTCTATCTCGCGGTCTGGGCGGTCGCCGAGCCGCTCTGGGGCGCGCATGGCCTGTGGCTGGCCATGCTGGTCTTCCTGTCGGCGCGTGGTTTCACGCTCGCTTGGCGGTGCGGCATCCGCACCCGCGCAGCGTTTGCCTGAGGCGGTTCACGCCGTCTCGGCCGCCCATTTCTCCGTCTCGATGCCGACGGCGTCGGCGATCGAGGACATGCCGCGACGGTCGAGGATGCGCGACAGGCCTGCCAGGATCGAGGCAGGCAGCCCCGGACCGCCATACACGAAGCCGGAATAGACCTGCACCAGGTCGGCGCCGGCCGTGATCTTGGCAAAGGCGGTCTCGGCCGATTCGATGCCGCCGACGCCGACCAGCGGCATCTCGGGGCCGACGAGCTTGCGGAAGCGGGCGAGTTGGATGGTCGAAAGGCGGAACAGCGGCCGGCCGGAAAGGCCGCCCGTTTCCTTCGCCGTCGCGGCGTCGATCAGCTTCGGGCGGCTGATCGTGGTGTTCGAGACGATGACGCCGTCGATCTTCCGAGCCAGCGCCACCTCGGCGACGTCGGCAAGGCCGGCCTCGGCCATGTCGGGCGCGATCTTCAGGAGCACCGGCACACGGCGCGCCTGGGCATCGCGCGCCTCGAGCACGCGGGCGAGCAGTTCGTCGAGCGCGCCCTTCGCCTGCAGGTCGCGCAGGCCCGGCGTGTTGGGCGAGGAGACGTTGACGGTGAAATAGGAGGCGAGGTCGGCGAAGGTCTCGATCCCGGCGACATAATCGGCGATCCGGTCCGTCGCGTCCTTGTTGGCGCCGATATTGACGCCGACGAGGCCGGGCTTGCCGCGCCGCGCCTGGAGTCGCAGCCGCGCCGCCGCATGGCCGGCATTGTTGAAGCCGAGCCGGTTGATCACGCCATGATCCTCGACCAGGCGGAACAGGCGCGGCTTCGGATTGCCGGGCTGCGGCTTCGGGGTGATCGTGCCGATCTCGACGAAGCCGAAGCCAAGCGCCAGGAGCGGATCCGGCACCTCGGCGTTCTTGTCCAGCCCGGCGGCGATACCGAGCGGATTGGGAAACCGCAATCCGAACAGGTTGCGCGCCAGCCTCGGGTCACGGTCGGGACGGACCGAAGGATGCAGCCCGGAAGACAGCACCTTCAGCGAGAGGCCATGCGCCTTTTCCGGATCGATCCGGAACAGCAGCGGTCGGACGAGGCTGCCGAAAGCGCTCACGCCGCAAGCTCGGGAAAGACGTGCAGGCCGTCGGTGCCGACCGGTAGCGCCTTGGTCCAGATTACCGCCGAGAAATCGAGCGGGCCGTAGAGATGCGGGAACAGCGCGCCGCCGCGCGACGGCTCCCATTTCAGCTTGTCGCCGAGCTTGTCGCCATCGATTGCGACGAGCACCAGGCCAGACTGGCCGCCGAAATACCTCGCAGCCGTCTCGCGCACCTGGTCGGCGGCCGAGAGATGGATAAAGCCATCGGTGATGTCGATCGTGGCGCCGGTGAAGACGCCCGCGTCCCTCGCCTGGCTCCAAAGGATGTCGGGGGCGATCTTGAAGATGACGGTCATGTGGGATCCCTTAGGTTTGTCGGGAACCTAGTCGCGCCATCGCGGCGGAACAAGGGTTCGCGCGCAGCCGGCGTCAAAATGCCGGCCCCGCCGCTGGACAGACCTCGTGGACGGGGATAAAGCTGGTTGAGAGGGATTTATTCCTTTCCCTGCGGCTTTCGAAGCGCGGGACGACGCGGGCCTGGCCCGCATTCGCGGAGGTTTCCGCCATGTTGTCGCACGAGCGGATCTGGGCGGCGATCGATCGCCTGGCAGCCCGCAACGAGCTGACGGCGTCCGGCCTTGCCCGCAAGGCCGGCCTCGACCCGACCACGTTCAACCGCTCCAAGCGCGTCGCCGTCGACGGCAGGCCGCGCTGGCCCTCGACGGAAAGCATCTCCAAGATCCTCGAGGCGACGGGCGAGCCGCTCGATCGCTTCATGGAGCTCACCATCCGCCGGCTGGCGCCGCCGGAGCAGACAGGGCCGTTCCGCCACGTTCCGCTGCTCGGCTTCGCGCAGGCCGGCGCCGGCGGCTATTTCGACGATGGCGGCTTCCCCGTCGGCCAGGGCTGGGACGAGGTCGCGATCCCGCAGACCAGGATGACCGAGGGCGTCTACGCGCTCGAGGTCTCGGGTGAATCGATGATGCCGCTCTACCGGGCCGGCGACATCATCATCGTCTCTCCGACGGCGACCTGCCGCCCCGGCGACAGAGTCGTCGTGCGCACCCAGGGTGGCGAGGTCATGGCCAAGGTGCTGGCCCGCAAAACCGCGAAGATCGTCGAGCTGCACTCCCTCAATCCCGAGCATCCGAACCGCGAGATTGCCGCCCGCGAGGTGGAGTGGATGGCCCGGATCATCTGGGCGAGCCAGTGAGGACGGCGCCCGCCGCGCTCTGGTTGACCGCGATGATCGGCCTCGCCGTAATCGTCACCTCGAAGATCGGCGGCCTCGACCGCCACGAGTTCGCCGGGCTGATGGGGGCACCGGCGCCGGAACAGGTCGCCGTTTCGAACGACGTGGACGATGCCGACCGCGATCCGTTCGACGGCCCGGTCGATGCCGATGACGGTGGCGCCCCGGATCCGGACATGCTGCCGGGGGCGATGCCGCCATCCGCGACCGGGGCTCCCGCCGCCGCAGCTCCGCAGACACTCCCGCCCGCGGTCGAGACACCGGCGTCGCCCCCGGACCCCGCCCCCGCCCCAATGCGCACGCCGCGCAACGTCACGGCGCCCGGCATGACGCCGGCCCCGGCGCTGACCGGCCCGCTCGAACGCGAGGCGATACCGAAAAAGCCGCCGGCGCCGCCGCGCTGGAAGGCATTTTCGCCCGTCGTCGTGCGCGAAGCCGGGCTGCTCGACATCGGACAGCGCCATGTCCGGCTCGCCGGCATCCGCGTACCGGATGACGACCGGCTCTGCCATCCGGCCGAGACGGACGAAGCGGCGGGCGAGATCGCCTGCGCCAAGCTGGCGCTGGCAGCGCTGCGCCGCCGCGTGCGGGCGCTCGGCGTCGAGTGCCGCGTCTCCGCCAATGACACGACCGACCCGCTCGTCGCGCCCTGCCGGATCGGCAGCACCGATCTCAGCCAGTGGCTGATCGAGCAGGGCTGGGCCGAGGCGGCGGCGAAGGCGCCGGACGGCTACAAGACGGCCGAGACCGAAGCCCGCTGCTTCCGGCGCGGCATCTGGCAGGCGGGACCGCCACCAGCCGATTGCCTGCAGAACTGAGGCTCAGGAGGTGGAGCTGCGCCAGCCGGCGGCAAGAAGGCCCGCGCCGACCAGCAGGCCACCGCCGGTGCGGTTGACGATGCGCTGCACGCTCGGCTTGCGGATGGTCCGCCGCGCGCCGGCGGCGATCAGCGCGTAGCTGGCCGCATTGATCGTCGCCAGCACGAGGAAGGTCACCTCGAACAGGATCATCTGCGGCAGCAGCGGCTGGCTCGAAACCAGGAACTGCGGCAGGAAGGCGACGAAGAAGACGATGCTCTTCGGGTTCAGCGCCGTCACCGCATAGGCATGCAGGAAGATGCGGACCGGGCGCACTTCCGACGTCTGCGCCTCCGCCTGCGCTCCCGTGGGCGCACGCCAGAGCTTGATGCCGAGATAGATGAGATAGGCGCCGCCGACCCATTTCAGCACGGCGAACAGCGCCGCCGAGGCGGTGAGCAATGCGCCGAGGCCGAGCATCGATGCTGTCATGGCGGTGAAATCACCGAGCGCGACGCCGGCGACGGTGGCGCCGGCTGACTTGCGGCCATGGCTCAGCGCATAGGAGATCACCAGCAGGATGGTCGGGCCGGGAATGGCGAGGATGACGGCCGAGGCGGCCGCGAAGGCCAGCCAGTGTTCGAAGGACATGCTGCTTCTCCCTGGAGAACAGCATCAATCCACCGAAGCCTCGCCGTGGCAAGCCCTTCGACCAGGTGCCTTGAGTTGGCCGAGCCCGGTCAGACCTTGCGGGCCGGCTTCGCCAGCGCCTGACCATCGGAAGGCTGCAGGCATTCGGGAGCGATATCGGGCCAGGACTGGACCTCGCAGCCCTTGCGGCCGCCGACAGCGGCCTTGTCGAACAGAGTGAGCGCGGTCGGATCCGAGGCGCCGCTGGTGCGGCTCATGGCCTGGCCACCATAGGCCGTGACGCCGAAGGCGACGATCGCCGCGGTGGCGACGAGACTGATGGTGGTGCGGGTGTACAACTTTGCCATTTCCGATCCGCGTCGCCTGAAGACGCCCCCCTGTTTTCCGGTGCAGGCCCAACGCCCGCCGTCATGGCTTCGTTCCACCATGACGCTGGGGAAGAGTCAGTGATGGCCATCACAAAGGGCCGCGCGGACGACACAACAACAGCCATCGCGCCCGCGGCGGCTTCAGAGGTTTTCCTTTCCAAGAATTGCCCCTGCGGCAAGATCCATTTTCTTGATCAAACTACTCGTCATTCTGTCCAATGAGGACATTCGACGGCCCCCCGTTCCCGCACGCAACCTGCCTGTGCCTCGGAGACAAGAATGCTCACACGTCGCCACTTCGGACTTCTGGCGGGGACCGGCCTCGTCGGCCTTGCCGCCACCTCGCTCGCCGGCCGCAAGGCCCAGGCGGAAGAGGCGAAGACGCTGCGGATCGGCTACCAGAAGGCCGGCCTCCTCGCCGTGGCGCGGCGCGAGAAATCGATCGAGAAACAGCTCGAAGCGGACGGCACGACGGTCACCTGGGTCGAGTTCGCCGCCGGCCCGCCGCTGCTGGAAGCGCTTAATGTCGGCGCCATCGACTTCGGCTGGACCGGCGATGCGCCGCCGATCTTCGCGCAGGCCGCCGGCGCCAATCTCGTCTATGTCGGCGCCGCCCCCTCCAACGGCAAGGGCGAGGCGATCATCGTCAAGGACGGTTCTCCGGCCAAGACGGTCGCCGACCTCAAGGGCAAGAAGATCGCCGTTACCAAGGGCTCCAGCGCCCATAATCTGCTGGTCGCGGCGCTCGAGAAGGCCGGCATCGCCTTCGCCGACATCACGCCCGTCTACCTGTCGCCGGCCGATGCGGCTGCCGCCTTCGCCAGCGACAGCGTCGATGCCTGGTCGATCTGGGATCCCTTCCTGGCGCTGGCCGAAGCACGCCAGCCGGTGCGGCTGCTGACGACCACCGCCGACACCATCGCGGTCAACACCTACCTGCTCGCGAACAAGGACTTCGCCAACGCCAACCCGGCTATTATCGCCAAGACGATCGCCGGCCTCGGCGACGCGGCCAATTGGGCCAATGCCAATCGCGGCGAGGTGGCGAAGGCGCTGACGGAAATCACCGGCGTGCCGAGCGGCCCGCAGACCGTGGCGGTCGAACGCGCGGTCTACGGCATCCTGCCGCTGACGAGCGAGATCGTCGCCGGCCAGCAGGTGACGGCCGACCGCTTCTTCAAGCTCGGCCTCATCCCGAAGCCAATCACCGTCGCCGACGCCGTCTGGACCGCGCCGAAGGCGTGAGAACCCGGCTCCTGCCGTTCGAGCCAAACCTTCTGGCCATGGCCCGGACGGCACAGCGACTTCCTGAATTTCGCGTCACAAGGCCGCCGCCATGACCGTCACCACCCCTCCCGATCCGCTCAATTTCTTCTGGTTCATCCCGACCTATGGCGATGGCACCTATCTCGGCTCCGAGACGCAGCAGCGTCCGCCGGAGTTCGGCTATTTCAGGGAGGTCGCCCAGGCGGTGGATCGCCTCGGCTTCGGCGGCGTGCTGCTGCCGACTGGCCAAGCCTGCGAGGAAAGCTGGGTGACGGCATCCGGCCTCGCGACGGTGACGGAAAAGCTCAAATTCCTGGTCGCGCTGCGTCCCGGCGTCGTCCAGCCCGCCTATGCGGCGCGGCAGACGGCAGCGCTCGACCGCCTCTCCAACGGGCGGCTGCTGCTCAACGTCGTGGTCGGCGGCAACCCCGTGGAACTCGCCGGCGACGGCGTGTTCCTGCCGCATGACCAGCGCTACGAGCAGGCGGCCGAGTTCCTCAGGATCTGGAGCGGCCTCGTCTCCGGCGAGCGCGTCGACTTTTCCGGCAAGCACTACCGCATCGAGAAGGGCCGGCTCGACTTTCCGCCGGTACAGAACCCGCCGCCGCTCTATTTCGGCGGCTCGTCGGAAGCCGGCATCGATCTCGCCGCCGAGCAGTGCGAGCTCTACTTGACCTGGGGCGAACCGCTCGAAGCCGTGGCGGGCAAGATCGCGGCCGCTCGTTCCCGCGCCGCCGCGCGCGGGCGAAAACTGCGCTTCGGCATCCGCCTGCATTTCATCGTCCGCGAGACCGAGGCCGAGGCCTGGGCCGCCGCCGACAAGCTGATCAGCCGCATCTCGGACGAGCAGATCGAGATCGCCTATAAGCGCTTCACCCAGCAGATGGACTCGGTCGGCCAGCGCCGCATGGCGGAGCTGCATGGCGGCCGCCGCGACAAGCTGCTGGTGGCGCCGAACCTCTGGGCCGGCGTCGGCCTGGTGCGCGGCGGCGCCGGCACGGCCCTGGTCGGCACGCCGGCACAGGTGGCGGAGCGGCTGCGCGAATACCAGGCGCTCGGCATCGATACGGTGATCGGCTCCGGCTATCCGCATCTGGAGGAATCCTACCGGGTGGCCGAACTGCTGTTCCCCGAGCTCGGCATCAACGTGGCACGGCGCGGCGTCAGCCGGGCGATCCAGAACGAGTTCGGCGTCGACGAGACGGCGCGCAAGCTCGCCTCGGCCTCGTGATGAAGATCCCCCGCGCCCTCATCGGCTGGATCCTGCCGGCCGCCGTCCTGGTCCTGTGGGAACTCCTCGCCCGCATCGGCTTCATCCCGGAAAACGTGCTGCCGGCGCCGACCGCGGTCGCCGTCGCGCTCTGGCGCGTTCTGCAATCCGGCGAGCTTCTCGAAAACATCCGCGTCAGCTTCTGGCGCGCCAGCGTCGGCTTCCTGATCGGTGGCGCGGTCGGCTTCGCCTTCGGGCTCGCCAACGGCCTGTCGCGCTTCAGCGAGGCGCTGACCGACACGACGCTACAGATGGTGCGCAACGTGCCGCATCTGGCGCTGATCCCGCTGGTGATCCTCTGGTTCGGCATCGACGAGCAGGCCAAGCTCTTCCTCGTCGCGCTCGGCGTGTTCTTCCCGATCTACATCAACACGCTGGCTGGCATCCGCTCCGTCGACCCGCAACTGGTCGAGATGGGCAAGACCTACGGCATGAACGGCAGCGACCTGTTCTGGAAGGTGATCCTGCCTGGCGCCCTGCCCTCGATCTTCGTCGGCGTCCGCTTCGGCCTCGGCATCATGTGGCTGACGCTGATCGTCGCCGAGACGATCGCCGCCTCCTCCGGCATCGGCCACATGGCGATGCAGGCGCGCGAATTCATGATGACCGACGTCGTCGTGCTGACGATCCTGATCTATGCGCTGCTCGGCAAGCTCGCCGACACCACGGCGCGGATCCTCGAGCGGCGGACGCTGGCCTGGAACCCGGCCTTCCAGAATGTTTGAGGGAGGGAACGCCATGTTCGCCGATACGCTGGCCTTCATCGAGACCGCCAGCCGCACGGCGCCGCGGGACCTGCCATCCGCCCGCCCGGTTCCCTTCGAGGTGACCGACGAGGCCGATCCGCATGCGCGCGGCATGGGGCTCTCCATCCGCGGCCTCGTCAAGGCGTTCGACGGCGCGCCGGTGATCCGCGGCATCGACCTCGAAATTCCCGCCGGCCAGTCGGTTGCGATCGTCGGAAAAAGCGGCTGCGGCAAGAGCACGCTGCTGCGCCTGATCATGGGGCTGGAGACGCCGACGGCGGGTTCAATCACCCGTCTCGGCGAGGCCGCAAAGGATTCCGCCCGCTTCATCTTCCAGGAACCGCGCCTGCTGCCCTGGGCCACCGTCGCCGGCAATGTCGCCGTCGGCCTCGGCCGCGCCGGGTCGGCGAAATCCCGCCGCGCGGCGGCGCTGAAGGCGCTGGCGGAAGTCGGCCTCGACGGCCGCGCCGACGCCTGGCCTTCGGTACTTTCCGGCGGCCAGAAGCAGCGCGTCGCGCTGGCCCGCGCGCTCGTCTCGCGCCCTCGCCTGCTCGCCCTCGACGAACCGCTCGGCGCGCTCGACGCGCTGACCCGCATCTCGATGCAGGGGCTGGTCGAGCGCGTCTGGCGGGCGCAGCGCTTCACCTCCGTTCTCGTCACCCACGACGTCTCCGAGGCGATCGCGCTCGCCGACCGCATCCTGCTGATTGAGGAGGGCCGCATCGCGCTCGATCTCGACGTGCCGCTCGCCTGGCCGCGCCAACGCGGCACGCCCGCCTTCGCCGGCCTGGAGAAGACGGTGCTCGACCGCCTGTTCGGCGATTTCGAAGCCGGTGCAGCGATCTGATTTGACGCTTTCGCATCCTCTGCCCGCCCCATACTATGCCGGTCCAAATCGAACCACCGGCAGGCCCATGATGCACGACCAGACCCAGACGATTCGCCCGCGCCTCTTCCTCGACAGCGCCGACAGGGCCGCCTGGGACGAATGGCTGCCGACGGGCCTCTTCCACGGCATCACCACCAACCCGACCATCCTCGCCAATGCCGGCGTGCCGAACACGCTGGCCGAGCTGGGCCGGCTTTCGCACCTCGCCTTCGAGGCGGATGTCGCGGAATTCCAGGCCCAGACCTGGGGCCGCAACAGCGAGGCTCTGATCGCCAACGGCCGCGTCATCGCCGCGATGGATCCGCGCATGGTGGTCAAGGTGCCAATCACCAAGGAGGGCGCCATCGCCGCCGCGACGCTGAAGGCCGAGGGCGTGCGCATCACCATGACGGCTGTCTACACGGCGCATCAGGCGCTGAGCGCCGCCGCCATCGGCGCCGATTACGTCGCGCCCTATCTCGGCCGCATGAACGACGCCGGCCGCGACGGCTTCGCCGAGATCGTCACCATGCAGGAGATCATCCGCGGCGCCGGCAGCGAGACCCGCGTGCTCGTCGCCAGCCTGCGCGCCGCCGACGACCTCGTCCGCCTCGGCCGCCTCGGCATCGACACCTTCACCTTCTCGCCCAAGGTCGCCGCCGCTCTCTTCGCCGAGGAACTGACGGAAGCCGCCGCCGAAGTGTTCGAAAAGGCCGCGGAAGCCTAGCCTTGCCGCGCCCCCGCGCCTTTGATTAGACTAATTCTAATCTGAGGCGCGACCCGCGAGGCATTCGATGCAATATCCGGTTTCCCGTGGCTACTCGACCAGCCAGATCACCCTGCACTGGGTGATCGTGGCGCTGGTTTTCTTCCAGCTCGTCTTCGGCGATGCGATGTCGCACAGCCTGCGCGCGATCGGGCGCGGCGAGGCCGTGGACCCCAGCGTCGCCACGCAGGCGACACTGCATATCTGGGTCGGCTTCGCCATCCTCGCCGCCGTCGCCATCCGCATCGTGCTGCGGTTGACCAAGGGCGCCCCGCCGCTTCCCGACGGTTCGGCGATCGTCGCCCTGCTGGCGCGGCTGACCCACGCCGCCTTCTATTTCCTTCTTGTCGCCATGCCGGTGACCGGCATCCTCGCCTACTGGTTCGTCCCGTCGCTCGGCGACCTGCACGAGCTCGGCAAGCCCGTCTTCATCGTGCTGATCGTCCTGCATGTGGTGGCGGCGCTGTGGCACCAGTTCTGGCTGCGCGACGGCCTGCTGATGCGGATGCTCAAGCCGGGCGCCTGAACTCCCGCCTGCCGTCCCCCCTCCCCGGAATTGACGGACGCCATCGCCCTGCGAAAGCGGGCGAGTGCAGCATAACGGCAACAGCATCCCGCTAAGTAATATGTATAGTGGACTTAGTAGATCGCGTCTCTCAACACTACATGAGAAGCCCCCCATGAAGCTCCTTCGCATCCTTTCCGCCGCCACGATCCTCGCTTCGGGCGTTGCCGCCGCCCAGGCAGCCGACCTGACCTATGAGCCCGCGCCGGTCGTTCCGGCCGCCGCGCCCGTCGGCAACTGGACCGGCTTCTATGTCGGCGGCAGCATCGGCTACGCCTGGGGCAAGACCGACCAGAAGGACGGCGATGACGGCCTGATCACCGAGAACCCGGGCGACGTCAAGCCGGACGGTTTCATCGCCGGCCTGCAGCTTGGCGGCGACTACCAGTTCCCGAGCAACGTCGTGATCGGCGCCCTGGTGGACATCTACTATTCGGACGCCAAGGACACGTTCAACTACCTCGACGAGTACACGACCGAATCGAAGATCCGCTATTTCGGCACCGGCCGCGTCCGCGCCGGCTACGCGATCGACAAGTTCCTGCCCTATCTGACGGGCGGCTTCGCCTGGGCCAACAACGAGATCAACGACAGCGTGTACGGTTCGAACAGCCAGACTCATTTCGGCTGGACGGCCGGCGTCGGCGTCGAATACGCCTTCACGCAGAACTGGACCCTCAAGGCCGAGTATCTCTACACGGACTTCGGCTCCAAGACGTATACCTTCCCGGACGATAACGGCTCGTACGACGTCGGCCTGAAGTCGCAGACCGCGACGTTCGGCGTGAACTACCGCTTCTGATCCACATCGGATCGCGCATTCCAAAGGCCCTCGCCGAGACGCTCGGCGGGGGCTTTTTTTCTTTCGCGCCGGCGTATCCCACCCGGCGGAGGCGGCGCGCCAGTGGACGGACGCAAGACTCCGGATTGACTCTCACGTCGATGAGAACAAAATAGGAACGAAGCCCCAGGGAGTTCCAGCGTCATGGCACAGGCCGTTCATCCGATCGATCCCGCGCAAAGCGCGCTCGACCATCGCGTCGACAATCTGATGGCCGCGCATCAGGGCGACGCGCGCGCCGTCATCGAGACGCTGCTGATGGCGATCGACGCACGCACGGCCAGGATCTCCTTCGGCTTCGTGCGCGGGCGACTGTCCGAGGTCGACCCGGACGACGCCTGAGATCCGGCCCGCGCGAGAATTCCCGAGGGAACGGGAACGACGCCCCGGCCGAAACGTTGTCGATCCGGTGGTGGGCAGGGTCGCAACGTGGAGGGCCGGCAAATGGCAGCACCGACGGAACTGAAGGACAGCCTGCAGAGGATTTCAGCGCTGATGGGTCTGCTTCGATCCGATCTGCTCGAACTGTCCGAGGCCCGCGACGTCGCCAGCCGCACGCCGGTGGTCGACCACATCCACTGGATCGCCGATCAGTTGGACGAACTCGGCGACGGGCTCTCCGACGATGGCCGCAGGCGCACGCCCGCCAGACCGCAGCGGATGGCGCGCGCCTCCCAGCGTTCCAGCGCCGCCAAACCCTCCGCGCGCGGCTCATCCCGCCATGTCGGCGCGAGCCATGCCGCATCAGGTCACGCCACATCGGGCCATGCGACGCCGAGCCACGCCAAGTCAGGCCATGAAAAGTCCGGCCCCGCAAAGTCGGGCAACGCAGCATCCAGCCGCACTTCGCTCTCCACGCGCCGTCCAGCCCGCCCCGACAGCGCCGCCCGCCCCGCGCCGCGCCGTCCGGCGGAATCGCACGAGGCCAGTCCGCCTCGCGACGAGGCAGGCGCTTCGCCCGCCGCAGACACACCGCCGCAGAAGGCGAACCCGCCGGAAGCAGCCGTGACGCCGCCCCCGCCCGACGTGCCGAGCCTGCCCGGCGGCGACGACAAGCTGCACTGATCGCGACGGAGCGGCGACGATCCGCCATCCGCCCGCACGATCGCCAGGTCACACGATCAAGCCGCGCGATCGCCGATTGGAACCGATCGGCAAATCCCCCTGCCGCAAACCTGTCGCCGAGCCATCCCATCATGACGGCGTTGCTGATGTCCGAACTGATGATCTGCGAGGTGCTGACTGCGCTCGAGCAGCACGAGCCGGTCGACCTGCGCGCCTCGGCCTGCCGCTGCATGGCGCGACTGCCGGCGCATGACGAAACGGAAGAGCAGATCTGCGACCACCTTCGACGCCTCGCCATGGAATATGGCGCAGCTATCGTGATCGCGACGGGCTGAGACAGCTGGTCTATGGAACAGGCGCCTCGCCTATGGCAGCGTCAAGGGCGCGGAAGAGCTAGCAGTACCATGAGTACGGTTTCTGGTGGGGCGGCCCGGGCGACCGCGCGTTCGACAGGAGCGGCGGCCTGAGCGGCTCGTCCAGCGATGTCCGCTGGGGCTGGACATTCGGCGCAGGCGCCGAATACGCCCTGACCGACCATCTGAGCCTCAAGGGATCTCTATGTCGATCTCGGCAGCAAGGACTACACAGCCTTCAGCGCCGAGGATAGCGCCGCGTTTGTCTCCTGGAGCGACTCGGCCAAGTTCCACGCCGTCCGGGTCGGCCTGAACTGCAAGTTCTGATCCGGAAACCGGCCGGCTCCCATCGCCCAACCGGCGAATGCAGACACACTCGGCGATGGCCTTGATCACAGCGGGATAAAGCGGGTACAAAGTGTCCAGCTTTTCGCGGAGTCGGCGTTCCAGTTGTACGCCATCGCGAAAAGACAAGTGATTTAAGTCACTTAAGAAGCGGGTGTAGTTCAGAGGTAGAACGTCAGCTTCCCAAGCTGAATGTCGTGGGTTCAATTCCCATCGCCCGCTCCAAGCCTTCCAACAACAGCGATTCCCTGTGCCGCGCCGCCATCCCTCTCCAGTCGGGGATCCTTGGCGCGCGGCTGTCGTGACGATAGGCTCGACGGATCCGATCAGAGGTGGAGATCGAAATGACCGGCATCGAAAAGGCTATCCGGATTGCCGTCGAGGCCCATGCCGGCCAGACCGACAAGAACGGCGAGCCCTACATTCTCCACGTCCTGCGCGTGATGCATGCCGCCGTTGGAGACGACGTCAAGATAGCTGCGGTCCTGCATGACGTGATCGAGGATACCGAATGGTCGGCGGAGCGCCTCCTCGCCGAGGGGTTCGAGCCGAGAATCGTCGATGCGGTCCTGTCCGTGACGAAGCGTGACGGCGAGAGCTACCAGGATTTCGTGCTTCGGGCGAAGGCGAACCCGATCGGGCGCATCGTCAAGATGGCGGATCTCGCGGACAATTCGGACCCGGCCCGCCTGTCGCGACTGCCGGCGGAGAAACGGGAGCGCCTCGAACGGAAATATGCGGGCGCGCTCGCGCAACTGGCAGAATAGCGCGATCCCTGCCGTGAAGGATGCAGCCGCTAGGGAGCCGGGTCGGCGGCGATGACGCTGCGGATCTCGCCTTCGACGATATCGATGATGAGTTGGATCGCCGCGACGGCGGCTTCCACATCGGCGGCCAGGATCGCGTCGGCGAGCGTGCGGTGCGGTGCGGCGGGAAAGAAGCGAGTCCGAATCCGTCGCGGCCGAAGGGCGTTTCCGCCGAACGCTCCAGAGCGTGGTCGAGATGGAGCAGGATCTGGCCGAACATCGGGTTGCCGGAGGCTTCGTAGATGGCGCCGTGGAAGGCATGATCCGACTTGCGCCAGGGGCGCCCGCCATTGACGTCAGCGAGCACGACGTCGCAGAGGCGAGAGACTTCCCGGCGCTGCGCCGGGTTCGCGTTCAGCGTCGCCTTGCGCACCACCTCGCCCTCGAGCGCGCGCCGCGCCGGCGGCGGATGATGCCGAGCCCCTCCCAGCGGTTCAACGCCTCGCGGATCGTCGTCCGCCCGACGCCGAGCCCGGCGCGTCGAGTACGGCGACGCCGCGCGTCTTCGTGTCGATGCGTTCGAGATATTCGGCCGCGTCGCGGCGGTCCGGTTCGATCGGGCTCTTGTCGGTCGTTGTCACGCTTGGCCGCGTTTCCTGAGCGGCTGCTCGCGCGCCAGCAGTTCGCCAAGCGCCGTCACGAGCAGGTCCATCTGTTCGCGCGTGTTATAGCCCTGACAGGACAGCCGCGCGATATGATGGCCTTGCCATTCGAACACCGGGATTTCAATCCCGTAGTCGCGCAGCAGCGCATCGTGCACGGCGATCGGGTCGCAGGCCGGGATCGGCATCGCCACCATCTGCGGCGCCGAGAATTCCGGGCTGGAGAGCGCGTCGAGGCCGAACAGGTCGCGGACCCGCGCCGCGGTCTCCTGCGCCAGGCGGCTGCATTCCGCCGCCACCTGCCACCAGTCATGCGCGCGGCGGAAGGCGAGCGCCGCCGGCACGGCCAGCCAGGGCGAGGGATCGCGGGTTCCCTGCATCTCGATCTCGTCGACGAAGGCCGAAGCGCCGAAGGGACCGCGCACCCCCGGTTCCTTGTTGTCGGCCGTCCAGCCATGGCTGACGACGAGCGGATCGATCATCGCCTGCCATTCCGGCCGCACATGGACGAAGGCGGCGCCCTTCGGCGCCATCATCCATTTGTGGCAATTGCCGGAATAGACGTCGGCGCCGAGCGCGTCGAGATCGAGCGGAACATGCCCCGGGGCATGGGCGCCGTCGATGACGCTCCAGATGCCGCGCTGGCGCGCCTCGGCGATCAGCCTCTCGATCGGAAAGAGCAGCGCCGTCGCCGAGGTGACGTGGCTCAGGAACAGCACGCGCGTGCGCGGCGTGACGGCCGAAAGGATCGCGTCGTGGAAGGCCTCGGCCGAGGTCAGCGGCAGCGGCACCTCGGCGACGACGATCTTCGCGCCGGTGCGCCGGGCGACGAAGGCGAGCGTCTTTTCGAGCGCGCTGTATTCGTGGTTCGTCGTCAGGATCTCGTCGCCGGGCTTCAACGGCAGCGATTGCAGCGCGACGTTGAGGCCGGTGGTAGCGTTCGAAACCTGCGCGATGTTGTCGGCGGATGTGCCGAACTCGGCCGCCAGCGCCTCGCGCGCGACGCGAAGATTGGGAGCGAGGCCGCGGCGCGAATCGAGAAACTCGACCGGCTGGCGCTCCAGCTTCAGCTGCCAGCGCTGATAGTCCTCGAATACCGGACGCGGGCAGGCGCCGAACGATCCGTGGTTCAGGAACACGACCTCGGGATCGAGGAGGAAGTGCTGCGAGAGATTGGTGGTCACTTCAGCGCCCTTTCAGGGTCGGATCGAGAGCATCGCGCGGGCCGTCGCCGAGCAGCGACGCGGCGAGGATGGTGACGGCCAGCGCCGGCACCGGGAATACCGCCATGTGCCAGTAGAAATACATGAAATTCATGCCGACATTGATCATCTGGCCCCAGCTCGGGGTCGGAGGCTGCACGCCGATGCCGAGAAAGCTCAGCGACGCCTCGAGCATCATGGCGAGCGGGATCGCGAGCACGAAGCCGACGATGACCGGCGAGACCGAATTCGGGATCAGGTGGCGCCAGACGATGTGCCAGGGCGAGGCGGCCTGCCCAGTCCGAGCCGGCGTCGCCGGAGTTCACCAGCTTGTCATAGTCGGCGCGTAGTGATGACGGCCGCCCGGCTTGAACAGGTCGTAGAAGTTGGACGGGTCGAGATCGTCATGATCGTAGGGCGCGAGGAACAGGCCGTTCGTGCGGTCCTTCAGGGCCGACGCCCAGTCCTTGGTCGGCATGGACTTTATCGCCATGAGAGCGCCGATCGAGACCGACGTCGAGCGGGCCGGCCGGCAGGGGAAGCGAAGCTTAGGCGGCCGGCGCCGTGCAGATGCGTGGGTCGGCCAGATCGTTGCGGACGCCGTCGGGCGCGCCGGCCCGGTCGCGCGCCACCATCATAACCTTCATCTTGCCGAACGGCCAGGTGCAGACGACCGCCTCCGACGTCGGCATCGGAGGGCTGCCCCTCCACGCGGAAACGACGAACCACGCGACCGGCTGGTCGGAAGCCTTGCGCCAGAGCGCGTCGATCGACTCGCCGGGGGAGATCGCACGAAAGGCGACGGTGTCTGCCTTGTCGACGTAGTGGCCCAGTTCCCTCCGGAAAACGTCGACATCCGTGTGGACCACGCCCTGGCGGAAGCCGGCGTCATGCAGGAAGCGCGCAACCGGCCGCCAGTCATATTTGCGCGGAGCGGCGAGCGTATCGAGGCCCTGCAGGACAAGGCCGGCGCCGAAAAGCGCGAGCCAGGGCAAGGCGAACCACCGCGCCCGACCGTTTGCCAGCAGGGCGCCGACGCCGAACGCCGCCAGCATCACGGCAGCCGGCATCATGCCGATCAGATACCGGCCCGTGACCGCCGTAAACGCGGCGACACCCATGAACGCGACAAAGGTTCCGATCGCGACAATGGCCAGATAGCGATGAACGAGTGACCGCCGGTTGGCGATCAGTCCGATCGCCATCAGCGCGAACAGGCTCCACATCAGCGCGGCGTTGAAGGAGGGCGGCCAGTAGCGATCCAGGTCCTCCGGCACCCTGAAGCCATAGGTGCCCTGGAGGACCCCCTTGATCCGGACCGACAAGGAGGTGGCGGCCTGCCACTTCATCAAACCCTCCGGCCGGCCCGCCTGGAACAGGACCGACGGATACAGCGACATGAGCGCCAGGGCCGCGATCAGCCAGGTAGTCGCCATGTGCCGGAGCCAGATGCGCCGCTCCGGAGCCCCCTTGCGGACCCCGCCACACGCCAGCACGGCGAGATGCTGCATCGCCACGATCACGGCGCCGGCCGGAATGGCAAGGATCGAACCCAGGGCTCCCAGGGTCGCCAGCCGGGCATTGCCCGGGGCCGAGCCCTCGCGGCGCAGCAGGCCGATCTGCCCCTGCATCGCCAGGGCGACGCAGAGAAGCTGCAGCGCATAGGGTCGCGCCTCCTGGCCATAGATGATCAGGATCGGCAGGGTTGCGTAGAGGCTGGCCGCGGCGATGGCGGAGACGGTCCCGCCGATGCGGTTCGCCATCACGGCGACGAGCCCGCCCGCCGCGCCGTCGAGAAGCGCGGAGGGCAGCCGGAGCATGAACTCCGAGCCGCCGGACAGGCCAAATCCCTTGAGGACGGCGAAATAGGTCGGGAGATGGCCCTGTGACAGCCGCTCCCACGCCATGCCGCTCCATGACTTGGCGATGGCGTCGGCGGTCATGACCTCGTCGTACCAGAACGCCAGGTCGCCGAGGGCCGGAAGCCGGAACAGCAGGCAGACGGCGAACGCGGCCAGAAACAGACCAACATCCGAGCGAACGGCGCGAGCCCCAGTGTCGGCGGACCCGGTATATGCAGAATCGGCCATGAGCCTCCCCTTCTCCGACGGGATTTGGCCCCGGGAACTGGAACAATTCAACTCTGCCGGATACAAACCAGAGCGTGTACCGGCAAATAAGGCGTACCGTAGCGTCTTCGCTCGCTTCGCGGGCTGCCGGAACCGGATCGCGGGTGCGACATTGATCCCATGACGGGGCAGAGATTCCTGCCGCAGAGAGGGTTCGCTGTAGCCCCTTGGATTGTCTCATCTTCTTGGAAGATAGGACTTTTCGAGCGCAATCCGCGGACGTGACTCTTGCCTGGCGCCCGCGCGAACTCTCGTGGCGCGCCAAGCCATTCGGGAAGGTGGAAGATATGGTGTTGAGACGAATCAGTTCAGCCGCAATGGCGCTCGTTTTCGCGGCGTCGGCATTGCCGGTCCAGGCGGCGCCGCTGATGCGCGTCGATCCGGGTGCCAGCACGGCATCCAATGTCATCGAGATCCAGGGTCGCCCCTGCCCGCCGCAGGGCTGCCGCCCGGGCGACCGGCCCGGCCGTCCCGGCCATGGTGGTCCGAATCATGGCGGCCCGAACCGGCCCGGCCCTGGCGGTCCCGGCTGGGGTGGCCCCGGCCCCGGACATGGCGGACCGAACTGGAACCGTCCGCCCAACCGCCCCGGCTACTGGAACGGACACCACGGCTATCGCGACCCGCGCCCGGGCTATCGCCGCGGCAGTGACGGCTGGTGGTATCCGCTGGCGGCCTTCGGCGTCGGCGCGCTGATCGGCGGCGCCATCGCCAACCAGCCGCGCGAAGTCGCGCCGCCGAGCCTGTCGCGCGATCACCTGCGCTGGTGCGAGGACCGCTACCGCTCCTATCGCGCCTCGGACAACACGTTCCAGCCGAACGAAGGTCCGCGCCGGGCCTGCGTATCGCCCTACTACTGATCGCAACGCGATCCCGAAGACGGAAAGCCCGCCATATGGCGGGCTTTCTTTTCTGGCTAGGCCTTCTCGCAGAGGCCGCTGTGCAACGCTTCGCCGGCAAACAATTGCGCCATCGCCCGATCCGAACGGTCAAGATGGCGGATGAGCAAAGCCACGGCCATTTCCGGGTCGCGGGCCGACAGCGCGTCGAGGATACCCTGGTGCTCGACCAGCGTATCGTCGGCACGGCCCATTTCCGGCAGCGCCATGAAACGGGTACGGTCGATCTGCGCCTTGGCGGCGTCGATCATCCGCCACAGGCGCGGAAAGCCGCTCAGCTGGCAGATGGTGGCATGAAAGCGGTCGTCGAGCTCGATCAGCTCCTCGAAATTGCCGGCCTCGGCCGCGCGCCGCTGCTGGCGCATCAGCAGCTCGAGCTCATCGAGGCTGGACTGGGTGACATGCGCCGCGGCGTGGCGGATGCCCTCGACCTCCAGCGCGCGACGGATCAGCCGCCCCTCCTCCCAGCGTAGCCGGTCGACCGGCGAGACATAGGTGCCCGCCTGCGGGCGGATCACCACCAGCCCGTCCGAGGCAAGCTGGCGGAACGCTTCGCGGAGCGGCGAGCGCGAAATGTCGAAGCGCCGCGTCACCAGCGCCTCCGGGATGGGGTCGCCCGGCCGCAACCGCCAATGCGCGATGGCGCGGCGCAACAGGCCATAGACCTGCTCGCCGATCGGACGCGAGCGATCGATGACGGCGTCGGCCGGGAACGGGTCGTCCCGTTGCGGAAGCTCGGCGCCGCCCGGAGTTTTTCGCTTCGTCATCGCGATCGCCATTGACACCCCCAAACTAGGATCCTAGCATCTCACATCAATAAGACACGCTGAACAACAGCGAATGATCAAGATGATCAAAAATAATAAAAACAATCTTCCGGGTTGGAAATCGAACGCCAAGGTAACGAAGCCACCAGCACGATAAGACCGAAGCGCCGGCAAGGCAATTCGATAGGGGTATAATTTCGACCCTTATCGATAAACCTTCCCAGTTCGCGATACAGCTCTGCCTGTCTGCCAAATCGCTTATTGCCTCCGAAGATGATCGATCTCGGCGGCATGATCTCGCACGCTCTTATTTTCGCACTCACCGATCTCGCACGTACTGACATGGAGGAAAAATGTCAGAGGGCTTTTCCGGACTCGGGATGAATCTCGGGAACCTTTCGCGGCTGTCCAAGGCCAAGACCCGTTCGATCAGCCCGGAGAACTTCACCGGCGAGAAGGGCAAGGGCGGCATGGCGGTCGAGGGCACCGGCGCCAGTTGCGCCCGCGGCCTCGGCAAGGATGGCAGCGGCCTCGGCTGGAAGGTGTCGCCGTCGATCCGGATGGAAGCCGGCGAAACCCGCGTGATCGCCGACATCGAAGGCCCCGGCGCGATCCAGCAGATCTGGTTGACGCCGGCCAATGTGCGCTGGCGCGACCTGATCCTGCGCATCTACTGGGACGGCCAGGAACATCCCTCCGTCGAAAGCCCGCTCGGCGATTTCTTCTGCGCCGGCTGGAACCAGTATGCGCAGGTTTCCTCGCTCGCCGTCTGCGTCAATCCCGGCCGAGCCTTCAACTGCTACTGGGAAATGCCGTTCCGCAAGCATTGCCGGATCACGCTGGAGAACCGCGATCCCGATGAACATGCGATCGTCTACTACCAGATCAACTACACGCTGACCGAGGTTCCGGCCGACGCCGCCTATTTCCACGCCCAGTTCCGCCGCACTAACCCGCTGCCGTTCAAGGAGGACTATGTCATCCTCGACGGCGTCAAGGGCCAGGGCCAGTATGTCGGCACCTACATGGCCTGGGGCGTCAACAACGCCGGCTGGTGGGGTGAAGGCGAGATCAAGTTCTTCATGGATGGCGACAAGGAATACCCAACCATCTGCGGCACCGGCACGGAAGACTATTTCTGCGGCGCCTACAATTTCGACGGCGGCGTCGTCGATCCGACCATGACGAGCGAATACCGCGAGTTCAGCACCGCCTATGCCGGCCTGCCGCAGGTCCTGCGCCCGGACGGCACCTATCGTTCGCAGACGCGCTTCGGCATGTATCGCTGGCACATCATGGATCCGATCCGCTTCGACAGCGACCTGAAGGTGACGATCCAGGCGCTCGGCTGGCGCACGGAGAAGAAGGACCGGCGCTACCTGCCGCTGCAGGACGACATCGCCTCGGTCGCCTTCTGGTACCAGACGCTTCCCGCGGCGCCGTTCCCGCCGCTGCCCGACCGCGACTATCTCGAGATCATCTGAGACGCAGCCGCGCTCCCGGTTCTCGCGAACCGCATCCAGCAAGTCTTTCCGAGGCGCCACACTCCGGAAAGACACAGGCCGCCCGGTCCGATGCTTGCCGACCGCCGGCGACCTCCTGAGCCCGATGCAACAGGACGGGACACCGCCCATGAGACTTCTCGGCCAGATCGCAACCCGACTGATCTCCTACATACTGGTGATCGCCTTCGGCTTGACCGTGGTCTTCTTCGTTCCCCGCTTCGCGCCCAACGACCCGGTCGAGGCCATGCTCGCCAAGGTCAGCTCGCAGGGAACCTACATGGACGCCGCCCAGGCGGACGCGCTGCGCGCCTCGCTCACCGACGCCTTCGGGCTGCAGGGCTCGCTGCTTACCCAGTACTGGAACTTCGTCAAGCGCATCGTCATGACCGGCGATTTCGGTCCGTCGCTGGCGATGTATCCGACGCCTGTGAGCCAGTTGATCGCGCAGGCGCTGCCCTGGACCTTCGGGCTGCTGCTCTCCTCGACGCTGATCGCCTGGGTGCTCGGCAATTTCGTCGGGCTGATCGCCGGCTGGCGGCCCAACCGCGCCTCGTCGCGGATCATGGAGGGGCTGGCGATCCTCGTCTATCCGATCCCCTACTACATCCTCGCCCTCGTCCTCTCGATCCTGTTCTCCTATATCTGGCCAATCTTTCCGCTGACCGCCTCGGTGCATGGCGCACCGTGGAGCTTCGCCTTCGTCAAGAGCGTGGTCTGGAACTCGATCCTGCCGGCGCTGTCGATCGTGCTGGTGGTGTTCGGCTGGTGGGTGATCAGCGTCAAGGCGCAGACGACGCAGCTCGCCGAGGAAGAATTCGTCCGCTATGCCCGACTGAAGGGCCTTGGCGACGGCCGCATCCTGACGCGCTACGTCCTGCCCAATGCGATCCTGCCGCAAATCACCTTCCTCGCTTTGCAGATCGGCCTGATGTTCAACGGCTCGATCGTCACCGAGATCCTGTTCGAATATCCGGGCCTCGGCCACCTGATCTACATGGCCGTGATCCAGGGCGACTATAACCTTCTGATGGGCACGATCAGCCTGTCGATCATCGCGGTCGCCACCGCCACCATGATCATCGACCTGATCTACCCGCTCCTCGATCCACGCATCCGGGCGAGGTGATCATGCGCGCCTTCAAGCTTCCCAAAATCGGCTCGTTCCGCCTCGGCCTCGGCCTGGCGCTGCTGGCGATCTTCGTCGTCCTCGGCCTGATCCTGCCCTGGTTCGCGCCGACCAACCCGCTCACCTGGTACAAGGCGCCGCGCAACCAGGGCGCCAGCCTGCACCATCTGCTCGGCACCACCAATCTCGGCCAGGACATCTTCTGGCTGCTGACCTGGGCGCTGCATAACTCGCTGATCCTCGGCCTCACCGTCGCGTTCTTCTCGACGCTGATCGGCGTCTTCGCCGGCCTCGCCGCCGGCTATTCCGGCGGCTGGCTCGACCGGGTGCTGTCGTTCCTGATGGACGCGCTGCTCTGCATTCCGAGCCTGCCGATCCTGATCCTGCTCGCCGCCCTGTTCGGCGGCCAGCTGTCGCTGCCGATCGTCGGCGTCGCCCTGGTCCTGTTCAACTGGCCCTATCCCGGCCGCCAGGTCCGCGCCGTGGCGCTGACCATGCGCGAGCGCGAGTTCATCAACGTCGCCTGGTTCTCCGGCGAGAGCCGGCTGAAGATCCTCGGCCGCCACATCTTCCCCTATATCGCCGGCTGGTCGGCGGCGAATTTCATCAACACGGTGCTGGTCGGCATCGCCACCGAGACGAGCCTCGCCGTCATCGGCCTGTCGAGCGCCCAGCAGGCGACGATCGGCACGATGATCTACTGGGCGCTCAAGTATCAGGCGCTTCTGGCGCAGCGATATCTCTGGGTCGGCGCGCCAGTTCTCGCCATCGTGCTGATGTTCATCTCGCTGTTCCTGATCTCCTCGGGCCTGGCGATCCGTTCCGCAGCCCGGAGGATCGGCTGATGATCGAACTGAAGAATGTCCGCGCCGGCTACGGCACGCCCGACGCCTTCGTCGCCGCCGTCGACGACGTGACGCTGACGGTCCACGACAACGAGATCCTCGGCATCGCCGGCGAATCCGGCTGCGGCAAGTCCACCCTGATGCGGACGCTCTATGGCGACTTTTCCGGCGGGCTGAAGATGACGGCCGGCGAAGTCACCGGCCGCTTCACCGATCCCGACAGCGGCCGCACCCGCGAGAGCGATGCGGCGCGGTTCCAGGATCTCTGGTGGGACCAGATCTCCTACGTGCCGCAGGGCTCGATGAGCGTGCTGAACCCGATCATGAAGGTCGAGAAGCAGATCGTCGACGCGCTGCCGAAACGCGAGAAGCAGGGCAGCAAGGCGGAACTCCGCCAGCGCATCGTCGATTTCCTCGCTGGCTTCGGCCTGCCGGAAACCGTGCTCGACAGCTATCCGCACCAGCTTTCCGGCGGCATGCGCCAGCGCGTTCTGGTGGCGATCGCCGCCTTCGTCCGGCCGCGGCTGATCCTCGCCGACGAGCCGACAACGGCGCTCGACGTCGTCGTGCAGAAGCGCATCCTCCTGATGCTGGTCGAGATCCAGCGGCGGCTCAAGAACACGCTGGTCCTCGTCTCGCACGATCTCGGCGTGCACTACCAGATCACCGACCGCATCGCGATCGCCTATGCCGGCAAGATCGTCGAGGTCGGGCCGACGGCGGATGTGTTCGAGGCGCCGCTCCATCCCTATACCGAGGCGCTGATCGGCGCGCTGCCGCGCGTCGGCCAGAAAAGCGAGCGCGTCGGCCTCGATGGCCGGCCGCCCAGCCTCGCCGCGCCGCCGCAAGGCTGCCGCTTCGCCGCTCGCTGCCCGGAAGCGCAGGCGATCTGCCGCCAGAAGTCGCCGCCGCTCGTCGACAAGGCGCCCAACCATGCCTCCGCCTGCCATTTTCGCTGAGGGAACGCGCATGACCCGCACGCCCGCGCCGCACGACAAGCCGGTCCTGGAAATCAACGCGCTGCGCAAGCTCTATCGCGCCGGCAGCCTGTTCAGCGGCAAGCAGATCGCCGCCGTCGACGGCGTCTCGCTCACCCTCGATGCGAAGCCGCAGGTCTTTTCCATCGTCGGCGAATCCGGCTCCGGCAAGACGACGCTCGCTCGCATGATCCTGCGCCTCGTCGAGCCGACCAGCGGTTCGATCCGTCTCGGCGGCCGGCCGCTGACCGGGAAGGACAGTGACCGGATCAACGATTTCGAGTTCCGCCGTCTCGTCCAGCCGATCTTCCAGAACCCGTTCGAGGCGTTCAGCGCCTACCTGCCGCTCGACAGCTACCTGATCAATACGGCGAAGAACCTGAAGGTCGCCGAGAAGACGACCGACGGCGCCGATGTCGTCGAAACGGCGCTGCGCTCCGTCGGCCTCTCCTTCGACCGGGTGCGCGGCAAATATATCCGCCAGTTTTCCGGCGGCGAATTGCAGCGCATCTCGATCGCCCGCGCACTGATCCCGAGCCCGCGCCTGATCGTCGCCGACGAGCCGGTCTCAATGGTCGACGCGTCTCTACGGATGAACATCATCAATCTCTTCAAGATGATCAAGGAAGAGACGGGCGTGTCCTTCGTCTACATCACCCACGATCTTTCGACGGCTTACTATCTGTCCGACAGCGTGGTCATCATGAACAGGGGCCGCGTCGTCGATGCCGGCGCGCCGCAGGAGATCCTCGCCGATCCGCGCGAGGCCTATACGCGCGAGCTGATGGGGGCGATCCCCCGCCTTGGCGAGCGCTGGCCGGAAATCGAGAAGATCAAGGCGGAGGCGAGCGGCCGCGAGGCCGAGCCGCTGCGCGCAAGAGCCTGAGGGAGCACTACCGACGCCGGATCCGAAAGGCCGCGAAGAGGCCGCCTCGCTCTGAGACAGAAGCCTCGCCTCGACGATCCGACGTCCGACTGCCGGACTACACCACGCAATCGAGGAGGAAACGCATGACCGAGATTTCCAGGCCCCCACGCCGCCGCGGCATCGCCGTGCTCGGCGCCGCGCTGTTCATGACGAGCACCATGCTGACGGCGGCGCCCGCCTTCAGCCAGGAGACGACCGATGTCGGCACGCCGCGCGATCAGACCCTGATCGTCGACATGCTGAACGCCCGCGTCGCCAACCCCGGAACGATGAACCCCTACCAGCAGGGCGTCACCATCAACCAGGGCATGCACCAGATGGCGTCGGCCCTGATGTGGGACATCGACACCGCCTCGGGCAAGCAGATCCCCGACCTCGCCGCCACGATGCCGGAGCCGCTCAACGACAACTACACCAAGTTCCGCGTCAAGCTGCGCGAGGGTCTGACCTGGAGCGACGGCAAGCCGTTCACCGCCGACGACGTGGTGTTCACGGCCGACATGATCGCCAAGACGGACTCGATCGCCTACAGCGCCGCCTTCAAGGCCGCGATCAAGGGCTTCACCAAGGTCGACGACCACACGATCGAGATCGAGACGACCAAACCGACTCCGCGCCTGTCGCTCGTCCTCGGCTCGCTGATCTACGGCAACCCGTTCCATGTCGTGCCCAAGCACATATGGGAAAAGGAAGACCCGGCCACGTTCACCAACTTCCCGCCGGTGACGATCAGCGCCTACAAGTACAAGAGCTCGGATCCGAACGGATCGTGGTTTCTCTGGGAGAAGCGCGACGACTGGAAGAATTCGGATGTCGGCCAGATCGTCGGCGAGCCGAAGGCACAATATGTGCTGTTCCGCTCCTATGGCACCGAGGAAAAGCGCGTCCTCGCCATGGCGCAGAACCAGATGGACATCCTGACGGACATCTCGCCGGAAAGCCTCGATATCCTGCAGAAGCAGAACCCGAAGGTCCAGGCGTGGTTCAAGGGCTTCCCCTATGCCAACCTCGACGATCCCTGCGAGCGCGGCATCCACTTCAACACCTCGAAGCCGCCCTATGACAAGGCAGAGACGCGCTGGGCGCTGGCGCTGGCGATGAACCTGCAGCAGGCATCGATCGCCACCTTCTCCGGCATGCTGCGCGCCTCGCCGCTGGCCCTGCCCCCGACCAAGGTGCTGATGGACACCTATCACAAGCCGATGGTGCCCTGGCTGAAGGAGTTCGCGCTCGCCGACGGCTACAAGCCGTTCGATCCGGACTATGCCGTCAAGCTCGGCGAACAGCTGCGCTCGGAGGGCGTCGAGGCGATCCCGACCGATCCGGACCAGCTGCGCGACCTGCTCGGCGTCGGCTGGTGGAAGTTCGACCCGGAACAGGCGACCAAGATGCTGGAAGCCCAGGGTTTCAAGAAGGAAGGCGACAAGTGGCTGCTGCCGGACGGGAAGCCGTGGGTCATCAACATCCTGGCGCCGGCCGATTTCGAGGTGCAGTCGCAGCGCCTGGCCTTCGCCGCCGCCAATGAATGGGCCGCCTTCGGCATCGACGCCAAGGTGCAGCAGATGCAGGACGGCCCGTTCTTCACCGCCGAGAACACCGGCAACTACGAGGTCGGTTCCTATTGGGGCGCCTCGTGCGGCATCGTGCCGGACCCGTTCGTCCGCCTCGAAGGCTGGCACAAGGACTATGTCCGCCCGAACGGCACGGCGGCTTCCTCCAACCAGGGCCGCTATGTCGACGAGGTGCTCTCGGCCAAGATCGACACGCTGCGCTCGATCCCGGCCGACGATCCGCAGATCGTGCCGCTCGGCACCGAGATGCTGAAGGACCTGGTCAAGGGCCTGCCCTCGATCGAGATGTTCGGCACCTCGAAGTTCGTTCCGGTGAACGAGACCTACTGGAAGAACTACCCGAGCGCCGACAACTACTATGAAGGCCCGTGGTGGTGGTGGTCGAACTTCAAGTTCATCGCCGCCAAGATCGAGCCCAACAAGGGCTGATCGAAGCCTGAACTGAAACAGGATCCGGGAGGCGCGAGCCTTCCGGATTTTTTCGTCATCCAGGCAAGCCCCTCACCCAACCTTCTCCCGCAAGCGGGCGAGGGCTTTGGGCCGGCGCGACTTCAACGTCGGGACCAAGCTCGACAGCCCCCTCTCCCGCGCGGGACAGGGCTGGGGTGAGGGTCTACCCCCTCAGTTCCGCAGCACCACGCACGCCCCGCCCAGCCTTTGCAGCGCGTTGCAGATCTGGTTGGCCTTGGCGAGCGTGTCGGCCGGCAGGCGGACGCGATAGAAGGCGCGGCGGCCGCGGCCGGCGATGCGCGAGCCGAGGATCAGCGTCGGCTTGCCCTCGAGCAGCGAGGGATAGCGCGCCACCTGGCGATGATAGGAAGCGATGGCGATGCTCTTGGAGAAATTGCCGGAAAGCTGGACGCCGAACGGCGCGTAGGCGCCCTCGATCAGCGACGGCCGGTAGGCGCGGATCGCCGCCACCAGCGTCACGCAATCCCTGGCCTTCGGCTCGGCGCTGGCGGCGGCGGCCGCCTTCTTCCTGGCCGGATTCGGATCGTCGTTTCGCGCCTCGATCGGTCGCGGGTCGGACGGTCGCGGCTCCGGCGCGCCGGGCTCGGCCTTGCCGTCGGGCTTCGGCGATCCCGGCGCATCGAGCGTCTCGATCTCGCCGCCCTTCCAGTCCTGCACGCTGCGGCCGGTGATGAAGGCGACATAGTCCTCCGTCTCCATCGGCAGGTAGCCGCCGCGCTCGATCCAGCGCGCCAGCCGGGTCGGCCCGGCATTGTATGCTGCAGCTGCGAGACCGAGGTTTCCAAACCGTTCCTTCAGACTTCTCAAATACTTGGCCGAGGCGGGAATCGCCAGTTCCGGATCGAACGGGTCGTCCAGCCCCTGTTCCTCCGCCGTGCCCGGCATGAACTGCGCAATGCCCTGCGCGCCGGCGCCGCTCGTCACATGCGGGCGAAAGCTCGACTCGCGCCAGATCAGCCTCGTGAAGAAATCGCGCGGCAGTCCCTCGGCGTCGGCCGCCGTCTCGATCAGCCGGCAGAGCGTCTGTACCGTCGTCTCCTCCGCCGCCCGCGCCGCGAAGGGGAGCAGCATCGCGCCGACAAGAAGCAGCGCGGCGAGGCCGGAAGGGCGAAGCAACATCAGGCCGCCCTCCCCGCCCGCTCAGACATAGGCGGAAGGATGCTTCTGCGCGAAGCCGAGATGGCCGCGCAGCTTTTCCAGGAGATCAGCGGCGGCGGCCGTCACCGGCGTGCCGGGCGGGAAGATCGCCGCCGCGCCGGCCTCGATCAGCGCCTCGAAATCCTGCGGCGGGATGACGCCGCCGACGACGATCATGATGTCCGGCCGGCCCTGCCGCGCCAGCTCCGCCTTCAGTTCCGGCACCAGGGTCAGGTGGCCGGCGGCGAGCGACGATACGCCGACGACATGCACCTGTTCCGCGATCGCATGCGCCGCGACCTCTTCCGGCGTCGCGAAGAGCGGGCCGATGACGACGTCGAAGCCGATATCGGCGAAGGCGGTGGCGATCACCTTCTGGCCGCGGTCGTGCCCGTCCTGACCCATCTTGGCGACGAGGATGCGCGGCGGCCGGCCCTCGTCATGGGTGAACTCCGAGACCAGCGACGACAGCCGCTCGATCGGCGCGTCCTGCGCGCCGAAGCCCTCGCGATAGACGCCCGTATTGACCTTGATCACCGCCTTATGGCGCTTCCAGGCCTTTTCCAGCGCCGTCGAGATCTCGCCGACGGTCGCCTTGGCGCGGGCGGCGTCGACCGCGAGCGCCAGCAGATTGCCCTCGCCCGAGCGCGCCGAGGCGGCCAGCGCCGCGAGGCTCGCCTCGACCGCGGCCGGATCGCGCTCGGCCCGCAACTGGCGCAGCTTCTCGATCTGGCGAGCGCGGACGGCGGAATTGTCGACCTTCAGCACGTCGACCGCCGGCTCGTCGTCGAGGCGGTACTTGTTGACGCCGACCACGGTCTGCTTGCCCGAGTCGATGCGCGCCTGCGTCTTCGCCGCCGCTTCCTCGATGTGGAGTTTCGGGATGCCGGCCTCGATCGCCTTCGCCATGCCGCCGAGCTTTTCGACTTCCTCGATATGCGCCATCGCCCGCTCGGCGAGCTCTGCCGTCAGCGCCTCGACATAATAGGAGCCGCCCCAGGGATCGATGATCCGCGTCGTACCGCTCTCCTGCTGCAGGAAGAGCTGGGTGTTGCGGGCGATGCGGGCGGAGAAATCGGTCGGCAGCGCCAGCGCCTCGTCGAGCGCATTGGTGTGCAGCGACTGGGTGTGGCCCTGCGTCGCCGCCATCGCCTCGACCGTGGTGCGGACGACATTGTTGAAGACGTCCTGCGCCGCGAGCGACCAGCCGGAGGTCTGGCAATGCGTCCGGAGTGCCAGCGACTTGTCGTTCTTCGGATGGAACTCCTTCACCAGCTTCGCCCAGATCAGCCGGGCGGCGCGCATCTTGGCGACTTCCATGAAGAAGTTCATGCCGATCGCCCAGAAGAACGACAGCCGCGGCGCGAACTGGTCGATGTCGAGCCCCGCCTTCAGCCCGGCGCGGATATATTCGACGCCGTCGGCGAGCGTATAGGCGAGCTCCAGGTCCTGCGTCGCGCCCGCTTCCTGCATGTGATAGCCGGAAATCGAGATCGAATTGAACTTCGGCATGTGCTGCGACGTGTAGGCGAAGATGTCGGAGATGATCCGCATCGATGGTTCCGGCGGGTAGATATAGGTGTTGCGGACCATGAACTCCTTCAGGATGTCGTTCTGGATGGTCCCGGAGAGCTTGTCCGGGCTGACGCCCTGCTCTTCCGCCGCGACGATATAGAGCGCCAGGATCGGCAGCACCGCGCCATTCATCGTCATCGACACGCTCATCCGGTCGAGCGGGATGCCGGAGAACAGCGTGCGCATGTCGTAGATCGAGTCGATCGCCACCCCCGCCATGCCGACATCGCCGGCGACGCGCGGATGGTCGCTGTCATAGCCGCGATGGGTGGCGAGGTCGAAGGCGACCGAAAGCCCCTTCTGGCCGGCGGCGAGGTTGCGCCGGTAGAAGGCGTTCGAGTCCTCCGCCGTGGAGAACCCGGCATATTGGCGGATCGTCCAGGGCTGGTTCACATACATGGTCGGATAGGGACCGCGCAGGAATGGCGCGGTGCCCGGGAAGCTGTCGACCGCCTCCAGCCCCTCGCGGTCGGCGGCGGTGTAGACCGGCCTGACCGCGATCGCCTCCGGCGTCTGCCAGGAAGCCCCTTCCGTCGGGACCATCAGCGGCGCGTCGGCGAAGGGAACGGTCGAAAAATCGGGAATGCGGGTCATGTCATCGCCTCGATCCGGTCGAGCAGCCGCCCCGGATAGTCCAGCACATCGGCGCCGGCGTAAAGAAAAGCCTCGATGCCGGCATGGCGATAGGCCGCCTCGCGCTCGCCCGGCCGGCCGGCGAGCACGACATGCGAAAACCCGGCCTCGACCAGCCGCCGCGCCGCTTCCTCGGCCAGCGTCTCGCCCTCATAGCTCGCATGGCCGGTCTCGCACTCATAGACCTCGTCGGAAGAGCAGAGGCAGGCCGCTGCAGCCCCTGAAGCGCGCGCCGCCTCGATCATCGCGTCGAGCGAGGCGAAGCCGTCATTCATCGCCGCCACGATGCCGGACGCCTCGAACACGCCCCTGGCGAAGCCGGCGCGGGCGCTGAACGAGGCCGGCTTGCCGAGCGTCGCCAGGAAGACTGCCGGGCGGCGGCCCGTCACCTCGGCCAGGGCGTCGGCGCGGCCGCGCAATTGCTCGAATGGCTCGGCGGTGCGGTGCGCGACGAGCCGGGCCGGATCGTCGCCGCCATGCGGTGCGGCGGGGGCCGGCTGGAGCACCAGGATCGGCGCCTCGGCCAGGTCGGGGAATTCGCTGGTGCCGGTGATCGGCAGCTTGCGGCGGCGGATGTCGCGCTCGCGTTTCTCGGCGACGGCGCGGATTTCCGCCGCGACCCAGCCGGAGGCAAGGGCCGCCGCGAGGCCGCCCTCGCGCTCGATCTGCTGGAAGAGGGCCCAGGCCTTTTCGCAGAGCGCGTCGGTCAGCGCCTCGAAGCCGCCGGCGCCGGCGGCCGGGTCGAAGACATGGCCGAGGCCGGATTCCTCCAGCAGGATCGTCTGCGTGTTGCGGGCGATCCGCCGCGCGCCGGCGTCGGGCAGGCCGAGCGGCAGCGTGAAGGGCAGCACCGCGACGCTGTCGGCGCCGCCAAGCCCGGCGGAAAATGCTGCAGCCGTTCCGCGCAGCATGTTCACATAGGCGTCGTGCCGGGTCGTCATGCGGAAGCTGGTTTCGGCCGCGAGCTGGACGGGCTCCGGCGTCAGGCCACAGGCGACCTCGACCCGCGCCCAGAGCCGTCGCAGCGCGCGGAATTTCGCGATCGACAGATATTCGTCTGCATCGGCGACGAGCAGGAAGGAAATCCGCTTCCGCCCGACCTCAAGCGGCAGGCCGCGCGCATCCAGCCCACGCAGGCCGGCCAGCGCGGCGGAAATCGTCAGCGCCAATTCCTGCGCCTCGGAGGCGCCGGCATCATGGAAGACGCGGCCGTCAGCGCGGAGGACGCGGGCCTTCGCCTCGGGACCGAAGGAAACCGCCAGCGCCGCCGCCGCGTCGAGTGCCGCGTCGACCGCGCCGCCTTCCGCCGCCAGCACCGAAAACGGGTCGATGCCGAGATCGAGGCGGAGGCTGTCGAGATCGAGGCCCTGGCCGCGCGCCAGCGCCAGCACGGAGCGCGCCGCCTCGGCCGCCGAACGCCCCGCCTCGATGCGCAGCGACACAAGGTCGAGCATGACGCCGTCGAGCGCCGCCGCGACGGTGCGCTCGTCGGCGGCAGCAAGGCCGAAGCCTCGCGCGGAAACCGCATCGGAAAAGACCAGCGCCAGGCCGCTCGCGCCATTGTTCAGGTCTTCGAGCGCCTGCACGCTCGCGGCATCGGCGTCCGGAAGATCGATGCGCTGGACAACGCGCCAGTCGCCGAGCGCGGCGCGGACCGGCCGGGCATGAAGCCCCGGCGCCTTCGGATAGAGCGGCTCGATGCGAATGCCGTCGGCGGTGCGCGACACCAGCTTCGCCTCGAAATCGGCGCCCTTGATCGCCTTCACCGCCAGTTCGCGCCAGGCGGCTTCGCTCGAAGCGCGAAACGCGTGGGAAGACTGTGGCTCGGTCATTGCCGCCTTGATGCTCGCCATATCGCGTCTCGTGGTGTCGTTCCAGGTCGTGCCGGACTGCCGCACCCGACGTGGCGTCGCAAGGGGCCGCCGGCCCGCCATGGATAGGCCGTGGCGCGTCCCGGTTCAACGGGCGAAACAGAGTCGCCCGTGCCGCCATGCCGCCCTCGCCACGCCACTCTGCGCATGGAGGGATGTTGTCGCCCGGCGCGAGCGCAATCGATTTCGGTTCCCTCCGGCAATAGACGCAAGGGACGGGACGCGTTGCACTGCAACAGCACCATCGATCGACAGTTGCGATTTTTATCGGTGGTGGCTTGACCATCGATCAGCCAAGTCTAATTTTCGCTGGAGAGTTTAAGACGATCAATTGTCTCAAGAAGAGGATTCATCGCTTTGACCAAGATTCTCGGCAAACTGTGCGGTGGCGCCTTGGCCATTGCCTTCTTCGCCTCGGCATCCGCGCCGATCCAGGCGGCACCGCTGGTCGTCCCCGACCTCGGCGTGAGCGCGCAGCCCAACGAAGACCTGATCCAGGTTCGTCACGGCGGCGGCCACAAGGAAATCAAGCGCGGTCGGCGGCCGTCGGGCCACCATGGCCGTCCGCCCAACGCGGGCCACCGCCCCGGCGGACCGGGCTGGAACGGAAACCATCCCGGCTATCGTCCGGGCCACCCGGGTTATCGTCCGGGCCACCCGGGCTATCGTCCTGGCCACCCGGGCTATCGTCCTGGCTATCGCCCCGGCTATTGGAACGGCTATCACGGCTACAATTACTACCGGCCGGGATATCGCTACTATAATGGCTGGTGGTATCCGCTTGCGGCGTTCGGCGTCGGCGCGGCCGTCGGATCCGCGGTCACGCAGCCGAGCTACAACTACAGCAGCGGCGGCTACAGTTCGGCCCATTACGAGTGGTGCGCCAACCGGTATCGGTCCTATCGCGCCTCGGACAACACCTTCCAGCCGAACAGCGGCCCGCGCCGCCAGTGCGTCTCGCCCTACTAGGCCGGGACCAAAGGCTCAAGACGACAAAGCCCGCCAGCTGGCGGGCTTTGTTTTTGGGCGGCCGGCGACGGCGTGGCGAACATCGCGCGGCCGCGCCGCCGGCTAGACCTCGCGGTGCGATTCCAGGAACCAGAGCGACTTGTCGAGGCTGCGCGAGAAGGCAGTCAGGATATCTGCGGTGTCGGCGTCGCCGATATCGGCGGCCTTGTCGATGCCCTTGCGGACCTCGTTCGCGACCTGCGCATAGTGATCGATCAGCTGCGCCAGGTGATCCTTGATCGCCGAGATATCGGTCGGATAGGGCTTCAGCTTCGTTGCCGAGGCGACCGCCTGGACGGTGCCGAGCGCGAAGCCGCCGAGCTGCGCCACGCGTTCGGCCACCGTGTCGACATGGTCGTCGAGATCGGCGCGGAACGTGTCGAGCATCTCGTGAATGGCGATGAACTGCAGACCCTTCAGGTTCCAGTGCGCCTGCTTGGTCACCAGGGCGAGATCGATGCCTTCCGCCAGCACGGCATTCAGCAGCTCGATCGAGGCGGTCTTGGTGTTGGACTTCAGGTCAATCGAGGATTTCAGGGGCGCCATCGCTTTTTCCTTTTCAAATCGACGAAACTAACTTCGGACAATGCTTTCGTGTCGATATCGATCCCTCGAGCGGCCCGGCTCGCCGTCCGGCCCGGGAGATCGCGTTGCGGACGATACGCGCGAACAACGCAGGCGGGAAGCGCAGTGGTTGCAATCCCACCATTCGTTCCGGGCAAGCGGTGCAAGCGCGGAAAAATGCGGCCGGAAGCGATGCCGGCGCGTTTCCCCGTTTCCCTGCGGCCCGGAAAAGCTCTAGGACCATCGTGACTGGGGACGATGTCGAAGAGGACTTCATGAAAAGCGTGATCTGCGTGGAACCGGGGCGGCTGGAATTCGTCGAGCGGCCCGACCCGGAAGCGCCTGCCGCCGGCTGGGCCACGGTCGACATCAAGCATGTCGGCATCTGCGGCACCGACTATCACATCTTCGAAGGCAAGCACCCCTTCCTCGAATATCCGCGCGTCATGGGCCATGAGCTCTCGGGCGTCGTCTCGGCCGTCGGCCCCGGCGTCGCGCTCCAGGTCGGCACCCCGGTCGTCGTCAATCCCTACATCGCCTGCGGCCATTGCGTCGCCTGCCGCAAGGGCAAGCCGAACTGCTGCACCTCGATCCAGGTGCTCGGCGTCCACACCGATGGCGGCATGGCCGAGAAGATCGTGATGCCGGAAGGCAATCTCTACCCGGCCGAGGGCCTGTCGCTGCGCGACGCGGCGATGGTCGAGTTCCTGGCGATCGGCGCGCATGCCGTCCGCCGCTCGCAGCCGGAAGGCGGCCGCGCGCTCGTCGTCGGCGTCGGCCCGATCGGCCTCGGCGTGGCGATCTTCGCCCGCATCGCCGGGCTCGAGGTGACGCTGCTCGATTCGAGCGAGGAGCGCCTCGCCTTCGCCCGCGACACGCTCGGCTTCCCGAACACGGCGCTGACCGGCCCGGACGCGCAGAAGACCCTGATGGACGCGACCGGCGGCGACGGCTTCGACGTCGTCTACGACGCCACCGGCAACGCGCAGGCGATCGAGGCGGGCTTCGCCCTCGTCGCGCATGGCGGCGCCTACGTCCTCGTCTCGATCGTCAAGGACCGGATCTCGTTCTCGGATCCGGAGTTCCACAAGCGCGAGATGATGCTGATCGGCAGCCGCAACGCCACCAAGGTCGATTTCGAGCATGTCGTCGCCTCGATCAAGGCGGGCAAGGTGCCGCTCGACGCGCTGGCGACGCACAGCACGACGCTCGACAGGCTCGTGACCGACATGCCGGTCTGGAGCCACGACAAGCGCGGCCTGATCAAGGCGCTTATCGCCGTCTGACGCGCCGCCGCGATCGTCCTTTCCCGCTTTGACAGCGCTGTCCGAATGCAGGACGGTGCTGTCAAACTTCAGCGGAATCACCGCAACGACAATGGGAGCGGACGATGGAATATCGGCAACTCGGCAATTCGGGACTAAAGGTCTCGGTGCTCACCATGGGCACCATGACCTTCGGCGCCAAGGGTGACTTCTCCAAGGTCGGCAACATCACCGATGTCGGCGAGGCACGCCGCCAGATCGACATGGTGATCGACGCCGGCGTTAACCTGCTCGACACCGCCAATGTCTATTCGGCCGGCGATTGCGAGGCGATCATCGGCGACGCGCTCGGCGGCAAGCGCAAGAACGACGTCCTGATCGCCACCAAGGCGCGCTTCCCGACCGGCGACGGCCCCAACAATCGCGGCTTGTCGCGCTATCACCTGATCCGCGAATGCGAGGCGAGCCTCAAGCGGCTGAAGACCGACGTCATCGACCTCTACCAGGTGCACCAGTGGGACGGCGTGACGCCGCTGGAGGAGACGCTGGAAGCGCTCGACAGCCTCGTCCGCCAGGGCAAGGTGCGCTACATCGGCTGCTCCAACTATTCCGGCTGGCACATCATGAAGGCGATGGAGATCGCCCGCCGCGACAACCGCATCCCCTTCATCTCGCAGCAGATCCACTACACGCTGCAGGCGCGCGAGGCCGAGCAGGAGCTGGTGCCGATCACCATCGACCAGAAGCTCGGCATCCTGGTCTGGAGCCCGATCGCCGGCGGCCTGCTCTCGGGCAAGCATCGCCGCAACAAGGAAACCCCGAAGGACAGCCGCCTGTCGCAGGGCTGGACCGAGCCGCCGATCCACGACTGGGATCGCCTCTGGGACATCGTCGACGAGCTGGTTTCGATCGCGGACGCGCGCGGCGTCTCCGGCGCGCAGGTGGCGCTCGCCTGGCTGCTCGGCCGGCCCGGCGTCACCTCGGTGATCATCGGCGGCCGCACCGACGCGCAGTTCAAGGACAACCTCGCCGCCGCCGATCTGAAGCTTTCGGCCGAAGAGCGCGCCCGGCTCGACAAGGTCAGCCAGCTGCCGCTGAACTATCCCTACTGGCACCAGGTCGCCGCCGCCAAGGACCGCCTCGGCGCCGCCGACCTCGCCTTCCTGCAGCCCTATGTGAACGGCTGAGGCAACGGCCCGACATGACAAAGGCCCGGCATGACCGGGCCTTTTTTTCTCGCCAGAGGACCAGAAGGTGGGTTGCCAGGTGCTCACCTCTCCCAGGGGGGAGAGGTCAAGGTCAGGCCCCCCAGGCAAGCCCCGTACGGCGAACCGCCTAGAACTTGTAGTTCAGGCCCGCCTTGACCGCGTTGCTGGTCGCGCCGACCTCGGACTGGGCCGGGGTGCCTTCGAAGACCGTCTTCTTGCCGAGATCGACATAGTCATATTCGAGGCGGCCCGTCAGGTTCTTGGTGAAGCCATATTCGACGCCGGCGCCGGCCGTCCAGCCGATCGCCCACTGGCTGTCATTGCCGAGCCCGGCCTGCTTGGCCTCCAGATTGCCATAGGCGACGCCGCCCTTGCCGTAGAACAGCCACTTGTCATAGGTGAAGCCGATCCGGCCGGTGGTCGAGCCGATCCAGTTCAGGTCGAGCGCGGTGTCGCCGACACTGTCGCTGAGCCCGCTATAGGCGATATCCGTCTCGAAGCCGACCAGCCAGGGATTGCTCACCTGGTAGTTGTAGCCGGCCTGCACGCCGAACAGGCCGCCGCTCAGGCTGTCGAGGAAATCGGCGTCCTTGGTGCCGCTGCCCCAGCCATAGCCGCCATGCACGCCGGCATAGAATCCGTTCCAGTCGAAGCCGGTCGGCGCCGCGGGGGCGACCGGTGCCGGAGGCTCATAGGAGATGTCCGCGGCGAAGGCCACGCTCGAAAGCGCCAGCAGGGCAGCGCCCGCCAGGATCAGATGCCTCATCACGTACCCTCTCGACCGGAACGCCGTCGAACTGCCACCCGCGCCGAGAGTGCCGCCCAAACAAGGCGTCATCTTGGCCCAATGATGGCCCATCTCGACCAGAAATCGGTATTGGGGGCCATTCCGTCAAGACGGACGGGGGCTCCGGCTGCGAAGACTCTGCCGGGGCGGCCCGCCTGCAACACGAATTGCATCGAATTCCGAACGATCGCGGGCGGCAAAAAGGCTTTCAGCGCACCAGGATCGCGCGGAAATCATTGACGTTTGTCAGCGTCGGGCCGGTGACGACCAGCCGGCCGAGCGCCTCGAAGAAGCCATAGCCGTCATTGTCGGCGAGGCGCGCGACTGGATCGATGCCGCTTGCCTTCGCCTCGGCCAGGATGCCGGCGTCGATCCAGGCGCCGGCATTGTCCTCGGAGCCGTCGATGCCGTCGGTATCGCACGCGATCGCCGCGATGCCCTCGTGCCCGCCGAGCGCCACGGCGAGCGCCAGCAGGAACTCGGCGTTGCGGCCGCCCCTGCCATGCCCCCGCACGGTGACAGTGGTTTCGCCGCCGGAGAGGATCACGCAGGGTTTTGCCACCGGCTGGTCGTGCGCGGCCGCGTAGGTCGCGATCGCCGCCAGCACGCGGGCGACGTCGCGCGCCTCGCCTTCCAGCGCATCGCCGAGCACCAGCGGCGTCAGGCCGATGGCGCGGGCCGCTTCCGCCGCCGCGTCGAGCGCCATCTTCGGGGTCGCCAGCATCTCGACCGTCCCGCCTGCGCCGGCCTCGACCGCATTGGCGCGGATCGCCTCTTCGATGCGCGGCTCGATGGCGATGCCGTATTCGGCGAGGATCGAAAGCGCCCCCTCGGGATCGGAAGCCTCGGGGATGGTCGGGCCGGAGCCGATCGCGCCGGGATCATCGCCCGGCACGTCGGAGATGAGATAGGTCACCCTCCGCGCCTTCGCGGCGGCGGCGGCGAGACGGCCGCCCTTGATGGCGGACAGCGCCTTGCGGACGCGGTTCATGGCGCCGATCGGCGCGCCGCTCTTCAACAGCGCGCGGTTCAGCGCCTGCTTGTCTTCCAGCGTAAGCCCGGGCGCCGGCAGCGCCAGCAGCGACGAGGCGCCGCCCGACATCAGGAAGACGACGAGATCATCCGGCCCCGCCGTGCCGGCATAATCGAGAATGCGCTGCGCCGCCGCCATGCCAGCGACATCGGGAACCGGATGCGCCGCCTCGACGACCTCGACGAAGCGGGTCGGCGTGCCATGGCCATAGCGTGTGACGGCGAGCCCTTCCGGCGCCGGATTGCCGGCCGCCTCCCAGGCGTCCTCGAACGCCCGCACCATCCGCGCCGCGCCCTTGCCGGCGCCGAGCACGATCGTCCGTCCCTTTGGCGCGATGGGGAGCCTGCCCGCGAAACGGCCATCCGGCAGCGATGCCGCCAGCGCCGCGTCGAAAAGGGCGCGGAGGATGGCTTCGTCGGGCGAGGTCTTGTCGAGCGTCATGTCAAATGCCTGTCTGCCGGGGCGCCGAACGACGCCGGCGCCTCGGCCCGTTCACCGGGAACCCTCGATGCGGAGCGTCCCGACCAGCGCGTCGAACAGCGGGCGCGCCCTGTCGATCGCCGCCGCGGTGGTGGCACAGGAAAGGCTGATTCGATAGGCCGGCGTCTCGGCGATGGCGATGTACTGGCGGACATTGGCGTGATCCGGCCCAAGGTGTGGCGTCGTCACCGCCGCGACACCGCGCGCGCCGCCGCCGAAATCGACCGGCCGGATATCGACGACGCTGCCCATAAAGCCGAGCGTGGTGCGCATCGATTCCAGCGTTTCCGCGACCATCTCCGGCGAGGACAGCGCTTCCTGCGACAACGCCTGGACCTCTTCCGGCTGCGTCTTCACGCCCACGGCGCAGAGGCTCTTCGACGTGCCGGCGCGCGGCAGCGACGGATCAGATGTGTCGACCTCGATGACGAAATCATGCCCACGATGGTCGCGCTGCCCGCCAACGACGAGCGGCGGCGGGGCGGAAAAGGCGAGCCCGGTCTCCGCGTCTTGGAAATCCGCCCGGGCTGGCGGCGCAGCCGTCTCGGCCGCCCATGCGTCCGCGCCGACAAGAAGCGCCGCGGCAAGGACGGCGACATGGCTCGAAGAACTCAAGAACCGCATTCGAAGATCCACCCGCCCGCTCAGTCGCGCACGCCGACGACATAGTCCTGGATCTGGTCGACGATCGCGCCCGTCATCGGCAGCGAGGCGTCGCTCAGCAGGAACAGGGCCAGGCGGGCGACGTCGTCCGGCTTGATCAGCCGGCCCCAGGGCATCATCGCCTCGGCATCGGCCAGCCAGCCTTCCCCCTTGCCGAGCTTGACCGCCTGCATCTCGCGCTCGCCCGGCGTATCGGCCCAGCCGAGATTGATGCCGTTGACGCTGATGCGGTCGAAGCGGTGCGAGTGGGCGGCGTTCTTGGTGAGCGTCAGCAGCGCCGCCTTGGACGAGGCATAGACGCCGAGCTCCGGCGTGCCGCCATAGGCGTTGACCGAGAGGACGTTGACGATCGCGCCGGGCGCCTCGCGGCTGCGCAGGTGCTGGATCACGCCCTGCATCAGGAACATCGGCGTGCGCACATTGGTGGCGAAGACCGTATCGAAGAAGTCGATGTCGGCCTCGGCGATCGAGCCGCGATCGGTGCTGGCGGCGGCGTTGACAAGGGCGTCGATGTGATCGAAGCGATCGAGCGCCGCGTCGAGGACGATGGCCGCCGCATCGGCGGCGGCCAGATCGACCGACACGAAGCCACCGCCGACGCCGAGCGCCTCCAGCTCGGCCACGACGGCGGCGCCGCGCTGCGGATTGCGCCCGACCAGCATCACGCCTTCCGCGCCCGAACGCGCCGCCTCCAGCGCCACGGCCCGGCCCACGCCCTGCGTGCCGCCGGTCACCAGAAGGATCTTGCCGTCTACGCGCGCTTCCATCGTCTCTTCCCTGCCCGTTTCGCTGTTCGCCAGCGGATTTCGTTAAGTGCCCTTGTCCCCGGCGCCACGGCGCGGCACGTTGCCGTCGCGAGGCGGGACATGCCCTCGCGCGATCCTAGCCGGGCTCCGTTCGGCGATGCAACTCGCGCGCGACCCGACCGCCGACCTAAATGCCTGTCCCGAAAACGAGATTGTCATGCCGCCGACCACCGCCGCGCCGATCGAGGATGCCGCCGACCGGATCGTCATGGCGCGGATCGCTCTTGCGCCGCTGCCGCTTCTGCCGGAGCCGATCCGTCCAGCCGACGAGGCGGCGGCCTATGCCGTGCAGCGCAAGGTGCATGAACGGCTGGCCGGCGCCCGATACGGCCGCCGGATCGGCTGGAAGATCGGCTGCACGACGCCGGTGATGCAGACCTATCTCGGCATTCCGAACCCCTGCGGCGCCGGCCTGTTCGAAGGCACGAAGCACCGCTCCGGCGCGACGATCGCGGCGGCGGATTTCCGCCATGTCGGCATCGAGTGCGAGATCGCCGTCCGGCTCGGCCGCGACCTGCCGGCGCGCTCCGCCCCCTACCGGGCCGAAGAGGTCGCCGGCGCGGTCGAGAGCGTGATGGCGGCGATCGAGCTGGTCGACGACCGCTATGCCGACTGGCGTCAGACCGACACGCCGACGCTGATCGCCGACGATTTCTTCGCCGCCGGCTGCGTGCTCGGCGAAGCGCGGGCGATCGGCGCGGTGCCGGATCTCGCCGAACTCGTCGGGGTGACGACGATCAACGGTGTCGAAGCCGGACGCGGCCGCGGCGCCGACGTGCTCGGCCATCCGCTGAACGCGCTCGCCTGGCTCGCCAGCAGCCTCTCGGCGCGGGGCGACGGCCTGAAGGCGGGCGAGATCGTGCTGACCGGCAGCCTGGTCGAGACGCGCTGGCTCAACGCCGGCGACCGGGCCGAGATCGAGATTTCGGGCCTTGGCGCGGTGCGGGTGACGGTTTCGGAGTGAGGCCGCCCTCACCTCTCCCTGAGGGAGAGGTCGGAGCGAAGCTCCGGGTGAGGGGTTGCGATTTCTCCGGTAAGGCCTGCCCCCCTCACCCGCCGGCCTTCGGCCGTCGACCTCTCCCCATGGGAGAAGTGAAAGAGCGAGCCCGGACAACCGCCATCGCCCCCTCCCGCTCGCGGGAGAGGGTTGGGGCGAGGGTCTTTCGACCGTCCTTCGCCTACCGAAAATGCTTCGAGAGCTTCAGGCCCTGGGCCTGGTAGTTGGAGCCGAGGTCGCTGCCATAGAGCTTGGCCGGGCGCTCCGACATCCGCTCATAGACGAGGCGGCCGACGGTCTGGCCATGCTCGAGGATGAACGGCACCTCGTGGCTGCGCACCTCCAGCACGGCGCGGCTGCCGGCGCCGCCGGCGGCCTGGTGACCGAAGCCCGGATCGAAGAAGCCGGCATAATGGACGCGGAACTCGCCGACCAGCGGATCGAAGGCGACCATCTCGGCGGCGTAGTCCGGCGGCACATGCACCGCCTCGCGCGAGACGAGGATGTAGAACTGGTCGGGATCGAGGATCAGCTCGGCCTTGCCGCGCACCGGGATCGGCTCCCAGTAGTCGAGCACATCGCAGGCGGCGCGGCGGTCGACGTCGACGACGCCGGTGTGGCGCTTGGCGCGATAGCCGATGATGCCGTTCGAGCCTTCGAGATCGATCGACAGCAGCAGGCCGCCGGAGGCGCGGAACGCGCCATCGACGAGCGGCTCGCGCGCATTGAGCGCGGCGAGATCGGTATCGGAAAGCCGCGTATCGCCGCGACGAAAGCGGATCTGCGACAGGCGCGAGCCGGTGCGCGCGACGATCGGGAAGGTGCGCGGGGAGACTTCCAGATAGAGCGGGCCCTGGTAGCCGGCGGGAATGGTGTCGAAGGACTGCGCCCGGTCGGTGATGACGCGGGTGAAGATATCGAGCCGGCCGGTCGAGGATTTCGGATTGGCCGAGGCCTGCACATCGGCGGGCAACGCCAGGCCCTCGAGCAGCGGCACGATGTAGACGCAGCCGGTCTCCAGCACCGAGCCCCCCGTCAGGTCGATCTCGTGCAGGGTGAGCTCGGCGAGGCGGTCCTTCACCAGCACGTTCGGACCCGGCAGGAAGCTGGCGCGCACGCGGTAGGCGACGGTGCCGAGGCGCAGGTCGAGGCTCGCCGGCTGCACCTGGTCGACGTCGAGCGGGCGGTCGATCACGATCTGGCCGGCCGCGAGGCTCGCGCGGATCTGCTCGGCCGAGAGAATTCCGATTGCTGCCTTATCCGTCATCTCACCCGTTCCCCAACTCTCTCAGCAATCCGTATGTCTTCGCCCCTCCCGGAGAGAGATCGAAGGCGAAGCCGGCGGGTGAGGGTTTAGGAAACTCTCCGGTGAGGCCGTAAACCCTCACCGCGGCCTTCCGGCCCGACCTCTCCATGGGGAGAGGCGAACAAACCTGCGACACTCGGCTCCGAGCGGTCGCCCTCCTTATCCGAACTCACCGTTGACGCCAAGCCGCCAGAGGCATATCAGAAAACGGCCTACCGTGGTCTATTTGAGCCGACCGGCTTGCCGCCACGTTAAACAATGTCGCTAAAAGGTCGGTTGCCGGAAATCCGACATCCGATTTTTGCCCGACTTCGCGTCGGGTTTTTTCGTATCCGGGATCAGAACACAATGTCCGAAGACAAAGCCAAGCGCCCCCGCCGCCCCGCCACGGAACTCGTGCATGGCGGCACCCTCCGATCGCAGTTCGGCGAGATGTCGGAGGCGATGTTCCTGACGCAGGGCTTTGCCTATGACAGCGCCGAGGCGGCCGAAGCGCGCTTCAAGGGCGAGGATCCCGGCTTCATCTATTCGCGCTTCTCCAACCCGACCGTGTTCATGTTCGAGGAGCGCATCCGCCAGCTCGAAGGTGCCGCGGCGGCGCGCGCGACGGCGAGCGGCATGGCGGCCGTGACGGCGGCGCTGATGTGCATGCTGAAGGCGGGCGACCACGTCGTCGCCGCCAAGGCGCTGTTCTCGTCCTGTCTCTATGTCGTCGAGGACCTGCTGCCGCGCTTCGGCGTGCAGTCGACGCTGGTCGACGGCACCGACCTGAACCAGTGGCGCGACGCGGTGCGGCCGAACACCAAGGCCTTCTTCCTGGAAAGCCCGACCAATCCGACGCTCGAAGTGATCGACATCGCCGAGGTCGCCAGGATCGCGCATGAGGCCGGCGCGCTGCTCATCGTCGACAACGTGTTCGCGACGCCGATCTGGCAGCAGCCGATCAAGCTCGGCGCCGACGTCGTCGTCTATTCCGCCACCAAGCACATCGACGGCCAGGGCCGCGTGCTCGGCGGCGTCATCCTGTCGGCGGATGAAGCCTATGTGAACGACCACCTGCACAATTTCCTGCGCCAGACCGGCCCGACGCTGTCGGCCTTCAACGCCTGGGTGCTGCTGAAGGGGCTGGAGACGCTCGATATCCGCGTCCGCCGCCAGACCGAAAGCGCGGCGAAGATCGCCGACGCGATCGCCAGCCACCCGAAGATCGCCAAGCTGATCTATCCCGGCCGCCCGGACCATCCGCAGGCCGACGTGGTCAAGAAGCAGATGGGCGCCGGCTCGACGATGATGGCGTTCGAGATCGACGGCGGCAAGGACGCGGCGTTCCGCGTTGCCACCGCGCTGGAGATCATCACCATCTCCAACAATCTCGGCGACGCCAAGAGCCTGATCACCCATCCCTCGACCACGACTCACCAGCGCCTTTCCGAAGAGGCGCGGCTCGGTTTCGGCATCACGCCGGGCATGCTGCGCCTCTCGATCGGCCTCGAGGATCCCGACGACCTGATCGAGGACCTCCGACTGGCGCTCGACAAGGCCTGAGTCCTTTCGCCGCCACGAACCGCCGAAAGCCGCCGGAATGCGCCCGTTCCGGCGGCTTTTTCCTGTCCCGAGCCGCGTCACGGCGCCCGGCTGCGACGGCATGGACAGAAGATGCGCTGAATTGCGCAGTGGCGGCCCGCGCGTCGTCATGATTACTGGCGCCAAGCTGAAATCAACGGCGCGAATTTGACTTGCCGCAAGGCCAAACAGCATTGGACTCGCTAGGGTTCCTCGGCTAGTTTGGAACCCATCCAAGAAGCGGACTCTGCTGATGGACTATCAATCGTTTTTCGTGGACGCGATCGACGCTCTCCATGCCGAGAAGCGCTACCGCGTCTTCGCCGACCTCGAGCGGATCGTGGGCCGCTTCCCGCACGCGATCTGGCGCTCGGAGCGCGGCGCGCGCGAAATCACCGTCTGGTGCTCTAACGACTATCTCGGCATGGGCCAGCATCCCGACGTCGTCCGCGCCATGGTCGAGACGGCGCAGGGCATGGGAACCGGCGCCGGCGGCACGCGCAACATCTCCGGCAACAACCATCCGCTGGTCGAGCTGGAGCATGAGCTCGCCGACCTGCACGGCAAGGAAGCCGGCCTTGTCTTCTCCTCCGGCTTCGTCTCCAACGACGCGGCGCTGTCGACGCTCGGCAAGCTCCTGCCCGACTGCCTGATCCTGTCGGACGAGCTGAACCATGCCTCGATGATCGAGGGTATCCGCCGCTCGGGCGCGCAGAAGCGCATCTTCCGCCACAACGACCTCGAGCATCTCGAAGAGCTGCTCAAGGAAGCCGGCCCCGGCCGCGCCAAGCTGATCGCCTTCGAGAGCGTCTACTCGATGGATGGCGACGTCGCGCCGATCGCCGGCATCTGCGATCTCGCCGAGAAATACGGCGCCATGACCTATATCGACGAGGTCCATGCGGTCGGCATGTATGGTCCGCGCGGCGCCGGCATCGCCGAGCGCGAGGGCCTGATGCATCGCATCGACGTCATCGAGGGCACGCTCGCCAAGGCGTTCGGCACCTTCGGCGGCTACATCACCGCCAGCCGCGCCATCATCGACGCCGTCCGCTCCTATGCGCCGGGCTTCATCTTCACCACCGCGCTGCCGCCCTCGCTCGCGGCCGCCACCACGGCCTCGATCCGCCACCTGAAGACCTCGCAGGTCGAGCGCGACCTGCAGCAGCAGCACGCGCAGCGCACCAAGGAAGTGCTGATCGCCGCCGGCCTGCCGGTGATGCCGTCGGAAACCCATATCGTGCCGCTCTTCGTCGGCAATCCGGACCTCTGCAAGAAGGCCTCGGACATGCTGCTCGACGAGCACGGCATCTACATCCAGCCGATCAACTACCCGACGGTGCCGCGCGGCACCGAGCGGCTGCGCATCACGCCGACGCCCTGCCACGACGAGAAGCTGATCCTCGGCCTGCGCGACGCGCTGATCGACGTCTGGCAGCGCCTGTGGCTGCCGATGGGCCGCACCGCCCCGGCGAAGACCGCTCGCCTGGTCGCGAACGGCGGTGCCTCGCATTTCGACGTGTTCCCGCCCGCCGGCGGCTGAACGGTCCCTATGGAATGAAAAGGGCCCGCCGAGCGATCGGCGGGCCTTTTTTGTTTCAGCAAGCAAGCCCCTCACCCAACCCTCTCCCGCAAGCGGGCGAGGGTTTTTGGGCCGGCGACCTTCATCGTATTGGCGCACTGCCGGCAACGAGCACAGGCGCGCGCCTTCTCCCGCACCGGGGTGAGGGTCTTCCTCCCCCACCCCCGCAGCCTACGCCGCGACTTCCGTCGCCTCTTCCTGGCCGATCTTCGAGATGTCGAACGGCACGGTCTGGTAGATCTCGTTGATCCAGTTGCCGAACAGCAAATGGGCGTTGCCGCGCCAGCTGTTGACCGGCGGCCGGGCCGGGTCGTTCTTCTGGAAATAATCGGCCGGCAGCGCCACGTCGATCTTGGCGTTGATATCGCGGAAATACTCGTCGCCGAGCGAGTTGGTGTCGTATTCGAGATGGTTGAACATGTGCAGGGCGCGATGGCGAGTGTCGTCGAGCAGGCACAGGCCCGTCTCCTCGCTCTCGGCCAGCACGATCACGCCGCTGCCCTGCGGGATCTCGCTCTTGCGCACCTCCGACCAGCGCGACACCGGCACGGCGAACTCGTCGGCAAGGCCGCGCAGATAATGCGACGCCGAGGCGGCAGCCGGGATCTGGTGCCGGTAGATGCCGAACGCCTTGCCGGGCAGGTCGTATTTCTGCATGCCGTGGAAATGGTGCACGGCCGCCTGCGCCGCCCAGCAGATGTTGAGCGAGCGATGCACATGCGTCTGCGTCCAGTCGAAGATCCGGCGCAGCTCGTCCCAGTAGGTCACGTCCTCGAACGGCATGCGCTCGACCGGCGCGCCGGTGACGATGAAGCCGTCGAAGCGCTCGTCCTTAACCTCTTCCCAGGGCCGGTAGAAGGAGAGCATGTGCTCGGCCGGGGTGTTGCGCGGCGCATGGTCGGTGATCTGCACCAGCGACAGCTCGATCTGCAGCGGCGTCGCGCCGAGCAGCCGCGCGATCTGCGTCTCGGTGGTGATCTTGTTCGGCATCAGGTTGAGCAGGCCGATCCGGAGCGGGCGAATGTCCTGACGCACGGCGTCGGCCGCGCGCATGACCACGACGCCTTCCGCTTCGAGCTTGCGGCGGGCAGGCAGGTCATCGGGGATCTTGATCGGCATGGCGGCGTCGTCCTGTACTGGAAGAACCGACGCTGTGTGACTGGGTCCGTTTGGTTGCCGGATCGGCCACATCCTCCCTGAGGGAGTGCCACCTTGCCCGGAAAGGCAGGTTGGCGTCGGGCGTCGGCCCAACTCTTGATGTATGGGCATGATCTACCCGAGCCAAGGACCGTTGGCAATAGAATCTGCGGGCGTGGACCGGCAGGCCCTCGCCCCAACCCTCTCCCTGAGGGAGAGGGAGCGCGCGGCGCCCGATCGCGATGTCGAAGGAGCCTCGGCGGAAAGCCCTCGCCCGCTTGCGGGAGAGGGTTGGGTGAGGGGCTTGCTTGCCTGCTGGCTTCACCAGCCAGGCGACGGGTCTCCTCGTGGATCCGGTCGGCATCGCTCCGGCAGCAGAGCCGCGGAAGGCGGCCGGATTGAACATTCGCCGCCGCCTGCTAGGCTCCTGCCCGGGGGAAACACACCATGTCCCATGCCGCCGAACGCGACAGGCCGCAGGCGCCCGCCTTCGATGTCGATCCCGCCATCCGCGCCATCGCGGAACGGCTTGAAGCCGAGCCCCGCATCCGAGCGCTGGCGCTGGGCGGCAGCCACGGCGCAGGCCTCGCCGATGCCTATAGCGACCTTGATTTTCTCGTCGTCGCCGACAGCGGCGCCAGCGACCAGACCGCCGCGCTCTGGCGCGACGCGCTTGGCAGGGTCGGCGAGATCGTGCTTTGGCGAGACCGGCAGGTGAAGCCGACGCTGATCAACGCCATCACCGCGGCCTGGCTTCGCGTCGACGTCGACATCGTGACGCCGCAGCAGATCGCCGAGCGGACGAAGGCCGGGCTCAGGATCCTGTTCGATCCGGACGAGCTGCTCGAAGCCCTGCCGGCCAAGGCGGAGAAGCCGCGACCGAGCCCGGGACGGCTGCAGTGGCAGGTCGAGGAGTTCTTCCGCGTCCTGGGATTGCTGCCGCTCGCCATGGGACGGGCGGAATACTTCAATTCCGTCACCGGCCTGTTCTTCCTGCGCAATCTGATCACCGATCTCCTGATCGAGGAGACCGGCGCGCCCAATCGCGGCGGCGTGCTGCATCTGAACCGCCTGATCACGGCGGAGCAGAAAAAGGCCCTCGCCGCACTGCCGCCGCTGGTGGCGGAGCGCGACGCGCTGATCGCCAACTATCTGGCGCATGCCGCGCTCTATCTTCCGCGCGCGAGAAAGATGGCAGCACGATTGGGCGCCCGCTGGCCGGAACGGTTCGAGGCAGTGACCTGGGAGCATCTGCACGACACGCTCGGGATCGAGCCGCCACCAGTCGTTCGCGCGAGCCGCCGCCCATGAAAAAAGCCCGCCGACGGATCGGCGGGCCCAGTCATGAAAGTCAGCAGGCTGCGGCTACTTCGCCAGCCAGCCCGCCAGCCGGCTTGTCGCCTCGCGGATCTGTTCGGGATCGCGCAGGTAGCAGAGTCGCATAAAGCCGTCGCCACCGGCGCCGAAGGCGCCGCCCGGAGCGAGGCCGACGCCGGCCTCGTCAACCAGCTTCAGCGCCAGCGCCCGCGTATCCGGCTCGCCGTCGACGGCGAAGAAGGCATAGAAGGCGCCCGCCGGCCGAACCAGGCGCACCCGGCCCGTCCGCTCCAGTCCCGAGCAAACGATCTCGCGCGCCTCTGTCGCCCGCTGGCGCTGGAAGTCGATGAAGGCGTCGCCCTGCTCGAGCGCCGCAACGGCGCCGCGCTGCAGGAATTTGGGCGTGCCCGAGCTCGAATATTGCACGAGGTTCTCGATCACCTGGCCGAGCGCCGGCGGCGCCGCGATCCAGCCTACCCGCCAGCCGGTCATCGCCCAGTTCTTCGACATGGTGTTGACGAAGAGGATGCGATCGTCCGGCCCGGCGACGTCATAGAAGGACGGCGACCGGATGCCCTCATAGAAGAAGCGCGTATAGACCTCGTCGGAGACGATCCAGAGCCCGCGCGCCCGCGCGAAATCGAGAATTGCCTGCAACTCGTCCCGCGTCGCCGTCCAGCCGGTCGGGTTGCAGGGCGAGTTCAGGAACAGCGCTTTGGTGCGCGGCGTCACGGCGTCGAAATAGCGGTCGAGATCGAGCGTCCAGCCGGCATTGCCATAGGTGAGCGGCACCTCGACGACGCGGGCGGCGCCGATCTCGGCGGCGGCGGCGAAATTCGGCCAGGCCGGCGTCGGCACCACGACCTCGTCGCCCTGCCCCGCCACCATGCGGAGCGCGATCTGGATCGCCGGCATGCCGCCCGAGGTGACGAAGAAGCGCTCGGGATTGAACGGACGGCCATAGAGGCGGGCGTGATAGTCGGCCAGCGCCTGCCGCAGCTCCGGAATGCCGCGCTGGTGGGTGTAGAAGGTTTCGCCGGCCTTGAGCGCGGCCTGCGCCGCCTCGCTGATGAAGGCCGGCGTCGGCAGGTCCCCCTCGCCGACCCAGAGCGGGATCAGCCCGGCGCGGTCGCGCCCGTAGTTGAAGACCTCGACGATGCCGCTTTCGGGAGCCTCGCTCGCCTCCGGCCGCAGCGAATGCAGTGCGGAATGGTCTGACACGCAATGTTCCAATATCTGCGGGCGCCCCTGCCTTGATCGCCGGGGCGCCGGAATGGGATCGATCGCCGCTCGTAGCGGCCAACAACGACAAAACGGCGGCCAAGGGCCGCCGTCCGTCGCATTCCCGTCCAGCGAGGCTGGAGGATCAGCCGACCTTCTGCTTCGCCAGCAGGTCGCGGATCTCGCGCAGCAGGGCAACGTCTTCCGGCGTCGCGACCGGCGCCGGGGCGGCGGCCTTCTCGCGCTTCATGCGGTTCATGCCCTTGACGATCAGGAACAGGATCCAGGCGACGATCAGGAAGTTGATCAGCAGGGTGAGGAAGTTGCCATAGGCGACGGTGGCGCCGGCCTTGCGCGCGGCGTCGAGGGTGGTCTGCGGCTCGCCGGCGAGCTGGATGAACTTGTTGGTGTAGTCGATGCCGCCGGTGATCACACCGATGATCGGCATGATGATGTCATTGACGATCGAATTGACCAGCCCGCTGAAGGCGGCGCCGATGATGATACCGATGGCCAGGTCGACCACGTTGCCCTTGAGGGCAAACTCCTTGAATTCCTTCAGCATTGAATGTTCCCTTTCGCCCGGCTCGTCGCGAACCCTGATCTACAACCCGCGCAACTATAGCGTAGCCGATTCACTGGCGAAACGTGTCGGCTGCAAATGTCGTGCGTGTTGCCACAACGACATAGCGAGCGGGTTGCGCACGCCATGCGGCGTCGCGCGCGATTGACGCCCCACCTTGCCAGGCGCTATGTGCTCCGATCCATTTCGAGAAGAACGCCGATGTATCGAACCGTCACGCGATCGATCCAGGTGACCGTGCAGCCAAGCTTCGTCGAGGACGATTCCTCGCCGGGCGAAGACCGTTACGTCTGGGCCTATACCATCGAGATCGTCAATCTCGGGCTTGAAAACGTCCAGCTGCGCTCGCGCTTCTGGCGCATCACCGACGGCAAGGGCCGCACCGAGGAAGTGCGCGGCGTCGGCGTCGTCGGCAAGGAGCCGTCGCTGAAGCCCGGCGAGAGTTTCGAATATACCAGCGGCTGCCCGCTCTCGACGCCGTCCGGCATCATGGCCGGCACCTACCAGATGCAGACCGAGAGCGGCGAAATGTTCTCCGTCGAGATCCCGGCCTTCTCCCTCGACGTCCCCAACGCCCCCCGCGTCCTGCACTAGGCGTTCGCGGGCGTACCGCCCCTCACCTCTCCCGTGGGGAGAGGTCGACAGCCGCAGGCCGGCGGGTGAGGGCGTAGGGAACTATCCGGTAAGGCCGCATCCCCTCACCCGGAGCTTCGCTCCGACCTCTCCCACCGGGAGAGGTGAAGGAATGCGCAGCCATACCCCTCTCCCACAGGCGGGAGAGGGCTGGGGCGAGGGTCTCCCCTCAGCCCGCACTGAAATCAGCCCAGAAATTCCTGCGGGTCGAAGGCGTATTTCTGGCCGCAGAACTCGCAGGAGACGGCGATCTCGCCGTTCTCGATGCTCTCGGTGATCTCTTCCGCCGAGAAGCTCGACAGCACGCCCTGGATGCGCTCGCGCGAGCAGGAGCACTGTTCGCGCACGGGGACGGGGTCGAACACCCGCACGCCGCGCTCGTGGAACAGGCGGTAGAGCAGCCGTTCGGCCGGCACGTCGGGATCGATCAGCTCGTGATCCTCGACCGTCGAGACGAGCGAGCTCGCCTCGGCCCAGGCGTCCTCTTCCTCGGCGTGATGCTCCAGCCCTTCCGGCGCGTCGCCGCCGGAGAGGTCGCGATGCACGCCGATCGAGGCCTCTGGCAGGTACTGCATCAGCATGCCGCCACCGCGCCAGCTATGCGAGGCGCCGCCATCCTCGCGGGTCATCATCTCGGCCACCGCCAGGCGGACGATCGTCGGGATCTGCTCGGACTGCTGGAAATAGGTATGCGCCACCTCTTCCAGGCTGGCGCCGTCGAGCTGGACGATACCCTGGTAGCGGCTGGTGAACTCGCCCTGGTCGATGGTCATCGCCAGGATGCCCTTGCCAAGCAGCAGTTCCGGCTTCGACAGCCCCTCGGCCTCGATCTCCGCCACACGCTCCGCCTTGAAGCGGGCATAGGCGCGAATGTTGCCGGAGGTGCGGTAGTCGACGACCAGCATGTCGACGGGGCCATCCGTCTGCGTCTGCAGCAGGAACTGGCCGTCGAATTTCAGGGACGAGCCAAGCAGCACGGCGAGGACGACCGCCTCGCCGAGCAGTTTCGAGACCGGCAGCGGATAATCGTGCCGCGCCAGCAGGGCTGACAGAGCCGGCCCCATCTGGATGGCGCGGCCGCGCACGTCGAGGCCCTCGACCGAAAACGGCAGGACGGCGTCGTCGCCGGCCGGGTCGATCGAGGCCGGACCGAGAGTTGCGATCTCCACCATCAAAGCGCCTCCGGGCCGCCCAGGCACCAGGCAAGAATGCCCTTCTGCGCGTGCAGCCGGTTTTCGGCCTCGTCGAAGACGACGGACTGCGGCCCGTCCATCACCTCGGCCGTGACCTCCTCGCCGCGATGGGCGGGCAGGCAATGCATGAACAGCGCGTCCTTCTTGGCGCGCGCCATCAGCCGGGCGTTGACCTGGTAGGGCTTCAGCAGATTGTGCCGGCGCTCCGCCTCGTTGTCGCCCATCGACACCCAGGTGTCGGTGACGATGCAGTCGGAATCGGCGGCCGCGTCGTGGGCATCCTCGCCGGCGATCACCTCGCCGCCATTGTTGCGCGCCCAGTCGAGCAGCTTGTGCGAGGGCGCAAGCTCCGGCGGCGTCGCGATCTTCAGGCGGAAGTCGAAGCGCGCGGCGGCGTGGACCCAGGAGGCCATGACATTGTTGCTGTCGCCGAGCCACGACACCGTCTTGCCGGCGATCGAGCCGCGATGCTCCTCATAGGTGAGGATGTCGGCCATGATCTGGCAGGGATGCGAGCGGCGCGTCAGGCCGTTGATGACGGGCACAGTGGCGTTCGCCGCCAGCTCGGTCAGCTGCTCGTGGTCGAGGATACGGATCATGATGCCGTCGACATAGCGCGACATGACACGCGCCGTGTCGGCGATGGTCTCGCCGCGTCCGAGCTGCATCTCGGCGCCGGTCAGCATCAGCGTCTGGCCGCCGAGCTCGCGCATTCCGACGTCGAAGGAGACGCGGGTGCGCGTCGAGGGCTGCTCGAAGACGAGCGCCAGCACCTTGCCGGCGAGCGGGCCGACGCCGTCGCGGGCGCCGTCGCGCACCGCCTTGAGGCGCTTGGCGCCGTCCATGATCTGCCGCAGCGTGGCGGAATCGAATTCCGTCAGGTCTAGAAAATGCCGAACCATGATGTCCTGCCTTGTCCGCTCAGGCGGATTGCCGTGCCGACGTCGCGGCTTCGGCTTCGATTGCGGAAAAGGCGGCATCGAGCTTCTCGATCGCCGCGTCGACTTCTGCCTTGCCGATGTTGAGCGGCGGCAGCAGGCGCAAGACGTTGTCGCCGGCGCCGGCGGCGAGCATCTTCTGCTCGCGGAGCGCCGCGACCACTTCCGGGATCGGCTTCAGCGCATGCAGGCCGACCAGCAGGCCCTCGCCGCGGATGTCGTCGATGACGCCGGGATGGCTGTCCATCAGGCCGCCGAGGCGCTGGGTCAGGTAGCGCGCGGTCTCGCGCACATGCTCCAGGAAGCCGTCGGCAAGCACGACGTCGAGCACGGCGTTGCCGACCGCCATCGCCAGCGGATTGCCGCCGAAGGTGGTGCCGTGCGTGCCGGGGGTCATGCCCTTGGCAGCTTCATTGGTGGCCAGGCACGCGCCGAGCGGGAAACCGCCGCCAAGGCCCTTGGCCGAGGTGAGGATATCCGGCGTGATGCCGGTCCACTCATAGGCGAACAGCTTGCCGGTGCGGCCGATGCCGGTCTGGACCTCGTCCAGGATCAGCAGCATGCCCTCGGCGTCGCAGAGCGCCCGGATCTCGCGCAGGAACGCGTTCGGGAAGGCGCGCACGCCGCCCTCGCCCTGGATCGGCTCGAGCATGATGGCGGCCGTCTGCGGCGTCACCGCGGCCTTGATCGCCGCCATGTCGCCGAACGGAACCTGGTCAAAACCGTCGGCCTTGGGGCCGAAACCGTCGAGATATTTCTGCTGGCCGCCGGCAGCGAGCGTCGCCAGCGTGCGGCCGTGGAAGGCGCCCTCGATGGTGAGGATGCGATAGCGTTCCGGCTGGCCATTCACATAATGATAGCGCCGCGCCGTCTTGATCGCGGCCTCGTTCGCCTCCGCGCCCGAATTGGCGAAGAAGACACGGTCGGCGAAGGAGTTCGCGACCAGCGTGTCGGCCAGTCGCTCCTGACCCGGAATGCGGAACAGGTTCGAGGTGTGCCAGAGCTTGCCGGCCTGCTCGGTCAGCGCCTGCACGAGAACCGGATTGGCATGGCCGAGCGTGTTCACCGCGATGCCGGCGGAGAAATCGAGATAAGCGTCGCCCTCTCGCGTAAAGACCCAGGCCCCCTCGCCTCGCTCGAATTCGAGCGGCGCACGCGAAAAGGTGTCGAAGAGGCTGGTCGAGGTCTTTTTAACGCTGGTATCGGGGGCGCTCATATCCCCTCCTTCGGATGAAACCACGGAAACGGATGCCTAAAAATCAAAGGTGCTGCCCGAGGCCGACGCGCCGAGCAGCACCTTTTTGCGTTGCCCTTATATCACGGTCGTGACGATTTGTGTCAATCAAATCACCGCCCGCAGCCACGTCACGACGGCTAAGCGTTTGACCGGACTCACGGATCGGGAATGCGCTGCAAGTTGGGGAAAACGGCCGGATCCTCTTTGACGAATCCCCCGGACTCTTGTCACCGAGTCACGCCATATAGTATTTTACTTTTCGTTAAGACACGAAATATCGAGCAGGTACCTCCCCCTGACCCTTGTATGGCGTCCGCAGTCGTCCGGCATCCCGGCTGAACGACCGTGACAGGATTCCGGGTATCGCTCCGACCGACAAGGACACGCTAATGACTTGGACGGACGAACGGGTTGAGTTGCTGAAGAAGCTCTGGACCGACGGCCTGAGCGCAAGCCAGATCGCTTCGGAACTCGGCGGCGTAACGCGTAACGCAGTCATCGGCAAGGTACATCGGCTGAGCCTCTCGGGTCGTGCCAAGCCGGCCGCAGCGCCGGTCGCCCGCCCGCGCAAGCCCGCGTCGACGACCAGTAGCCGCTCTGCAACGACAGGGCGTCCCAATCCCGTCAGGCCGATGGTGGCCGGCAACACGGCCCTGAAGCCTCTCGGCCAGATGGCGCCCGAGCCGCGGCGCGTGCCACGGCCTGTCAGCTCGGACGACGTCGTCGTTCCGATCAGCCTGCACGCCACGATCCTCACGCTCACCGAGCAGACCTGCAAGTGGCCGATCGGCGACCCGAGCACCGAGGATTTCCACTTCTGCGGCCAGCGCTCGAATTCGGGCATTCCCTATTGCGAATATCATTCGCGGGTAGCCTACCAGCCGGTGCATGACCGCCGCCAGAAGAAGGCCGTCGGCGCCTGATCGCGCCAGCCTGACGACGACGGCGTCCGCGCCTTCGTCCCGAAATGCCATTCCGGCCGTGCCGCCCTCCCCCCGAGGCGCACGGCCGTTTCTTTTTGTAGCACTCCCATCCGGGCAGCAAAAAGCCGCGCCGGGAGATACCCGAACGCGGCTTTGCTTGTCTTCAGGCCGCCTCCCGGGGGAAAGGCGGCGATGAAAGGGATTCAGGCGGCGGCGAACTGGTCGTCGAAGGAATAGCCGGAGCCCCGCACGGTGCGGATCGGATCCTTGACGCGGCCGCGGTTCACCGCCTTGCGCAGGCGGCCGATATGGACGTCGACGGTGCGCTCGTCGACATAGACGTCACGGCCCCAAACGCCGTCGAGCAGCTGCTCGCGGGAAAATACGCGGCCGGGGCTCTTCATCAGATATTCGAGCAGGCGGAACTCGGTCGGGCCGAGATGCAGCTCGCGACCCGAACGGCGGACGCGATGCGTCTCGCGGTCGAGCTCGATGTCGCCGGCGCGCAGCAGCGAGGCGATCACCTCCGGGCGCGAACGGCGAAGGATGGCGCGGACGCGCGCCATAAGCTCCGGCACGGAGAACGGCTTGACGACATAGTCGTCGGCGCCGGTGGCGAGGCCGCGGATGCGCTCCTGCTCCTCGCCGCGGGCGGTGAGCATGATCACCGGCAACGTGCGGGTGGCATCGCGGGCACGGAGGCGGCGGCAGAGTTCGATGCCCGAGATCCCGGGCAGCATCCAGTCGAGCAGCAGCAGGTCGGGCACGGTCTCGAGCAGGCGCATCTCGGCATCGTCGCCACGCGGCACCACTTCGACGGCATAACCCTCGGCTTCGAGGTTGTAGCGGAGGAGGAGGCTCAGCGCCTCCTCATCCTCGACGATCATAACGCGCGGCGTCATTCACGAAGATCCTAGCATTCAGGCGTTTGGTCAGTTCTGCTCATAGGCAACGGCGGTCGTGCTGGAATCGTCCTGCTTCGGACGATCCTCGGCCAGAACCTGGCCGGTGACGACATAGTGCACCGTTTCGGCGATGTTGGTGGCGTGGTCGCCGATGCGCTCGATGTTCTTGGCGCAGAACAGGAGATGCGTGCAGAAGGTGATGTTGCGCGGATCTTCCATCATGTAGGTCAGCAGTTCGCGGAAGAGCGACGTGTACATCGCGTCGATCTCTTCGTCGCGCTTCCAGACCTGGTAGGCCTGCTCGACGTCACGCGTGGCGTAGGAGTCGAGCACGTCCTTGAGCTGGGCGAGCGACAGCTGCGCCATGTGCTCGACACCGGTGTTGAAGCGCTTCGACTGGAACTGGCCGTCGAGCGCGATGACGCGCTTGGCGATGTTCTTGGCGAGGTCGCCGATGCGCTCGAGGTCGCTGGCGATGCGCTGGGCGGCGATGACTTCGCGCAGGTCCATCGCCATCGGCTGACGACGCGCAATAATCATGATCGCGCGCTCTTCACATTCGCGCTGCAGCACGTCGAGCTTCTTGTCGTCGGCGATGACGGCGCGCGCCGTATCAGTGTCGAGCCGCATCAGCGAGCCGACGGCGACGTCGACGAGACGCTCCGCCATGCCGCCCATCTCGGCGATCCGGCGGGCAACGTCGTTCAGCTCTTCGTCGTACTTGGAAACGATGTGTTCGGACATGTCGTGCTCCTACCCGTGGCCCGGCTTAGCCGAAGCGACCGGTGATATAGTCCTGGGTGCGCTTGTCGGACGGCGAGGTGAAGATCTTCGTGGTCTCGTCGAATTCGATCAGCTCGCCGAGATACATGAAGGCCGTGTAGTCGGAGACGCGCGCCGCCTGCTGCATGTTGTGGGTGACGATGGCGATCGTGTAGTCGGTCGTCAGCTCGTCGATCAGTTCCTCGATCTTGGCGGTCGAGATCGGATCGAGCGCCGAGCACGGCTCGTCGAACAGCACGACTTCCGGCCGTACCGCGATGGTGCGGGCGATGCAGAGGCGCTGCTGCTGGCCGCCGGAGAGGCTGAGGCCGCTGGAGTGCAGCTTGTCCTTGACCTCGTTCCAGAGGGCGCCGCGCGTCAGCGCCGCCTCGACGCGTCCGTCCATCTCGGAGCGCGAGATGTTCTCGTAGAGGCGGATGCCGAAGGCGATGTTGTCGTAGATCGACATCGGGAACGGCGTCGGCTTCTGGAACACCATGCCGACGCGGGCGCGCAGCATGTTGCGGTCCTGGTCGGGATCGAGGACGTTCTTGCCGTCGAAGATCACCTCGCCCTCGGCGCGCTGGCGCGGATAGAGGTCGTACATGCGGTTCAGCACGCGCAGCAGGGTCGACTTGCCGCAACCCGACGGGCCGATGAAGGCGGTGACCTTCTTCTCGAAGAGCGGCAGGTTGATGGTCTTCAGCGCCAGGCTGTCGCCGTAGAAGAACTTCAGATTGCGGATCGAAATCTTCTCGGCCATGCCGGCCGTGTTCAACGCGGTCTGGGTCATTTGGAAGCCTTGGGGCTGAGGAAGGCGCGGGCGACGATGTTGAGCGCCAGCACGGTAAAGGTGATGAGCAGGGCGCCGGACCAGGCCAGCTTCTGCCAGTCCGGATAGGGCGACAGGGCAAACTGGAAGATGGTGACCGGCAGCGACGACATCGGCGCGTTCAGGTCGGTGCTCCAGAACTGGTTGTTCAGCGCCGTGAAGAGCAGCGGGGCGGTTTCGCCGCTGACGCGGGCGATCGCCAGCAGCACGCCGGTGACGATGCCGGAGAGCGCCGCCTTGTAGGCGACGTGACGGATCATGATCGAGCGCGGCAGGCCGAGCGCGGCGGCGGCTTCACGCAGCTGGTTCGGCACCAGGTTCAGCATGTCCTCGGTGGTGCGGACGACGACCGGGATCACCAGGATCGCAAGCGCCACCATGCCGGCGAAGGCCGAGAAATGGCCCATCTGGACGACGATCACCTCGTAGACGAACAGGCCGATGACGATCGAAGGGGCCGCCAGCAGGATGTCGTTGATGAAGCGGACCACCGTCGTCAGCTTGTTGTGACGGCCGTATTCCGACATGTAGGTGCCGGCCAGGATGCCGATCGGCGTGCCGATGACGACGCCGCCGACGGTCATGACCAGACTGCCCCAGATGGCGTTGAGCAGGCCACCGGCAGAGCCGGGCGGCGGGGTCATCTCGGTGAAGACCGCCAGCGAGAGGCCGCTGAAGCCCTGGTAGAGCAGCGCCAGCAGGATCAGCACGAGGCAGATCAGGCCGAAGCCCGTCGCGGCGAAGGAGAGCGCCAGCAGGATCGCGTTGCCACGACGGCGGCGGCGATAGAGCGCCTGCGCGGCGGGCGTTGTCGCGGCGGAATAGCCGGCCGCGGCGGTGCTGAGAGAGCTTGCCATGGTCGCGCGCCTCAGTTGCCGGCCTTGACGTTCATGCGCATCAGGAGAAGACGCGCCGCCGCCAGGACGATGAAGGTGATGACGAAGAGGATGAGGCCGAGGGCGATCAGCGACGAGGTGTAGAGGTCGCCGACGGCCTCGGTGAATTCATTGGCGATCGAGGCCGAGATGGTCGTGCCCGGCGCCATGATCGAGGCGGAGATCTTGTGCGCGTTGCCGATCACGAAGGTGACCGCCATCGTCTCGCCGAGCGCGCGGCCGAGGCCGAGCATGACGCCGCCGATGACACCGACGCGGGTGTAGGGCAGCACCACCTTGCGCACCACTTCCGAGGTCGTGCAGCCGAGGCCGTAGGTCGCTTCCTTGAGGACCGGCGGCACGGTGTCGAACACGTCGCGGGTGATCGAGGTGATGAAGGGCAGCACCATGATCGCCAGGATGAAGCCGGCGGTCAGCACGCCGATGCCGTAAGGCGGGCCGGCGAACAGGCTGTTCAGCACCGGGATCGGCGCGAAGACGTCGATCAGGAAGGGCTGGATCGTCGTCTGGAAGAAGGGCGCGAAGACGAACAGACCCCAGATGCCGTAGATGATCGAGGGGATGCCGGCGAGCAGTTCGATGGCGACGCCGATCGGACGCTTCAGCCAGGGCGGGCACAGCTCGGTCAGGAAGATGGCGATGCCGATGCCGACGGGAACGGCGATGAGCAGCGCGATGAAGGAGGTGACGATCGTGCCGTAGATGGGCGCGAGCGCGCCGAACTTCTCGGTGACCGGGTTCCAAGACTGGCTGGCGAGGAAGCCGAACCCGAAGGTGGAGAGAGCCGGGATCGACCCGTGGATCAGCGACAGGATCACGCCGCCGAGGAGAAGCAGCACCAGCAGCGCGGCGCCAAGGGTCAGGCCCCGGAACGTCGCGTCCCCGGCCTTGAACCGTCGCATGCGTTTCAGCTTGGCACTATCCATGCCGGCGCTGATCGCGCCTGTCATCGCAGCATCGACCATGTTGTTTTCCCGGTTCCGCATTGGGAGCCAATGTGACTGGAGAAGGTGAAAGAGGGGCCGTGCGCCCCTCCTTCGTACTGTTCAGGCTTAGTTGCCCGCGTAGACCGGCTTGCCGTCGGCGCCGAGGATTTCCTTGGCCCAGGTCGCCTTGACGTTGGCGACGACCGCGTCCGGCAGCGGGATGTAGTGCAGCGCTTCGGCCGCAGCGTCACCCTTGTCGTAAGCCCAGCTGAAGAACTTGAGGGCTTCGGCGACGTCGGCCGGCTTGTCCGGCTTGGCGTAGACGAGGATGAAGGTGGTGGCGGTGATCGGCCAGGAGGTCTCGCCCGGCTCGTTCGTCATGGTGACGTAGTAGCCCGGAGCGTTGTTCCAGTCGACGTTCGAGGCGGCGGCGGCGAAGTTGGCCGCATCCGGAGCGACGGTCTTGCCGTCCTTGTTGACCAGCTTGGCGTAGGTCATGTTGTTCTGGGCGGCGTAGGCGTACTCGACGTAGCCGATCGAGCCCTGGGTCTGGCCGACATTGGCGGCGATGCCCTCGTTGCCCTTGGCGCCGATGCCGACCGGCCATTCGACGGCCGAAGCGGCGCCGATCTCGTCGGCCCAGGTCTTCGAGACCTGCGACAGATAGGTCGTGAACACGAAGCTGGTGCCCGAACCGTCCGAACGGCGGACGACGGCGATCGCCATGTCCGGCAGCTCGACCGAGGGGTTCAGCTTCTTGATGGCTTCATCGTTCCACTTGGCGATCTTGCCCTGGAAGATGTCGGCCAGCGTCTGGCCGTCGAGGGTCAGGTCGCCCGCCTTCAGGCCGGGAACGTTGATGATCGGCACGATGCCGCCGATGACGGTCGGGAACTGGACCAGGCCGGCCTTCTGCAGCTCTTCCGGCTTCAGGGGGGCGTCGGAGGCGCCGAAGGTGACGGTCTTGGCCTTGATCTGCTTGATGCCGCCGCCGGAGCCGATCGACTGGTAGTTCAGGCCGGTACCGGTTTCCTTCTTATAGGTGTCCGCCCACTTGGCGTAGACCGGGTACGGGAAGGTCGCGCCGGCGCCGGAAATGTCCGCTGCCTGGGCCGCGTTGAGGCCGATGGTGGCGGCGAAAAGGCCGGCCGCGAGTGCGATATTCTTGAGTTTCACCTGACGTCTCCCTGACGAGGGTTCCGGGACTTGCGGTTGCTTGCCCCAGCCGTGCGACCGGGACGCGAGCGGACCGTAGTGACCACAGGCGATGGTTCTATGACGATAGCATAACTCTTTTATGACAGTCTAACTGTATGAAATATCTTGCGGAATGCGCCGAGCCGGCGGCTCGTTTCCTGTGAAGGCGACATTGAAGGTGACTGTGAAGGTCGAGCCTTCGCCCGAGCGGCTCTCGATTCCGAGCTTGGCGCGGTGGCGGTTCAGGATGTGCTTGACGATGGCAAGCCCGAGCCCGGTGCCGCGCTGCGCGTGGCTCGCCTGGATGTCGGCGCGGTAGAAGCGCTCGGTCAGGCGCGGCAGATGTTCGGCCGGAATGCCGGCGCCAAAATCGCGCACGGTGACGACCGGGCCGCCGCGGCCGCCCGGCGGCGGCGTCGCCGTCACCAGCACGCGCTCGCCCGATCTTCCGTATTTGCAGCCGTTTTCGATCAAATTCTGGAATACCTGCACCAGCTCGTCGCGATCGCCCGGCACGACCAGCGGCGTCTCCGGCAGGTCGGTCTCGATGGTGACGCCGAGGTCGCGCGCCAGCGGCTCCAGCGCGTCGACGACGCCGCGGATGACGCCGGTCAGGTCGACGGGCGCTTCCGGCCGCATATGCGCCTTCATCTCGATGCGCGACAGCGACAGAAGGTCGTCGATCAGCCGGCTCATGCGCGTCGCCTGGTCGTGCATGATGCCGAGAAAGCGCTCGCGCGCCACCGCGTCGTCGCGCGCCGGGCCCTGCATGGTCTCGATGAAGCCGGAGAGCGAGGCGAGCGGCGTGCGCAGCTCATGGCTGGCATTGGCGACGAAATCGACGCGGATCTTCTCGCTCACCCGCTGCTCCGTCTGGTCGGAGAAGATCAGCACGATGAAGCCGGACTTGTCGTTGCCGCCGGGCTCCAGCGCCGAGAACCAGGCGAGATACCAGCGCTCGGTCGGCCCGCGCTCGAGGAACTGCACCTTCTCGGCCGGGCCGCCGGCGGCGACACGGTCGAAGGCGCCGACAAAATCGGGATTGCGCAGGCGGAAGGTCAAGGGATCGCCGGGGCGCAGGGGAAAGGTCGCCTCTGCGCGCCGGTTGGCATAGCGCACGACGCCGCGACGATCGAGGATGACACAGGGATCCGGCAGCGCATCGGCCATGCGCTTGATGCCGGTTTCCGGCCAGATCGACGGCGGAGGCCGGCTGGTCAGCCGGACGGGGAGCTCGTCGCGGCCGCGAATGAAGATGGCGAAGAAGCCGATGGCGGCGGCGAGCAATATGCCGGCGGCGACCGGACTGATCTCGTTGATCAGCACCAGGAACAGGAGCAGCGCGGTCATGGTCAGGAAGAAGCCGCGCGCCTCGATCAGCCGGGCGACGACGCCGTACCTTGCCTCGCCCGCCGCCTCGGGATCCCCCGCGGTCCGTTCCTTGTCGCTCATTCCGTCTTCCATCCCCAACTCGGCAGGCCACGATAACCATGCCGGCTCAGTATCACATGTCGTACAGGACAAGCTGATGACAGCGTGGCACTGTCAGCACGAAGCGGCTCCTATGTAAGAGATCGGAATCGACATGGCGAATTCAGAGAAGAAGAAGTCCAAGGCAGACGACGCCAAGGCGGATCCGAATCTCCCGGCCGAGCCGAAGAACGGTAAGAAGGCCGACAAGCAGACGGGCAAGAACGGCGACGACAAGGACAAGTCCGGCAAGGATCCGGACGGCGCCGCGAAGGCCGATGGCGGCAAGAACGGCAATGGCAAGGACGGCAACGGCAAGAAGGAGGAGAGCAAGCCGGCGGCGCCGCTGCCGATACAGCTCCAGCCGACCGTCGACGCCGCGCCGATCGAGACCAAGCTCGGCAGCTTCGACCTCGACGATCCCCAGTTGCCGGCCTGGGTCGACGAGAGCGCCTTCCGGTCCGGCGGCTATCCCTATGACAAGTCGCTGAAATCCGACAAATACGAGGAAGAGCTGACGGCGCTGCAGATCGAGCTGGTCAAGCTGCAGCACCACGTCATCGAGAAGGGCCTCAAGGTCGTCATGCTGTTCGAGGGCCGTGACGCCGCCGGCAAGGGCGGCGCCATCTTCGCGCTGCGGCAATATCTCAATCCGCGCAACGCGCGCGACGTCGCCCTGCCGAAGCCCTCCGACACCGAGCGCGGCCAGTGGTATTTCCAGCGCTATGTCGCCGAGCTGCCGACCGCCGGCGAGATCGTCACCTTCGACCGCTCCTGGTACAACCGCGCCGGCGTCGAGACGGTGATGGGCTTCTGTACCCCGGACGAGCGCAAGGTCTTCCTGCAGCAGGCGCCGGTGCTGGAGGCCGGGCTGATCGATTCCGGCACGATCCTGTTCAAGTTCTGGCTCGACATCGGCCAGGAAATGCAGCTGAAGCGGTTCCACGAGCGCCGGCATAACCCGCTCAAGATCTGGAAGCTGTCGCCGATGGACTATGCGGCGCTGGGCAAGTGGAAGGACTATTCGAAGGCGCGCGACTCCATGCTGGAGGCGACGCATACCGACAAGTCGCCCTGGATCATCGCGCTCGCCAACGACAAGCGCCGCGCGCGGCTGAACATCATCCGCTACGTGCTCGGCAAGATCGACTATCCCGGCCGCGACAAGGACATCGTGCGCGAGCCGGATCCGCTGATCCTCGGCAGCGGCCCGCGCTTCCTCAAGAAGGGGTAACCGCCGCGCCGCCCCCCCCGGTCGCGCCGCCACCGCGGCCGGGCGCGCTTGCCGAAGTTTTGCCTTCAGGCGGTGCTATCAACCGTTCGTTCACCCTTTTTCGGTCATCCCGAGCGAATGAGCCAACTTCAAACGGTCCTGCGCCGCTCCGTCGCGCATCTCGACCCGTCGGATCACGACGGTCGGGAACGTACGTTCACCAATGCGCGCGAAGCCATGATCCGGCTGCTGTGGTCCTACGACCCGCCGCTGACGCCCAAGGAAATCGACAGCAAGATCGACGAGTTCGACGCCGTCGTCGCCTCGATCGCGCGCGAAGGCGAGTCCCCGGAAGCCGCCGACGCGGATGGCGACGAGGACGCGGACGAGGCCGGCGCGCCGGCGACGAAAGTCAGTCCAGCCGCCGCGGAAGCGAAGGCGTCGTCCGAGCCGGGCCGCCTTGCCGTGCCAAAATCCGAGATCGTCGCCGCGCCGGCGGCGACCTCCTTCGCGACCAGCCTGGTGCTGCCGCCGCGCGAGCCGGTGCGCAAGCTGGCGCGGTTCGAGCCGCTGTCGCAGATCGGCTCGCCCACGCCCGGCGACGCGGCCCGAGCGAGGGCTACGACGTCGTCGGAAGCGGGACCGCCGAGCCCCGACGCGGCGGTGATCGCCGCGCTCGCCGCGCTCGACAAGGCAGCCGTGACCGACAAGAAGCCGGCCGCGAAGGCGGAACCGGCGAAGATGGCCGATCCGCGCGGCCGCGAGGCGGACGACGAGGTCGGCCTCCTCGACGAGGAAATCGATCCCGCCGAGATTGACGCGCCCGACCTCGACGCGGAGATCGACGACGAGCCCCACGACGACGAGGGCCCGGAAGCGAGCGACGAACCGGACCTCGACGAGCGGGACGACGAGGAAGACGACGCGGACCAGGACCGGCCGGAAACGGCCGAGGAAGTGCTGCGCCTGCACCGCGAACGCTTCGACCGGCGCGATACCGAAGCGGTGGAGGACGAGCACGACACGATCGATGAGGAAGCCGTCGATGACGAGCCGCTCGACGCGGACGAAGCCGATCCCGACGACCGGGACGCGGCCGCCGACGAAGCGGACGAGGATCCGTTCGACGAGGAAGAGCCGCGTCCGACGCTCGGCGAACGCCTGCGCAACCTCACCGACGCGGTCAGCGGCCGGATGGTCGCCATCGTCGCCGGCGTGGTGCTGCTGCTCGTCGCCGGCCTCGGCGGAGCCGCCTTCTTCCTGAACCGCACTCCGGCGCCCGCCGCCACCGCCGAGGGCGCCGGCCCAGCCGCGACGCCGGCGAAGCCAACCGATATCGCCGGCATGATCGCCGCCTCGGAGGACGATCCGAAGAGCCCGGCGCCCGCCACCGCCGAAGCGCGGCCAGCGCCGCAACCGGCGGCCGAGCCCGCCGGCACGCTGGCGCTTGAAACGCTCAACCTGTTCGACGGCCGCGATCCCAGCGTGTTCCAGTCGATGCCGGACAATCCCGTCCGCTTCGAGGGCGACACGCAGGGCGGCTTCGCCCGCGTCTCCTCGTCGATCAACTCGACGGGGTCGCGGATTACCGTTGGTCGCGGCGTCTATGAGCGGCTCTCCGGGCGGACGATCCGCATCGTCGTCGTGGCACGCGCCGCCTCCGGGGCCCCGTCCCATTCGCTACGCTTCGCCTATCAGAACGGCCGCAGCCTGAGCCCCTGGAAGGACGGCGTCATCGGCGCCGACTACGCGCCGCTTTCGACCACCTGGACGGTGCCGAAGGATCGCGGCGGCCCGGAAACCGACGCCGTGCTGATCGAGCCGGGCATCCCCGGCGACGGCACCGCCGCCGACATCAAGTCGGTGCGGATCGAAGTGCTGAAATAGGCAGCCTCACCCCACCCCTCTCCCGCAAGCGGGCGAGGGAGCCGGCCGAGGCCTGACACCGGGACCCGGTCTTTTTGGGATGGCAGACTGCCCCGCCCACCGTCCCATCCTCGCCGTCATGGCTCCAACAGCCCCCCTCGCCGGCATCCCGGCCGGAGACCCGGGATCCATGCGGCGGCGTTGCGAGCCGCTTCCCTGCGAGCGACAGGCCCCTTGTCACCTCTCCCTGAGAGAGGTCGGAGCGAAGCTCCGGGTGAAGGGTTGCGGCCCTGCCGGAGAGTTCCCTACGCCCTCACCCGCCGGCCTGCGGCCGTCGACCTCTCCCCACGGGAGAGGTAAGTTTCGGCGCGCCCTACCCCGCCGAATAGCCCTTCGCCACCAGATAGGCGACGATCTGGTCGGCAAGCGCCTCACTGTCGCCCGACTTCGTATCGAGATGGATGTCGGGCGAAAGCGGCGCCTCATACGGGCTGTCGATGCCGGTGAAGTTCTTGATCAGCCCTTCGCGCGCCTTCTTGTACAGGCCCTTCACGTCGCGCTCCTCGGCAACCGAAAGCGGCGTGTCGACGAAGATCTCGATGAACTCGCCTTCCTGCACCAGGTCGCGCGCCAGCTGGCGCTCGGAGCGGAACGGCGAGATGAACGAGACCAGCACGATCAGGCCGGCATCGACGAAGAGCTTGGCCGTCTCGGCGACGCGGCGGATGTTCTCCACCCGGTCGGCATCGGTGAAGCCGAGGTCGCGGTTCAGACCATGGCGGACATTGTCGCCGTCCAGCAGATAGGTGTGCCGCCCCATCAGGTGCAGCTTCTTCTCGACCAGGTTGGCGATGGTCGATTTTCCCGCGCCCGAAAGGCCGGTGAACCAGAGGATGCCGGGCTTCTGGCCCTTGGCGGCGGAACGGGCCGCCTTGTCGATATCGAGCGCCTGACGGTGGATGTTGGTGGCGCGGCGCAGGCCGAAGCGGATCATGCCCGCCGCCACCGTCTGGTTGGTGAAGCGGTCGATCAGGATGAAGGCGCCGGTGGCGCGATTGTCCTCGTAGGGGTCGAAGGCGATCGGCTCGGCGAGCGACAGATTGGCGAAGCCGATGTCGTTCAGCGCCAGCGTCTTTGCGGCGAGCGGCTTCAGCGTCTCGGCCTCGACGCGGTGCTTCAGCTCGGTGACGGCGGCGCCGACCGTACGGGTGCCGATCTTCATGAGGTAAGGCCGGCCGGGCAGCATCGGCTCCTCGGCCATCCAGATCAGATGGGCGGCGAGCTGGTCGGAAACCTCCGGCCGCGCCTCGGCGGCGACAAGGACGTCGCCGCGCGAAACGTCGATCTCGCGGTCGAGGGTCAGCGTGACGGCTTCGTCGGTGCCGGCGGCGTCGAGATCGCCGTCATGGGTGACGATGCGCTCGACCTTTGCCAGCTGGCCCGAGCGCGCGACCACCAGTTCGTCGCCGGGACGGACCGTGCCGCCGGCGACCGTGCCGGCATAGCCGCGGAAGGTCAGGTCGGGGCGGTTGACCCACTGCACCGGGAAACGGAAAGGCCGGTCGATGCCGGGCTCGAGCTCGACGTTTTCGAGATGCTCGATCAGCGTCGGGCCGCGATACCATTCCATGTTGGGGCTCAGGCCGCTGACATTGTCACCATGGCGGGCCGAGAGCGGAATGGCGACGCGGCTGGCGAAATTGTAGTGCGCGGCGTCCGCGTCAAAGGCGGCGACGATCTTCTCATAGACACCGCGGTCATAGCCGACGAGGTCGATCTTGTTGATCGCCAGCACGACATGGCGGATGCCGAGCAGCGAGGCGATGGTGGCGTGGCGGCGCGTCTGGGTCAGGATCCCCTTGCGCGCATCGATCAGCAGGACGGCGAGGTCCGCCGTCGAGGCGCCGGTCGCCATGTTGCGGGTGTACTGTTCGTGGCCGGGCGTGTCGGCGACGATGAACTTGCGCTTCTCGGTCGCGAAGAAACGGTAGGCGACGTCGATGGTGATGCCCTGCTCGCGCTCGGCCTCGAGGCCGTCGACGAGGAGCGCCAGGTCGATGTCGTCGCCGACCGTGCCGAACTTCTTCGAGTCCTTCTCCAGCGTGACCAGCTGGTCCTCGAACAGCTTCTTGGTGTCGAACAGCAGCCGGCCGATCAGGGTGGACTTGCCGTCGTCGACGCTGCCGCAGGTCAGGAAGCGCAGGATGCCCTTGTCGTCCGACTGCGCGAGGATGCTGGCGGCGCCGTCGTCATTGGCGACCGCCTGGGCGGAAAAAATCTCGGCCATTAGAAATATCCCTCGCGCTTCTTCTTCTCCATCGAACCGGATTCGTCATGGTCGATCAGGCGACCCTGGCGCTCGGATGTGGTGGCGAGGAACATCTCGCGGACGATTTCGGGGAGCGTGTCGGCGTCGGATTCGACCGCCGCCGTCAGCGGGTAGCAGCCGAGCGTGCGGAAGCGGACGCGGCGCCTCTCGGGCACCTCGCCGGGCAGCAGGCGCATGCGCGCGTCGTCTGCCATGATCAGCTGGCCGTTGCGCTCGACCACCGGCCGCTCGGCCGAGAAATAGAGCGGCACGATCGGGATCTGTTCGGCGAGGATGTATTGCCAGATGTCGAGCTCGGTCCAGTTCGACAGCGGGAAGACGCGGATCGTCTCGCCGGGCTGGATGCGGGTGTTGTAGAGCGACCAGAGCTCCGGCCGCTGGTTCTTCGGGTCCCAGCCGTGGTTGGCCGAGCGGAACGAGAAGATGCGCTCCTTGGCGCGGCTCTTCTCCTCGTCGCGGCGGGCGCCGCCGAAGGCCGCGTCATAGCCGCCGGCGTCGAGCGCCTGCTTCAGCGCCTCGGTCTTCATGATCTGGGTGTAGTTGGACGAGCCATGGTCGAACGGATTGATGCCGGCCGCCTTGCCTTCCTGATTGGTGTGGACGCGGAGTTCGAGCCCGAGCCGCTTCACCGTCTCGTCGCGGAACGAGATCATCTCGCGGAACTTCCATGTCGTGTCGACATGCAGCAGCGCGAAGGGCGGCTTGGCGGGATAGAAGGCCTTCATCGCCAGATGCAGCATGACCGACGAATCCTTGCCGATCGAATAGAGCATCACGGGATTTTCGAAATTCGCCACGACCTCGCGCATGATGAAGATCGCCTCGGCTTCGAGGCGGCGGAGATGCGAGGGGGCATGCGGCGATGGGGGGCGTGGCGACATGGTGAACTCCGAACTTGAGCCCGAAACCTAGTCCGCGCCCGCCCCTCGCCTCAAGCACAGCCGTGCCGTAAATCGCCCGCCTTTACCACCATCCGTGCCGTGTTCCGGCGAAATCCCGCAACCTGATTTCAGCCAAGTCGATGGATTTAGTCGTGTTTGGCTAGAGGATTTCCAGGGCGCCGCGCGCCACGAACCACGGATTGGCATAGGCGGAAACGCCCTCGCCGGGTCCCGGACCGTAGCCGAGCGGCGCGCCGTCGATCGTCTCGACGCTGCCGCCGGCGGCGCGCAGCACGGCGTCGCCCGCCGCCGTATCCCACTGCATGGTCGGCCCCATGCGCGGATAGAGATCGGCCTCGCCCGCCGCCATCAGGCAGAATTTCAGAGACGATCCGGCCGAGACCAGCGATGCGCCGGGGAAGCGGGCGATGAAGTCGTCCGTCTCGGGCGTGCGATGCGAGCGGCTGGCGAGAATGCGCGGCGGCGAAGCGGCCGGGTCTGAGACGCGGATAACGCGGCGGCTGGCGATCTCGAAATCGACGACGGAGAAATGCTCGGCGCCCCGGCCGGCGCGGCCGGCATAGAGATCGCCGCGCGCCGGCGCATAGACGAGGCCGAGCACCGGCTCGCCGTCCTGCACGAGGCCGATATTGACGGTGAAATCGCCGTTGCGGCTGATGAACTCGCGCGTGCCGTCGACCGGATCGACCAGGAAGAAGGTGCCGCCCACGGTCGGGATCCGTCCCTCGGCGCAGGATTCTTCCGCCACGACAGGGATCTCCGGCATGAGGCGCGCGAGATCGGCGAGGATGACCATCTCGGCCTCGCGGTCCGCCTCGGTCACCGGCGAGGCGTCGCCCTTCACCGCCACCGCGAAGGCCCCGTCATAAACCTGCATGACGACGCGTCCGGCGGCGAGCGTCGTCGCGATCAGGGCTTCGTAGAGGGCGTCGTCGAGAAGGGGCATCGGGCCTCATGCGGCTTGCGGGATGGATGGCGGGCTGGACCGGCCGCCGCGGCTCTACCCCGCCACGGCCCCGACGACAAGCGCCAATGCGCGTCAAGGTGCGGGAGGCTTCGGCGCGGAATGCTTCGGCGACGGACGAAAGGTTCGTCCATGACCGCGCCGGCGCGAGGCGGTATCCTCGCCGCCATGAGCAATCTCGTCTCCGGCACCACTCTCGCCGAAATCGCCGCGCTGATCGGCGACGTCGCCCGCGCCAACATGCTGTCGGCCCTGATGGACGGCCGGGCGCTTTCGGCCGGCGAACTCGCCTTCCATGCCGGCGTCGGCGCCCCGACCACCAGCGGCCATCTCGCCAAGCTGACCGAGGCGAAGATCCTCGCCGTCGAGAAACAGGGCCGCCATCGCTACTACCGGCTGGCGACGCCCGCCGTGGCTGAAGCTCTGGAGGCGCTGATGTCGCTTGTCGCCGAGGGGCCGAAGCGGTACCGGCCGACCGGGCCGCGCGACGAGGCGATGCGGGCGGCGCGGACCTGCTACGACCATCTCGCCGGCCGGCTCGGCGTCGCCATCGCCGACGGCCTGGTGGCGCGCGACCTCGTGCGTCTCTCCGACGGCGCCGGGCTGGTGACGCCCGAGGGCGACCGCTTCCTGTGCGATTTCGGCATCGACCTGAGCCGCCGCCCCGGCAGGGGGCGGGAAGCCGGGGGCCGGCCGCTCTGCCGAACCTGCCTCGACTGGAGCGAGCGCCGTCCCCATCTCGCCGGCCGCCTCGGCGCGGCGCTCTGCGACCACCTGCTGCGGAAGGGTTGGATCGAGCGGGTGAAGGACAGCCGCGCCATCGCCGTCACGCCGACGGGCTCGGCCGGCTTCGCCGCGGTGTTCGGCTTCGTGCCGGAATGATTTCTCTCGTCTGCGCGCATCTGGCGTGGGCCGGGCGGAAGCCGGGCGTCGCGGGGCCTTCACCTCTCCCGGAGGGAGGTGAAGAGGGCAACCGGCCCGCGCTCCTCGACATCCTCATAGGAGTTCTCCGCGCTGACCCCACCCTCGCCGTCATCCCGGGCGGAGACCCGGGATCCATTCAGCCGGGTTGCCTCTCCAGCGAAGGCCCCGAGCACCCCGGATGCATGGATCCCTGCTTTCGCAGGGATGACGGAGCCGGGACTCCCGCCGGCAACGCCGCGGCGATCCGCAAGGCGACCACGGCGGCGATCCCGGCCGGGCGCTACGGCAAGCCCGAGGAAGTCGCGGCGCTCGCCGCTTCCTCGCCTCCGACGACGCCAGCACCATCCATGGCGGCATCCTCACCGTCGATGTTGGCTTGTCCGGAGCCCGATCGCGGCGCAGGCGAGCCCTGAAATGGCAAACGGGCGCCCAGGGGGCGCCCGTTCCTTTTCTCGATTCGCGGCTCGCAGAAGCCGGCTTACTTCAGGCCGGCCGCGTCGGTGACGGCATGGGTCCAGGCGCCGGTCGGCTCCTTGGTGATGACGGGCGCTTCGCCGCCGGCCGACAGCAGCGTCTTCACCGTACGGGTGTAGTCGGCCTCGTCGAGCTTGCCGTTGCTGCCCTCGGTCAGCTTGTTGACCTCGCCCATCATGAACTTCTGGTGGGCTTCGGTCTGCGCGCCGGTCTCGTCGTTCTCGAGCACGATCTTGGCGGCCTCGTCGGTGTTGGCGCGGGCATAGTCCCAGCCCTTCATCGAGGCGCGGACGAACTTCGCCATCTTCTCGACGAAGGCCGGATCCTTCAGCTTGTCTTCCATGACATAGAGGCCATCTTCCAGCGTCGCGACGCCCTGGTCCTCATACTTGAAGACGATCAGCTCGCTCTCCGGAATACCGGCGTCCAGCACCTGGCCGAACTCGTTGTAGGTCATGGTCGAGATGCAGTCGGCCTGCTTCTGGATCAGCGGGTCGACGTTGAAGCCCTGCTTCAGCACGGTGACGCCGTTCGGACCGCCCTCGGTCGAAAGGCCGAGCTTCGCCATCCAGGCGAGGAACGGATATTCGTTGCCGTAGAACCAGACGCCGAGCGTCTTGCCCTTGAAGTCGTCCGGCGACTTGATGCCGGTATCCTTGCGGCAGGTCAGCATCATGCCCGACTTCTTGTAGGGCTGGGCGATGTTGACGAGCGGCACGCCCTTTTCACGCGAAGCCAGCGCCGCCGGCATCCAGGTGGTGATGATGTCGGCGCCGCCGCCGGCGATCACCTGCTCGGGGGCGATGTCGGGGCCGCCCGGCTTGATCGTGACGTCGAGGCCTTCCGCCTCGTAGAAGCCCTTCTCCTTGGCGACGTAATAGCCGGCGAACTGGGCCTGCGTGACCCACTTCAGCTGCAGCGTCACCGGATCGGCCGCATGGGCCGAGACGCTGGTCATGAGCCCCGCGGCGATGGCGAGCGCTCCAATCATAAGCTTCTTCATTGACCCCTCCAGGTTCTGTTCGTTGTCGTCCTTCGAGGATGTCGCCCTTTCCCTGGCGAGATCCCCCAACCTTGCCCGTCCGCGCCCTTTGACGCGGACGGTAGATACAGATCTCGCCCGTCCTCAGGCGCGGAAGGACGGATGCCAGAACGTCGAGGCGCGCTCGATGAGCGCGATCACCCCGTAGAAGACGGAGCCGGCGAGCGCCGCCACCGCGATTTCCGCCCACACCATGTCGATGTTCATGCGCCCGACTTCGGTGGAGATACGGAAGCCCATGCCCACGATCGGCGTGCCGAAGAACTCGGCGACGATGGCTGCGATCAGGGCCAGTGTAGAATTGATCTTGAGTGCATTGAATATGAACGGCAGCGCCTCGGGAAGCCGGAGCTTGAAGAGAGACTGCCAATAATTCGCGGCATAGGTGCGCATCAGGTCGCGCTGCATCGGCTGCGAGGCGGCGAGACCGGTGACGGTGTTGACCAGCATCGGGAAGAAGGTGGCGACCACCACCACCGCCGCCTTGGACGGCCAGTCGAAGCCGAACCACATCACCATGATCGGGGCGATGCCGATGATCGGCAGCGCCGAGACCAGATTGCCGACCGGCAGCAGGCCGCGCTGCAGGAAGGGAATGCGGTCGACCAGGATGGCGACGAGGAAGCCGGAGCCGCAGCCGATGACATAGCCGGCGATCACCGCCTTCAGGAAGGTCTGGCGGAAATCGGCGGCGAGGATCGGGATCGACGAGACGAGCTTCGCCCAGATCGCCGAGGGCGGCGGGATCAGCACGCTCGGCACCTGGAAGGCGACGACGATCACCTGCCAGAAGATCAGCAGCCAGGCGCCGAAGAGGAGCGGCACCAGAAGCTTCAGCCCGAAACCGGCCGGACCGGCGCGCGGCTTGATGGCGGCGAGCTGCGACACCAGCGCCCAGGCGAGCAGCCAGGACGTGAAGAGCAGCGCCCAGAAACCGGGGCCGGTGTGGCCGGCAAGGCCGGGCAGCAGGTCGAGCGCCGCCCAAGCGCCGGCGCTGGAGGCGAAGGCGAGCAGGATGGCGGTGAGCGCGCTCTTCTCCGCCCGGACGGAGGCATAGGCGGCGACCGCGAGCGCCAGGATGACGATCCAGCCCGGGACGCCCTCGCGCGGCAGCAGCCGCCAGGCATCGGCGGCATCGAGCGGCAGGGCGACGGCGGCGAACAGGCCGAGGAAGGCGATCCAGGGCTGCAGATGTCCACGCGAACTCATCTTGCCATCCCCATCCGCTTGAGGACGATGCGGTTGGCGAAGCCGACGATCGCGACCAGCACGGCCGCGAGGATCGACGCCGCCAGCAGCGCCGCCCAGATCTGTACCGTCTGCCCGTAATAGGAGCCGGCCAGAAGGCGGGCGCCAAGCCCGGCCGAAGCGCCGGTCGGCAGTTCGCCGACGATGGCGCCGACGAGGCTGATGGCGATGGCGATCTGCATCGAGGTGAAGAGAAAAGGCAGCGACGCCGGGAAGCGCAGCTTCCAGAACGCCTGCCAGCCGGAGGCCGAATAGGTCCGCATCAGGTCGAGATGCATCAGTTCGGGCGAGCGCAGCCCCTTCACCATGCCGACCGTGACCGGGAAGAACGACAGGTAGGTCGAGATCATCGCCTTGGCGAGGAAGCGCGACGTGTCGGTCGAGAGACCGAGCTTGCCGTTCATCAAATTGTAGCCGACGACGACGATCATCGGCGCGATGGCGACGATCGGGATCGTCTGCGAGGCGACGACCCAGGGCATCAGGCTCTTGTCGAGGCTCGAGACATGCACGATGCCGATGGCGAGCAGCAGGCCGAGCAGCGTGCCGATGCCGAAGCCGGCGAGCGTCGCCGAGAGCGTCACCCAGCCGTGATAGACGAGGCTGCGCTTCGAGGTGACCGGCTGGTCGACCGTGCTCTTCCAGAGCTCGGTCGCAACCTGGTGCGGCGCCGGCAGCAGCGGCCGGTCCATCGAGAAGGTCGCCTCGGCGAGCTGGCTGATGGTCGGCTCGACCTTCTGACGGGCGAAGGCGTCGCGCGCGAGCTGGGCGTTCAGGAAGAAGGCGCCGACATACCAGATGACGAGGATGGCAAGGACGACCACCGTCACCGGAAAGATCTGACCCGGCTTCTTCAGCGAGCGCGGTCGGGCGGGAATGGCGAGCGTGGTCATGCTGCCCTCCCCGTGCCATATCTTCCGCAGGCGGAAGGCGACGCCAGTGGAGGGGAAACGAAATGAGCGCGACGACCAAAGAGACGAGCAGGCCGACATGCCGGATCATCCGGCCGAACGAGAGCTACGCCGGCAAGCAGGGCTTCGACTACATCGAGGGGATCACGGCGGAGTCGGTCGGCTCGACCGGCATCTGCATGAACCTCCTGACCATCCCGCCCGGCGGCCGCGCCAGCGCCCACAAGCATGAGCATCACGAGACGGCGATCTACATGATCGCCGGCGAGGCCGACACCTGGTATGGGGAGCGGCTGGAGCACCATGTCGTCGTCAAGGCCGGCGAGATGTTCTACATCCCCGCCGACATGCCGCATCTGCCCGCCAATCGCGGCACAGAACCCTGCGTCGCGATCATCGCCCGCACCGATCCGAACGAGCAGGAAAGCGTCGTCCTGCTGCCGGAGCTCGAAAGCCTGGTGCCGCGCTGACGCAAGGCTAACGGAGGGTTTACACGCAAGAGGCGTGTTAACCCTCGCACGGCGACGGCGGCGCGCTTCAGTCCTCATAGGAGTGTCCCGCCCTCAGGCCGTTGCGGACGCGGGCGGCGACCTCCAGGAATTCCGGCGTCTCGCGGATGTCGAGCGTGCGGTCGCGCGGAAAGCCGCAATCGATCACGTCGGTGACGCGGCCCGGCCGCGGCGACATCACGACGATCTTGGTCGAGAGGAAGACGGCCTCCGGGATCGAATGGGTGACGAAGACGACGGTCTTCTGCGTCTTGGCCCAGAGCTTCAGGAGCTGTTCGTTCAGGTGGTCGCGGACGATTTCGTCAAGCGCGCCAAAGGGTTCGTCCATGAGCAGCAGCTCGGGCTCGACCGCAAGCGCACGGGCGATCGAGGCACGCTGCTGCATGCCGCCGGAAAGCTGCCAAGGATATTTCTTCTCGAAGCCGGCGAGATTGACCAGCGCCAGATTGTCGGCGATCCGCCGCTCGCGCTCGGCCTTGGGCAATCCCATGATCTCGAGCGGCAGCGCGACGTTCCTGGCGATCGTCCGCCAGGGATAAAGCGCTGCAGCCTGAAACACATAGCCATAGGCGCGGGCGAGCCGCGCCTCCTCCGGCGAGACGCGGTTGACGGTGATCGACCCGCCGGTCGGCTGCTCGAGATCGGCGATGACCCGGAGCAGCGTGGTCTTGCCGCAACCCGAAGGACCGATGAAGGAGACGAAATCGCCCCGCTTCACGTCCAGGTCGATGTTGGACAGCGCCTGAACCGGCCCGTCATTCGTCTCGAAAGTGAGCGAAAGCCCACGAATATCGATGACGGATGCGGCGTTCGCGGCGTTTTGCTGACCGTCGGCTCTTTCCTCGAAAGGCTTGAACACGGCGCTCATCCCGCCCTCAAACGCCGATCGGCATATGCTCGGGCGAGCGGTTGACCGCGCGCGGCGCCGTCACTTCCTTCCACTTCGACAGCGCCGCGTTGACGGCCGGGAACGGCTTGCGCCGGATGAACTTGCCGCGGCCGGGCTGCGGCTGCGAGTTCTGGCCATCGGCCCAGACGATCTCGCCGCGCGACAGCGTGTAACGCGGCAGTCCGTTGACCTGGAATCCCTCGAAGACATTGTAATCGATGATGGATTTCTGGTTGGCGGCGGAAATCGTCTTCGAGAGCTTCGGATCCCAGACGACGAGGTCGGCATCCGATCCTGGCAGGATCGCGCCCTTCTGCGGGTAGATGTTGAGGATCTGCGCGATGTTGGTCGAGGTCGCGGCGACGAACTCGTTCGGCGTCAGCCGGCCGGTCTCGACTCCCTTGGTCCAGAGCACGGAGAGCCGGTCCTCGACACCGCCGGTGCCGTTCGGGATCTTGGCGAAATTGCCGAGGCCGAAGCGCTTCTGCTCGGTGGTGAAGGCGCAATGGTCGGTGGCGACCACCTGCAGCGAACCGGCCGCGAGACCGGCCCAGAGGCTGTCCTGGTGCAGCTTGTTGCGGAAGGGCGGCGACATCACGCGCCTCGCCGCATAATCCCAGTCGCGGTTGAAATATTCGCTCTCGTCCAGCGTCAGGTGCTGGATCAGCGGCTCGCCATAGACGCGCATGCCCTTCTGCCGGGCCCGGCGGATCGCCTCGTGGCTCTGCTCGCAGGAGACATGGACGATATAGACCGGCACGCCGGCGGCGTCGGCGATCATGATGGCGCGGTTGGTCGCCTCGCCCTCGACTTCCGGCGGCCGCGAGAAGGCGTGGCCCTCCGGCCCGGTCGTGCCTTCGGCGAGATATTTCTGCTGCAGGGCCGCGACGATGTCGCCGTTCTCGGCGTGCACCAGCGGCAGCGCACCGAGCGCGGCGCAGCGCTGGAACGACGCGAACATCTCGTCGTCGTTCACCATCAGCGCGCCCTTGTAGGCCATGAAGTGCTTGAAGGTGTTGATGCCGCGGTCGACCACCTTGGCCATGTCGTCGAAATGCTTCTCCGACCAGCCGGTGACGCACATGTGGTAGGAATAGTCGGACGAGGCTTGGCGCGTGGCGCGGCCTTCCCATTCCTCCAGCGCGGCCAGCATACCGGCCTCGCCGGGAATGACGAAATCGACCACAGTCGTGGTGCCGCCGGAAAGGGCGGCGAAAGTGCCGCTTTCCCAGGTCTCGGCCGCCGTCGTGCCCATGAAGGGCATTTCCAGATGGGTGTGCGGGTCGATGCCGCCGGGGATGATGTAGGCGCCCGACGCATCGACGACCGTGTCGCCGGCGAGGTCCGGCCCGATCGCCTTGATGGTCTCGCCTTCGATGAGGATGTCAGCCTCGTAGCTGCGGTCCGCCGCTACGATGGTTCCGCCCTTGATTACCGTCGACATGGTGAAATTCCCTCTGGTCTCGTGGCCGGCTTTGCCAGCCCATTGTTTTTAGGTCCGGCTCAGCCGGCGATTTCCGCGGTCTCCAGCACGGCGTGCAGCAGCACGTCGGCTCCGGCCGCCGCCCATTCCGGGCTGATCTCCTCTGCCTCATTATGCGACAATCCGCCGACGCATGGGCACATGATCATCGTCGTCGGCGCCACCTTGGCCGTCCAGCAGGCATCATGGCCCGCGCCGGAGATGATATCCATGTGGCTGTAGCCGAGCCGCTCGGCCGCGCCGCGCACGCGGCCGACCAGGGTCGGGTCGAAGGTGACGGGATCGAAATGGCCGACCGCCTCGATCGCAGAGCCGACGCCGAGCGCCTCGGCGATCGCGGCGGCTTCCTTCTCGATCCGTGCGCGCATGGCGTTCAGCTTGGCAAGCTCGGGCGTCCGGATGTCGATCGTGAAGACGACCTTGCCCGGGAGCACGTTGCGCGAATTGGGGGTGAAGAACACCTGGCCGACGCCGCCGACGGCACCCGGCTGGTTCTCCATCGCGACCTGCTGCACCATCTCGAAGATGCGCGCCATGGCGAAGCCGGCATTGACGCGCAGGTTCATCGGCGTCGAGCCGGTATGCGCCTCGCGGCCGGTCAGCGTCACCTCGAGCCACCACAGGCCCTGGCAATGCGTGACGACGCCGATCTGCTTCTGCTCGGCCTCGAGGATCGGGCCCTGCTCGATGTGATACTCGAAATAGGCGTGCATCTTGCGGGCGCCGACTTCCTCGTCGCCGACCCAGCCGATCCGCTTCAGTTCATCGCCGAAGGCGAGGCCCTCGGGATCCCTACGGGAATAGGCGTAGTCGATCGGAATGGCGCCGGCGAAGACGCCGGAAGCGAGCATGGCCGGGGCGAAGCGGGCGCCCTCTTCATTGGTCCAGTTGGTGACGACGACCGGATGCTTCGTCTTGATGCCGAGGTCATTCAGGCTTCGGATCACCTCGAGACCCGCCAGCACGCCGAGAACGCCGTCATACTTGCCGCCGGTCGGCTGGGTATCGAGATGGCTGCCGATATAGACGGGCAGCGCCTCCGGGTCGGTGCCCGGCCGCGTCGCGAACATGGTGCCCATCTTGTCGACGCCGAGCGTCATGCCCGCCGCCTCGCACCATGCCTGGAACAGCTTGCGTCCCTCGGCGTCGGCATCGGTCAGCGTCTGGCGGTTGTTGCCGCCCGCGATGCCCGGCCCGACCTTGGCCATCTCCATCAAGCTGTCCCAGAGGCGTTCGCCATTGATGCGGAGATTATCGGTCGGGGCCGTCATGCATGTCGTCTTTCGTCGTTAGGGCTCCCGGCCGTTTCTTCCGGCCGGGGCGGGAGAAAACTCGCAGTCATCCGCGGCGCCGAGGCGCGACGCGGCCGAAAGCATCGCCGCCGAAGCGGCGATGCGAACTCGTGAGAACCGTCCCGACGACACCTTAGTCACATCGTCGGGAAGTTGAAGACCGCGCCGGACTTGATCCCGTCCGGCCAGCGGGTCGTCACCGTCTTCAGGCGCGTATAGAAATGCACGCCCTCCGGTCCGTAGATGGCGTGATCGCCAAAGATCGACCGCTTCCAGCCGCCGAACGAATGATAGGCGACCGGAACCGGAATCGGCACGTTGACGCCCACCATGCCCGCCTCGACCTTGTCGGCGAAGGAGCGCGCGGCGTCGCCGTCGCGGGTGAAGATCGCGGTGCCGTTGCCATATTCGTGGGCATTGATGAGTTCGAGGGCATCGGCATAGGAGTTGGCGCGGAGCACGGAGAGCACGGGACCGAAGATCTCCTCGCGGTAGATCGTCATATCCTTGTCCACATGATCAAAAAGCGTGCCACCGACGAAGTAGCCGTTTTCGTAGCCCTGCAGCTTGAAGCCGCGGCCGTCGACCACGAGCCTGGCTCCCTCGGCGACGCCCTTGTCGATATAACCGAGTACCTTCTCCATGTGCTGCTTCGTGACCAGCGGCCCCATCTCGGCGTCGCGATCCGTCGCCGGGCCGATCTTCAGCGCGCGGACGCGCGGCGCCAGCGTTTCGATCAGCGCGTCGGCCGTCTTCTGGCCGACAGGCACCGCCACCGAGACCGCCATGCAGCGCTCGCCGGCCGAACCGTAGCCCGCACCCATCAGCGCATCGGCGACCTTGTCCATATCGGCATCCGGCATCACCACCAGATGGTTCTTGGCGCCGCCGAGCGCCTGAACCCGCTTTCCGGCCGCCGTTCCCGTCGCATAGACATATTGCGCGATCGGCGTCGAACCGACGAAGGAAACCGCCTTGATGTCGGGATGATGCAGGATCGCGTCGACGACCTCCTTGTCGCCATGCACGACATTCAGCACGCCCGGCGGCAGGCCGGCCTCGTGCAGCAGCTCGGCCGTCAGCATCGCCGCGCCGGGATCACGCTCCGACGGCTTCAGGATGAAGGTGTTGCCGCAGGCGATCGCCACCGGATACATCCAGAGCGGCACCATGCAGGGGAAGTTGAACGGCGTGATGCCGGCGACGACGCCGAGCGCCTGGCGGTCGGAATAGGTGTCAATCGCCGGGCCGACATTCTTCGAATATTCGCCCTTCAGCAGATGCGGGATTCCGCAGGCGAACTCGACGACCTCGAGGCCGCGCTGCACTTCGCCGAGCGCGTCGTCATGGGTCTTGCCGTGCTCGGCCGAGATGGCGCGGGCGATGCGGTCGGCGTTCTGTTCCAGCAGGTCCTTGAACTTGAACATCACGCGGGCGCGCTTCATCGGCGGCGTATCGGCCCAGGCCGGGAACGCCGCCTTGGCCGAGGCGACGGCGGCATCGAGCTCGGCCGAGGTCGAGAGCGGCAGCGTCGCCACCGGCTCGCCGGTGGCGGGGTTGTAGACCGGCTGGCTGCGCGTCGACGCCGAAAGCGACGGCTTGCCGTCAACCAGATTGGGGATGGTGTTCAGACTGATCGCGTCCATGGTTTCCTCCCGCGCTTCTCAGTCGATTTCCTTCAGCACGCCCGAAAGCGTGTCGAAGATTTCGTCGATCTGGCTCTTCTCGATGACCAGCGGCGGCGACAGCGCGATGATGTCGCCGGTCGTGCGGATCAATAGATTGCGCTCATAGGCCTTCAGGAAAGCCTGGAAGGCGCGTTTCGTCGGGGCGCCGGGGATCGATTCCAGCTCGATCGCGCCGATCAGGCCGAGATTACGGATGTCGATGACGTGCGGCAGGCCCTTCAGGCTGTGCAGCGCGTCTTCCCAATATTGGGCAATCTCGGAAACACGCGTCAGCAGGCCTTCCTCGGCATAGACGTCGAGGGTGGCGAGCGAGGCGGCGCAGGCAACCGGATGGGCCGAATAGGTGTAGCCGTGGAACAGCTCGATCGTGTTCTCCGGCGCATCCATGAACGCGTCGTAGATCTTGGACGAGCAGAACACGGCGCCCATCGGCACGACGCCGCTGGTCAGGCCCTTGGCGGTGGTGACGAGATCGGGGATGACGTCGAAATAATCGACGGCGAACGGCGTGCCGAGACGGCCGAAGCCGGTGATGACCTCGTCGAAGATCAGCAGGATGTCATGCTTGTCGCAGATCTCGCGCAGGCGCTTCAGATAGCCCTTCGGCGGCACCAGCACGCCGGTCGAGCAGGCGACCGGCTCGACGATCAGTGCGGCGATATTGGAGGCGTCATGCAGCGCGATGACCTTTTCCAGGTCGTCGGCGAATTCGGCGCCGAACTCCGGCTGGCCGCGCGAGAAGGCGTTGCGGGCGGGGTCATGCGTATGGCGGATGTGGTCGACGCCGGTCAGCATGGTGCCGAAGGTCTTGCGGTTGCCGGAGATGCCGCCGACCGAGATACCGCCGAAGCCGACGCCGTGATAGCCGCGCTCACGCCCGAGCAGGCGGTACTTGGTGCCGTTGCCCTTGGCGCGGTGATAGGCGAGCGCGATCTTCAGCGCCGTATCGACCGATTCCGAGCCCGAATTGGTGAAGAAGACGTGGTCGAGCGGCTTCGGCATCATCGCCGCGAGACGCGCGGCCAGTTCGAACGCCTTCGGATGGCCCATCTGGAAGGCCGGCGCATAGTCGAGCTCGGCAACCTGCTTCGACACCGCCTCGACGATCTTGGTCCGGCCGTGGCCGGCATTGACGCACCAAAGGCCGGCCGTGCCGTCGAGGATCTGGCGACCGTCCGCCGAGGTGTAGTGCATGTCCTTGGCGCCGACCAGCATGCGCGGGTTCTGCTTGAACTGGCGGTTCGCCGTGAACGGCATCCAGAAGGCTTCGAGGTTGTTCGAATACTGCGCGCTTGTCATTTTTTCGGGGGTCCTCATGCGGCCGTCTTCCTGGCGGGGCCGGTCATTTTTATGAACGTAGCCGCAGGGTCTAGGCCGGTCAATTCGTTGCAACCGTTAATACTGTTCTTTATATTGAACACATGAACGCCTCGAATTTCGATATCGACGTCGGCGCGCGACTGCGCGAACTGCGGATCCGCCACGGCCTGTCGCAGCGCGCGCTCGCCAAGCGCGCGGGCGTGTCGAACGCGACCGTGTCGATGATCGAGGCGAACCGGATCAGCCCCTCCGTCTCGGGACTGCGGCAGATCCTGGCCGGCATCCCGCTCAGCCTTTCCGAGTTCTTCGCCGAGGCGAAGCCGGCGGTGGAGCCGGTGGTGTTCCGCGCCTCGGAACTCAAGGAGATCGCCGGCGGCAAGATCTCGTTCCGCCAGGTCGGCGGCAATCTCGAGGGACGTTCGCTGCAGATGCTGCATGAGCGCTACAAGCCGGGCGCGGTCTCCGGCAAGGCGATGCTGTCGCACCAGGGCGAGGAAGCGGGCCTGATCATCCGCGGCCGCATGCTGCTGGAAGTCGACGGCCGGCGCTACGAGCTCAACCCCGGCGACGCCTACTTCTTCGACAGCCGCAAACCGCACGCCTTCAAGAATATCGGCGAGGACGACCTGGAGCTCGTCTCCGCCTGCACGCCGCCGAGCTTCTGAGCCGCCGACGCGCGGCGAAGCCATTGAAATCGAGCCGGAATCGACCGAAAGTCCCACTCGAATGGCAGAGGGACCGGATGACAGGCGCGCCATGGGGAACGAACGGGAGACTCGACCACCGTCATGACACCTGCGAACACCGCGCGCGCCAGCCAGACCAAGAAGCGGACGCGCATCCAGGAAGAGAACGAGGAGCGCATTCTCGACGCGGCTCTGGAGATCTTCTCGACCTACGGCCTGCGCGGCGCCACCGTCGACCAGATCGCCGAGCTCGCCGGCATGACCAAGCCGAACCTGCTCTACTATTTCCGCCGCAAGGACGACATCTACCTCGCCATCCTGAGCCGCACGCTGGAACTATGGCTGCAGCCGCTGGAGACGCTGGGCGAAGGCGACGACCCGATCACCGAGATCCGCGCCTATATCGACCGCAAGCTGGAGATCTCGCGCGACAATCCCAAGGCCTCGCGGCTCTACGCGATCGAGGTGCTGCAGGGCGCGCCCGTCATCGGCACGCTGCTGAACAACCGCCTGAAGACTCTGGTCGACAGCAAGGCGGCGGTGATCCGGCGCTGGGTCGACGAGGGACGCCTCGCCCCGATCGACCCCTATCACCTGATCTTCATGATCTGGGCGACGACGCAGCACTATGCCGATTTCGAGGTGCAGGTGCGGGCGATGCTGGGCGAGGCCGCCGACGATAACCGCCATTTCGACACGGCGACGCGAACGCTGGAGGATATCTTCCTGAGCGGCCTGCTGCCGAAAGCCTGAGGCGACAACCTCAGGCGGCCGCCTCGCGCGCCAGGAAGGCGACCGCCGCGTCGACCTGCTCGCGCGCGATGCTGTGGCCGAGCCCACCGAGAGGAAGAAAGGCCGTATCGAATCCGGCCGCCTGGAACCGCGCCGCGGCGTCCCTGCCCTCGGCGATCGGGATCACCCGGTCGTCGGCGCCATGGCTCAGCAGCAGGCGCGGCGATTGCGCCGTCGCGGCGCCGACCGGCCCGCCAAAACGTCCGGCAAGCGCGATGCCGTGACCGAAGGCTTGGCCGGCCGCCGCCATCGCCAGTGTCAGGATGGCGCCCTGGCTGAAGCCGAGCAGCGCCAGGTCGGCCGGCGCTATTCCCTCGGCAGCGGCGAGCGCCGCGAGGCGCGGCGTCAACGACGACAGGGCCTCGGCGACGCGCGGCCCGCGATTGGCCTCGGTAATACCAACGATCGAGAACCACTGGCGGCCGGGTCCGCCACCGCTGAACGGGTCCGGCCCGCCCAGGAGGATGCAGGCGCGGCTTTCGTCGGTCGCGCAGAGCATCTGCGCGACCGGGAGCAGCTCGTCCGCCATCGCGCCGACCCCGTGCAGCAGCACGACGAGATGGCGCGGCGCCGCGGCGCCGATCCGGAGCGCGAGCGGATCGAGGGGGTGACGCGTGACGGACATGTTCTGGCCTCCAGCGGGACGGGCCGATTGTCGGAATGGAATTCAGCGGACCGGCCGGCGCTACTTCGCGAGACCGAGCTGCGTCATGTAGGTCTGGTTGTCCCAGAACAGGTACTCTTCGTCCATCGTGCCGTTCTTCCAGTGGCTGACGGTCGCCATCGGCAGCTTGAAGCTCTTTCCGGTCGGCGCGATCTCGCCATTGGGCGTCGGCATCGGCTTGGTGAAGGTGCCCTCCATGATGCCTGTGACGGCCGTCCATTCGCCGTCGCCAACCCGCACGGGATGCTCCTTGATGCGGGTGTCGGGAGCATAGACGAACATCGCCTTGAGATCGGCGATGTGCCGGTCGATTCCCTTGGTGGTGTGACCGTCCGGCCAATGGACCAGCACGTCGGCGCTATGGCTTTCCTTGAGCCGGTCCCATTCCTGGTTCGAGAACACGTCGAAATCGAGCGTGTCGAACGTCGCCAGATGGGCCTTGGCGATCTTCTCTGCCGTGCGGTAGCGCGCGAGCGCCTCTCCATCATCCGAAGCCGCAATGGCGGGAGCGGCGGCGCCGAGGGCGAGGCCGAGGCCAAGCACGAGGGCAGCCATGCGGCGGTTGGTCGTGAGGGTCATCATCGATCTCCTGTTGGGCGGCGGCCGTACTGGCCAGGCCACGGCAGGAGGTTGCACCCGGACGGACCTCTGCGATATTGCCAATTGAAGCAGATCGATCCTGCAAAAACGTTGAGGCATCCGCATGGACTGGGAAGACCTGAAGACCTTTCTCGCCATAGCGAGGGAAGGCAATCTCTCCGCCGGCGCTCGCGCGCTCGGGGTCAGCCAGACCACGATGGGCCGACGGCTCGAGGCCTTGCATGAGCGGATCGGCGCCAAGCTGCTGCAGCGCACGCCGGCCGGCTTCGTGCTGACATCCGCCGGCGAGGCCATCCTCCCGACCGTCGAACGCATGGAGGCCGAGGCGCTGGCGATCGAGCGGACGATCGGCGGCGAGGACATCCGCCTCGAGGGACTGGTGCGCATCACGACGGTCGAGGCCTTCGGCTCGGAGATGATCGCGCCGGCGCTCGCGCAGTTGCAGGAGCGCTTTCCCGGCATCGCGGTCGAACTGATCACCGACAACCGGGCGCTGAGCCTGGCGCGGCGCGAAGCGGACATCGCCATCCGCCTGGCGACGTTCGAACAGCACCGGGCCGTGGTGCAGCGGGTCGCCGACATGGCGTTCGGGCTCTATGCCTCGACTCGCTATCTGGCGGAGCGGGCGATGCCCGACTGGTCCGACGGCGCGGCGGGGCATCGGCTGATCACCTTGCAGGACGACCTAGCGAACGTGCCGGAGGCGCTCTGGTTGCGCGCGACGGCGAATGCCGCGACGCCGGGGCTGCTGGCCGACAGCCGCTATGTCCAGCTGCAGGCCTGCTGCGCCGGATTGGGCCTCGCCTGCCTGCCGCGCTATCTTGCCGACCGCCACGCCAATCTGAAGCGGCTGCGTCCCCCGACGCCGCCACCGGCGCGGGGGATCTGGCTTGGCGTGCACGAGGACCTGCGCCGCACCCCGCGCATCCGCGCGACGCTGGATGTCCTGGTCGCCGCGATCCGGGCCGGAAGCAAAAGCCTGTCGCCCGCGGACTGAGACTCTCCGTCTGGTTTCCATCAGCCTCGTCCGGGCCGAGGCGCCTGCCAAAGTGTCCGCCAATTCGCCCCCAAGTACTGGCGCACGAATTGCATGATCCAGCGGCGACATTATCGCGGGGAGAGTGCTGATGCTTCGTACGTTTGTGTCCGGTGAAGGCGAAATACCCTCCAGCGGCCTCGTATCCGACTATCTCGCCGAACTTCATTTCCGCATCAGCCATCTCTCCGGCGGCGCCGTGGCGTCCTACATACCGGAACTTGCCAAGGCCGATCCGAAACTCTGCGGCATCGCCATCGCGACGATTGACGGCAAGACCTATTCGGCTGGCGATGCGGATGTCGAGTTCACGATCCAGTCGGTGTCGAAGCCGTTCGTCTATGGTTATGCGCTGGAGCGGCATGGCCGCGAGGCCATCCTGCAACGCGTCGGCGTCGAGCCGACCGGCGAAGCCTTCAACTCGATCGTGCTGGACGAGGTCCATAACCGCCCCTTCAACCCGATGGTCAATGCCGGGGCGATCGCCATTGCCGAGACGATCAAGGGCGCCACCCCGGCGGAGCGCGCGCAGAATATGCTGACCCTGTTCTCGCGCCTCGCCGGCAGGCGGCTATCGATCGACGAACAGGTCTACCGCTCCGAGCTGGAGACGGGGCACCGCAACCGGGCCATCGCCTATATGATGCTGAACTCGGGCATGATCCGCCGCGCGCCGGAGGACATACTCGACGTCTATTTCCGCCAGTGCGCCGTGCGCGTCACCGCCCGCGACCTCGCGGTGATGGCGGCGACGCTGGCGAATGACGGCGTCAACCCGCTGAGCGGCGAGCGCGTGATCGCGACCGAATATGTCTCGGATATCCTGACCGTGATGAACACGTGCGGTATGTATAACTATGCTGGCCAATGGTCCTACGACGTCGGCATCCCGGCCAAGAGCGGCGTCGCCGGTTCGATCCTCGCCGTCATTCCGGGCCAGCTCGGCATCGCCGTGTTCTCGCCGCCGATCGACCAGCACGGCAACAGCGTGCGCGGCGTCGCCGCCTGCAAGGAAATCGCCCAGGATTTCCGCCTCAACATCTTCCGCAGCCATGTCTCGACCAGCACGGTGATCCGGCGCGAACTCTATGGCGACATCATCCATTCGAAGCGCGCCCGCAACCCGCTGGAGCGACGGCTGCTCAGCGAGACCGGGCGCCGGATCTGCATCATCGAGGTGCAGGGCCCCCTGTTCTTCGGCTCGGCCGAGCGGCTGATCCGCCGGATCGGCGACGTCCAGTCGACGACCAGCCACGTGATCCTCGATTTCCGCCGCGTGCCGAGCGCCGACGAGGCGGCGTCGCAATTGCTGGCGCGGCTGGCGGGCGCGTTCAACGAAACCGGCCGCAAGCTGCTGATTTCCCACCTCGCCCACCAGCCCGCGCTGGCCACGCTGCACGAGGCGATGGAGCAGGCGCTGCCCGAACAGATCTTCGAGCATCGCGACGCGGCGCTCGAATGGTGCGAGAACGCCGTCATCGCCGAGGCGGGAATCCAGTTCGACGCCACCCGCTTCTCGCTCTCGGAGCTGCACATCTTCAAATCGCTGGCGCGCGACGACCTCAGGCTGCTGGAGGCGCTGGCGCGGCCGATGATCTTCGAGGCCGGCGACCGCATCATCCGCACCGGCGACCCGGCACGGCTCTTCTTCGTCATCGCGCGCGGCACGGTCACGGTCGAACTGGCCGACGCCGTGCAGGCAACGCACCAGAACCTCCGCATCGCCTCGATGGGCCCGGGCCTGTCCTTCGGTGAAATGGCGCTGCTCGACGGCGGCACCCGCTCGGCCGATGTCGTCGCGAACGAGCGGGTGGTCTGCTACGGCTTTTCCGTCGACGCGATCCATGAACTGGGCCGCACCCACCCGCATGTGCTCACGACGATCTACGCCAATATGATGCGTGACTTCTCGGAACGCCTCCGGCGCGCGAATGACGAGATCCGCGCGCTGGAGCAGTGATCATTCCGCCGGCTCGGCCGGCACGAAGGCCTTCGCCATCGGGTTGTTCTTGTGCGTCGTCCAGTTGGCGTATTCACCGGTGATCGGGAAGCCGGTACGCGGGTCAACGCCCGAAACCATCGGTTCCATCGTGATGCAGTTCTCGACCGGGCAGACATTGACGCAGAGGTTGCAGCCGACGCATTCGGCGTCGATCACCTCGAAATGCCGGGCGCCGTCGACCATCGACGTAATCGCCTGGTGCGAAGTGTCCTCGCAGGCGATGTGGCAGCGGCCGCACTTGATGCAGGCGTCCTGGTCGATCTTCGCTTTCGCCACGTAGTTCAGGTTCAGATACTGCCAGTCGGTGACGTTGCCGACCGCCCGGCCGACGATGTCGTCGATCGAGGTGAAGCCGTGCTTGTCCATGTAGCTCGACAGGCCCGAGATCATCTCCTGCACGATGCGGAAGCCATAGGTCATGGCGGCGGTGCAGACCTGGACGTTGCCGGCGCCGAGCGTCATGAACTCGACCGCATCGCGCCAGGTGGTGATGCCGCCGATGCCGGAGATCGGCAGGCCGCGGGTCTGCGGGTCGCGGGCAATTTCGGCCGTCATGTTGAGGGCGATCGGCTTCACCGCCGGGCCGCAATACCCGCCATGGCTGCCCTTGCCGTCGACCGTCGGGATCGGCGCGAAATTGTCGATGTCGACGCCGATGATCGAGTTGATGGTGTTGATCAGCGACACCGCGTCGGCGCCGCCCCGATGCGCGGCGCGGGCCGAGGTGCGGATGTCGGAGATGTTGGGCGTCAGCTTGACGATGACAGGCATGCGGGTGTGCTGCTTGCACCAGCGCGTGACCATCTCGACATATTCCGGCACCTGGCCGACGGCGGCGCCCATGCCGCGTTCGCTCATGCCGTGCGGGCAGCCGAAATTGAGCTCGACGCCGTCCGCCTCGGTTTCCTCGACCTTGGCGAGGATGTCCTTCCAGTAGTGCTCCTCGCAGGGAACCATCAGCGAGACGACCAGCGCCCGGTCCGGCCAGTCGCGCTTGACCTCCTTGATCTCGCGCAGGTTCACCTCGAGCGGCCGGTCGGTGATCAGCTCGATATTGTTGAGGCCGATCAGGCGGCGGTCGTTCGAATGGATCGCGCCATAGCGCGGGCCGGAGACATTGACGACCGGCGGATCGGTGCCGAGCGTCTTCCAGACGACGCCGCCCCAGCCATCCTTGAAGGCGCGGACGACGTTGTAGGCCTTGTCGGTGGGCGGCGCGGAGGCCAGCCAGAACGGATTGGGCGACTTGATGCCGACAAAACTGGACGCGAGATTGGCCATGGGTTCCTCCTAGGCCGCGACGGACGGGGTCGAGAGCGCGAGATGAATGGATTCGGCGGCGATCCGGCCGTCGGCGACGGCGGCGACCGTCAGATCCTCTCCGGTGGCGGCGCAATCACCGCCGGCCCAGACGCCGGGAAGCGTCGTGCGCCTTTCCTCGTCGACACGGATCTTGCCACCATCGAGCGCGATCGTCTCGGCCGATCCGTTCAAAGCTGCGGGAACGAGGGTCTGGCCGATGGCCTTGAACACCGTGTCGGCGGCGAGCGTGAAGGTGGCGCCCGTGCCTACCAGCCTGCCGCCCTCGTCGCGCGTTTCCTCGAACTCGATCGCCGCGAGCCGGCCCGCCTCGGTGAGGAGGCGCTTCGGCCTGGCGTTGTGGCGGATGACGACGCCATCTGTCTGGGCCAGGTCCTGCTCATATTCCGAAGCGCCCATCTTCTCCTGGCCGCGCCGGTAGACGACGGTGACTTCCCTTGCGCCGAGGCGCTTCGACTGCACGGCGACATCGATCGCCGTCATGCCGCCGCCGACCACGACGACACGGGCGCCGACCGGCAGGGTCGAGAGATCGGCGGCCTGGCGCAGTTCGGCGATATAGTCGACCGCGTCGGCGACGCCGGCGAGATCCTCGCCGTCGAGGCCGAGCGCGTTGACGCCGGCAAGCCCCATGCCGAGAAAGACGGCATCGAAGCTGCCGCGCAGCTCGGCCAGGCTGACGTCACGGCCGATCGCCTTGCCGTGCTCGACGGCGATGCCGCCGATCGACAGCACGAAGTCGACTTCCTTCTGCGCGAAGTCGTCGGGAGCCTTGTAGGCGGCGATGCCGTATTCGTTGAGGCCGCCGGCCTTCGGCCGCGCGTCGTAGATGACGACGTCATGGCCGTGCATGGCGAGGCGATGGGCGGCGGCAAGCCCGGCGGGACCGGCGCCGACCACGGCGACGCGCTTGCCGGTCGAGGGAGCGCGCGCAAAAGGCTGCTCGCCGCGCTCTTCCATCAGGACATCGGTCGCATAACGCTGCAGCAGGCCGATCTTGACCGGCTTGCCCTCCGCTTCCTCGCGGACGCAGGCCTCTTCGCACAGCGTCTCCGTCGGGCAGACGCGGGCGCACATGCCGCCAAGGATATTCTGCGACAGGATCGTCTCGGCCGAGCCTTCGGGATTGTCGGTCAGGATCTGGCGGATGAAGAGCGGAATGTCGATCGAGGTCGGACACGCCTTCACGCAGGGCGCGTCGTAGCAGAAATAGCAGCGATCCGCTTCGACGACGGCCTGGTGATGGTCGAGCGGCGGGTGGATGTCGAGAAAGTTGGCGGCATATTCGTCGGGCGACAGACGGCCCGATGCGATGTCCGGCAGATGCGACGGCATACGCTGATCCCTCCCTACCGGCCACATGGCCCCGGGTTCCCATGGTACGGCAGGCGTCCGCCCGCCGGTCGACGCTGTCCCGCGGCCCACCCCTCGTTTTTCTGGTTGTCGGGGCTGCGGTTCAAAAGCTTGATCATCTGGACAAATTCTCGAAAGCTCGTCAAGGCTTGATTTGAGCCGTTCCAATCTGCCGGATGCACAAGTTCGCGCCAGCATCGTGAAGCCCAGCGAAACCGCGGTGCCGCCCTCGGAGTCGATTGACGCCATACGAGGCATTCGCCTCCGCTCCAGCAGATCCTCACCCTCGATATGATCAATTATTAGGCAAGCACGTTGTTTGCGCAGCGGAAACGGCTTGCCGCAGCGTCGCCGGCATCGCTCGCCAACGTGGGACTCCGCAGATTTCCGCCTCTGGCACGCGAATTGCCACTCTCTCCGCAGGTTCAACCGGAGACGACGATGGCACGACCCGCAGATCTTGAACTGGCATCCGTGACCAAGAGCTATGGCGGCACGGTTGCCGTGGACGCGATCAATCTCAAGATCAAGGCTGGCACCTATTGCTGCCTGCTCGGCCCGTCCGGCTGCGGCAAATCCTCGACGCTCCGGATGATTGCCGGCCACGAGGCCGTCTCCGACGGCGACATCGCGCTCGGCAACGAGATCGTCAACAAGCTGCCGCCGGCCAAGCGCGGCACGGCGATGATGTTCCAGTCCTATGCGCTGTTCCCGCATCTCTCGGTGCGCGACAACGTCGCCTTCTCGCTGAAGATGAAGGGCGTCGGCAAGGTCGAGCGCTCGATCAAGGCGACGGAGGCGCTGAAGCTGGTCGACATGGAGCGCTATGCCGAGCGCCTGCCGAGCCAGCTCTCCGGCGGCCAGCAGCAGCGCGTCGCCCTCGCTCGCGCCCTCGTCACCGACCCGCAGATCCTGCTGCTCGACGAACCGCTCTCGGCCCTCGATCCCTTCCTCAAGATCAAGGTGCGCGCCGAGCTGAAGCGCTTCCAGCGCGAGCTCGGCATCTCGTTCATCCATGTGACGCACAGCCAGGAAGAGGCGATGGCCCTCGCCGACCTGATCGTCATCATGAACAACGGCAAGATCGAGCAGGCCGGCACGCCGCGCGAGATCTTCAACGCGCCGGCGACCGAGTTCGTCGCCCGCTTCATCGGCGGCCACAACGTCATGCCGATCGACGGCCGCATGGTGAGCGTGCGGGCCGACCGCCTCACCGTCACGGCCGAGGGCGGCGAGGGCGTCGCCGCCTCGGTGCGCGAGGTCGAATACCAGGGCACCGCCGTCTACGTCAGCCTCGCCACCGAGGCCGGGCTGGAAATGACCGCCATCGTGCCCGAGCGCGCCTTCTACCAACGTCCCTTCGAGACCGGCGACACCGTCACGGTGCACTGGGATCCGAACGACATCCACGAGCTCTCCGCCGCCAGTTGAACGCGGCATTCGACAACAAGCCAGAGGAGACAATGACGTGAACGACAAGACCAAGGGCATCAAGGGCGGCATTTCCCGCCGCACGCTGCTGAAGGGCTCCGCCATCACCGCGGGCTTCCTCGGCACCACTGCCGTGACCGGCTTCCCGGCCGTCCACGCCGACGAGCCGATCAAGCTGCGCTACCTGTCGACCGCCACCAACCAGTCGCCGGCCATCGCCGCCAAGGCCAAGGAAGTCACCGGCATCGACATCGAATACGTCACCGTCACCACCGATGACGTCACCAAGCGCATCATCACCCAGCCGGATTCGTTCGACCTCGTCGACACCGAATACTTCTCGCTCCGCAACCTGATCCCGTCTGGCAACTTCCAGGCGATCGACGCCAAGAAGGTGAAGCTCGTCGACAAGCTGGCGACGGCGATCACCAAGGGCGAGATCGACGGCAAGAAGATCGGCGACCAGGGCACGGCGCCGCACAAGGTGATGTATCTCGAGAAGCAGCGCGGCAAGGAGTTCGCCAAGGGCCAGACCGAGTGGATCACCCTGATCCCGACCACCTACAACGCGGACACGCTCGGCATCCGTCCCGACCTGATCAAGCGCCCGATCGAAAGCTGGGCCGAGCTGCTCAACCCCGAATTCAAGGGCAAGACCTCGATCCTCAACATCCCGTCGATCGGCATCATGGACGCCGCGATGGTCAACGAAGCCCTCGGCACCGTGAAGTACGGCGACAAGGGCAACATGACCAAGGAAGAGATCGACAAGACGATCGCCACCCTGATCGAGGCCAAGAAGGCCGGCCAGTTCCGAGCCTTCTGGTCGGACTTCAACGAGAGCGTCAACCTGATGGCCTCGGGCGAGACGGTCATCCAGTCGATGTGGTCGCCGGCTGTCACCGCCGTCCGACTGAAGGGCATCCCCTGCACCTTCCAGCCGCTCAAGGAGGGCTATCGCGCCTGGGCATCGGGCTTCGGCCTGCCGAAGACGCTGAAGGGCAAGAAGCTCGACGCCGCCTACGAGTTCATCAACTGGTTCCTCGACGGCTGGGCCGGCGCCTACCTGAACCGGCAGGGCTACTACGCCGCCGTGCTCGAAACCGCCCAGAAAAGCATGGAGCCCTACGAGTGGGCGTTCTGGATGGAAGGCAAGCCGGCCGAGAAGGACATCCTTGGCCCGGATGGCGGCCTGCTCGAAAAGGCCGGTTCGGTCCGTGACGGCGGTTCCTACAACACCCGCATGGGCGCGGTGGCCTGCTGGAACTCGATCATGGATGAGAACGCCTACATGATCCAGAAGTGGAACGAGTTCATCGCCGCCTGATCGGCCATGACATCGCCTGCGGGTGGGTACGCCAACCCCCGCCCGCAGGCGAGACCGCGCCGGACCGGGACCGCGCCATCCCGCCCGTGACGCCCCGGAGGCGAGCCGCTTCCCCCCTTGTCGCCCTCTTCCATCGAAACGGAGCCTGCCCGACATGCTGGAAATGAAATCGCGCTGGGCCCCCTACTGGCAGGCGGCGCCGCTCGCGATCGTATTCCTGATCTTCTTCGTGCTGCCGCTCCTGGTCACGCTCGCCGTCAGCTTCTGGACCTATACCGGCTATTCGATCGAACCGGCCTTCGTCGGCGACAACTACGCCACGGCCTTTGACAAGTGCCTCGCCTCGCTGCCCGACCTCTGCACCACCTTCCGCACCTATCTGTCGACGCTGAAATTCTGCCTGACGGTCTGGCTGATCACCCTCGTGCTCGGCTTCACGATCGCCTATTTCCTCGTCTTCGAGATCAAGTCGAACAATGTCCGCCTGATCCTGGCGCTGGTCACGACGATCCCGTTCTGGACCTCGAACGTCATCCGCATGATCTCGTGGATCCCGCTGCTCGGGCGCAACGGCGTCGTCAACCAGACGCTGATGTCGATCGGCATCACCTCCGAACCGCTCGACTGGCTGCTCTATTCCGATTTTTCCGTCGTGCTGGCGCTCGTCCACCTGAACACTGTGTTCATGATCGTGCCGATTCTGAACTCGATGTCGCGCATCGACAAATCGCTGGTCGAGGCCGCCTATGACACCGGCGCCTCGGGCTGGCAGACGCTCTGGAACGTCATCATCCCGCTGTCGAAGACCGGCATCGCCATCGGCTCGATCTTCGTCATCACCGTGGTGATGGGCGACTTCATCTCGATCGGCCTGATGGGCGGCCAGCAGATCGCTTCTGCCGGCAAGGTGATCGAAAGCCAGATCAACGCGCTGCAATTCCCGATCGCCGCCGCCAACGCCGTTGTCCTGCTAGCCATCGTGCTGATGATCATCTGGACGCTGCTGCGCTTCGTCGACATTCGCAAGGAGCTCTGAGCATGACGGAAGGACGCTCCCGCGCATTCTACGTGCTGTCGGCGGTTTTCGCCCTCTACGTGCTGTTCCTCTATGGCCCCACCCTCACCATCCTGGTGCTGTCCTTCCAGGGCCCGAACGGCGGCATGACCTTCCCGATGAACGGGCTCTCGCTGCACTGGTTCCACAATCTGTGGGCCGGTATCGGCGTGCCCAACGTCGTCGACGCGCTGATCAACTCGCTGAAGCTCGGCCTGGTGGTGACGCTGGTCACCGTGGTCATCTCGGTGATGGCGGGCTACGCCTTCCGCCGCAAGTTCAAGGGCGCCGACCTGCTGTTCTTCACGGCGATCGCCAGCCTGATCCTGCCCTCGATCGTCGTCTCGCTCGGCATCGCGCTCGAATTCCAGCTGTTCAACCAGGGCATCAAGAGTTTTGGCGACTTCCTGGTCGACAACTATGCCGATCTCGACAACGCGACGATGTGGACGAACTTCCTCGGCAATACCGGCATCCTGATCCAGGACAATTTCCAGACGCTGATGGGGCTGTTCACCTCCGGCATCGGCGCCCACCTGACCTGGACGCTGCCCTTCGGCCTCCTCATCATGTTCGCCGTCTTCAACCGCTTCAACCCTGCCTATGAGGAGGCGGCGCGCGATCTCGGCGCCTCGTCCTGGCAGACCTTCCGCCATGTCGTGCTACCGATGATCGCCCCCTCGCTCGTCGGCGTGGCGCTGTTCGGCTTCACGCTCTCCTGGGACGAGATCGCCCGCTCCTCGCAGACGGTGGGCGCCGTCAACACGCTGCCGCTGACGCTGCGCGGCCTCACCACCACGGTCACCACGCCCGTCATCTATGCGCTGGGCACGGTGACGACGGCGGTTTCCTTCGCGGTGATCGCGATGGCGATCCTCGGCATGCTGATCGTCCAGCATCGCCGCAGGCGCCATGGCTCCGACGCCGGCAAGGGCACTACCTGACCGACAAGCGGCCTTCCCGGCCAGCGATCGACATCCCGCCGCGTCCGGACCCTCCGGGCGCGGCGGTTGCATTTTGGCCACGGCGCACGGCAACTCGCGGAGGCGGCCGCGATGCCCTTGGAACCCCTGCCGATTTGGCCCGTTCTCACCAAGGGTCGCCTGGTGTGAACCGAGGATGAAGGCAGATGACAGCCAATCAGGGATATGCCGGTTTCGGACGGCCCGGGGACATCGTCAACGACAAGGTCCTCACCCGAAGCGAGAAGGCGGAGACGCTGCTGCACTGGCAAAGGTCGGCAACGCTTCTGGCAAGGCTCGCGCCTGAAGAAGAGCGCGCGGCTTATCAAAAGCTAACCATGGAACTGGCAATTGCGCTGGCCCGTATCGACAACGCAGCATCCACGCCGCATATACTTCCCGATAGATCTCTCAAGTCTTCGCAAGCTTGAGCAACGCACAGGAGTGCCAACATGGTGACCAAGAGCACGGACGGTTCCGACATCGCGGACCAGGTCAAGGCCATCCAGGCCGAATTGGCGTCACTCACGGAGACGATCCGCAAGTTCGGCTCGGAACATGCGAGCGCAGGCGCCGATGCGCTGCACAACGCCGCCGGTCGGGCGAGCGAGACGTTCCGCGCCTCGGCCGAGGAAGCGCGCCGCCGCGGCTACCAGGCTGCCGAGGACATCGAAGGCCACATCACCAAGAATCCCGTCCCGGCCGTGCTGATCGCCGCCGGCATCGGCCTGTTCATCGGCGCGCTGATAGGCCGGCGATGAGCGGCCTGTTCCAGGCCCTGACCAGCGTGGCGGCCGCTGCCGCCACGCAGACGACCGTCCGCACTCTCAAGCGGGTCGGGCTGCTCGCGGTCGCCGGCGTGTTCCTGATCGTCGGCGTCTGCTTCGGCGTCGCCGCCGGCTACCAGGCGCTCGCACTCAGCTATGGCTCGCTGGTGGCGAAGCTCGTCGTCGGCGGGGCGTTCCTCGTCATCGGCCTGATCCTGCTGCTCGTCGCCAACTGGCGCAGCGGCCGGCGCCAGCAGCAGGAAGTCGGCACAACCAGCGTGGCCCTCGCCTTCGCCATGGGCCTGCTCGGCGGGCTGTCGCGGAAGCGCTAGCGTCGGCCGCGAGCGAAAAACGAGAATGCCGGAGGCCCTTCAGGGCCTCTTTTGCTGTCCGCTCCCTCCACGCGCCCCTCAATCGAGGGCATGGCTCAGGGGAATGTCGATCTCGCAGACCAGCCCGCCGGGCATGAAGTTCAAAGTCACGGTGCCGTCCAGCGCCTGGCCAACGCCGCGCTCCAGAAGCGTGATGCCGAAGCCGGTGCGCTCCGGCAGCTGCACCGGGGGACCATTGGTCTCCGCCCAATGCAGATGCAGGCGGTCGCCGTCGCGGATGCCCCAGTTCAAAGCGATCTGCCCGCCCGGCACCGAAAGCGCGCCATACTTCGCGGCATTCGTCGTGAGCTCGTGCAGGGCGAGGCCGATATTCTGCGCCGCATCCGGCCGCAGACTCAGCGTCGGCCCGTCGATCCGCAACTGATCCGAGCCGGGATCGATCGCTTGGCCGAGCTGCGCGTTGACGAGGTCCCTCAGGATGGCGCCATGCCATTCGCGCGCCACCAGCAGGTCGTGCGAAGCGGCCATCGCCTGCAAGCGGGCGGAGAAGCGGGAGACAAAGGTCTGCAGATCGTCCGAGCGGGCGGCGGTCTGCCGCGCCATCGCCTGGATGACGGCGAGCAAATTCTTCGACCGGTGCGTCAGCTCGCGCATGACAAGTCGCAGATGCTCCTCCTGCCGATGCGACTCGGTCACGTCGACGGCCACGCCGGCCAGGCCCTGTACGGCGCGGTCGGCCCCGAGGATCGGTTCGAGCCGCAACTGGAAGAAGCGCCTGTCGCCATCGAGCGTCATGACGATCTCGCCATGCTGCGCCTCGCCCGAAGCGATGGCGGCCTTCTTCATGATGACGATCGGCAGCCGGGTCTCGTCCTGCCAGAATTCCTCGTCCGTGCGGCCGAGCATCTCGTCGCCGCTGAGGCCGGCGGCCGGGTTGTAGACCCAGTTGTAGCGGAGTTCGCGATCATGGCTGAACACCATGATCGGGGAACCGCGCAGCGCCATGTCGAAGCGGGCATTGGCCTGGGCGAGGCCCGAGGTCAGCGCCGAAAGCCGCGTCTCGTAGTCATGGCGCTCGGTCAGGTCGACGACCGCCGAAGTCAGGCCGACGATCTCGCCGGCGCTGTCGCGCAAGGGCTCGATCGACAGGCGCAGATATTGCGACGCGCCGTCCGCAGCCTTGACGACGACGTTCATCGACGTGCCCTTGCCGTTCGCGACGACGTTGCGCTTCGCCTCGGTCACCGCGGGCGCGACATCGGTCGGAAACAGGTCGGCGTCCGTCTTGCCGACGACCTCCTCGGCGGTCAGGCCGCGCCGAGGATCATAGGCCCAGGTGAAGATGAGGTTGGTATCCTGGCTGAAGACGGCGATGTCCGAGCCGGTCAGCGCTGCTTCGAAGCGCTGCTTGGCCGCCGTCAGTTCGCGGGTTCGGACCCTGACCTTTTCCTCGAGATCGCTTCGGATATCGGTCAGCTCCCGCATCGTGTCGATATGGGCGTCGATCTCGGATTTCAGGTGCCGGTTGTTGCGCTCCAGCAGCCGCGGCGACGGCAGGGCCAGCAATTCGGGCAGGACGAAGCGGATAAGGAAGACCGCCACCACCGCGCTCAGCGCCGCGACCGCCTCGATCAACCGTGCATAGCTGGAGGGCTGCATGATCTGCATCGCGGCCATCGCGAAGGAGACCGCGATGCCGAGCAGCAGCAGGACGAGCGCCAGCGCCACCCGCCGATAGACGGCGGGAAGATCGCGCCGCTGCCACAGGAAGGACAGCGCCGCCACCGCGATCGCGAAGGTACTGACGGAGACGACCAGCCGCGGCAGCGCGCGCAGCAAGTCATCGCCCATCACGTCCGCCCCCTGCGAAAGGACGTTGAGCAGCCAATCCATCGGATGGTCCTTCTGCGCTACGAAACCAAGGCGGCAAGCCGGCCGGCGTGGGAATCCCGCAATCGGCCGGAAGGAGGAGATCGACGGGGGACCGCAAGGCAATCCAGGCCGGTGAAAGCGATGCCGAAAGAGCGCCGGCAACGGGCGGCCGCAATAGCCGCGACGCGACGGCGCCGCATCGCCTGGCTGATCGCCGCGCGGCGCTTCCGGATCCGCCTAGGCCGCCATCGACGCCGTCGAGTTGAAGAACAGGGCCTGGCTGATAGCCGCCTTCACCGTGCGCGGGTCGAACGGCTTGGTAAGCAGGAAGGTGGGCTCCGGCCGCTCGCCGGTGAGCAGGCGCTGCGGGAAGGCGGTGATGAAGATCACCGGCAGCGTGAAGCTCGCCAGGATGTCCTTGACCGCGTCGATGCCCGACGAGCCGTCCGCCAGATGAATATCGGCAAGGACCAGACCGGGCTTCTCGCGGATGGCCGCCTCGACGGCATCGGCACGGGTCCGCGCCACAGCGGCGACCTCGTGGCCGAGTTCCTGCACGATGCCGGTCAGGTCCATCGCGATCAGCGGCTCATCCTCGATGACGAGAACGCGCGTGCGTGTCTGGCGATCGATCTCTGCCAGCGCCTCGGTCAGAAGGGGCTGGATGCGCTCGCCCGGAATGCCCATGACGGCAGCCGTATCGGCATCGGAGAACCCCTCCATGGCCGTCAGGAGCAGGGCCTGCCGGCTTTCCGGCGTCATGGCCGCGAGACGCTGCTGCGCCGTCGCTTCCTGCCGGCTCAATCCGTCGATTGTCGCGTCGGCGCCAAGCTGAGTGCCGGACCAGATCGCGTGGAACAGGCGATAGAGGGCAATCTTGGGATGGACGCTGCGATCGATGACGGCTGGCGAATTGACGATCGCATGCAGGCAGGCGCGGACATAGGCGTCGCCGCTGGTTTGGCCGCCGGTCAACGCACGCGCATAACGCCGCAGAAACGGCAGATGCGGCGCAAGTGCCTGCGAAAGACTCTCGGGCATGAATTCCCCTCCGTAGTGATCACTCTTTGATGCAGAACGCGGCGCGGGCCGATCGGTTCCCGATTCAGGACAAGTTTCGTGACGACTTTTCCGGCAACCATTTTTTAGGTGTCAAATTCATAGGAACCATTCTCGAGGTACGGCATTTCCATCCCGACAAAGACGCGCCGCGATCGTTACGGAGCGCAGCTTGGGCACAGCCAGGACAAGAAACGTGGAAAATAACGACAGCAATGCGAAAAGCGCCGAGTTTCGCTCGCCACTTCCCGCTCCCAACAGCCAGGAAGAAAAAGAGGACTGGATCGGGCGGCAATTGCGCCGTGTCTTCGACAATGCGCTGAACGAGCCTCTGCCGGACGACATCATGTCCCTTCTGAACCGGATCGACGACGAACCGGCCCCGGACGACCAGAAATCCCCGAAGGGCGGCGCCTGAGCCCCAGGCCCGCGATTCCCGAACGCGTGAGCCCGAAGCCCGCGACCGCCCTATATGGGAACTGCCCAAGGCAGTGATTGCCACGGAGTCAGACATGAAGAATGAACTGGTCGACGCCCTGCCCATGCTGCGCGCCTTCGCCCGCTCTCTGAGCGGCAATCGCGACCGCGCCGATGACCTCGTGCAGGAAACCGTCATGCGCGCGCTGGCCAACAAGGACAAGTTCCAGGCCGGCACCAATCTGCACGCCTGGCTGGTGACCATCCTGCGCAACCAGTATTACTCGGAAGGCCGCAAGCGCCGGCGCGAGGTCGAGGACTCGGAGGGGGCGCATGCGGCCCGGCTCGCCGACATCGGCGGCCAGCACGGCCATCTCGAGCTCGACGACTTCCTGCGCGCCATGCAGCTTCTCCCCGACGAGCAGCGCGAGGCGCTTGTGCTGATCGGCGCGAGCGGCTTTTCCTACGAGGAAGCTGCCGACATCTGCGAAGTGAAGGTCGGTACGGTGAAGAGCCGCGTCTCGCGCGCCCGCGCCCGCCTGGAAGAGATCATGAGCGGCGGCGTGCCCCTGCCCCCCGCCGAAACGGCGAAACGCTCGGCCGACGAGATCCAGCAGGCGATGGCGCTGCGCACCGGCTGAGTTTTTCCGTGTATCGAGGCCCAACAAAAAAGCCCCGCGATCGCTCGATCGCGGGGCTTTTGCTTGTTCCGGTGCCGATCGGGCGTCAGGCCCTCCGCATCAAATGCATGACACCGGAGATCAGGAAAAGAACAATCGCGACGACGAAGATGATCTTCGCGATGCCGATCGCCGTGCCGGCGATGCCGCCAAAGCCAAGAATGGCAGCCACAAGCGCTACGACGAGAAAGAAGATCGCCCAGCTCAGCATCAGGTCCTCCATGAATGTCTGCGGCATCGGGCCGCTCGAACATTCAATGCGGACAGAGCCCGCGAGTTCCCGTCTTCACGGATGGTCTGGCGACACCGTCAACGACATGCATCCCGGCGTCAGCGCCCCCGATTACTCGCCCGAAGGCTCGCGGCCGGTGATCGCGATACCGAAGCCCTGCAGGCCGACATATTGCCGTTCCTGCGACGACAGCAGGCGGATCGAGCGCACCTTCAGATCCCGGAGGATCTGCGCGCCGACGCCGATCTCGCGCCAGCGCTCCTTGCGCTGCCGCGCCGACATGTGACGCTCCTCGCCGTCGCCGGCGGCGGAACCATCCGGCCGCACGACGGCCGGGTCGCGGATCAGCACGAACACGCCGCGATCGGCGGCGCCGACCTTGCGGAGCGTCGTCTCGAGCCAGCCCTTCGAATCCGGCCCGCGCGAGATCAAATCGGAAATCGGGTTGGCGCGATGGATGCGGACCAGCACGTCCGGCTGCTCGGCGACGTCGCCGAAGACGATGGCGAGATGCTGCAGCGGATCGAACGGCGTCTCGTAGACGAAGGCCGTCGCCGTGCGGCCGCCGACCGGAACCTGGAAGCTGTCGACGACCTTGACGAAGTTCTCGGTGCGGGCGCGATAGGCGATCAGGTCCTCGATCGAGATGATCTTGAGGGCGTGCTCCTTGGCGAATTCCAGCAGTTCCGGCAGCCGCTTGACGGTGCCGTCGTCATTGACGACCTCGGCCAGCACGCCGGCGGGTTCCAGCCCGGCCAGGCGGGCGAGATCGGTCGCGGCCTCGGTGTGGCCGGAACGGATCAGCACACCGCCCTCGCGCGAGATCAGGGGGAAGATATGGCCGGGACGCAGGAAGTCCGAGGCGGTGCAATTGTCGTTGGCGAGCGCCTGGATGGTGTTGGCGCGCTCCTCGGCCGAAATGCCCGTGGTGAGCCCGACCTTGTAGTCGACCGTGACGGTGAAGGCGGTACGCATCGGATCGCGGTTGTTCGCAACCATCGGCGGCAGGTGCAGCGCCTCGGCGCGGTCGGCGCTGACGGGCACGCAGATGATGCCGCTGGTATGGCGGATCATGAACGCGACCTTGTCTGCGGTCGCCTTGGACGCGGCCATGATCAGATCGCCCTCGTTCTCGCGATCCGTGTCGTCGACGACGACGATCAGTTCGCCGGCAGCGATCGCGGCGACGGCTTCTTCAATCGTATTGAGGGCCATGAACCATGTCCGTATGCGGATAAGATCCTGTCCTTATAAGCAATCGTCCGCGGAGTGCTACTCAGGAAGCTGTTAAAACGGTTGTCTGATGACCGTATGGGCCTTACCAGTATCGCCACCGTAGGAGCGGCGTTGTTCGCGCGCGAACAGAGGAAGAGAAGACGAATGGCAGATATCAAGCGTTTTTCCGGTCGGGGAGCGATCGTTACCGGCGGTGCCTCGGGCATCGGGTTCAAGACCGCCGAGCGCATTGTCTCCGAGGGCGGAACAGTCTGTATCTGGGACGTGGACGCAGCCCGCATCGACGCCGCCAAGGCCGCGCTCGGACCGAACGCGCATGGTGTCCAGCTCGACATTTCCAAGGCGGACCAGGTCGAGGCCGCCGTGCAGACCGCTGAGGGCCATCTCGGCAAGATCGACATCCTGATCTGCTCGGCCGGCGTCGCCGGCAAGAACGCGCTCGTCGTCGACTATCCGATCGACGAATGGCAGCGTGTCTTCGACATCAACGTCCACGGCCTGTTCTACTGCAACCGCTTCGTCGCTCCGCGCATGCAGAAGAACGGCTATGGCCGCATCGTCAACGTCGCCTCGATCGCCGGCAAGGAAGGCAACCCGACCGCGTCGGCGTATTCCGCGTCCAAGGCGGCCGTGATCGGCTTCACCAAGTCGCTCGGCAAGGAACTCGCCAAGGACAACATCACGGTCAACGCCATCACCCCGGCGACGATCGACACGCCGATCCTGCAGCAGGTCAGCCAGGCGCATATCGACTACATGCTGTCGAAGATCCCGATGGGCCGCTTCGGCAAGGTCGAGGAGGCCGCCGCCATCCTGACCTGGCTCGCCAGCGAGGAATGCTCGTTCACCACCGGCGCCGTGTTCGACCTTTCGGGCGGCCGCGCGACGTACTGATTAAAGCTTCTCTTCAAAGCCGGCCTCCGGCCACATATGCGGCCGGAGGCCCTTTTTGTTTGAACGCTGCCGCTATCCTTCACCTCTCCCCACGGGAGAGGTGAAGGCGAGGCCCGATCGTGAGGGATCTGCTCACACCGCCTTACGCAGGCCAAGCGCCGCTTTGCCGGCATAGACCGCATCGGCGCCGAGTGCTTCCTCGACGCGCAGCATCTCGTTCCATTTCGCCATCCGCTCCGAGCGGGAGAACGAGCCGACCTTGAACTGGCCGGCATCCCAGCCGACGGCGAGATGGACGATGGTGACATCCTCGGTCTCGCCCGAGCGGGCCGAGACGATGGTGCCGAAGCCCGCCCTCTTACCAGCATCCAGCGCCGCCTTGGTCTCGGTGACGGTGCCCGCCTGGTTCGGCTTGACCAGCACGGCAGTCGCCGAGCCCTTCGCCGCCGCAGTGTCGACGCGGGCCGCGTTCGTCACCAGGAAGTCGTCGCCGATCACCTGGCAGCGGTCGCCATAGCGCTCGGTGAAGGCGAGGAAGCCGGCCTCGTCGTCCTCGGCGACGGGATCCTCGATCGACAGGATCGGATAGGCGTCGAGCCAGCGGCCGAGCAGGTCTATCATGCCGCCGGTATCGAGCTCGCTATCGTCGAGCGCCAGCTTGTAGCGGCCGTCGCGGCCAAACTCGGACGCGGCGATGTCGAGCGAGATTCCGACATCCGGACCGGGCGTGAAGCCGGCATCGGCGATCGCCCCTACCAGTTCGTCGAGCGCCTCTTCATTGGAGTTGAAGGCCGGCCAGAAGCCGCCCTCGTCGGCGACTCCCTGCAGCTTGCCTGCCTTCTTCATCCGCAGGCCGGCGGCGCGATAGACCTCGGCGGTCCAGTCGAGCGCCTCGGCGAAGGAGGAAGCGCCGGGGCAGATGAGCATGAAATCCTGCACGTCGACGCGACGCGCCGCATGCGCGCCGCCACCAAAGATCTGGATCTCCGGCACCGGGATTCGGACCCTCCTGCCACCGGCGAGATAGCGCCAGAGCGGCTGGCCGGCACCGGCGGCGGCGGCATGCAACACCGCCATCGAGGTTGCGATCAGCGCGTTGCCGCCAAGGCGGCCCTTGTTGGGCGTGCCGTCGAGGGCGACCAGCGCGGCGTCGACGGCGGCCTGGTCGAAAGCGTCCCTGCCGGCAAGGGCGCGGGCGATCTCGCCCTGGACGGACGCGACGGCGCGGGTGACGTCATGACCGCCGAAACGGTCGCCACCATCGCGGAGATCGACCGCCTCGCCGGTGCCGGTCGAAGCGCCGGCCGGCGCGATGGCGCGACCGATTGCGCCGGAGGCGAGCTGGACCTCGGCCTCGACCGTGGGCCGGCCGCGCGAATCCCAGACGCGGCGGCCGATGACCTTGCGAATCGTCGTGTCGTTCACTTCGTAAGTTCCTCTTCCCAGGCGTCGCGAATGGTGGCGAGCGTCGGCGGCGGGTTGGCGATCCGGGGACGGGCGACGCGGCGCACGCGATCCTTGTCGGCTTCCGTGGTGACGTATTCGGCCGGCGACTTGCCGTCGACGCGCGCCAGGAACAGGCCCGGCAGCAGGCGCGCGGCGCGCGCCTCGATCTGTTCCCGCGGCTCCCAGCCGACGGCGTCGAGATAGGCGCCAGCAAGCGCATCGAACGAGGCGAGATAGCCGGCGCGGCTGGCCGGAACCCAGAGGCATTTCAACAGCATGTGGTTCAGGCAGAAGGCGAGGTCGAAGGCCGGGTCACCATACCAGGCGCATTCGGCGTCGAGGAAGACCGGCCCGTTCGGCCCGACCAGGATGTTCTTCGGGCTGACGTCGCCATGCACCAGCGCAATCTTGGTCGCGAGCGTGTCGCGCGACAGCGACATCAATTGCGGCGCGAGATCGGGATGCGCCTCGGCCGTCGACTCGAGATAGGGCTCGAGCCGGATCGAATGGAAGATCGAATCGGTATCGAAGCGGGCGGTGATCTCCGGCGAATGCGCCGTCGCGCCATGGATGGCGGCGATGGCACGGCCGACGGCGGCGGCAAAGACCGGATCGACCCGCCCTGCCCGCAGTTCGGCCTTCCAGACCGGATGATCCTCCGGCTCCAGATAATCCATGGCGAAGGCGCCGACCGTGGCGTCATGCGCCAGCACATGCGGCACGGCATCCGGCACGATGCGGCCGGCCTCCAGCAGCCATTCCACCTCGTTGCCATTGCGCGATACCGGCGCCCGCCAGTCCCGCGCCACGCGAAGCTTCGCCAGCGCCCGCTTGATGGCGAAGCTGCGCCCCCCCGCCCGCACCTGCCAGATGTCGGACGCCACGCCGCCGGTGAGCGGTTCCGCGACGATATCGGCCCCGTCCTCCACCAGACCGGCGCGCACCAGCCACGCCGCCAGTTCGCGGTCGATTGTCTCCACCCTTGCCTCCCCAGGCATCTCTCCCTCCCGCCCGGCCTTCGGCCGTGGCGGAGCATTCTGTCTAGGTGATTTCAGCGGAAAATGCATCGGACCGCCCGGAGCCGACCGCATCCGGCGGCCAAGAACAACAGCCAGGTGACAGCCTCAGATCGGACGCATTCGCCTGCTCTCTTCAGCCGGTGCGAGACCCACCGCCGCCGGCTGTGACGGAATTGCCGCAGAATCGCCGGCTCCCGGAAAAATCGAATAGGCACCGTTGCCCGCTCCTTGACTTAGGGGCAGACCAACCGCACTTGCTGCGAGCGAACATTCATTCGCAGAATTTTTCGGGTGCCCATGACCGTCCTCGCCCAACCGGACACGACCGCCTCCGCACCGCGCGAAGCCGCGCAGGATGCCCGCCGCGCGCAGATCCTCGACGCGGCGCGCACCTGTTTCGCGCGTTCCGGGTTTCGCGGCGCCTCGATGCAGGAGATCTGCCTCGAAGCGAAGATGAGCCCCGGCGGGCTCTATCGCTACTTCCCGTCCAAGGAAGCGATCATCGAGGCGATCGCCCAGGACGAACGTTGCGGGGCGGCGGAGATCGTCCAGGCGATGCGCGGCCCCGGCCCGCTTCTCGACCGGCTGATCGGCTGCGCCATGGGCTATTTCGGCTATATGCGAGATCCCGGCGCCTGCGAGCTGATGGCAGAGATCAGCGCCGAAAGCCTGCGCAATTCCGAGATCGGCAAACGTTTCGCGCAGATCGACGACAGCGTGCGCGACATCATGCGCGAAGTCTTCGAGGAGGCGATCGAGAAGGGCGAGATGCCGCCGATCGAGGATCTAGACGCCACGATCAGCATGCTGCAGGCGGCCGTGGACGGCATCGCCCTGCGCCAAATCAATGACCCAGACCTATCGCTCGCCCGGATGGAGCCGCTGCTGCGGCGGCTCGTCGCCGGCGTTTTGGGAATGAAAGCCTGAGCGGCATGACGGCGGCGTGAGACCGCCCGTGCCAGCCTGACCAGAGGGGCCGCCAGAAGCGGCCGAACGAACCATGAAGCGCATGACCCGTCTCGCGGCCTCCGCCGCCTTCGTCGCCGCCATCGCCGCAGGCGCGCTCGCCTTGCCGGAATCGATGTTCTCGGCCTCGGCGAACGAACCGAAGCCCGCTGCGGAAGCCCCCAAGCCGCCGGCGATCACGGTCATCCCGGCCGCGCGTAAGGAGGTCGTCCAGACCGCCATCGTCGTCGGCTCGCTGGTGCCGCGCGAAGAGGTGCTGGTCGGCGTCGATCTCGACGGCTACCGGCTGACCGACCTTTCGGCCGAGGAAGGCGACCACGTCAAAGCGGGCCAGGTGCTGGCGCGGCTTTCGACCGACATGCTGGACGTCCAGCTCGCGCAGAACGCGTCGTCGCTCGCGCGCAACGACGCGGCGATCGCCCAGGCGAAGAGCCAGATCGCCGAGGCGACCGCCGTCGAGGCGCAGGCCAACGCCGCCTTCGATCGCGGCCAGTCGCTGAAGACCAAGGGCATCGTCGCCCAGGACGCGCTCGACCTCCGGGAATCGACCGCCAAGACAGCGGCCGCCCGCCGCGACGCCGCCGCCCAGGGCCTGGCGCTGGCCGAGGCCGACAAGGCCCTGACCGAGGCGCAGCGGCGCGAATTGCAGCTGCGCGTCGCCAAGACCGAGATCAAGGCGCCGACCGACGGCCTGGTGCTGTCGCGCTCGGCCCGCATCGGCGCCATCGTTTCCGGCGGCGGCGAGCCGCTGTTCCGCCTCGCCGAGGATGGCGCCATCGAGCTCGAAGCCCAGGTGCCGGAAGCCGAGCTGGCGCAGATCGCCGTCGGCCAGCCGGTCAAGGTCACCGTGCAGGGCGCGCCGGAAGGCATCCAGGGTTCCGTCCGCCTCGTGGCGCCTCGCATCGACAATACCAGCCGCCTCGGCCGCCTGCGCGTCGCGCTGCCGGCCGACGTCAAGGTCAATGCCGGCGCCTTCGCGCGCGGCACGGTCGAGCTGGCCCGCCGCGAGGTCGTGGCGATCCCGGTGTCGGCCGTCGTCACCACGGCCGGCGAGGCCACGACGCAGGTCGTCGTCGACGGCAAGATCCAGACGCGGCCGATCAAGACGGGCATTTCCGGTCGCGGCCTGGTCGAGGTGGTCGACGGCGTCGTCGCCGGCGAGGCCGTCGTGCTGCGCGCCGGCACCTTCGTGCGCGACGGCGACGCCGTCACCCCGGTCGAGGCCCAGGACGAAACCAAGGGCGAGGCCAAGCACGAGACCCAGAGCGAGGGAGCGAAGGGATGAGCTGGAACTTCTCCGCCTGGGCGATCCGCAATCCGGTTCCGCCCATCCTTCTCTTCGTCGTGCTCTGCGCCTTCGGCATCGTCTCCTTCATGGGGCTGCCGATCACGCGCTTCCCCAACATCGACGTGCCGCTGGTCTCCGTCACCGTCACCGACGCCGGCACGGCGCCGGCCGAGCTGGAGACGCAGGTCACCAAGAAGGTCGAGGACGCGGTAGCGTCCATAACCGGCGTCAAGCACGTCTCCTCGACCATCACCGACGGCCAGTCCACGACGGCGATCGAGTTCCGCCTCGAGGTCAATACCGACCGGGCGCTGAACGACGTGAAGGACGCGATCGCCAAGATCCGGGGCGACCTGCCCCGCACGGTCGACGAGCCGATCGTCCAGCGCATCGACGTCGAGAGCCAGTCGATCCTCACCTATGGCGCGCTGGCGCCCACCATGTCGCCGGAGCAGCTTTCCTGGTTCATCGACGACCAGGTCATCCGCGACCTGCAGGCGCTGAAGGGCGTCGGCCGCGTCGAGCGCATGGGCGGCGTCACCCGCGAGATCCAGATCCGCCTCGATCCGGACCGGCTGATGGCGCTCGGCGTCACGGCCGCCGACGTCAACCGCCAGCTCCAGATCACCAATGTCGATCTCGCCGGCGGCAAGGGCGAAGTCGGCAGCCAGGAACAGACCATCCGCACGCTCGCCGGCGCCAAGTCGATCGAGGATCTCGCCAATGCGCGGATCGTCATCTCCGGCGGCCGCGAGGTCCGGCTCGGCAATCTCGGCACCGTCGAGGACCATTGGGAGGAGCCGAAGTCCTTCGCCCGCCTGGACGGCAAGCCGGTCGTGGCGCTCGCCGTCTATCGCGCCAAGGGCGCCAGCGATGCCTCGGTCGCCGATGTCGTCGGCGCCAAGATCGCCGAGATCGGCAAGGCGCATCCCGACGTCACCTTCTCGATCATCGACAACACCGTCCACTACACCTACGGCAACTACGAAAGCGCGATGGATACCCTCTATGAGGGATCGATCCTCGCCATCCTCGTCGTGCTGCTGTTCCTGCGCGACTGGCGCGCGACACTGGTCGCGGCGGTCGCCCTGCCGCTTTCGGCGATCCCGACCTTCTGGGCGTTGTCGATGCTGGGCTTCTCGCTCAACCTCGTCAGCCTTCTCGGCATCACGCTGGTGACGGGCATCCTCGTCGACGACGCCATCGTCGAGATCGAGAACATCGTCCGCCATACCCGCATGGGCAAGAAGCCCTATCGCGCGGCGCTGGAAGCGGCCGACGAGATCGGCCTCGCCGTCATCGCCATCTCGACGACGATCATGGCGATCTTCGCGCCGGTGTCGTTCATGGGTGGCATCGCCGGCCAGTACTTCAAGCAGTTCGGCCTGACGGTGGCGATCGCGGTGTTCTTCTCGCTGCTCGTCGCCCGCCTGATCACGCCGATGATGGCCGCCTATTTCATGCGCGCGCCCTATGTTGGCGACGGTTCGGACGGCCAGCCCGTCTATGGCGGCTTCCTGAACGATCTCGGCCGCCGGCTGCGCGCGGTCATCCCCGTCGCCGTGGTCGTCGGCCTCGGCGCGCTCGTGCTGCAGATCTCCGGCGAGGCGCTCGTCGGCGTGCCGCTGCTCGGCACCCTGTCCGAACGGATCGCCGCCACCGGCTGGACCAAGATCGCGCTTGGCGCGCTCGCCTTCGCCGCCGGCTTCGCCCTGCTGCGCGCCTGGCTCGGCCAGCCGCATCCGGCCGAGGAGCATGACGGGCTGGTGATGCGGATGTACACGGCGCTGCTGCGCGGCACGCTTGCCCGCGGCATGCGCTGGGTGACGCTCGCGATCGGCATCGCCACCTTCGCCGTCTCGATCTGGGCCACCGGCCTGCTGCCGTCCGAGTTCATCCCGGAGGGCGACGAAGGCCGGCTGATGGTCTCGGTCGAACTGCCGCCGGGCACCGGGCTCGACGAGACCACCGTCACCACCGACAGGATCGCCGCCGCGCTCGGGCAGTTGCCCCAGATCCGCAGCGTCTTCGTCATGGGCGGCACCTCGCCGACCGGCACGCTGGAGACCCGCCGCGCCGCCGTCATCGTCGAACTGGTGCCGAAGGCGGAACGCACCATCAGCCAGAAGGACATGAAGCCTGTGATTGCTTCTGTCCTTTCCGGCATCCCCGACATCCGCTTCTACGTCGTCAACGAACGCGGCGACCGCGAAACGACGATCGCCGTCACCGGCCCGAACGGCGACGCCGTCGCGACCGCCTCGAGCGATCTCGAGGCGGCGATGAAGGCCGATCCGATGTTCCTGAACCCGGTCGCGCTCTCTTCCTTCGCGCGTCCGGAAATCCGCATCGTGCCGAAGCTCGACGAAGCCTCGGCGCTCGGCATCGCGCCCGACCGGATCTCGGAGACGATCCGCGTCGCCACCACGGGCGATGCCGACGCCAACCTCGCCAAGTTCACGGTGGACGGCCGCCAGGTGCCGATCCGGGTCGAGCTCGACCGCGTCGCCCGCTCCGATCTGTCGGTGCTGTCGGCGCTGCGCGTGCCGCTGCCCGCCGGCGGCTCGGTGCCGCTCGCGACCGTCGCCGATGTCGGCTTCGGCCAGGGCCCGGCGACGATCGAGCGCTACGACCGCGAACGTCTGGTCAAGGTCGGCACCGACATGGCGCACGGCTTCACCTCGGGCCAGGGCACGGAGCGGATCAAGACGATGGACGTCGTCAAGAACTTCCCCGATGGCGTCCACCTGCAGGAGACCGGCGATGCCGAGGCGCAGGCCGAGGTGTTCTCCGCCTTCGGCGTCGCCATGGGCTCCGGCATCCTGCTGGTCTTCGTCGTGCTGATCATCCTGTTCAACAGCGTGTTCCAGCCGCTGACCATCCTCGCCTCGCTGCCGCTGTCGATCGGCGGCGTGGTGGCGGCGCTGCTTCTGACCAACAACGCCTTCTCGATGCCAGTCATCATCGGCATGCTGATGCTGATGGGCATCGTCACCAAGAATGCGATCATGCTGGTCGATTTCGCGGTCGAGCAGGTCAAGCACGGCATGAGCCGCAAGGAGGCGATCATCGACGCCGGCCGCAAGCGCGCCCGGCCGATCGTGATGACGACCATCGCCATGGGCGCCGGCATGATGCCGGCGGCGCTGGCGCTCGGCGAGGGCGGCGAATTCCGCGCGCCGATGGCGATCGCGGTGATGGGCGGACTGTTCCTGTCGACGATCCTGTCGCTCGTCTTCATCCCGTCCGTCTACACGATCATGGACGACCTCTCGCATCTCGTCGGCCGCCTGTTCCACAAGGCGTTCGCGCCGAACGAGACGGACGAGCCGACCGACGGCCACGAGCCGTCGAACACCACGCCGGCGCTGCACAAGGAATTGCGGATCGCCGCCGAATAGGCGCTCCCGGGTCAGGAAGCCCCCCACCGCCCAGCCCCTCCCGCACGCGTGGGAGGGGCTTTTTTTCAGCGGCGCGGCAGCCGGACGAGCCGGCGGACCGGATCGCGCTGCCCGCGACGATCGCCGGCCGCCTCCCCTCGCCGCTTGCAGGAGAGGGGAGGCGCGGGCCTTGCTCCGATGCGGCGTTCACGACAGGTGACGTTCATCCCCGGCGCCGCCTATCCTGCGACCAACGGAGGAAACCAAGAATCATGATCACCCACTGCGTCTTCATCCACTACCGCGCCGACACCACCGCCGCGACCAAGGTCGCGATCCTCGACGGGCTGCTGGCGCTCCGGCCCCGGATCGACGGCCTGATCAACATCTTCGTCGGCAACAACATGAGCCCGGAAGGCCTCGACAAGGGGTTTTCGGAAGGCTTCATCGTCACCTTCCGCGACGCTGCGGCACGCGACCAGTATCTGGCCGACGAGGAACACGCCAAGGTCGGCGCGGCGATCGTCGCCGCGGCCGAAGGCGGCGTTGACGGCATCTTCGTCTACGACCTGGAGCACTGAGGCGCGCCGGCGGTCTCGGGATCCCCTTGGATCCCCTTGGATCACCTCTCCCCGAGGGAGAGGCGACGAGGCAGACGGTCGACACGACCGCCTTGGCGCCATGTGAGACCACACTCGGCCGTCATCCCTGCGAAAGCAGGGATCCATGTCGATGCGCGCTGGAGAGCTCCGCGCGGCATATAATCCGGCTGGGTGGATCCCTGCTTACGCAGGGATGCGGGAGCTTGTGGCTGCCACCGGCGCGCAGGAAATATTGTCCAACGCCCCGCCGCCCTCAGTGAAAATCCCGCGATTTCGGGATGATGCGGACGTTGCGCGGGTGGCTGCCGGGGTGGCTCGGGCGACTCGGGTGGGCGAATTCGTCGGCGCGGCCGGGATCGAGCCGCGGCCGGCGGTCCTCGGCGAGCTGGTCCAGGTCGGCGGTGCGATCGACCAGCCGCCTCGCCACCAGATGGACGATACCCTCCGGGCTTTTCTGGATGTTGCCCTCGACCAGAACCAGCTTGGCGCCGATGATGGTGCGGCGGAAGGTGTCGAACAGCCGCGTCCAGACGACGACATTGACGATGCCGGTCTCGTCCTCCAGCGTCATGAACACGACATTGCCCTTGCCCGGCCGCTGGCGCACCAGAACGACGCCGGCCGTTTGCGCAAAATCGCCATCCCGGAGCGCCGTGATCGCCGCCGCGGACAGGATCCGCTCACGGGTGTAGCGCTCGCGCAAGAAGCTCATCGGATGCGCCTTCAGCGACAGCCGCAGCGTCTGGTAATCGGCGACGACATGCTCGGAAAGCGGCATGACCGGCAGCGGCGCATCCTGCTCGCGGCCGAGTTCGGCCGCGTCGGCGGCGGCGAAGAGCGGCAGGATTTCGGAACTCGGCAGGCGGCGCACTTCCCAGAGCCCCTGCCGCCGGTCGAGCCCGAGCGAACGCAGCGCGTCGGCATCGGCGAGCTTTTCATAGGCACGCCGCTCCAGCCCGGTATGACGCACGAGATCGTCCATCGCCACGAAGCCCGCGCCACGCCGCGCCGCGATCGCCTCCGCCCACGCCTCGCGAAAGCCGTCGATCTGGCGGAAGCCGAGCCTGAGCGCCAGCCCCGTCTCCGTCGGCTCCAGCGTGTTGTCCCAGAGACTCGCATTGACGTCGACCGGCCGGATCGGCACGCCGTGATCGGCGGCATCGCGCACGATCTGCGCCGGCGCATAAAAGCCCATCGGCTGCGAGTTCAAAAGCGCCGCGGCGAAGGCGGCCGGGTGGTGGCACTTGATCCAGGCCGAGACATAGACGAGGCGAGCGAAGCTCGCGGCATGGCTTTCGGGAAAGCCATATTCGCCGAAGCCCTTGATCTGATTGAAGCAGCGCTCGGCGAATTCGCGCTCATAGCCGCGCCGGACCATGCCCTCGACCATCATGGTCTCGTATTTGTGCATGGTGCCGAGATGGCGGAACGTCGCCATGGCGCGGCGCAGCCCGTTGGCGTCGGAGGGCGAGAAGCGCGCCGCCACCATGGCGAGGCTCATCGCCTGCTCCTGGAACAGCGGCACGCCGAGCGTCCGCCCCAGCACCTGCTTCAGCTCATCGGCCGGGCCGTGCTCGGGCGACGGCGACGGGAAAGTGACGTCCTCGATCCCCTGCCGGCGGCGCAGATAGGGATGCACCATGTCGCCCTGGATCGGGCCGGGGCGTACGATCGCCACCTGGATGACGAGGTCGTAGAACTCGCGCGGGCGAAGGCGCGGCAGCATGTTCATCTGCGCCCGGCTCTCGACCTGGAAGACGCCGATCGAGTCGCCCGTGCAGAGCATGTCGTAGACGGCCGGATCCTCCCAGGGGATGGTGTGCAGCGCATGGCGCGCTCCGCCCGCCTCCTCGATCAGATCGAACGCCTTGCGGATGCAGGTCAGCATGCCGAGCGCGAGGATATCGACCTTCATCATCCTGACGGTGTCGATGTCGTCCTTGTCCCATTCGATGAAGCTTCGATCCTTCATCACCGCCGGGCCGCTCGGCACGAGGTCGTTCAGGAGCTTTTCCGTCAGCACGAAGCCGCCGACATGCTGCGAAAGATGGCGCGGAAAGCCGCGCAGCTCCATCGCCAGCTTGACCACGCGCTCGATCATCGGGTTTCGCGGGTCGAGGCCGGCGTCGCGAATGTGCTTGTCCTGCACGGCCGAACCCCAGCCGCCGCCCCAGACCGTGCCGCCGAGCGCCAGGATGACGTCCTCCGACAGGCCCATCGCCTTGCCGACCTCGCGGATCGCGCTCTTCGTCCGGTAGGCGATCACCGTGCCGCAGATGGCGGCGCGGTCGCGGCCATAGCGCCCATAGATGTACTGGATCACCTCCTCGCGCCGCTCATGCTCGAAATCGACGTCGATGTCGGGCGGCTCCTTGCGCTCGGGCGAAAGGAAGCGCTCGAACAGCAGCTGGTACTGGCTCGGGTCGACCGAGGTGACGCCGAGGCAATAGCAGACGGCGGAATTGGCGGCGGAACCCCGCCCCTGGCAGAGGATGCCGCGCCCGGTCGCGAACGCCACGATGTCGTGCACGGTCAGGAAATAGGGCGCGTAGCCGAGCGACCCGATCATGGCGAGTTCCTTGTCGAGGGTCGCCGTGACCGACGCCGGAACGCCGTCCGGATAGCGCTTTCGCGCGCCCTCCCGCGCCAGTGCCTCCAGATGCGCCTGCGGCGTCATCCCCTCCGGCACCGTCTCGTGCGGATACTCGTATTCTATCTCGTCGAGGGTGAAGCGGATCTGGCCGAGAAAGCGCGCCGCCTCCGCCACGGCGCCGGGAAAGTCGCGAAACAGGCGTTCGATCTCGACGCCCGGCTTCAGGTGTCGCTCGGCATTCATCGCGAGCCGCCGCCCCGCCTTCTCGATCGTCGTCTTCTCGCGGATGCAGGTCAGGATATCCTGCAGCGGCCGCCGTTCCGGAGCGTGATAGAGCACGTCGTTGACGGCGATCAGGCGGACGCGGTGGTCCCAGGCGAGCGCGGAAAGCGTGGCGAGGCGGCGCCGGTCGGAGCCGCCGCGATAGAGCACGGCGGCGAGCCAGGTCCGCCCCGGCGCCAGGACGGCGAGCCGGCCGAGCGCCGCGCCGAGGTCGCCGGCCAGCCTGGCGGGCGGCATCAGGATGAAGAGCGAACCCTCCGCATGCGCCGCGAGATCCCCGAAATCGAGGTGGCATTCACCCTTCGGCGCCCGGCGCTTGCCGAAGCTGAGTAACTGGCAGAGCCGGCCATAGGCGGCGAGATCCCTGGGATAGGCAAGGATATCCGGCGTGCCATCGCGGAAGACGAGGCGGACGCCGACAACGAGGCGGAAGCCGGCGGCGCGCGCATTGCCATAGTCCTCGCTGCCCCAGGCGTCATGGGCGCGGACGATGCCGGCGAAGGTGTTGCGGTCGGCGATGCCGATCCCCTTCAGCCCCAGTCCATGCGCCTGGATGATCAACTCGGCCGCATGCGAGCCGCCTTCCAGGAAGGAGAAGTTCGACATGGTCGCGAGTTCGGCATAGACGCTCATGGGGTCTTTGCCGTCTGTGTGTGGCTTGAAGAACCCTCACCCCAGCCCTCTCCCGCTCGCGGGAGAGGGGGATCGCCTGCGCTTGTCGCCCCGCTGTGTGCGGCAAGGCCCTCTCCCGCGAGCGGGAGAGGGTTGGGTGAGAGGCTTGCTTCCTTTCTCATGCGAACAGCCCATGCAGGAACCAGCGCGGCTGCGGCCGGTCGGCGGCGTAAAACCCCTCGCGATAGAGCCAGAAGCGGCAACCGTTCCTGTCCTCGACGCGAAAATAGTCGCGGTCGGACGTGCTTTCGCCATCGCGCCACCATTCCGGCGCGATCCGCTCCGGCCCTTCGGCGCGGGCCACCTGATGCAGCACGCGGCGCCAGCGGAAGGAGAGCGGCGGTCCGTCCGGCACCTCGCCCAGCGCCTCGACCGGCTCGGGCGGATCGAACAGGCTGAGCGGCCGCAAGGGCGGCTCGCCCACCTCCGGCGCTTCCTCCCACTGGGCGGTGTTGGCGCCCATGGTGAAGACCGGCACCCGCCGCGCCCGCTGCTCCGGAATATGCGTATCGGCGGGTACGAAACCCTGCACCCGTTCCGGCCCAAAGCGTGCGCCGAGCCGGTCGATGAGATCGGCGACCACCTCGTCGTCGAGCGCATGGCCGTCGAGGCTCGCCTGCACCGCCCCGAAAGGCTCGGAGCGAAAGGCGCCGAGCCGGATCAGGTCGAAGCCGAAGCCGGCATCGAGCGGATCGGACAGCGCATCGAGTTTCTCGTGAAACAGTCGCGCGATCGCCTTCGGCGCCCGGTTCGGACGGGCGGTCGCGACCTCGATCCGCCGCACGGCGCCATCGACGCGATAGAAGCTCGCCTCGAAGCTGCGGCCGCCCTCGCCGCGCGCTTCCAGCAGCGAGGCGACATCGACGGCGAGGCGGGCGAGCGTCGCTTCGATATCCTCGGCATGGGCGATCGGCTGGAAGAAGATGCGCTCGGCCAGCGCCACCGGCACCGGCCGGCGCGGCGAGATCGGATGCTCGGCGATGCCGGCGAGCCGCTCCAGCCGCTCGACGCAATCGGCGCCGAAGCGGGCGGCAAGCGGCGCGCGCGGCCGGTCGATCAGGTCGGCGACCGTCTTCAGGCCGGCGCGGGCCAGCGCCTGCAGCCGCGCCGGATCGAGCCCGAGCGCGGTGATCGGCAGGGGCCGCACGGCCTCGGCCTCGCGGCCGGGTGGAATGACCACGCGCGCTTCCGAGCGGGCGAGCGCCCGCGCCGTGGCCGGCGCCCCGGCGATCGCGCCAAGCGCGGTCAACCCCAACCCGGAGAGCCGCGTCAGCAGGTCGTCGAGTAGCGCCGCCTCGCCCCTGAAGAGATGGGCGACGCCGGTGATGTCGAGCATCAGCCCGCGCTCGCCATGGCGGGCGACCAGCGGCGTGTAGCGATCGCACCAGTCGGCGATCCGCTCGACCAGATCGTCATCGGCCACCGGATCGTGCTCGGCGACCACCAGGCCGGAGACGCGCGCCCGCGCCTCGGCCAGCGTCAGGCCGGGGGCAAGCCCCTGCCGCAACGCCGCCGGGTCGGGGGCCGCGAGGGCGAGCGCGCCCTTCACCTTGTCGACGATCAGAAGCGGCTGATCAGCCGGCAAGCCGGAATGGGGCGCGTTCGGCAGGGTGCGGAGCCGGTTCGATGCGAGAAAGGGCAGCCGGATCGCGCAATAGCGCCGGTCGCTTGAAGAGTTTGTCATCGCGGTTCCACTCCAGCCGCCAGGGCCCGCCGGGCGGGCCATGGCGATGGCGCAACAAGGTCAGGTCGAAAGTCGGATGGCCGGGCGCGTTCATCGCCATCGGCATCGCCGGCCCGGAGCGCACAAGCCAGCGGGTTTCCGCAGCACCCGGCATCGGCCGCGCGCCGGGGCGAAGCAGCAGGACAGTGACGCCGGACGCCTCCGCCGCCAGCGCGAAGCGGCGCTGCGTCGTCAGGTCGAGCGCCTTCGGCTCGCCCCAGGGCTCGAGGATGACAGCGCCAAGCGCGCCGCAGCGCGCCGCCTCACCGCCGGCGCGCAGCACGGCGAGGGGATCGCGCAACTGCACGAGAATCAGGGCTGCCGGATCGAGACCGAGCGCCTGCAAGCCATCGGCATGAAGCTCGCCGCCCTCCCTTGCCGCATAATCCTGCCGCACCCAGACAATCGGCCGCCCGGCCGGGGCGGCGGCCAGCGCCAGGGCCAGCGAGAAGCCGGAGGCGGCAATATTGTCGGCGCCCGAGGCGGCGAGGATTTCATGCAGCGCGCCGCGCGCCAGCCCTCCTCCCAGCGCGGCGTCGACCTCGTCCCGGTCGAGCGTGATACGGCCGGCGCGCGACGACATGACTGGCGTGCAGACGTCCTGCGCGATCTCGCCCGGCGGCGCGGATCTCGCCGTCGTCTCGATCGCGGCAATGCGCTGTCGCAATGCGGAAAGGGTCGCCTTCGCCGTGCTCATCGTCGTCCGTCGCTGTCCTGCCCAATCGTATTGTTCCTGTTTTGTTCTATCTAATACGACTCCAAACCGGGCAAGAGTCAATCGCGCGACAGGCGAACTTCCCAGGCTTGCGCCATGAAGCCGTGCACCCTGAAGCCGCAGGCGCCGAGCGCGGGCCACGGCGAGAGAAGCGCGCCGTCGAGCCGGATTATTTCCGGCAGCCCGCTGCGATCGAATTTAGTCTTCGGCGGACAATAGAAGGGCAATATGGCTTAAGAATCGCCACAAATCAGGCTAGCATCCTTCCCCAACGACGCCCGGGTCCGTTTCCCCATGCCCGGACGCGTTCATCGCCCCGCTTCTGCGCCGCGACGTTCGCCCCGCTTGCACCCACACGCCTGCCGTCGAGATCATCATGTTCCGCTATTTCGAAGAACGGATTCCGGCCACTGCCCATGGCATGCCCGGAGAGCCGCCGGATCGCCTTGTCGCCTTCTACTGGTTCTTCATCCGCCAGGTGCGCTGGTATTTCGTCGCCCTGCTGCTCGCCGGGCTGACCGTCGCGCTGCTCGACGCCACCATCCCGTTCTTCATCGGCCGGCTGGTGACGCTTCTGAGCCAGGTCTCGCCGGCCGCGCTCGTCAACGAGCACTGGCACGTGCTCGCCGGCATGGCGCTGTTCATGCTGCTGGTGCGCCCGGTCGCAATCTTCGTGCAGAACCTGATCACCAACCAGATCATCGCGTCGGGCTTCACCAACCTGATCCGCTGGCAGAGCCACTGGCACGTGGTGCGGCAGAGCTGGTCGTTCTTCCAGCATGATTTCGCCGGCCGCATCGCCACCCGCGTCATGCAGACCGGCGTTTCCGTGCGCGACAGCGCCGTCTCCTCGATCAACGCCGTCTGGTACATCGCCGTCTACGGCACCAGCGCCCTGGTGCTGCTCGGCCACAACAATCCCTGGCTGATGCTGCCGACGATCGTCTGGTTCGCCTGCTATGTGACGCTGCTCCGGATCTTCGTGCCGCGCCTGAAGGGACGCTCGGTCGAGATGTCGGAGGCGCGCTCGCTGATCACCGGCCGCATCGTCGACAGCTACACGAATATCATCACGGTCAAGCTGTTCGGCCGCGCCCGCGAGGAGGACGACTATGTCCGCGAGGCGGTCGACTATCACACCAGCGTCTTCCGCGGACAGCTGCGACTGATCACCCTGTTCGGCCTGGCCCTGGCGCTCAACAACGCCGTCCTCGTCGTTTCCACCGGCGCCATCGCCGTGCGGCTCTGGTCGATCGGGCTGATCGAGGTCGGCATCGTCGCCATGGTGCTGCCCTTGACCTGGCAGATCGCCAACATCGCCGGCTTCGTCGCCCAGCAGGTCACCGCGATCTTCGAGAACATCGGCGCCGTGCAGGAAGGCATGATGTCGATCGCCAAGCCGTTGCGCCTGACCGACCGCCCCGGCGCCGAGGAACTGAAGGTCGCCAAGGGCGGCATCGTCTTCGACCACATCAACTTCAACTATGGCCGCTCCGGCGGCATCATCGACGACCTGTCGCTCACCATCAAACCGGGCGAGAAGATCGGCCTAGTCGGTCGCTCCGGCGCTGGCAAGTCGACGCTGGTCAACCTGCTGCTACGCTTCTTCGACCTCGAGGGCGGCCGTATCCTGATCGACGGCCAGGACATCGCCCGCGTCACCCAGGAGAGCCTGCGCGAGCAGATCTCCGTCGTGACGCAGGACACGTCGCTGCTGCACCGCTCGATCCTCGATAACATCCGTTACGGCCAGCCGCATGTCACGCTGAACGGCGTCGAGGAAGCGGCGCGGCGGGCGCATGCGCACGAGTTCATCGGCAATCTGGAGGACTGGCGCGGGCGCACTGGCTATGAGGCGCATGTCGGCGAGCGCGGCATCAAGCTTTCCGGCGGCCAGCGCCAGCGCATCGCGATCGCCCGCGTCATCCTGAAGAACGCGCCGATCCTGATCCTCGACGAGGCGACCTCGGCGCTCGACTCGGAGGTCGAGGCCGCGATCCAGGAGCAGTTCGAGAGCCTGATGGCCGACAAGACGGTGATCGCCATCGCGCACCGGCTGTCGACGATCGCGCGGATGGACCGGCTGATCATCCTCGACAAGGGCCGCATCATCGAGAGCGGCACGCATGAGGAACTCTTGGCGCTGAACGGCCACTACGCCTCGCTCTGGCGGCGTCAGTCGGGCGGCTTCCTGGCCGAGGAAGCGGCCTAGTCGCGTCGGCAATCCGGCCTGACGGGGCGAAAGCCCCTCGGTCCTCCGCAAGTGCCTCTGCGGCTGATGCAGCCCGCCGGCCAAAGCCCTCGCCCGCTTGCGGGAGAGGCTTGGGTGAGGGTCTTGCTTGAGCAGTGGGCTGCCCGCCCGCGCCAATGCTGCCAATATGTGGCATCATGGCGTGTGAGGAGCTCTCCATGTCCCGTTCGCAGCGCCTGCTCGACCTGATCCAAATCCTGCGCCGGCATCGCCGGCCGGTGAGCGGTCAGGTCCTGGCCGGCGAACTCGGCGTCAGCCTGCGCACGCTCTACCGCGACATCGCCACGCTGCAGGCGCAGGGCGCCTCGATCGAGGGCGAGGCCGGCATCGGCTACATCCTGAAGCCCGGCTTCATGCTGCCGCCGCTGATGTTTTCGGAGGACGAGATCGAGGCGCTGGTGCTCGGCTCGCGCTGGGTCTCGAAACGCGCCGATCCCCGCCTGGCGCTCGCCGCCTCCAACGCGCTCGCCAAGATCGCCGCCGTGTTGCCTCAGGATCTGCGCGAAGATCTCGACAGTTCGGCGCTGCTGGTGGGGACGAGTTCGGCCGAGACGCCCGGCGTCGATCTTGCCGACATCCGCACCGCGATCCGCCGGGAGCGCAAACTTTCCTTCGCCTATACCGACGCCGTTGGCGCCGGGTCGCGGCGCACGGTCTGGCCCTTCGCGCTCGGCTTCTTCGAGAAGGTCCGCGTGCTCGTCGCCTGGTGCGAGACCCGTCAGGATTTTCGCCATTTCCGCACCGAGCGGATGGCCGAACTCGTCGTCACGGAAACGCGCTACCCGCGCCGGCGGCAGGTCCTGCTGAAGGAGTGGAAGATCGCCGAGGGCATCAATCACCCATCCATGCTGCCATAAACTGACAGCAGGATCGCGTAACCTGCCTCCATCGACAACGGAGGCAACACCATGACGACGACCCCGAACATGATCCTGCTCTATGTGAAGGACACTGCGGCCAGCGCCGCCTTCTATGGCGACCTGCTCGGCCAGCCGGCGATGAACGCGTCGCCCAATTTCGCCGCCCTGCCGCTCGACAACGGCATGACGCTCGGCCTCTGGGGCCGCGCCCAGGCGAAGCCCGCCACCAGCGCGACGGCGAACGGCGCCAATGGCGAGATCGTCTTCATGGTCGAGAACAAGGCGAAGATCGACACGCTCTATGCCGACTGGCGGCAGCGCGGGCTCCGGATCGAGCAGGAACTGACCGAACTCGACTTCGGCCCGACCTTCGTCGCCCTCGATCCCGACGGCCACCGCCTGCGCGTCTGCCTGCCGGACGCGTGAAATCGAGCGACAGTAAGGCCCTCACCCCAGCCCTCTCCCGCGTGCGGGAGAGGGAGCCGACGGCGCTTCGCCCAAAGGAGGGGCGCTGTCCTTCACCTCTCCCTAAGGGAGAGGTCGACGCACGCAGTGCGGCGGGTGAGGGTTTACGGCCTCTTCGGGTGGTTCCCTACCCCCTCACCCGGAGCTTCGCTCCGACCTCTCCCCATGGGAGAGGTGAAGGGCCGTGGCGCTGCCGCACTGCGTCCTTCGAGACGGCCCTTCGGGCCTCCTCAGGATGATGAGGGGCGGTGCCTTGCACCGGCATAGGAGCCCCTACTTCCACATGCCGCGCATCTTGGCGGCGATGTCGACCGGCACGCGCGGCTGGGCGGCGGCGCCGGGCGCCTCGCTTGGCGCCGGCGGCCAGATCACCTGCTGGAACAGACCGATGATGGCGGACGGGATGAAGCGGGTGCGCGTCGCATAGACATGGCGGTCACCGCCGCGCGTCTGCTGCGTGACGAAAAAGCGCTGCGGCATGACGAGGTGCAGTTCGTCCTTCGCCCGTGTCATCGCGACATAGAGCAGCCGCCGCTCCTCCTCAATCTCCTCCGCCGTGCCGGTCGAGAGGTCGATCGGCATGCAGCCGTCAACGACGTTCAGCACGAACACCGATTTCCATTCCTGCCCCTTGGCCGAATGGATGGTGGAGAGGATGAGATAATCCTCGTCGAGCAGCGGCACGCCGGCCTCGCCGCTGGTGGCATCCGGCGGATCGAGCGTCAGCTCGGTCAGGAAACGCTCGCGCGAGGAAAAACCGGCAGCGATCTGCTCCAGTTGCACGAGATCGGCAAGCCGCACCGTCGCGTCCTCGTGGATGCGCTCCAGATGCGGCTCGTACCAGTTGCGCACCGCCTCGATCTCGGCCGGCCAGCCCATGCCCCGTCCGCGCAGCGCGCCAACCATCTCGACGAAGGCCGGCCAGTCGGCGGCCGTCTTCTGCGGCGGCTTGAACTCGACAAGCGCCGCAACCGGATCGACCGCGCCCGTCATGGCGTCGAGCATCTTGCCGGCCGTGCCCGGCCCGACGCCCGGCAGCAATTGCGCGACGCGAAATCCGGCGACGCGGTCGCGCGGGTTCTCGACGAAGCGTAAGACCGCGAGCAGGTCCTTCACATGCGCCGCGTCCAGGAACTTCAGTCCGCCGAACTTGACGAACGGGATGTTGCGCCGGGTCAGCTCGAATTCGAGCGGGCCGGAATGGTGCGCGGCGCGGAACATCACCGCCTGCTCCTTCAGCGCCACGCCGCGCTCGCGCGCCTCCAGCACCGTCTCGACGACATAGCGCGCCTGCTCTGCCTCGCCGCGCACGGTGACGAGCTGGGGCTTGTCGCCGCTCGCCCGCTCGGTCCAGAGGTTCTTGGTGAAGCGCTCCGTCGCCAGCCCGATGACGCCGTTGGCGGCGGCGAGGATCGGCTGGGTCGAGCGATAGTTCCGCTCCAGCGTGACGATCTCGGCCGCCGGCGAAAAGTGGCCGGGAAAATCGAGGATGTTGCGCACCGTGGCGGCCCGAAACGAATAGATCGACTGGGCGTCGTCGCCGACGACCGTCAGCCCCTCCCCCTTCGGCTTCAGCCCAAGCAGCACGGAGGCCTGGAGCCGATTGGTGTCCTGGTATTCGTCGACCAGCACATGGTCGAAGCGGGCGGCGATCTCGCCCGAGATCGACGGCTCGGCCATCAGATAGGCCCAGTAGAGCAGCAGGTCGTCGTAATCGAGCACATTCTGCGCCTGCTTCGCCTCGACATAGGCGGCGAACAGCGCCTTCAGCTCGTCCTTCCACATGGCGCACCAGGGGAAGACCTTGACCAGTACCTCGTCGAGCGTCGTCTCGGCATTGACGACGCGCGAATAGATGGCGAGGCAGGTGCCCTTGGCGGGAAAGCGGCTCTCCTTCTTCGACAGGCCCCGCTCGTGCCGGACCAGATTCATCAAATCGGCCGAGTCCTCGCGGTCATGGATGGTGAAGGCCGGATCGAGGCCGATCCACTGCGCATGCTCGCGCAGGATTTTCGCACCGATGCCATGGAACGTGCCGGACCAGGCGAGCGCGTCGGTGAGCACACCGCCCTTCGATCCCATCACCCCGGCCGCGATGCGCTCGACCCGCTTCGCCATCTCGCTCGCCGCGCGGCGCGAAAAGGTCATCAGCAGGATGCGGCGCGGGTCAGCGCCGTTCAGGATCAGATGCGCGACCCGGTGCGCGAGCGTGTTGGTCTTGCCGGAACCTGCGCCGGCGATCACCAGCAGCGGCCCGCGTTCCGGCGTGGTGACGCCGAATTCGACGGCGCGGCGCTGGTCGTCGTTCAGCCGGGCGAGATGGGCAGCCGTCATGGAAATCGATGGTTCCGTCGAATCAAAGGCGGGATCGTCCCGGATTGGAGCATGTTTCCCGTTTTGTTCGCAATGCGGGCCTCCGTCGCATCCGTCCTCGTTGACTCAATGTTTCCGTTACGTCACCTTAAATTCGGCAGCCGATCCATTTGCGCGCCAAGGCGCCTCCGGATGAGATGGCCAGGATTGGGGGGCATGAGCATGCTGGACGGCAGGGGCCCGCGCCTCGCCTTCGAAGACGAGCAGGCCGCCTTGGCAACGCCTGCAGCCGGACCGGCATCCGCGCCGGCGTTCCGGGCGGACGGGCTCGATCCCTGGCGCCTGCTCCGCCTGCTGCGCCGGCAATGGTGGACTTTCCTCGCCGTCGTCGTCACCATCAACCTCCTGACCGCTCTCGTCCTCTTTTGGGTCACGCCGACCTACAAGGCCTCGGCGCTCGTCATCGTGGACCCATGGCAGCATAGCGTCCTCGACGCCGACCGCAGCGGCGCCGGCCGACCGGCAGATGCCGCGCGGGTCGAAAGCGAGGTGGAGATCCTCCGCTCGCCCGGCGTGCTGCTTGCGGTAGTCGAAAAGCTGGATCTCGCGCGCGATCCCGAATTCACGCCACGGCCGGGCTGGGCAATCCGCCTCAGGAGCCTCGCCGGCATGGAGACACCGCCGCCTTCTGCCGAGCAGGCGGCGCGGCAGACGCTGCGACGCCTCGGCCCCGCCATCGCCATCTCGCGGCGCGGCGCCACCTATGTCATCGAGGTGGCCGCCCGCTCGCAGGATCCCGCCAAGGCGGCACGGATCGCCAATGCGCTGGCCGCCGCCTATATCGACGCGCAGATCCGCGCCAAGGTCGATTTCGCCGCCGACGTCCAGAAGCGGCTGGCCCAGCAGCTCGAAAGCGCCCGCGCGGCACTGCGCGAGATGGACCGCAAGCTCGACAGCTTCCTCGACGACAGCATCGGCACCATCGAGGATGCGGAACTGCGCACGGAGCTCTCGGAGATCCGCGCGGCCATCAAGGAGCAGGAGGCGAACCGCCTGCGCTATGACGCGCTCGCCGGCCGCTCGCGCGAGCGCGCCCGCAAGCGCGAGTGGGACGCGCTGATCGCCGAACTGAATTCCGACCGCATGGTGCGCCTCAACGCGCAGGCCGCAGCGCTCCGGCAGGGGCCGGAGCCTGCCGACAGCGCCGAAACGGCGGCGAAGCTCGCCCAGCTCGACCGCCAGATCGACAAGGAAGCCCAGTCCGTCATCGCCCGCATCGCGGCGGAAGCCGGGGCCGCGCAACAAAACGAGGCGGAACTGCGCGCCCGGCTCAGCCAGCGGCTCGCCGACCCTGACATTCCGGCCGAGATCGTGCAGCATTTCCGGGAGGTCGAGGGCGACGCGGCCGCGCTGCGCCTCGTCGTCGACAAGCTCACCACCTCCTCGACCGCCGCGACCGCCGAAATCGACCTCCAGCTTCCCGACAGCCGCATCGTCTCGCCCGCCCTGCCGCCCTCCACACCGGCATCGCCCGACGAACCGCTGATCGCCACGCTGGCGCTGGCCCTGTCGTTGATGCTTGGCGCGGCGGCGGCGATCCTGCGCGACCGGCTCGCCGGCGGCTTCGCCGACGAGGCAGCCCTTGAGGATTTCGCCGGCGTCCCCGTGCTCGCCGCCCTGCCGCCGATCGCCCCGCGCGCCGACCGCCCTGGCGAGAAGCCGGCGACCGAGGTTCTCGACCATCCCGGCTCCGCCTATGCCGTGGCGATCCGGCGATTGCGGTTGGCGCTCGACCTCGCGCCTTCCGGCGGCCGGCTGGCGCTCGGCTCGGCTCGGGTCGTGCTCGTCACCGCGGCGCTGCCCGGCGAGGGCGCGACGCAAACGGCGATCTCGCTGGCCCGCTGCCTGGCGCTTTCCGGCCGCAGGACGCTGCTGATCGACGGCAACCTCCGCCAGCCGGAGGTGCATGCCGCGCTCGATCTCGAACGCCGGCACGGACTCGCCGACCTGCTCGCCAGCCGCGGCCCGGCCGGCGCCCCGGACAGGCTCGTCGTCGACGAGCTCACGCCCCATCTTGCCGTCGCCGCCGGCCCCGGCGATCCGCGCTGCAATGTCGACGCGCTGCTCGAATCGGGCTCGCTGTCCGGGCTACTGCAAACGGCGCGGCAAAACTACGACCATGTCGTGATCGACAGCCCGGCCCTGCTGCCGACGGTCGACACGCTGTTCTGGATCCGCCATGCCGACGACATCCTGATGGTGATCGACGCCACCACCTCGCCGCACGACATCCATGCCGGGCTGCGGGCGCTGGCGCGCGGCGGACGCGGCACCGCTCATCTCTGGCTCGCCCTCAATCGCGCCGCAGGCCGCCAGTCCGCCCGCCGCCCGCGCGGCGGGCCACCTGCCGCCACCGCAACCATTCGGAAAGAATATTCCCAATCGGCCGGGCCGGACCGAACTCCGGAGCGGGCCGCGCGTTGAATTGGTAACCCCCGCCATGCAAGATCCTGCAACTCGGCGGGTCCCCCCGGCAGAAGCGCACGAAACGCGCGCAGCGTCCAAGAGGCTATGACTATGGCAGTTTCCAAGATTGTTCCGGTGATTCTGGCGGGAGGATCGGGAACACGCCTCTGGCCGATTTCGCGCGACAGCATGCCGAAGCAATTCCTCGCCCTCGGTTCCGAGCGCACCTTCTACCAGGACACGCTGCTGCGACTGCCGCCGAAGAGCGCCGGCGGCACCGATCCGATCGTCATCACCGCCGATGCCTTCCGCTTCTTCGCCCGCCGCCAGGCGGCCGAGATCGGCGTCAACCCGACCATCATCCTTGAGCCGGCGCGACGCGATTCCGCCGCCGCGCTGATCGTCGCCGCCCGCTATGCGCAGAAGCTCTATGGCGACGACTGCCTCGTGCTGGCGCTCGCCGCCGACCATCTCGTGCCGGACGTCGCGCTGTTCCAGCAGGCCTGCCTCGATGGCGCGGCCGCCGCAGAGGAAGGCCATATCGTCACCTTCGGCATCACGCCAACCGAGCCGCGCACCAGCTATGGCTACATCAAGCCGGGCAAGCCGCTCGGCACGCCGGGCGCCTTCGCCGTCACCTCCTTCGTCGAGAAGCCCGACCGAGAGACCGCCGGGCGCTACGTTGCCGAGGGCTATCTGTGGAACTCCGGCAATTTCATCTTCCCGGCGGCGCTGATGCTGGCGGAAGCGGCGAAGTTCGAGCCCGAGATCGCCGCCGGCGCCGACAAGACGATCGCCGGCGCGCATGAAGACCTCGGCTTCATCCGTCTCGAGGAGAAGAGCTTCGTCGCCATACCGGCGAAGTCGATCGACTACGCCGTGCTGGAGCGCACCGACCGCGCCGCCGTGATCGAGGGCCGCTTCTCGTGGTCCGACATCGGCAGCTGGGACGCGGTGCGCGACAGCCGCTCGCCCGGCGAGCACGGCAACGTCACCACCGGCCCGGTCGCGCTGATCGACAGCCAGAACGCCTTCATCCATTCCGAGGGCCCGCTCGTCACCGGCATCGGCCTCGACAACATGACCGTCGTCGCCTCCGAGGACGCGATCCTGATCATGCCGTCCGACCGCGCCCAGGACGTCAAGCACCTGGTCGCCAGCCTCAAGGCGGAAAAGCGCAACGAGGCCAACGAGCACATCAAGATCCACCGCCCGTGGGGCACCTACCAGACGATCTGCCGGGGGGACCGCTTCCATGTGAAGAAGATCGTCGTGGAGCCGGGCGCCAAGCTCTCGCTGCAGAAGCACCACCACCGCGCCGAGCACTGGGTCGTGGTGCGCGGCACCGCCGAGGTGACGCTGAACGACACCGTCCGCACGGTGAACGAGAACGAGTCGATCTACCTGCCGCTCGGCGCCATCCACCGCGTCGCCAACCCCGGCAAGATCCCGCTCGAACTGATCGAGGTGCAGACGGGCTCCTATCTCGGCGAGGACGACATCGTCCGCATCGAGGACATTTACGCCCGCGTTTGAGGGCTGGCTCTTCCATTCGTCTGCTCGGTCGGGAGCGCGGCGCCCACGCCTCCCCACCCTCGCCGTCATCCCGGGCGAAGACCCGGGATCCATGCCGCCGGGTTGCCCGGAGCGCGAAACTCCCAAATTCTCGGCTGCATGGATCCCCGCCTTCGCGGGGATGACGCCAGAGCAGAGAGCACGAGCAGCGACCAAAACGGGAACACCGCACGCGTCCGCACAAGGATAACGGGCGGTTAACCCAAGCGAGCCAAGCCGGCCTCGGAGACGACTACTTCTCGAGCCGGGCAATCAAGCTCGACGTGTCCCAGCGATTGCCGCCCATGGCCTGGACGTCGCCGTAGAACTGGTCGACCAGCGCCGTCAGCGGCAGCTTCGCGCCATTGTTGCGCGCCTCGTCGAGGCAGATGCCGAGGTCCTTGCGCATCCAGTCGACGGCGAAGCCGAACTCGAACTGGCCGGCATTCATCGTCTTGTAGCGGTTCTCCATCTGCCAGGACTGCGCCGCGCCCTTCGAGATCACCTCGACCACCGCCTCGACGTCGAGGCCGGCGCGCTTGCCGAAATGCAGCGCCTCGGCCAGGCCCTGGACGATGCCGGCGATGCAGATCTGGTTCATCATCTTGGCGAGCTGGCCGGAGCCGACGGGGCCGAGCAACTGGCAGGCGCGGGCATAGCTGCGGATGACCGGTTCGACGCGGGCGAAGGGCTCGGAATCGCCGCCGCACATCACGGTCAGCACGCCGTTCTCGGCGCCCGCCTGGCCGCCCGAGACCGGCGCGTCGATGAAGGCGAAGCCGCGCTTCTCGGCTTCCGCGTGCAGTTCGCGCGCGACCTCGGCCGAAGCGGTGGTGTGATCGACGAAGACGGCGCCGGCGGCCAGTCCGGCAAAGGCGCCGTCCGCTCCGATGGTGACGGCGCGCAGGTCATTGTCGTTGCCGACGCAGGCGAACACGATGTCCTGGCCTTCCGTCGCCTCCTTCGGCGTCGCGGCGGCGCGGCCGCCGAACTCGGCGACCCACTTGGCGGACTTGGCGGCGTTGCGATTGTAGACGGTCACCTCGTGGCCCTTCGCCTGCAGATGCCGCGCCATCGGATAGCCCATCACGCCGAGGCCCAGGAACGCTACCTTCGTCATCTCGATCTCCGTCCAAATCCATCGCGCCGGCTGCGGCCGGCGACACCCGGCCAAGGCCTATCACGACGACGGCGTCCTGACACCCCACAGCCACCAACGCCTTGCGGCGGCTCATGAAAAAAGCGGGCACACCAAGGGGGCACCCGCTTCGATTGTCCCGGCGTTGAAGCCCTCGGCCGCTCAGTGGCGCGAGCTCTTCAGGAACTCGTTCAGGCGCTGGCTGCGGCCTGCGCCAAAGATCTCCTCCGGCGTGCCCTCCTCGGCGATCCGCCCCTGCTCCATGAAGACGATGCGGCTGGAAACCTCGCGGGCGAAGCGCATCTCGTGCGTGACGATCAGCAGCGTGGCGCCGTCGTCGGCGATGCCCTTGATGGTGGTCAGCACTTCCTGCACCAGTTCCGGATCGAGCGCGGAAGTCACCTCGTCGAGCAGCACCAGCTTCGGGTTCATGGCAAGCGCGCGCGCGATCGCCACGCGTTGCTGCTGGCCGCCGGAAAGCTGGCTCGGATAGTGGTTGAGCCGGGCGCCGAGGCCGACGCGGGAGAGCCATTTCTCCGCGATGGCGAAGGCCTCGTCCTTGCCGAGCTTCTTCACCTTGCGCAGGCCCAGCATGACATTGCCGGCTGCGGTCAGGTGCGGAAACAGGTTGAAGCTCTGGAACACCATGCCGGTCATGGCGCGCTGGCGCGACAGCTCGGCGTCGCGCAGCCGGACGCGCTTGGCCCCGACCGTCTTGTAGCCGATCGTCTCGCCGTCGAGGACGATGTCGCCGCCCTGGAATTCCTCCAGCAGGTTGACGCAGCGCAGCAGCGTCGTCTTGCCGGAGCCGCTGGAGCCGATGATCGAGACGACGTCCCTGGGGCGCAGGCTGAGGTCGACGCCCTTGAGGATTTCCACGGCGCCGAAATTCTTCCTGAGGCCCCGGATGTCGAGCAGAGGCCGCTGGGTTTCAGTCTGGGTCATAGGCGGGCTCCGAGGCGGCGTTCCATCGACTTGCCGAGCATGTCCAGGGCGATATTGACGACCAGGTAGACGATGCCGGCAAAGACATAGAATTGAATGGTCATGAAGTTGCGGCCGATCACTTCCTGCGTCTTCAAGAGCAGCTCGCCGACGCCGATCATCGAGAGCAGGCTGGAGCCCTTGATCAGCTCGACGCCGGTGTTGATCCAGGGCGGCAGCGACGTCCGCAGCGCCTGCGGCAGCAGCACGCTGCCAAGAATCTGCGGGAAGGTGAGGCCGATGGAGCGCCCCGCCTCGATCTGGCCGGGCGGGATCGCCTGCAGCGAGCCGCGCACGAGCTCGCCGATATGCGCGCCGGCGAAGAGGCCAAGCGCGAGCGTGCCGGCCTGCGCCGCCGAGAGCGAGAGCCCCAGCACGGCCGGAATGTAGAAGGCGGCGAGGATGAGGACCAGCAGCGGCGTGCCCCGCATCAAATCGACATAGATGCGGAACGGAAAGCGCAGCCAGAGCGGCGCGAAGACGAGCTGGATGCCGACGATGCAGCCGAGGATCGTGCCAAGCACGATCGAGCCGACCGAAATGCCCAATGTCATCAGGAAGCCGTCGAAGAGCGGCCATCGGGCGATCCAGAGCTGGGCGAGGAAAGCGTCCATCGAATGCCCCGGTCAGAACTTGGGGAAGCGGCGTTCGAGCCGGCGCAGCAGGGCGGCGATCGTGAAGCAGGCGACGATGTAGAGGCCGCTCGCGACCGTCCATGTCTCGACGACGCGGAACGTATCGACATTGATCTTGCGGGCTTCGAAAGTCAGCTCGGGAATGGCGATCGCGGCGGCGATCGAGCTGTCCTTGAACATGCCGATGAAGGTGTTGCCGAGCGAGGGCAGCGAATTGCGCAGCATCACCGGCATGACGACCGAGAGATTGGTCTGCATCCGCGTCAGGCCGATCGCCCGACCCGCCTCGACGATCCCCTTCGGCACGGAAAGGAGGCCCGCTCGGAACACCTCGGTCAGATAGGCGCCGGCATAGAGCGCCAGCGAGCCGATGAAGCTCTCATATTTATCGAGCCGGATGCCGGTGGCGGGCAGCGCGAAATAGACGAGCAGCACCAGGACCAGCAACGGAATGTTGCGGATCAGCAGGACATAGGTCCCGCTGATCGCGCGCAGCAGACGCGACCTGGACACGCTGGCAAAGGCCGACAGCAGTCCGATGGCGACGCCGACCGCCACGGCGGCGACGGCCAGAGCCAGTCCGATGGCGAGCCCCGACAACAAATGGTCGAAGCTCGCCCAGACGGCACCGAAGTGCAGCGTGTAGTTCACGACGTGAACGGTCCGGACTTAGCGGAATTCAGCCGGGAAACCGATCGTCGGCGCGGGCGGCGACACGCCGAACCAGCGCTCGAAGGCCGCCTTGTATGTCGGGAACGTCGTGCCGGTCATCGACTCGCGCAGCGCGATGTTGACGAAGTTCAGCCAGTCCGGATCGCCCTGCTTGACGATGCAGGAATAGGTCTGCGGGTTCCAGCTGAAGCCCGAGTCGACGTAGCGGCCCTCGTTCTGCTTCATGTAGTAGGCGAGCGACGAGGTGTCGGTGGCGGCAGCATCGGCGCGACCGGAATTCAGCGCCTGGTACATGAGATCGACGCTCTCGAACTGGTCGACCTTCGCTTCCGGCAGGGCGGCGTGGACCATGTCCTCGGCGAACACGTTCTGCAGCACGGAGACGGTCACCGCGTTGCCGGCGGCCTTCAGCGCCGCATAATCCGGATATTTGCCGCCCGAAACCATCATCAGGCTGACGCCCTCGCGATAGTAGGGAACGGTGAAGGCGACCTGCTGGGCGCGGGCGGCCGTCACGGTGATGAACTGGCAGGAGATGTCGACCTTGTCGGTGACGATGTTCGGGATGCGGGCATCCGACGCCTGGTTGACGAACTCGATCTTGGTGTCGTCGTCGAACAGGCCCTTGGCGATGATCTTGGCGATGTCGATGTCGAAGCCGACCAGTTCGCCGTTCTCGTCGCGGAAATGCCACGGCGGATTGGTGCTGCCGGTGCCAACCACCAGCTTGCCACGGCTCAGGACTTCCTGGAGCTTGCCGGCGGCCTGCGCCGCCTGGGTGAAGGCCAGAGCCACAGAAACGGCGCCCAGTCCGGCGACAACCTTCCATGCAGAAGAACGCATCTACTTCCCCTCTTTGAGGTGGCGCGGCCAATCCACGGATTTTCCCGGCCGCACCACGTTGGAACAAAGCCGGGCGGCGAATTCAGCTCCGCCTGCCCGGAAAGCCTCAGGATTCCGCGGTGCGAGACCGGTAGATTCCGGCTTCTCCGCCCCGCGGATCCTATGGTGTGGAACACAGCGTCCCTTGCGGGCCGATGCAAAGCAATGGCGCCGCGTTTCGCCTGGTGGAATTTTCGGAACGCCCCCAGCGGCTTAGAGAATGCCCCTTCTCTTGAGCTCGCCGACGGCGCCCTCGACGGCGGCAAGCGTCGCGTCCACGACCGACTCATCATGCGTGACCGACATGAACCAGGCGCCGCGTTCCAGCGCGCGGACGCCGCGCTGCAAGAGGGCGGTGGTGAAGGCGACATAGGCCTTCTTGTCGGAGCGGGCGAGATCGCGATAGTCCTTCGCCGGCGCATCGAGGCCGAAGGCGACATGGAAGATCTGCGGATAGCCGGTGACGACCGCCTTGACGCCGGCCCTGGCGAAGATGGCGCGCATGCCCTCCATCAGGCGCGTGCCGTTGCGGTCGATGGTGGCGTAGAGCTCCGGCGTCAGCGACTTCAGCGAGGCGACGGTGGCGGCCATCGACAGCGGCTGCGAATTATAGGTGCCGCCATGCACGACGCCGCCCGTCACGAACATGTCGAGCAGGTCGGCCCGGCCGGCGATCGCAGCGACCGGGAAGCCGTTGGCGATTGCCTTGCCGAAGGTGGCGAGGTCCGGCGTGACGCCGAAATGCGCCTGCGCGCCGCCGGCGCCGAGGCGGAAGCCGGTGATCACCTCGTCGAAGATCAGGATGGTGCCGGCCCTGGTGCAGGCCTCGCGCACGCCTTCCAGATAGCCGGGGGCCGGATGGATGGCGCCCGCGTTGCACATGGTCGCTTCCATGATGACGCCGGCGACGTCGCCCTTGGCGAGCCGCTGCTGCAGCAGCTCGAGATTGTTCCAGGGCAGGACCTCGAGACCGGCGATCGACTGCGGCAGCTGGCCCTTGCTGCCGGCGAAGGGCACCGGCTGGTCGGCCGGGCCGGCGGCGTCGAGCGGCGGCGCCGTCGACCACAGCACGTTGTCGAACCAGCCATGGTAGTGGCCTTCGAACTTGATGATCACCTCGCGGCCGGTGGCGGCGCGGGCGAGCCGCAGCGCGGCCTGGTCGGCCTCGGAGCCCGACGAGGCAAAGCGCATGCGCTCGGCGCAGGGAACCAGCTCGCAGACCAGGCGGGCGGCCTCGGCCTCGACCGGCGACTGGCCGCCGAACAGGATGCCGTGCTTCATCTGCTCGGTGACGGCGTCGGTCAGCGCCTGCGGATTGTGGCCGAGGATCATCGGCCCCATGCCGAGGTAGTAGTCGATCAGCCGGTTGCCATCGACATCGAACAGGTAAGGACCTTCCGCCTTCTCGAAGACGAGCGGCGTCGGCGAGATGTTCATACGGAAATTGCTGTTGACGCCGCCGGCGATCCACTGCGAATTGCGGCGGATTTCCTCGACCGAACGCTCGAAACGCAACGGCGCCGAGGCCTCGGCGGTCGCGGTGGCAGTACTGGCCGCCTGGTTGTGGATGGTCAACGCTAGCTCCTCTGCTTGGTATCGCAGCACCAAGCCAGAAGCCCCGTTTCATGTAAACGAGCGCTTGTTTCGCAGGGCGGAAAAAAGCTAGCTTCCGGCCGACGCAAGCGAGGACGGAGGGGCAGGCCATGAGCATGGAACAGGACGACCGCTACATTGTCGGCCCGGTCCTGAAGGCGCTGAAGGTGCTCGACGCCATCGCCCAGAAGGGTCACCCGGCCTCGCTGACGACGATCGCCAGCGAGCTGAGCCTGCCGAAGACCAGCGTGTTCCGCTACCTGCGCACGCTGAGCGCCGCCGGCTTCCTGACCTATGACGCCAATCGCGACCGCTACAGCGTCGGCATCCGCTTCCGGGCCCTCGCCACCGCCGACAAGAGCATCCAGCGGCTGCGCGAATGCGCGCTGCCGGCGCTGACAGAGATCAACCGCGAGTTCAACGAGACGACCAATCTCGCGGTGCTGGCCGACAACCACGTCGTCTATATCGACATCATCGAATCGACGCGGGCGCTGCGCATGCAGGCGCGGATCGGCAGCCGCGATCCGGTCCATTCGACGGCGCTCGGCAAGGCGATCCTGGCGCAACTGCCACTGGACGAGCGGACGCAGCTTCTCTCCGACGCGCTGCCGCAGCGCACGCTCCGGACCATCACCCAGCTGAAGACGATCGAGAAGCAGCTGGTCGAGGCGGCGGCGACCGGCGTCGCCATCGAGATCGGCGAAAACGAGGAAGGCACGATGTGCATGGGCGTCGCCATCCTCGACGAGAGCGGCTACCCCGTCGCGGCGATCAGCATCTCGGCGCCGGAGCGGCGCGTGACGGCGGAGATCCGCCCGCGCCTGATCGAGCGGCTGAAAGAGGCGACCGCGGAGATCTCGCAGAAGCTCGCCTCGTCGCCCTGGCAGCGTCTCGCCGGCGACTGAGGGCAAGCGACCGCGCCCCGGAAGGTCGCGCCGACAGCCGGCGCACCTTTGTGGCCCGTTCCAAGACCTGCGCTCGAACGTGCTGCGAAGCCACGGAAGCTGCCGATTTTTTTGTGTTTCGGGGCCCCGAGTCGGTCCCGAAATGGCGCTCGCCCCATTCCCGCCACCGCCAATGTCACGCTAGACTGCCGGGACGATCGGAGAGACGGCCGGAGGAGGATCCGCAGCAGCGGACGGCCGTGCAGGAGGAACTTGATGCTGAAATCGATCAACCCGCTTCTGAACGCGGACGTGCTCTATGCCCTGAGGGCGATGGGACATGGCGACGACCTCGTCATCTGCGACACCAACTTCCCGGCCGATGCCGTGGCGCGCGAGACCGTGCTGGGCGAATTGCTGCGCATCGACAATGTCTCGGCCGCCGAGGCGGCCCGCGCCATCCTTTCCGTGCTGCCGCTCGACAGCTTCGTCGAGCAGCCGGCGCTACGGATGGAGATCGTCGGCAGCCCCGACCAGCTTCCCGACGTGCAGAAGGAAGTGCAGGCCGAGATCGACGCCGCCGAAGGCCGCTCCTGGCCGATGGGCTCGATCGAGCGCTTCGATTTCTACGAGCGCGCCCGCAACGCCTATTGCGTCATCCAGACCGGAGAGCGCCGGTTCTATGGCTGCTTCATCCTGAAAAAGGGCGTCATTCCGCCCGACGCTCGCTGAGCGGAGGCAGGACATGGCGGATACGAGGCGCGGCGTCGCCATTCTCGGTATCTTCGTGGCGGACCTCGCCTTTCGCGCCGGCCGGATGCCCGGCATCGGCGAGACGATCGCCGGTTCCGGCTTCAAGATGGGCCCGGGCGGCAAGGGCTCCAACCAGGCCGTCGCGGCGGCCCGGGCCGGGGCGCCCGTCACCTTCCTGTCCAAGATCGGCAAGGACGCCTTTGGCGCCATCGCGCTCGACACCTGGCGGGCAGAAGGCATCACGGCTGAAGTCACCCAGATGGAGGAACAGCCGACCGGCGCCGCCTTCATCTATGTGAACGAGACGTCCGGCGAAAACGCCATCATCGTCGTGCCGGGCGCTGCCGCGACCATCAGCGCCGAGGATGTCGAGGCGTCGGCGGATACGATCCGCTCGGCCGCCGTCTTCATCACCCAGCTCGAACAGCCGGTTCCCGCCGCGCGGCGCGGGCTGGAAATCGCGCGGGCGGCGGGGGTGACGACCATCTTCAACCCGGCGCCGGCAGAAGAGTTCGACGACGCGATCTACGCGCTCTGCGACTATGTCACACCCAACGAGAGCGAGGCGGCGCTGCTGACCGGCATCGCCGTCACCGACCTCGCCAGCGCCCGCAAGGCCGGCGACGCGCTGCTCGCCAAGGGCGTCGGCACGGCGCTGATCACGCTCGGCGAGGCCGGCGTGCTGCTGCACGGCCGTGACGCGTCCCTCCACATCCCGGCGGTCAATGCCGGCCCCGTGGTCGAGACGGCCGGCGCCGGCGACGCGTTCAACGGCGGCTTCGCGGCGGCGCTGGCGCGCGGGGCCGACCCGGTCGAGGCGGCCCGCTTCGGCTGCGCCGTCGCCGGCCTCTCGGTGACGCGTCCGGGCACGGCGCCGTCCATGCCGTCGCGGGCGGAGGCGGAGGCCCTGCTCGAGGCGACCGGCACCTGACGACGAAAGTTCCGGAGCCGGCCTTGGCCGGCGCCGGGCCGAAACACTGCGGATCCGGGTCCGGACCATAAAATCATGGACCTAGATAGTCGATCTTCCGTGGCTTTAAGATTTTTCATCTGTGAAACATCAAATGCAGGGAAGAAAAACTTATCCGTTGACGGCGCCGGGAATTGTCGCTTTTGTTGTTGCACCGCAGACGGGCGCAGGGAGCAAGCGACCTCGGCGGAGAGGGGTTTGCACCGCGGAAAGCGGTGCGGAGGGAGTGGATACGCAATCGTTCGCGCATCCGGGTGCATGGGCGCGCTCGCCGGACGAACCGTCAGACGGTCCGGCGCCGGCAGCGGCTAGCACCGTAGCATCATTGAAATCGGGAGGATTTTCATGAAGACGCAGGATTACGATCGGTACCAGAAGTGGCAGACCAGCCGCCGCGGCCTGCTGAAGGGCGCCGCGGGTCTCGGCGCGCTCGCCGCCACCGGCGCGCTCGGCATGAGCGGTTCCAGCCTGTTCGCGACGCCGGCGATGGCGCAGGACGCCGATTTCCGCGCCAAGCTGCTGCAGATCCCGGGCGTCGGCGCCGGTTCGCCCACCGATGCCGACTGGCAGAAGGTCGGCGAGCTCGTGCTCGACGCCACCAAGAAGAACGTCAAGGAAGGCGAGTTCGCCGGCGTTGAGCTGACCTTCATGGGCCTCAACAACCAGAACCTGCACAACATGCTGTTCCGCGGCTTCCTGAAGCCGTGGGAGGCCTATACCGGCGCCAAGATCAACTGGATCGATCTCGCCCAGGCCGATTACAACGCCCGCCTGCAGCAGTCGATCGCCACCGGCACCGTCGACTTCGACGTGATCGAGATGGGCGCTCCCTTCGAGGGCGACGTCTGCGGCAAGGGCCTCGCTTCCGAGATGCCGGACTGGGTCAAGGCCCAGATCGACATGGACGACTACGTCGGCTACCTCAAGGCGCCGGTCGGCACCTGGAACGGCAAGACCTACCGCGTCTCGATCGACGGCGACTGCCATACCTTCAACCACCGCACCGACGTCTTCTCCGACGCCGACCTGGCCAAGGCCTGGAAGGACGAGGGCCACGAGGGCGAATGGGGCGTGCCGAAGACCTGGCAGCAGGTTCAGGCCGCCACCAAGTTCCTCAAGGGCAAGAAGATCAACGGCCAGGACGCCTATGGCTACCTGGATGCGCCGAAGGCCTGGGGCGGTTTCGGCTTCTACTTCCTCGGCAGCCGCGCCACCGCCTATGCCAAGCATCCCGACGACAAGGCCTGGCTGTTCGACGCCGACACGATGAAGCCGCGCGTCAACAATCCGGCCTGGGTGCGCGCCATCCAGGACGTGATCGACGCGCTGCCGTCGGAGCCGGCCGACCAGATCAACGCCGACCCGAACACCACCGCCTTCCAGCAGTTCCTGGGCGGCACCGGTTCGATGGTCTCTTGGTGGGGCGACGTCGGCTCCAACGCCAAGACCAGCGACACCTCGGTCGTCGGCGACGTCACCGGCTTCTCGATCCTGCCGGGCTCGGACGACGTCTACAACGCCAAGACCGGTCAGTGGGACAAGCTCGCCTCCGGCCCGAACTACGCGCCGAACATGGCCTTCCTCGGCTGGGGCGTCTACGTGATGTCGCGTGTCGACGCTGACGAGAAGAAGAAGAAGGCGGCCTGGTCCGCCGCCGCCCATCTCGGCGGCAAGGACATCGCGCTCTGGATGTCGGCCTACCCGTCGGGCTTCCAGCCCTACCGGAACAGCCAGTTCAACATCCCGGAGTGGGTCGCCGCCGGCTACGACGAGGCGTTCATCACCGCATACCTGAACGCCAACAAGGACAGCTACAACCACCCGAACGCGGCGATCGAGCCGCGCATCCCGGGCATCTTCCAGTACTACTCGATCGCCGAGGACGAACTGGCCAAGACCTTCGCCGGCCAGAACACCGCCCAGGAAGGCGCCGACAAGATCGCCGCCGCCTGGGAGAAGCTGACCGACCAGATCGGCCGCGAGAAGCAGATCGAACTCTACAAGGCCTCGCTCGGCCTCTGAGCCAATGGAACCCGGCCAGTCTTCGGGCTGGCCGGTCCTGCCCGGGCCTTCGCATCGAGGGCCTGGCCTGCGGATCCTTCAGGGCTGGCGGCGCACGCGTCGCCAGCCGGTTTATTTCTATGAGCGTCGTCGCGACGCTCCTTGACGAAGCGGACAACAATGCAGACGTCGACAGTGGCCGCGCCGCAGGATCTCGTTGCTGCGCATGACATTCCCGAGGGACGCCGCACGGCCGGAAAATGGCTGATCACGCTGGCGACGATCGCGCTTGGCGCCATCGCCCTCTACCAAGGCCTCTATGCCGCCGGCCAGACGGAATCCGGTTTCGCCAACTGGCGGCCGGTCCTCTACGCCTATCTCGCCTGGGGCGTGGCGCTCGGCGTCGGCCAGGTGATGATCCGCGGCGAAGGGGGAAAGCGCGCCCTGTTCGTGCTGCCGGCGATCCTGTTCACGGTCGCGGTGGTGATCTTCCCGACCGTCGCCGGTCTCTACATCGCCTTCACCGACTGGAACCTCGCCTCGTTCGAGGGCCGCTCGTTCAACGGCCTCGCCAATTTCTGGGCGCTGATGCATGACGGCTATTTCTGGAACGCGCTGCGCAACATGGGCTTCTACGTCCTCGCCGTGCTGGTCCAGTATGCGATCGCCTTCGGCCTCGCCCTGCTCCTCAACGCCGAAATCCGCGCGCGAAAGTTCTTCCGCGTCGCCTTCCTGATGCCGTTCATGCTGAGCCCGGTCGCCGTCGGCTGGATGGTCGGCAAGTCGCTGATGGAATACCGCTTCGGCCCGGCCGCGACGCTCGCCCGCCATCTCGGCTGGGAGAACCCGGCCTTCTTCGCCTCGCCCTGGATCGCCCGCTTCTCGATCATGGCGATGGACGCCTGGGTCTGGATTCCGTTCGTAATGATCCTCCTCCTCGCCGGCCTGCAGGCCCTGCCGAAGGAGATCCTCGAGGCGGCCAAGGTTGACGGCGCCAATGGCTGGCGCACCTTCTGGCAGATCATCTTCCCGCTGATGCTGCCGGTCTCGATCACCGCCGTCATCATCCGCATCATCTTCCAGCTGAAGCTCGCCGACATCGTCATCACCGTGACTTCCGGCGGCCCCGGCGGCTCGACCGACACGGTGTCGAGCTTCATCTTCCGCGAATATCGCGACCGTTCGAACGTCGGCTACGGCACCATGGTGGCCGAGTTCTACTTCATCCTGATCGCCCTCTTCATCGCCCTGCTGCTCTGGGGTTCGAGCCGCTGGATGAAGCGGGTGACCGGATAGTGGCCAAGGGTGTGAGAGCATGAGCATGAAAGCACAAACCGCCATGGCCACCCGCTACCAGGCCTATCGCGAGCCGCCGAGCGAGTTCGCCAGCAACACCAAGCGCATCGCCGGCAAGGTGGCGATCTACGGCCTGCTGCTGCTGTGGACCTTCATCGCGCTGTTCCCGATCTACTGGACGATCACGACCTCCTTCAAGGTCGCCGTCGACGTCACCCAGGGCCATCTGATCCCCTTCGTCGACTACACGCCCGACTGGCGCGGCTGGCGCTCGATCGGCCTGTCGCCGGATACGATCTTCAACACCTCGACGGTGCGCGAGGAGTTCATGAAGCGCTTCATGAACTCGGCCATCATGTCGATCGGCGCCTCGCTGCTGGCCGTCATCCTCGGCTCGCTCGCCGCCTATGGCCTGGTCCGCTTCGACTACAAGTTCGCGATATGGCGCAACCGCGACATCTCGTTCTTCTTCCTGTCGCAGCTGATCCTGCCGCCGGTCGTGCTCGCCATGCCGTTCCTCGTTCTCTACAAGGAGCTGGCGCTGCTCGACACCCGCATCGGCCTGATCGTCGTCTATACGCTGATGGTGCTGCCGATCGTGATCTGGATCATGCGCGACCAGTTCCGCGGCATCCCGGTCGAACTCGAGCAGGCGGCGCTGGTCGACGGCTGCTCGACCTGGGGCGCGTTCCTGCGCATCGTGCTGCCGATCTCGCTGCCCGGCATGGTCGCCGCCTTCATCCTGTCGGTGGTGCTTTGCTGGAACGAGTATTTCTTCGCGGCGCTTTTGACCTCGACCAACGCCAATACGCTGCCCGTGATGGTCGCGAGCCAGACCGGCTCGCAGGGCATCAACTGGTGGTCGATGGCGGCGCTCTCGACGGCGGCGATCGCCCCGCTCGCCATCGTCGGCATCTTCCTCGAACGCTACATCGTCAAGGGCCTCACCGCCGGCGCGGTGAAGTAAGCCTTCAAGCAAGCCCCTCACCCAACCCTCTCCCGCCCGCGGGAGAGGGCTTTTTTGCCTTGCCCCTCATCAACAGCGCGTCCGTATACGCACCTGGTCCCCTCTCCCGCGGGCGGGAGAGGGTTAGGGTGAGGGTCTTCCTGCCATGAGCCAGGCGACCGGCGTTACTTGCCGCCGCCCTTCTTCTTCGCCGCCGCGCCAAGTTCCAGCGGCTTCGCCGCCGTGCGGAAATCGGCCCAGGGGTCCGACCCGAGCGAGGCGAGCCGGGTCGGCAGGTTGAGCACGGTGAAATAGGCCGGGCCGATCGCCGGGCTCAGTTCCTCCCAGGCAAGCGGCGCCGAGACGGGCGCGCCGGCGCGGGCCCGCGTCGAATAGGGCGCCACCGCCGTCTGGCCGCGCTGGTTGCGCAGATAGTCGATCAGGATCTTGCCCGGCCGCTTCGCCTTGGTGATCGTCGCGACATAGTGGTCGGGACTGTCGGAAGCCATCGCGTCGGCGAGCCCCTTGGTGAAGGCCTTGATCTCCGGCCATTCCGCCTTCGGCTTCAGCGGCGCCACCACGTGCAGCCCCTTGCCGCCGGATGTCTTGACGAAGGCGGCGAGCCCGGCATCGGCGAGCCGCTGCCGCACCTCCTGCGCCGCCTCGATCACCCGCTCCCAGCCGACGCCCTCGCCCGGGTCGAGGTCCATGATGATCATGTCCGGCTTTTCCCAGGCGTCGACGGTCGAGCCCCAGGGGTGGATTTCCAGCACCGCCGACTGCACCAGCGCGATCAGCCCGTCGAGGTCGTCGATGCTGATCAGGTGCTCCACCTCCGCGGTTGCCGGATCGTCGAGCAGGACGATCGCCTCGTTCAGCCCCTTCCAGGCATTCTTCTGGAAGAACTGCTCGCCGGTGACGCCGTTCGGACAGCGCAGCAGCGACAGCGGCCGGCGGGTGATGAACGGCGCGATGTGCGGCCAGACCTCGGTGTAATAGTCGGCGAGGCCCTGCTTGGTGACGCCGGCATCCGGCCAGTAGACCCGGTCGGGATGGGTCAGCTTCACGCTCGAACGCGCTGGCTCCGCCGTCGGCGCGTTCCTTCTTGCCGGCTTCTCGTCCATGCTGGACTTCTCCCGAATGATCTCGGCGGCCGGCTTGTCCTCGCGCAGTCCGCGGAACGACGCATGGCGGAGATGGCCATCCGCCGTCCAGGCCCGGAACTCGACCTCGGCCACCAGTTCGGGCCGGACGAAGCGCACCTGCCGCCCCTCCTCCGCCGTCAGGGCGCGTCCGAACGGGCTGGCGGAAATCCGCATCCGCTCGAGCGTCTGGAACAGATCCTCCGCCACCCGGGCGGAAAAGCCGGTGCCGACGCGGCCGACGGGCTGCAACGCGCCATCCGCCTGCACGCCGAGCACCAGCGAACCGATGGCGCGGCGCGAGGTGGTGGACGGCACATAGCCGCCGATGACGAATTCCTGCCGCGCCGAACCCTTCACCTTGAGCCAGCTCTTGCTGCGACCGGAGCGATAGGGGGAATCCAGGACCTTCGAGACGATGCCCTCCAGCCCGAGCCGGCTCGCGTGGCGAAACACCACCGCGCCGTCCTCCTCGAAATGCTGGCTCAGGCGGATGAGCGGCGCCGCCTGCGCCACGACCTGCGCCAGAAGCTGCTTGCGCTCGGAAAGCGGCAGCTCACGCAGGTCATAGCCATCGAGATAGAGGAGGTCGAAGGCGTAGAAGACGAACCGATCAGAACGCCCCTCGCTCAGATCGGCCTGCAGGGCGGAAAAATCCGAGGCCCCGTTCGCCGTCTCGACCACCAGTTCGCCATCGAGCAGCGCCGTGCCGATCGGGAGCGCCTGCAGGGCCGCGACGATCTCCTTGCCGAACTTCTTCGTCCAGTCGAGCCCCGTCCGGGTCAGGAGCTTGACGCGGCCGGCCGCGACATGCGCCTGCAGGCGGTAGCCGTCGAACTTGATCTCATGGATCCAGCGCCTTCCGGCCGGCGGGACATCGGCCGGCGACGCCAGCGCCGGCTCGACGAAAGCCGGCATCGCCGCCTTCTTCGCGCCCTTCAGCGTCGCGGGATCGGTCAGCGGTGGCGGGTGCGCCGCCTCGGCGACAGGCTCCGGTTTCGTCCTGGCGGCGGGCTTCGCCCGCTTCCTGTCGATCTTGCCGGTTTTCGACGACCAGCCGGGCGCCTCGTCCTCGACATCGGCGATGGCGCGGCCCGTCTTCACCGAATCCGGCATCTCGTCGAGAATGTCCGGCGCGCCGGGCGGCCGGGCGGCGTCGTCCTCGGCCTTGATCAGCAGCCAGTTCTCGCGCTTTTCGCGCGGCCTTCCCTGCATCTTCACGAGATGCCAGCGGCCATGCAGCTTCTCGCCCTTCAGCTCGAATTCGAGATGGCCCTTGGCATAGCCCCGGTGTGGATCGCCGACCGGCACCCAGGTGCCACGATCCCAGAGAATGACCGTGCCGCCGCCATACTCGCCCTTGGGGATCGTGCCCTCGAAGCCGCCATACTCGAGCGGATGGTCCTCGACATGCACGGCGAGGCGCTTTTCGGCCGGGTCGAGGCTCGGCCCCCGAGTGACGGCCCAGCTCTTCAGGACTCCGTCCATCTCCAGGCGGAAATCGTAGTGCAGCCGCGTCGCGTCGTGCTTCTGGATGACGAAGCTCAGCGCGGGCGTCGCCGCCTTGGCGGTCCTGGACTTGTCGGGCGTCCCGGTTGCCTTGCGTCCGGCCGGTTCCGGCGTGACCTTGAAATCGCGCTTGCTGCGATAGGCCTCGAGCGGTGCGGCCATCTCAGCTCGCCTTGCGGTGCGGCACCGCCGCCTTGCCCCGTGCCGGCTTGCCAGACCGGGCGGTCACCGGCTTGGTCGAATCCGATTTGGCGGCCGGTTTAGCGACCTTGGCGGCAGGCTTCGCCACCCCGGCGCTCTCGCGCAGCGCCGCCATCAGGTCGACCACTTTGGCGGCCTTGCGCGGCTGTGGCGCCACGAAGGTCCTGCCTTCGAGCTTGGCCTTCACAAGCTCGGCCAGCGCCGCCTCGTAGCGGTCCTGGAAGGCAGCGGGTTCGAAGGTTCCGCGCTTGGTGTCGATGATGTGCTTGGCGAGTTGCAGCATCTCGCCTTCGATCTTCAGCTTCGGTATCGGGTCGAAGGCCTCGCGCGCCGGGCGGATGGCGTAGTCGAAGCTGAGCGTCGTCGCGACCAGCCCTTCCGCGTCGGGCCGGATCAGCACGCTGCGCATCTTCCGGAACAGCACCGCGCGGGCGATCGCCGCCGCGCCGCTCCCGCGCATGCCGTCGCGGATCAGCACGAAAGCCTCCAGCGCCGCCCGGTCGCCGGGTGTCAGGTAGTAGGGCCGGTCGAAATAGACATTGTCAACGTCGTCCAGCCTGACGAAGGCCTCGACGGCGAGCGTCTTGTCGCTGTCCGGCTGCGCCGCGGCGATCTCCTCCGGGTCGATCTCGACATAGTCGCCCGGCGCGATCTCATAGCCCTTGATCTGGTCATCGGCCTCGACCGGCTTGCCGCTCGCCTCGTCGACGAACTGGCGGCGGATGCGGTTTCCGGTGGCGCGGTTCAGCGTGTGGAAGGCGATGCGCTCCGAGGTCGAGGCGGCGGTGTGCAGCGCCACCGGGCAGATGATCTCGGAAACCTTGAGATAGCCCTTCCATACCGCCCTCGGAGCCATTTTCCGCACTCCCACGCCACACCGACACGATCGCGCCCGCGGCCGGGCGGGCCCGAACGAGGAGTCCAACGACGGGAGCGCGATTCCGTTCCGCGACGGCAGCGATTTGCCCGGAGGGCGATTGAGCCGGCAGGACCGCGCGGCTATCGTCGGCGGCGTTCGAACCGGCAAGAGCCGGCCCCGCCCTGCCCTCCCCAGCCCGATCGACAGGTTCCATGCGATATTCCGCCTGCCTCGAATGGCTCTTCAAAGCCGAAGCGCCCGATTTCGCCGACCGAATCCGTCTCGCCAGCCAGGCCGGCCTTGCCGCCGTCGAGTTCTGGCACTGGCGCAACAAGGATATCGACGCCATCGCCGCCGCCCTCGACGAGACCGGCATGAAGGTCGCCGGCTTCGTCGCCGAGCCGATGGTGCCACTCACCGATCCGGCCAAGCATGACGAATTCCTCGAAGGCCTGAAGGCGTCGATCGATGTGGCGAGGCGGCTCGGCGCGCCGGTGCTGATCGTGCAGGCGGGCGCCGACCTGCCGGGCCGGACGCGCGCCGAACAGCGGGTGGCGCTGACGGAGGGCCTTGCCCGTTCGGCCGAGATCCTCGCCGATTCCGGCGTGACGCTCGCGGTCGAGCCGCTCAACACGCTGGTCGACCATGTCGGCTATTTCCTGCCCTCGACCGTCGAAGGGCTCGACATCGTCGACGAGATCGGCCGGCCTGAAATCAAGATCCTCTACGACATCTACCATTCGGCCGTGATGTCGGAAGAAATCGCCGAGGTGCTCGCCGGCCGGATCGACCGGGTGGCGCATGTGCATCTCGCCGATACGCCGGGCCGGCACGAGCCGGGCACCGGCAAGCTCGACTGGCAGGCCCGCGTCGCCTGGCTTGAAGCGAACGGCTATCCGGGCCTCGTCGGCCTCGAATACAAGCCGACGACCGGCACGCTCGCCAGCCTGAAGCAGGTGCTCGCCGGCTGAGCGGAATGCGGCGCGACGGCGGGGCAATATTCCGCCGCCGTCGCGCTGTGTTGCCTAGACGAACGGCGTCTCGTCGAGGAAGCGCTCCAACACGTTCCAGGTGATGCGCGAGACGTTGTTGTCATAGTCATTGTGCGAGAGCGAGCCGCACCAGGCGATCGACGAGGTGGCGAACAGCGCGCCGCCCGAGGGCGTCTCGCCGAAGGCGAGGTCGGCGTGGACGCGCTCGTTCTGGTCGCCGCCGAGATTGGGCGGCACCACGCCGAACTCCTCGTTCACCAGCATCATCATGGCGCTGTGGCCGTCCGACGAGGCGAGCCGCAGCATGTTGGGCGGACCGCCGAGATTGGGGGTGATGCAGTCGAGCTCGATGCCGGCCGCACCGCCGCCGACCAGGCCGAAATCGCCGATGATCTCGTCCGGAACATCCTTGAAGATGAAGGCCGCGCGCGGATTGTCCGCGTCCGGCGCGCGCCGGTAGAAGGTCGAGATGTCGAAGCCCTGGGCGATGAAGCCGACGCCCGCCATGACGTTCGGCGCGCGGCCGATGCGCCGCCAGAGGCCGCCGAACTCGCCATTGAACGACTGGTAGTATTCGCCGGGCTCGGCCGCCCAGGTGCGGATGCCGTCCTCGGCGCGGCGGACCTCGATGACGCCCGGCTCTGTCTTGTGGAAGCCGATGCGCCAGTACCAGCCATTGCCGCCCATATACATGAGCCGGCCGCCGCGATCGATCCACGCCTTCATGCCGTCCCACATCGCCGTCGAATGGTATTCGGGATGAGTGCCGGTGATGACGATGCGATAATCGGCGAGGAGGTCGTAGCCCTCCTCGTGCAGGTCCTCGTCGGTGATCAGGTCGTAGTCGACGCCCTTGTGCTCGAGCCAGTCGAAGAGATGCGTGTCGGCATTGTACTGGTAGAGGGCCGAGCCGGGGCCGCCGAGCCAGGAATGATAGCGCGGCGAGAAATTGAGGTTCGGCCTTAGCCGGCTCGAATAGCAGACGCCCGAGCCATCGGCATGGGTGTCGTAATGCGAGCCGCCGAGCTCGGGATGGTCATACATGTAGAGGTCGGTATGGCCGAAGGTGAGCAACCGGCCCATCTGCCGTTCAGCTCCCCGCGCGGTAATGTGTTCGGCATGGTTGCAATAGGACAGGTAGGACATGGTCGGCGCCAGCACGAGGACCGGCGGGCGCTTGCCGCGCCTGGCCTTGTCGCGCGGCGGGCGGACGAAGAACGGAATATAGGCCTCGCGGGTCGCGGTCTCGTCGCTGTCGCCGGACCAGGCGTACAGCGCATAGGCGCCGCTCCTCAGATCGTCCGGGATCGTCAGCGAGACCGAGGTCTCCCAGGCCGCGTCATAGACGTCATCATGGTGGAAATGCACCGCACCGTAATGCTCGGGCTTCCTCGGCCATGCCTGTTCCTCGCCGGTCCAGTTATGGCCCTTCATGGCGCGGGCCGGCATCTGCATCAGCCGGCCATGGCGGCCGAACGGGCCGACATCGACGGCGGTGACGCTCTCGATCTCGCGTGAGAAATCCCAATGCGCGATGCGCGCGACCTCGACGTCGTGCGGCGCGGTGCCTGCGAGCAGGCCGTCATGATCGGCATGGGTGCGGATGCCGGAAAGCAGGATCGGCCCATCGATCTTGCCATCAAAATGATGGCCGACGGTGCCATCGGCCTCCGGCCGTCCGGCGAGCAGGAACGCTGTCGCCGGCGCCTGCACCGCGAGGCGGATGCGGCCACGATACTCGCCGTGGTCGCGGATCACCGCGAAGGGGATGAGCGGACGCTGGTCGAGCGTGACCTCGCCGCTGGCGGGATCGAAGGTGACGGCGATCTGGTACCACTGCCGCTCCAGCATCGGATGATCGACGCGGACCGTTTCCGTGCCGCCGGCGCCATCGCCGACCGTGAGCGACAACCGGCCTTCATCGCCGATGCCGATCTGGAAGCCGGCCTGCGTCGCCGGGTCCCACTGCGCCGCGATCACCTGCTCGCCGCGCTTCGGCAGCGTCGGCCAGACGAAGCCGAGAAAGGAGAAGGTCCGCGAAGCAATCGCCGGCAGGTCGGATGCGATCATGTAGGAGCCGGCGTCGATTCGCTGCGGCTTGCCGGCGTGAACACCGTCGATCTCGGTCGGGATATGGGGAAACTTCAGGCCGGGGCCGGCGGGATTGCAGTCGCCATTGACGACGCGGACCAGCCGGGCCTCGAACGTGTCGCCCTCCTCGAGCGAAATCTTGAAAGCGATCTCCTCGCCCGGGGCGACGCTGTAACGGTCCGGATAGCCGACGATCTTGAGCATGGAATGAAGTCCAGATTGGCGCATGAAACGGGATCGCTGTGGCAGCGACCGGCTGTTCGAACGGGAAGGATCAGTCGCGCAGCGGCCGATTGATGCTTTCGCCCGTCAAAAGGCGCCAGCGGCGACGGAAGACTTCCCATTCCGCCTCTTCGATGTCGGTGAACACGGGCCCGTCCTCGATCGCGATCGGCTCGCGCCGGTCGGCCGGCATCAGGCCGAGCACCCATTCCTGGAACGGGCGCTTGCAGACCAGCACCACCTGCCGGCCCGAAGGATCATGGCGCATGGTGTTGAGGAGGCGCTGCAGGCCGGGGCTGTGCGCCCCGATCGGCTTCTGCCTGAACTCCTCGATGTAGTGTCGATCAATCTCCGGATCGATCTTGTAGACCATGAAGCACTCCCCCTGCGTCGAACCCTACAATGGAAACTGAAGCAGCTCCGACAGGACAAGACCGGCCGCGCCCAGCAATGCCGCGCGGTCTTCCGTCTCTCCGATCGCGAAGCTGATCTCCCCCCCGCTGCGCGATGGTACGAGGGCGCGGACATGTCCCGCAATCGCTTCCGCCATGATTTCCCCGCCGCCGACGACGTCGCCGTGCAGAACGTAGAAATTCGGCGCCACCGTCTGCTGCAAATTGGCAATGCCAACGGCGACGTTGCGGGCATAGAGATCGAGCAGGTCGCGCGCACCGGGGACGCCGGCGCCGGCAAGCGCCACCAGGCGGCGCGAATTGATCTCGTCGGGCGCGTCGATGCCGATCGCGCGCGCCTGGCGGCGCAGCCAGCCGACGGTCGCGATCGTTTCCCAGCAGCCGCGCCGGCCGCAGGCGCAGAGCGCGCCGTCGACCTGCACGAAGGTGTGGCCGAGTTCGCCGCCGGCCCCGTTGCGGCCGCGATAGAGGTGGCCGCCGAGATAGAGCGCGCAACCCAGCACCTCGCCGGTATAGACGGCGGCGAAATTCTGCATGCCGCGCCCCTTGCCGAACCAGCGGTCGCCGACGAGCAGCGCGCGCGGATGGTGATCGAGCAGCGCCGGCAGGCCATAGCGCCTCGTCAGCATGTCGCCGAGTTCGAAACCGTTCAGCACCGGCGCCAGGTTGACGGCGATGATGGCGCGACGGTCGGTATCGACCATGCCGCCGACGGCAACGCCGATGCCAAGCGGCTCGCGCCGGGCTGAGGCGAGCGTCCGCGACGTGCAGAGCTCAATCGCCCGCTCGATCTCGCCGATCTTCGGATTGTCGGGAGGAAACGCCACGCTGTGCTCGGCCGAGATCGTGCCGGCGAGCGTCACAAGGCAGGTATGGACAGCGTCGGGCATCAGCATCATGCCGCAGATCGGCCGCGCTTCGGGCGAGAACCACAAAGGTCGCGCCGGCTTGCCGCCGGCCTCGCTCGGCCGGATCGGATCGCCCTCCACCAGCACCTGCTGGTCGAGCAGCGGCTGGACGATGCCGGAGATCGTGGTGCGGTTGACGCCGGCAAGCCGCGCCAGCTCCGCCCGGCTGGTCGGCCCGAGGTCGAACAGCGTCTGCAGCACGCGACCGCGATTGGCCGAACCGACCATCGAGGAGGAAAGCAGCGTCCGGCCGGGCGGGACGATCCGGACGTCGCCGGACAGCTCCTCCTCGTCGATCGGCCAACGCTGGGGGGAAGGTTCGCGCTCCAATCTGTCCTCGTGCTGCTCGCCGGCGACCCGTCGGCCAGGCCCCCGCTTCCTATACGGAAACCCGGCCCGATGCGCGCGCCGCCAGTCCGACCTCCGAATTAATTCTTAGCGGAACAAGGGGTCGTTGACGAGTTAAAATGTTTGTGCGAGCCTCATACTAACAAGACGATCGACACGCCGCGACAGACTTCGATGGGAACCGAAGTGTGCGATGCAGCAACAAGCGGCGTGAGCGGTAATCAAGGAGCGCACGGCGGGGACCGGGCGCCAGACGATGCTTCCAAGAGGAGAGTGGGAACATGACTGATTTCAATCTGTCACGGCGCAGCCTGCTGAAGGGCGGCGCGGCGCTGGCCGGGACGGCCGCCGTCGGCGGCGGCATGCTGCCGCGCCGGGCGATGGCGGCCGACAAGACCTTGCGCATCCTGCTGGCGGGCGACCCGTTCTACTATGCGATCGAGGGCCTGAAGGACCAGTTCGAGCAGGAGACCGGCGTCAAGGTCCAGATCGAGGCGATCTCGCTCGAAGCGCTGCAGGCGCGACTGACCTCATCCTTCATCAGCAACGAACCGGACGCCGACGTCATCTCGGTCGACCAGATGTGGCTCGGCCAGTATCTCGAGAGCAAGTGGATCACCCCGCTCAACGAGTTCATCAAGGCGGACAGCGACACCCATATCGAGGACTATATCCCCGAGGTGCTCTACTCGCTGAACACCTGGCGCGGGCAGATCGGCACGCTGCCGGTGGCCGCCTATGGCCAGATGGTGCTCTACCGCAAGGACTTCGCCGAGAAGGCCGGCATCGCCGTGCCGGAAGACGGCAGCTGGACCTGGGAGCAGTACCTCGCCGCCATCCAGAAGATGAACGGCCAGGACTTCGACGGCAAGGAGATGAGCGGCACCGTGCTGGCCGGGCAGCAACCCGCCCCCGTCGTGCACATGTATTCGCAGCTCGCCGCCAGCATGGGCACGCGCTGGTTCAAGGACTTCCCGGCCTCGTCCGCCTGGGACTTCCAGCCGACCATCAACAGCCCGGAAAACCTTGCCGCGCTGAAGATCTTCTCCGAGCTCTACAAGAACGCCCCGGCTGAATCGGTCGGCTACAACTGGTTCGACGCCGGCATGCGCTTCGCCAAGGGCGACGTCGGCATGTTCTACTGGTGGACGCCCTATGCCTACCTTTGCAAGAAGGACGGCTACATGAGCGGCAAGGACTCGGTCGTCGCCGACAAGCTCGGCATGGCCCGCCTGCCCAAGGGCCCCGGCGAGCAGGTCGTGTCGCTCGGCGGCCACAGCCTCGGCATCACCGCCAACACCGCCAATCGCGACGCCGCCTGGCAGTTCGTCAAATGGGCGACCTCGGCCAAGACGCAGAAGGCGATGGGCCTCTACAACAAGTATGGCTACCAGTTCTCCGACTTCGCCCGGCCGTCGCTCTACAAGGACGCGGAGCTGCTGAAGATCTACCCGCACCTGACCGCCCAGCTCGGCGACCTGGAACGCGGCAACGGCAAGATCGTCCGTCCGCCGGTGCCGGTCTACACGACGCTCGAAGGCATCTACGGCCTGAACCTCAACAAGGTCCTGACCGGCCAGCTGACGCCGGAAGCCTGCCTGTCGGAGACCTCGACCTTCTTCGAGACGATCCTCAAGGGCAACTTCCTGATCCCGTATCAGCAGGCGTCGTTCAACGACACGCTCGACGCCACCAAGAGCCTGCTCAAGTCGCTCGCCTGAGCCTGGCCCGCGGCGGGTCTTCGCTGACGAAGACCCGCCCAAGCAGATCCCGATCCGAGCAAAGAGCCCCAAGATCTTTGCTCCACTGGAGCGGGCGGGTGTACCTCCCGGCCCCCGTCCGCTCTCTTTTCGATTGGAGCGTCCATGTCCGCTGTTTCCATCGCCGCGCCGCCGCGCGCGCGGCGTCGCCTGCCCGACTATACGCCGTGGCTCCTGATCAGCCCGTCGATCCTGCTTTTGGTCGCGCTGATCGCCTTCCCGCTCCTCTTCGCGCTCAAGAACAGCTTCTATTTCTGGAACCTGCAGATGGGCCCCTCGCCGATGGGCTTCATCGGCTTCGACAACTACAGAATGGCGTTGTCGAACGGCATGTTCCTCGACTCACTGAAGACGACGCTGATGATGACGCTCGTCGGCACGGCGGTCGAGTTCACGCTCGGCCTTGCCATCGCGCTGCTGCTGATGCGCCGGCTCCGCGGCATCAAGATGACCCGCGTGCTGCTGATCATGCCGACCACCATCGCGCCGATCGTCGTCGGCTTCCTGTTCCGCTACATGTACGATCCGAATGGCGGCCTGATCCCGTGGCTGCTGACCTCGGCCGGCATTCCCCTTCCCGCCGCCGGCCTGCTCGGCTCGCCGTCGACGGCGCTCTGGGCGGTGCTGTTCGCCGATATCTGGCAGTGGACGCCGTTCTTCGCGATCGTGCTCTATGCCGCGCTGCTCGCCGTGCCCGACGAGATCGTCGAGGCGGCGAAGATCGACGGCGTCTCGCCCTGGAAGCAGCTGCTGCACATCAAGCTGCCGCTGATCCGCAAGACAGCGCTGATCGTGGTCATGCTGCGCTTCATGCAGATCTTCAATACGTTCGACCTGGTGGTGGTGCTGACCAAGGGCGGCCCCGGAACCTCCAGTCGCACGCTCGGCTACAGCCTCTATCAAGCCGGCATGGTCGACTTCAACATCGGCCTCTCCAGCGCCATGACCTGGATGATGGTGATCATCGTCAACGCGATCATCGGCCTGTTCGTCTTCTTCGCGTTCAAGGATTGGGATTGAGATGCAAGGTTCGGAAAGCGTCGCCGGCCGCCTGTTCGGCTATGCCGCGATGGGGCTTCTGCTCCTGGTTTTCATCGGCCCGATCCTCTGGTTCGTGCTGCTCGCGATCCGGCCGGCGGAAACCTATTTCGCCATGCCACCGGTGCTGTCGTTCACGCCCAACTGGGAATCGATCCGCTACACCTTCTTCGATCCCGGCAACAACGCGCCGCAGCTGGCGAACAGCCTGATCGTCGCCATCGGCGCCGTGGCCCTCAACCTGCCGTTCTCGTTTCCGGCGGCCTATGCGCTGTCGCGCTACAAGATCCGCGGCCGCAAGAACATCATGCTCTGGTATCTCGGCCTGCTGATGGCGCCGCCGGTAGCCTTCCTGATCCCCTATTCGATCCTCGCCAGCATGGCCGGCGTGAAGGGGACCTATTTCTCGATGATCCTGATCTCGCAGACCCTGACCATTCCGTTCTCGGTCTGGCTGATGCGCTCGTTCATCGACGAGGTGCCGATCGAGATCGAAGAGGCAGCCCGCATCGACGGCGCTGGCACGACGACGATCCTGCTGAAGTTCATCCTTCCGATGGTGATGCCGGGCCTGATCGTCACCTCGATGTTCGCCTTCGTGTTCTCGTGGAACAACGCGGCCTTCCCGCTGGTGCTCGCCAATCGCAGCACGACGACGCTGCCGGTCGGCACGCTGCAATATTTCGGCACCGCCGGCGTCACCTGGGGCTTCATCGCCTCGGCCGCCGTCGCCGCCATGATCCCGCCCATGCTGATCTTCCTCGTGCTCGACCGCTACGTCGTCCGAGGCCTGACCTTTGGTTCCGTGAAAGGATGAACTGGAAATGACGTCATCGCGCAAAGTTCGCTTCGGCGTGGTCGGAGCGGGCCTCTGGGGCTCGTTTCATTGCAAGACGCTGAGCGCCATCGAGGGCGCCGAGCTCGCCGCCGTGTGCGATCTCGACCCGGCCCGCGTCGCCGACATGCAGAAGCAGTTCGGCGCCGGCAAGACCTACACCGACTACAAGCAGCTTCTGGCCGATCCCGATATCGACGCCGTGACCGTGGCGACGCCCGATTTCGCCCATGGCGACATCGTGCTGGCGGCGATCCAGGCCGGCAAGCATGTGATGAGCGAGAAGCCGCTGGCGACCACGCTTCGCGAGGTCGAGGCGATCGCCGCGGCGGCCGACAAGGCCGGCGTCAAGGTGATGGTCGACTTCCACAACCGCGTGAACCCGGCCATCGTCGCCGCCCGCGAGGCGATCGCCGCCGGCGAGATCGGCACGCCGCTGCATGCCTCGGCCAAGCTGTCGAACACGGTGTTCGTGCCCTACGACCTCCTGTCCTGGGCCGGCCGTTCCTCGGCGCTGTGGTTCCTCGGCAGCCATTCGCTCGATGCGCTCCGCTTCATCATGGGCGCCGAGGTCAGGCGCGTGCAAGCGATGGTGCGGCGCGGCTACCTGAAGTCGAACGGCGTCGACACGGCCGACGTGCATCTCTCCATCCTCGAATTCGACAATGGCGCCATCGCCCAGATGGAGAACAGCTGGGTGCTGCCGCGCGACATGCCGGGCGTCGTCGATTTCCGGATGGAATTCATCGGCGAGAAGGGCGCGATCCAGACCGACACGGCCCAGAACAGCGCCTTCAGCAAGTACACCGGCGCCGGCCGGCGCGCGCATGACCTGCTCGGAGTGACCCCGGCGGCGGGCGGCCGCATCGGCGGCTTTGTCATGGAGGCGATCGCCCGCTTCATCGATTCCGTCGCCGATGGCGCGCCGCTGCTCGCCGACGCGCAGGACGGCCTGCGCGTGACGCGGGTGCTGACGGCGATCGAGGAAGCGGCCGCCACCGGCAAGATCATCACGCTCGCCGACGGCGTCTAGCCATTCCCGAACGAGACGGCGGCGCGGTGCAACCGCGCCGTCTTCTTCGAGCCCTGACCGCCCCTTCGCTTACCGGCCTTTGGGCGCAGGCTTGCTCTCCGAGGCAATGCTTCGCCGGAGCGCATCCATGATGCTGACCACGTTGCCCTCCTTCGCCGGCGCTTCCTTCCGTGCCGGCGGCTTCCGGCCCTTCTTCTTCGCGGCGATGATCTCGAGCAGGCGCTCCTGCACCGGATCGGTGACAAGGGCCGGCGACCATGGCCGGGTCCGCTCGCGGATCAGCGTCTCCATCATCTCGGTGAGCTTCGGATCCGCCTTGGCGTCGCCGACACCCTCGAAGTAGAGGGCCTCGTCGCGGATCTCGTCGCCATAGCGCAGCGTCCAGAGCTCGATCCCGTTCTCGCGCGGCTTCAGCATGACGGCGCGCTCGCGGCGATAGAGGACCAGCCGGGAGATCCCGACCGTCCCGGTGGCGGCCATGGCGTCGCGGATGACGGAGAACGCCTCCTCGCCGACCGGATCGTCGGGCACGAGGTAGTGGGGCTTGTCGTACCAGATCCAGCCGATGTCATCGGCGGGCACGAACATCTCGATGTCGATGGTCCGCGTGCTTTCGAGCGCGACGGAAGCGATCTCGTCGTCCTCGAGCATCAGATACTCGTCCTCGCCGCGCTCGTAGCCCTTGACCTGCTCGTCGTCCTCGACCGCCTCCCCGGTCTCGGCGTCGACATACTGGCTGAGGACCCGATGGCCGGTGGCGCGGTTCAGGGTATGAAAGCGCACCTTCTCGTTGTCGGTCGTCGCCGGCATCATCGCCACGGGGCAGGTGACGAGCGACAGCTTCAGATAGCCCTTCCAGAATGAACGCGGCGCCATATCGATCGCCCTTTATCGGTTTACTGGACCAGGAAATAAACGGCGACAAAGCCCAGAACGACAGCGACGGTGCCCGCCAGCAGCATGTAGCGCAGCCGATGGGGCGCGATCGCCTGCCGCACCTCGGTGGTCGTCAGGTCGTGCTGGGAGAGTTCCACGCGCTGGTCCAAGATCGCCTCCTCTGCCGCCGAAGACTCGGGCCGCCTGGCTTCAGCCATGCGCCCGGTGCTCCGTGTTACGCTTGCGGGTGGCGGCGGCCTTCTTCGCTGCGGCCGATCGCTCGGCGGCGGGACGGGCCGCGGACGCGGCGCCGCCCAGTTCGCCGCCCTTGTGGGCGGCCGGATGGCCGGTATGGGCGCCGCGGCCGGAGCCGGATTTCTTGCCGCCGCCATCGTCCTTGTTGACGGTGGCCCAGGCGCGCCGCTCGGCCTCCTTCTCGGAAACGCCGCGCTCCTCATAGCTCTCGGCGATGTGGCCGGCCTTGCGTTCCTGCTTGTCAGTGTATTTCGACTTGTCGCCCCGGGGCATGATGCACCTCCGTTCGCTTCAACGGGAGGTCAACGTCCCATGGCGACGGAGGGTTCCGGCCCGGGTCCCCGCGTCAGGCCGGCTCCTCGCACAGCGCCGTGTAGACCTGTTCGGGCAGGACCGCGACACGGATCGACTTCACCACCTTCGGCGAACGCAGCTTGCGCGCCATGCAGGCGAGCACGTTGAGATAGGGCGACGAGCCCTGTCCCGGCATCAGCAGCAGACAGACGATATCGACCGGGACGTCGTCGACCGATTCAAAATCGACCGGCTTCTTCAGCCGCGCGACCATGCCGAACGGAACCTCGAGGCCCGGCACCGGCGCATGCGGAATGGCGATGCCGTCGCCAACGCCGGTCGAGCCGAGCTTCTCGCGATTGTGAATCGCCTGATAGATGTCCTCGACCGGCAGGCCGAGCGCCAGCCCCGCCTGCTCGGACAAGCTGGCGAGCAGCTTGTTTTTCGAAGGGGCGGCAAGGTCGATCATCACGCTTTCGGGCTTGATGAATTCAGAAAGGATCATGGTCTCACTCGTATCGGCGCCTGCAGCGCATCGGATTTCGGCAGCGGCGTGCCAGCTCTGTATCACTCGACGTCGCGCAAGCGATAGCCGACCCCCGTCTCCGTGGTGATGTATTCCGGCTGATCGGGCTGTCGCTCGATCTTCTGGCGGAGCTGGCGGACATAGACGCGCAGGTATTGCACATCCGTCGAGCCGCCCCAGACCTGGTTCAACAGATGCTGATGCGTCAGCACCTTGCCGGCGTGCTGCACCAGAACCCGGAGGATGTCGTATTCCTTCGGCGAGAGCTTGATCTCGCGGCCCCCAACCTTGACGATCCGCTTGACCAGGTCGACCGACAGATCGCCCGTCTGGAAGACCGGCTTCTCGCCCTGCTGCTGCAGCCGGTGGCGGAGCGCGACGCGGATCCGCGCCACCAGCTCCTTCATGCCGAACGGCTTGGTGACATAGTCGTCGGCGCCGAGATCCAGCGCCCGGACGATGCCGGCCTCGTCGGTGCGGCTGGAAAGGACAATGATCGGCACTTCCAGCAGCTCGGCGCGCCAGCGCCCCAGAAGATCGTGGCCCGGCATGTCCGGCAGGCCAAGATCGAGCAGGATCAGATCCGGCCGCTCGGCCGCCACATGCTCGATCGCGTCGCGGGCATTGGTCGCCTCGTCGATGGCGAAACCTTCCGAGGCCAGCCCCACCCGCAGCAGGCGCCGGATCGGCGGCTCGTCATCGACGACCAGGATCTTCACGGTCGGACTGGTCATGGCAGATCTTCCAGCATGGCGACGTCGGCGGAGGCCGGCATCTTGATGGTGAAGACCGCGCCGGACCGATCGGTGCGGTTGCCGGCCCGGATCGTGCCGCCCATCGCCTCGACGAAGCCGCGGCAGATCGACAGCCCGAGCCCGGTTCCGGCCCGCACGTGATCGGCCTTGCGCACGCGATAGAAGCTATCGAAGACGCGCTCAAGGTCGGCGGGCGGAATGCCCGGCCCCTCGTCCATTACCTGCAGCACCACGGAACCGCCATCCGCCCACCCCTCGATCCGGATCGCCGTGCCCTGCGGCGCGTATTTGGCGGCGTTGTCGAGCAGGTTGAACAGCACCTGCTCGAACAGCACCGGATCGAGCCGGATCATCGGCAGCTCCGGCGGAATGCCGACCTCGACCCTGTGCTCGGCAAGGATCTTGGCGGCCCGGCGCAGCGCGGTACCGACGACGTCGCCGACATAGTGCAGCGAAGCATTCGGCTGCATGGCGCCGGATTCGATCCGTGTCATGTCGAGCAGGTTGGCGATGAAGCGATGCAGACGCTCCGACTCGTCGATGACGGTCGAGAGCAGCTCGATCCGGTCGCCCGCGGCGATCGCGTCGGGATAGTCACGCAGCGCCTCGGCCGCCCCCATGATGGCGGCAAGCGGGGTGCGCAGGTCGTGCGATATCGACGTCAGGAGCGCCGAGCGCAGCCGGTCCGCCTCGGCCGCCAGCCGCGCCCGGTCGACATCCGCCACCAGCTCGATCCGCTCGATGGCGAGCGCCGCCTGGTCGGCGAGCGAGTCGAACAGGCGCTGCTCCTCCGGCGTCAGAAGCGGTCCCTGCCCGTCATCGTCGAGGCCAACGACGCCGACCGCGGTGCGGCCGGTGCGCAGCGGCAGATAGAGCCGCCTGGCACCGGGCAGCGTATCGGCTCCGCGCCCGGCCGGGCGGTTGTGCTCCCAGGCCCAGCGCGCCGCGGCGATGTCGGCGTCGACCAGCGTGTCGTCCGGCGGATAGCCGGCGCGCACCGCGATGGTGCCGTTCTCCGGCAGCAGCACCACGACGCGGACCTTCAGCATCGAGGCGATCTGGTAGACGGTCGCCCACAGCACGTCCTCGAGCGTGCCGGCGCCGGCCAGCTTCCTGCTGAACAGATAGAGCCCCTCGGTGGTGCGGGCGCGCTGGCGCGCCGCCGCCGCCTGGCGCTGGACGCGCGCGGTCAGATTGCTGGCGATCACGGCCACGCAGAGGAAGAAGACGAAGGCGAGCGCGCTCTCCGGGTCGCCGATATCGAGCGTGTAGAGCGGCGGCAGGAAGAAGAAGTTGAAGGCGAGCGCGGCGACCGCCGAGGTGAACAGCGCCGGCCACAGCCCGGCGGTGACGGCCGAAGTCAGCACCGCCATCAGGAACACCAGCGCCAGATTGCGCACGTCGAGCACGCGCAGCAGCAGCATGGCGAAGGCGAGCGCGACGCCGGTATAGGCGACGCCGAGCGCGTAGGGCCGCAGCTTCAGCCGGGTCGGCGTCGCCAGCGCCACCTCGCGGGCCGGCGGCGCGTCGCGGTCATTGCCGGAGATGACGTGCACGCTGATGTCGCCGGCAAGCCGGATCAGTTCGTGCGACACGGAGCCTTCGAACATCTCGCGCCAGCGCGGCTTCGCCGGCTTGCCGATGATGACGTGGGTGACGTTGTTCGCCATGGCGTGGCGGACGATGTCGCGGGCGACGTCCTGGCCGGGCAGCGTGATCGCCTCGCCGCCCAGCTGCTCGGCGAGGCGGAGCGTCGCCGCGATCCGATCCTTGCCGGCCTCCGGCAGGCCGGCCGAACGCGCCGTCTCGATGTGCAGCGCTGCCCAGGGCGCCCGCAGACGGTCCGCCTGCCGCCTTGCATAGCGCACCAGCGAGGCGCTGCGCGGCTGTTCGTCGATGCAGACGAGCACCCGGTCGCCCGCCGCCCACGGGCCGGAAATCGCGTGCGCCTGCATGTGGCTGACGAGCTGCTCGTCGACCCGCTGCGCCGTGCGCCTGAGCGCCAACTCGCGCAGCGCGGTCAGGTTGCCTGGCGAAAAATAGTTCTCGATCGCCCGCTTGGCGGTGCCGGCGAAATAGACCTTGCCCTCGTGCAGGCGCTTGATCAGGTCGTCCGGCGTCAGGTCGATCACCTCGACATCGTCGGCGCGGTCAATGATCGAATCCGGCACCGTCTCGCGCACCCGGATCCTGGTGATCTGGGCGACGACGTCGTTCAGGCTTTCGACATGCTGGATGTTGAGCGTGGTGTAGACGTCGATGCCGCGCGCCAGGATCTCCTCGACGTCGAGATAGCGCTTCGGATGGCGGCTGCCTTCGGCATTGGTGTGCGCCAGTTCGTCGACCAGCACCAGCGCCGGCCGCCGGGCGAGGATGGCGTCGAGGTCCATCTCCTCCAGCACCCGGCCGCGATAGTCGACGATTCTGCGCGGGACGACTTCAAAACCCTCGACCAGCGCCGCCGTCTCCTCGCGGCCATGCGTCTCGACCACGCCGATGACGACGTCGACGCCGTCGGCCTTGCGGGCGCGGCCGGACATCAGCATCTCGTAGGTCTTGCCGACGCCGGGCGCCGCGCCGAGGAAGATCTTCAGCCGGCCGCGCGTCTCGCGCGTCGCCCGCTCCAGCAGCGCGTCCGGCGATGGCCGGCCCGGTGCGTCTCGACTGTCGTCAGGCATCCAATCGTGACCTCTGTCCAAACGGCCGGAACCGGCGCCAGAGCGCCAGTTCCGGCACTTCCTGTCATTGCGCGCCGGCCGCGTCCAGCGCAAGGTTCAAGGCGAGCACGTTGACGACCGGCTCACCCAGGAAGCCGAGCTGCCGGTCCTCGACATGGGCCGTGACCAGCGCCTTGACCGTGACCTCGTCGAGCCCGCGGGCACTAGCGACGCGCGGCACCTGGAAATAGGCGGCCTCCGGCGAGATGTCGGGATCGAGGCCGCTGCCCGAGGTGGTGACGAGGTCGATCGGCACGGCGGCGCCGGGGTTCTCCGCCTTCAGCCTTTCCGCATCGGCCTTGATGCGGTCGATCAGGGCCGGATTGCTCGGGCCGAGATTGGAACCGCCGGACGCCGAAGCGTCATAGCCCTTGCCGGCGGCCGAGGGACGGCCGTGGAAATAGCGGTCGGAGGCGAAGGCCTGGCCGATGAGCTCGGAGCCAACCACCTTGCCGTCGCGCTCGACCAGGCTGCCATTGGCCTGGCGCGGGAACAGCGCCTGGGCGATGCCGGTCATGCCGAGCGGATAGACCAGGCCGGTGATGACGGTGAGCGCGACGATCATGAAGATTGCGGGGCGAAGCTGTTTCAGCATGGGACTATCCTTCAGGCGAGGCCAAGGGCCGTGATGGCCATGTCGATGGCCTTGATGCCGGCGAACGGCACGATCAGGCCGCCGACGCCATAGATCAGCAGGTTGCGCGACAGCAGCGCGCCGGCGCCGACGGCCCGGTACTTGACGCCCCGGAGCGACAGCGGGATCAGGGCGACGATGATCAGCGCGTTGAAGATGATCGCCGACAGGATCGCGCTCTGCGGGGTCGAGAGGTTCATGACGTTGAGCGCGCCGAGCTGCGGGTAGAAGGCCAGGAACATCGCCGGGATGATGGCGAAATACTTGGCGACGTCGTTGGCGATCGAAAACGTCGTCAGCGCGCCGCGCGTCATCAGCAATTGCTTGCCGATCTCGACGATCTCGATGAGCTTGGTGGGATCGCTGTCGAGATCGACCATGTTGCCGGCTTCTCGCGCCGCGACGGTGCCGGTATTCATCGCCACGCCGACATCGGATTGCGCCAACGCCGGGGCGTCGTTGGTGCCGTCGCCGCACATCGCCACCAGCTTGCCCTTGGCCTGCTCCTCGCGGATCAGGGCCAGCTTCATCTCCGGCGTCGCCTGGGCGAGGAAGTCGTCGACGCCGGCCTCGGCCGCGATCGCCGCCGCCGTCATCGGGTTGTCGCCGGTGATCATCACCGTGCGGATGCCCATGCGGCGAAGCTCGGCGAAGCGCTCCTGGATGCCGCCCTTGACGATGTCCTTCAGGTGGACGACGCCGAGCAGGCGGCCATCCTTGACCACGGCGAGCGGCGTGCCGCCCGCCTTGGCGATCTCGTCGGCGATCGCCTGCAACTCGCGCACCGTGCCGGCGCCGGGCCGGTCGGCGGCGGTCGCGGCGCCGGCCTGGTCGACATATCGGAGCACCGCGTCGACGGCGCCCTTGCGGATCGACGAGCCGTCGAAATCGACGCCGCTCATGCGGGTCTGCGCCGTGAACGGCACGAAGGTCGCGTGCAGGGTCTGCATGTCGCGGGCGCGGATGCCGTATTTCTCCTTGGCGAGCACGACGATCGAGCGGCCCTCCGGCGTCTCGTCGGCGAGCGAGGCGAGCTGCGCCGCGTCGGCCAGTTCCTGCTCGCTGACGCCGCGCACCGGGCGAAGCTCGGTCGCCTGGCGGTTGCCGAGCGTGATCGTGCCGGTCTTGTCGAGCAGCAGCGTGTCGACGTCGCCGGCGGCCTCGACGGCGCGGCCCGACATGGCGAGCACGTTGAAGCGCACCAGCCGGTCCATGCCGGCGATGCCGATCGCCGAAAGCAGCGCGCCGATGGTCGTCGGGATCAGCGTCACGAACAGAGCCACCAGCACGACGACCGGGATATAGCCGCCGGCATAGTTGGCGAAGCTCGGGATGGTGACGACGGCGAGCACGAATATCAGCGTCATGCCGGCGAGCAGGATGTTGAGGGCGATCTCGTTCGGCGTCTTCTGCCGCTCGGCGCCCTCGACCAGAGCGATCATGCGATCGATGAAGGTCGAGCCGGCCGCGGCAGTGATGCGAACCCGGATCCAGTCCGACAGCACCTGCGTGCCGCCGGTAACGGCCGAGCGGTCGCCGCCGGATTCACGGATCACCGGCGCGGATTCGCCCGTGATCGCCGCCTCGTTGACCGAGGCGACGCCCTCGATGACCTCGCCATCGGAGGGAATGATGTCGCCGGCCTCGACCAGGACGACGTCTCCAACCTTCAGGCTGGTGCCGGGCACAAGCCGGAAATCGTCGCGGTCGCCGTCGGCAAGCAGCTTCGCCTGCGTCTCGGTGCGGGTGCGGCGGAGCGATTCCGCCTGCGCCTTGCCGCGCCCCTCGGCGACGGCCTCGGCGAAATTGGCGAACAGCACCGTGAACCACAGCCAGATGACGATCTGCAGCGAGAAGCCGAGATTGGCGCCGCCGGTGAGGAGGTCGCGCAGGAACAGGACGGTGGTCAGGGCCGAGACGACCGCGACGACGAACATCACCGGATTGCGCGCCAGGCTGCGCGGATCGAGCTTTTTGAACGCGCCGCCGATGGCGGGGACGAGGATGCGAGCGTCCAGGATGCTCGCGGATTTGGACTGGCTCATCAGAGACTCCAGCGTGAAACTCGGGTGACGGGCGGTCCGACCTTCAGGTCGCCGCGGTCAGCCGGATGAGAAGATCGACGGCCAGCACGAGGGCCGATATCGCCACGGTCAGGCCGAGGATGAGGGTCGACGCACGCGGCACAGGTCCCGCCTCTCCCCGCGCCGATCCGGCGCGGGGACGAAGGGTCGAGAGGGCGATATGCGGGCAGCCCAGCCAGGATCGGTAGCTCATGATCGCCTCACAGCCCCGGCGCCTGGACCATGGCGAGGTGCTCGACGATCGGGCCGAGCGCCAGCGCCGGGAAGAAGGTCAGGCCGCCGACGATCACGATGACGCCGACCAGAAGGCCGACGAAGAGCGGCCCGTGCGTCGGGAAGGTGCCCGCCGAAGCCGGCACCACCTTCTTCGTCACCAGCGAGCCGGCGATCGCCATGGCCGGGATGATGACCAGGAAGCGGCCCATCAGCATGGCGAGGCCGATGGTCAGGTTGTACCAGGGCGTGTTGCCGGACAGGCCGCCGAAGGCCGAGCCGTTGTTGGCGGCGGCCGAGGTATAGGCGTAGAGCACCTCGGAGAAGCCGTGCGGGCCGGGATTGGCGATCGACGACAGGCCGGTCGGCAGCACGATGGCGATCGCCGTGAAGCCGAGCATGGTCAGGGGCAGGCAAAGCACGGCGAGCATCGCCATCTTGACCTCCTTGGCCTCGATCTTCTTGCCGAGATATTCCGGCGTGCGGCCGACCATCAGCCCGGCGACGAAGATGGCGATGACGATGAAGAGCAGGATGCCGTAGAAGCCGGCGCCGACGCCGCCGATGATGATCTCGCCGAGCATCATGTTGATCATCGGGATCATGCCGCCGAGCGCCATGAAGCTGTCATGCATGGCGTTGACCGCGCCGCAGGAGGCGGCCGTCGTCACCACGGCGAACAGCGACGACAGCACGATGCCGAAACGGGCCTCCTTGCCCTCCATGTTGCCGCCGTCGATGCCGAGCGCATGGACGAGCGGATTGCCCTGAGCTTCCGCCCAGTAGCAGACGACCACGCCGGCCAGGAACAGCACTCCCATGGCAGCGAAGATCGCCCAGCCCTGGCGCTCGCTGCCGACCATGCGGCCGAATACGTTGGTCAGCGCCGCGCCGATGGCGAAGATCATCACCATGTGGATCAGGTTGACCAGCGCGGTCGGGTTCTCGAACGGATGCGCGGCGTTGGCGTTGAAGAAGCCGCCGCCGTTTGTGCCGAGATGCTTGATCATCATCTGCGAGGCGACCGGCCCCTGGGCGATCGTCTGCTGCGCGCCTTCCAGCGTGGTCGCGACGGTGTAGGGGTTCAGGTTCTGCGGCACGCCCTGCCAGACGAGCACCAGCGTGCCGACGACGCAGATCGGCAGCAACACGTAGAGCGTGGCGCGGACGATATCGACCCAGAAATTGCCGAGCGTCCGCGCCGATTTCCGCGCGAAGGCGCGGATCAGCACGATGGCGATGGCGATTCCCGTCGCGGCCGAGACGAAGTTCTGCACGTTCATGCCCGCCATCTGCGTGAGATAGGACATCGTGCTTTCGCCGCCGTAGTTCTGCCAGTTGGTGTTGGTGACGAAGCTGGCGGCGGTGTTGAAGGCGAGCTCGGGCGGGACGGCGCCCATGCCGGCAGGGTTATAGGGCAGCGATCCCTGCACGCGCTGCAGGACGTAGAGCAGCAGGAAGCCCGCGAGATTGAACAGCAGCATGGCTCCCGCATAGGTCGTCCAGTGCTGCTCCTCTCGGTCGCTGGTGCCGGCGAGCCGGTAGAGCCCGCGCTCCAGCGGCCCGAAGATAAGGGACAGGATCGTGCGCTCGCCGTTGAAGACGCGGGTCATGTAGCCCCCGAGCGGCTTCACCAGCGCAAGGATGATCCCACAGAAGACGAGGATCTGTATCCAACCGTTGACGGTCATGTGACGTGCTTTCCTGGAAAGGTGGCGCGGACGGGGATCGCCGTGGCGATCAGAACCGCTCCGGGCGCACCAGCGCGTAGGTCAGATAAACGAGGAGGAACGCCGTCACGGCGCCGCCCAGAAGATAATCGACCAGCATGATCCGCCCCCGCCCTATAGTTTCTGGCAGATTTCGATGTAGGCCCAGGAAAAGGCGAAGAACAGAACGCCTATTCCGACGACGATGAAGTCCATTTGCATCACTCCTTGAAATCCTGGCGATCCAACGTTGCGAGTGTCGGCGACAAGACCGCGAACGAGATCGTTCGGCCCTGCGTCGAAGACGCGCCGTTCGCCGGATCCGATTGAAAATCTGCAGGGAATATGGCCCCGAACCGCATAGGCGTTCGAGAGAGGCCGGGAGGGAAAGATATAAAAATCCTATAGGAAAAGGACGCCGCTGCTGTCGCTCGCGGCCTGCCCCCGGGCCTTCCGCGCCGCCGCGCCGGGCAGTGCGGCCAAGGCCATCGGGATCAGCGGGCGAGCCAGAACAGCAGCGTCGCCATGGCAGCGAAGAAGGCCATCACGGCGACCAGGCGCAGGACGACGCCGAGTTCTTCCGGATGCTTGCGCGCCATCGCCACGGCCCGGTAGCGGTCCCGGCTGCGCCGGGCATAAGGCGATCCCGCGGCGAAAGCGCCGCGCCCGTCCCGGGCGGCGGCGGCGATGGCATCGAAGGGGCTGCGAAGCGGCATGGTTCCAATCCTTGTCCGGTCGGCACGCGGAAGCGCTTCGCGCCGAATGCGGCCGGGATGACCCGTACCGGAAATCGGCGGCGCGTCGCTGCGACACGGCAAGGTAGGCCGAGCCGTATAGGTTCTCGATGGAGAGAGCACAGCAACGGTATTAAAATATCATATTAAAAGTGATTCGCTTTTGGAAAATTACATCGACCCAGACGGATTCGACTTGAAATGGAGTGCATGTCTGCCTGATCACACCTTGGGAGAGGTGAAATCATGAAGTCAGGCGAACTCGGAAAGCTGGCCGCCGCGCTCGCGGCCAATCGGGCGCTCGGAATCGTGCAGGACATCCCGCTCGACGGGCTCGGCGACGCCGCCGAGGCGCGGGCGGTGCAGCGCGCCGCGCTCGAAGCCTTCTGCAGCGACCTCGACGGCTATGCGCTGGTCGGCGCCAACCCGGCCTGCCGCCGCAACCTCGGGCTCGAACGGCCGATCTTCGGGCCGATCGCGGACAGCGCGCATGGGCCGGATCGCGGCCTGTTCCCCCTGCCGAAGGGCATCCTCGGCGCGCAATGCGAGCTCGTCTTCCGGCTCGGGCGAGTCTTTCCCGCCGATGGCGAGGCGATCGACCGGGCGGCAGCCGCCGACGCGATCGTTGCCGTGCAGCCGGCGATCGGCCTGCTCGGCCGGCGCACGATCCATCCTCCCCGCAACGATCTTGGCGCCTTGGCCGATTTCGCGCTGCATGTCTTCACGCTGTGCGGTCCGCACGCCGCCGCGCCGGATCTCGCCGCCCTCGACCGCGTCCCCGTCGTGGCGCGGATCGACGGCCAGGAGGTCGCGCGCGCGACGGCGGCGGCGACCCTCGGCCATCCGCTCGACGCCGTCGCCTGGCTGGCCGGCGAGCTCGCCGCGCAGGGAGAGCGGCTCAATGCCGGCGATCTCGTCGCCACGGGGGCCTGCACGCCGATCCTGCAGGTGCTGCCGGGACAGCATCTGGAAGCCGATTTCGGCCCGCTCGGCCAGGCCCGCGCCGGCTTCCTCTGACCGTCAACCCCGCCTCCGACGCCATCGCTGCGGATCGCGGTTGAACATCCGGCAATCCGACGCCAATCTAGGGGAAACGGATCGACGGGAGGATTTCATGTCGCACAATCTGCAATTCTACATCGACGGCGCCTGGGTCGACCCGGTCGTGCCGAAAGTCATCGACGTGATCGACCCGTCGACCGAGGACGCCTTCGCGCAGATCTCGCTGGGCTCGAAGGCCGATGTCGACAAGGCGGTTGCCGCCGCCAAGCGCGCCTTCGCGACCTTCGGCTTCACCAAGCCGGCCGAGCGGCTCGAACTGCTGCGCAGCATCCTCAGCGTCTACAACAAGCGCGCCGACGACCTCGCCTATGCCGTCTCGCGCGAGATGGGGGCGCCGCTTCCGTTCGCGCTCGACAGCCAGGTCGGCATCGGCCGCGCCCATCTCGAGAAGATCATCGAGGTGCTGAAGGACTTTCAGTTCCAGCACGCCAAGGGCACCTCGCTGGTGGTCAAGGAGCCGATCGGCGTCGTCGGCCTGATCACGCCGTGGAACTGGCCGCTGAACCAGATCACCTGCAAGGTCGGCCCCGCGCTTGCCGCCGGCTGCACCATGGTGCTGAAGCCGAGCGAGATCGCGCCGCTCGACGCCGTCATCTTCGCCGAGATCCTCGACGAGGCCGGCGTCCCGGCCGGCGTTTTCAACCTCGTCAATGGCGACGGCCCGACCGTCGGCGAGGCGCTTTCGAGCCATCCCGACATCGACATGATGTCGTTCACCGGCTCGACCCGCGCCGGCATCCTCGTGGCGAAGGCGGCCGCCGACACGGTGAAGCGCGTTGCGCAGGAACTGGGCGGCAAGTCGGCCAACATCCTGTTCCCGGACGTCGATTTCTCCGTCGCCGTGCCGAAGGGCGTCGCCAACTGCTTCGGCAATAGCGGCCAGTCCTGCAATGCGCCCACCCGCATGTTCGTGCCGCGCGAGCGCCAGGACGAAGTGATCGGCTATGCCCGCGCCGCCGCCGACAGCTTCGTCGTCGGCCCGGCCGATGCGCCGAACACCAAGCTGGGTCCGGTCGTCAGCCAGGTGCAGTACGACAAGATCCAGGGCCTGATCGAGAGCGGCATCGCCGAGGGCGCCACACTGGTCGCCGGCGGCCCGGGCCGCCCGGCCGATCTGAACCGCGGCTACTACATCCGCCCGACCGTCTTCGCCAACGTGACGCCGGACATGCGCATCGCCAAGGAAGAGATCTTCGGGCCGGTGCTCTCGATCCTGCCCTATGACAGCGTCGAGGAAGCGATCGAGGAGGCGAACAACACCGTCTACGGCCTCGCCGCCTACATCCAGTCGGCCGATCTGCAGACGGCGCGCGACGCCGCCACGAAGATGCGGGCCGGCGCCGTCCACATCAACTATCCGGCCTGGGATTCGAGCATCCCGTTCGGCGGCTACAAGCAGTCCGGCAATGGCCGCGAATATGCCGAATACGGCCTCGAGGACTTCCTGGAGATGAAGGGCATCCTCGGCTACGAGGCCGCCTGATTTTCGCGGCGGGAGGCGGCTCGGCCGGCTCCCGCCCTTCCATCCGCGCGGCCCCGATCGCCCGAGCCACCGCCCGAGGCGCCATCGAAGCCGCTTGATCTGGATCAAGATCGGGCCCGGGCCGGTTTCTATCCTGATCGTCCGGCATGTTTCAGGATGAAGGCGCGCCTTTGAAGCTTTCCCGATCGTCGCTGTCCGGCGAGGACGTCATTCAGCTTGCGATCCGCCTCGGATTGCTCGCCCTCCTCCTTTACTGGACGCTGGTGCTGATCCAGCCCTTCATCCCGATCCTGACCTGGAGCGTCGTGCTCGCGGTCGCCTTCAATCCGCTCTACCGCGAACTCGCCCGGCTCCTCGGCGGACGGCGGAAACTCGCGGCGGTGATCCTGACCGCGATCGGCTTCGGGATCGTCATCGGCCCGGCCGCCTGGCTCGGCCTGAGCGCGGTGGACGGCTTCAGGGATCTATCGAACTGGGTCAGCTCGGGCGGCCTGGTCATCCCGTCGCCGCCCCAGAGCATCAAGGACTGGCCGCTGTTCGGGGTGCAACTCTATGAATGGTGGGACAAGGCCTCCGTCAACTTCAGCGCCATCCTGCAGGAAGTGCTGCCGAGCCTGAAGCCGATCGCCACCACGATCCTCGGCCTGGCCGGCGACGCCGGCCTCGCGACGCTCCAGTTCCTGGTCTCCGTGACGCTGGTCGGCTTCCTCCTGCTGCACGGACCGCAACTCGTCTCGGCGAGCCGGGATTTCCTGTTCAAGCTGGTCCCCGACCAGAGCGAGCATTTCGTCGAGCTGACCGGCGCCACCATCCGCGCGGTCTCGCAGGGCATCATCGGCGTCGCGATCATCCAGGCGCTCCTGGCCGGCATCGGCTTCAAGCTGGCGGGCCTGCCGGCCGCCGGCCTGCTCGCCTTCGCGGTTCTGCTGCTGTCGATCGTCCAGATCGGCGCCTTCCTCGTGCTTCTGCCCGTGTTCGTCTGGATCTGGATGACCAAGGACGTCTCGACGGCGCTGCTGCTCACCATCTATCTCACCATCGTCGGGCTGCTCGACAACGTGCTGAAGCCGCTGATGATGGGGCGCGGCCTGACGACCCCGACGCTGGTCATCCTCATCGGCGTGATCGGCGGAACGCTGGCGCATGGCATGCTCGGCCTCTTCATCGGACCGGTCATCCTGGCGGTGGTGTGGGAACTGACGGGGGCCTGGATCCGCTCCGGCCACGCGCGCCGGCAGAGATCCCAGGATGCCGAGCCCCACCAGGGGCCGCCATGACGATGGACTACGGACCCTAGCGGTCAAGGCCGGCCAGTTGCCGCCGATCCAGGAGCGCGATCTGGCGCTGGTTGTGGCCGACGAAGCCGAGAATGCCGAGCTCGTGCAACCGCGACAGCACCCGCGACACGGTCTCCAGCGTCAGGCCGAGATAGTCGGCGATATCGCGCCGCGACATCGGCAGCACCATGACGCCGGCCGCCGTCAGCCGCTTGTCCATCTCGAGCAGGAAGGCGGCGACGCGCTCCTGCGAGGTCTTGCGGCCGAGCAGCAGCATGTGGTTCTCGGCGTGCCGTAGATTGTCCATCGTCATGCTGAGCAGGTTCCGCGCGACCAGTGCATCGTTCGCGGCGAGGCTGTCGAGGCTGTGCCGCTTGATCAGCCGCACGGTGGTATCGACGATCGCCTCGGTGGTGAACTGGTGCTCGCCGCCGCTTTCGAGTCCGAAAATGTCGCCGAGCAGGTGGAAGGCGCCGATCTGGCGTCGCCCGTCCGAAAGCAGCTTGTAGCTTCGCACTGCGCCACTCTTGACCCGGTAGACATAGTCCGCCGGCTCTTTCTCGCCGTAGATCTCCATGCCCTTTCGATAGGTGAACTCGTTCAGGCTGACGACCGGGTTGGAGTCGCTCTCCATTCCCAGCACGCCGAGCGAACTCAGGCGAAACACCGGATCGGTGCTGGCGCGGACGAACATGGACCCACTCCCGAACTGGACATGGACACGACGTACTGACCTTCAGGCATATCGCCGATTTTCCACATTTGTCGATTGCAGCAAAGGGGAATTTGACGGCCCCGCCGGCGCGCGGCGCGCAGCGCAGCTTCCAGTCGGCTTCCGGGACTTGATCCAGATCAATCCGGCCCCGCCATGGGGGCTGCCAATGGGCGGAAGATCGGAACAGCCGGCATGCCGCGGAATTGTCGGGGCGACGGCGGAACGACGGCGACGGTCATGCAGATCCGCTCCTTGCTCCAGACAGGCTGGAAAGACCTCTTTCCCCCGGCCCGCTGGCTCGGCGCCTATCACGGCGCCTGGCTTCCGGCCGACCTCGTCGCGGGCGTGACGCTCGCCGCCTACGCGATTCCCGTGTCGCTCGCCTATGCGGCGCTGGCCGGGCTGCCGCCGCAGGTCGGCATATACGGCTACATGCTCGGCGGTATCGGCTACGCCCTGCTCGGCTCGTCGCGACAGCTGGCGGTCGGCCCGACATCGGCGATCTCGCTGATGATCGCCGGCTCCGTCGGCGCACTGGCCGGCGGCGACGCCGCCCGCTACGCGGCGATCGCCAGCCTCGCCGCCTGCGCCGTCGCGCTGCTCTGCCTGATCGCCTGGCTCTTCCGGCTCAGCATCCTCGTCCGCCTGGTCAGCGACAGCATCCTCGTCGGCTTCAAGGCCGGCGCCGGGCTGACGATCATCATGAGCCAGCTGCCGAGCCTGTTCGGCATCGCCGGCGGTGGCCACAATTTCTTCGATCGCGCCATCCGCTTCGCCGGCGAACTCGGCGGAACGCAGTGGCTCGTCCTCCTCATCGGTCTCGCGGCGATGGCGCTCCTTCTCGCGGGCGAAAGGCTGCTGCCCGGCCGGCCGGTCGGCCTCACGGTGATGGCGGTCGCCATCGTCGTCGCCACGCTGTTCGGTTTGCCAGCGCTCGGCGTGCCGGTCACCGGCACGATCCCCGAGGGACTGCCGGCCATTGCTGTGCCGGCGTTCGGCCTGCTCGCGGCGGACGATCTCTTCCCGATCGCGGCCGGCTGCCTGCTGCTCGCCTATATCGAAGGCGTCTCGGCCGCCCGCGGCTTCGCCGCCAAGCACGGCTACAGCCTCGACGTGCGACAGGAGTTCCTGGGGCTCGGCGCCGCCAACCTCGCCGCGGCGTTCGGAGGCGCCTATCCTGTCGCCGGCGGCCTGTCGCAATCCGCCGTCAACGACAATGCCGGCGCGCGCACGCCGCTCGCCCTCGTCTTCTGCTCCGTGGCGCTCGCGCTATGCCTGCTCTTCTTCACCGGCTTGCTGACCAACCTGCCGAAGGCGGTTCTAGCCGCCATCGTCTTCACCGCCGTCTACAAGCTGGTCGACATCGCCTCGCTGGCGCGGATGTGGCAGGTGAGCCGGCTCGATTTCTATGCGGCGGCGATCGCCCTTTTCGCCGTGCTGCTGCTCGGGATCCTGCAGGGCGTGTTGCTGGCGGCGATCGCCTCGGTCCTGCTGCTCCTGGCGCGCGCGTCACGGCCCAACGTCGCCTTCCTCGGCCGGCTCCCCGGCTCCGGACGCTACGCCGACCGCGCCCGCCACGCCGATATCGAGGCGCTCGGCGGCATCATCGCCTTCCGGCCCGAGGCCTCGCTGCTCTACATCAATTCCGAGAAGGTGTTTTCGACAGTCGCGGGCTCACTCGACGACGCGAAGGACATCCGGGCTGTCGCCTGCGACCTCTCCGCCTCGCCCTATATCGACCTGGCCGGCGCGCGTATGCTGCTGGATCTCCAGGAGATGCTCGAAACCCGCCGCATCGCCTTCCACATCGTCGGCGCGCATGCGCAGGTGCGCGACCTGCTGCAGGCGGAGGGGCTGGCCGAGAAGACGGACAGAAGCGAATGGCCGCAGACGCTCGACGGCGTACTGGGGAAGGAGTGGCCGCGCCCCGCGCCGGCCGGCGAGCCGTGACCCCAGCGACCTGTGCCGGCCGTCAGTAGCGCTCCGCCACGAACTCCATGCCGCGCAGCGACTCCTGATCGTCGTAATGGCCCTTGCCGGAGCGCTTTGGCAGCTTGACCTCTTCCCGCTTCACGCGGGCATAGGGAATCCGCTCCAGGATATGCGCGATGCAGTTCAGCCGCGCCCGGCGCTTGTCGTCGGAGCGGACGATCCGCCACGGCGCATGCTCCGTGCTGGTCGCCGCGAACATCATGTCGCGCGCCCGCGAATATTCGTACCAGCGCCGGTAGGACTCCGTATCCATCGGGCTCAGCTTCCATTGCCGCAGCGGATCATGGATGCGCGCCTTGAAGCGGCGCTCCTGCTCCTCCATCCCGACCTCGAGCCAGAGCTTGATCAGGATGATGCCGCCATCGATGATGTATTTCTCGATCTGCGGGCAGAGCGACAGGAAGCGCTGGTGCTCCTCGGGGCTGCAGAAGCCCATCACATATTCGACGCCGGCGCGGTTGTACCAGCTGCGATCGAAAATCACGATCTCGCCGCCGGCCGGGAAATTCTGCATGTAGCGCTGCATGAAGAGCTGCGTCCGCTCGCGATCCGACGGCGCCGGCAGCGCCACCACGCGGAAGACGCGCGAGCTGACCTTCTCGGTGATCGCTTTGATCGTGCCGCCCTTGCCGGCCGCGTCGCGCCCCTCGAACAGGATGATCACGCGCGCCCCGTATTCCTGCACCCATTGCTGCAAATGGCAGAGCTCGACCTGGAGCTTTTCCAGCTCCGCCTCATAGTCCCTGCGCTTCATCCGTCCGTCCGGCTCATCGCGTGCCATGATCGTCGTCCCCGGCTTCGCCGCCGGTCAGGCGGCGCCCTCAACCCTCAATTGCTCCAGGAGATCGTGATGGCGATGTCACCCGGCATGCCGCCGGGAAAATCGATGATCTGGTAGCGGATGTGATAGCCGCGCGGCTTCAGATAATCGGACCAGAGCTGGAAGATCTCCTTCGGAATACCGGTCAGGGTCTTCTCCCAACCCTCCTCCTGCTGGTTGATGGCGCGGCCATTATCCGTGCACATCGAATTGGGAAAGCGGTAGACCTGCACTTCCGTCAGGCCGTTGCGCACCGCGCGCTGGATCACCGTCGCGGCCAACTGGACCTTCTCATCCTCGGTCTTGCCGGAAGGCCGGCTCAGCTGCTCGACGAGCGCATTCTTCTCCGCCTGGGCTGCCGCGGCGAGGCTTGCATATTCCGCCGCCTTCTCGGCCTCCTTGCGGGCGGCTTCCTCACGGATATGCGCCGCGCTGGGGATGAGGTCGTCGATGCTTCCGGACATTTGCCACGCTCCTAGAAGGCCCGCACACTGTCCCGAATATTACGCTTCGGAAGGCCGCTCGCGCTTGATTCAGATCAAGGAAATCCAGCGCGCGATGCGTCCGGGCGGGTGTCCCGGCGGACGCGGATCCGCGTCCGCCGGGGCCTTGGCGGCGGATCAGCCGGCCACGGTCTGTGGTCCGATAATCGCGGCGACCTCGGTCACCCGGTCGGCCGGAAAGCCGCCCTCGCGGGCATGCCGGTAGATGACGTCGGCGCTCTCCGCCTCATGAACGCAATAGATCTTGTCGCCGGCGACATAGCTCTGGACCCATTTGTAGGGCTCCCCCAGACGCGCCACCACGTCGCAGGACTTCGAGGAGATGCCCTTGAGCTCGTCCGCCGTCAGCTTGCTGGCGCCTGGAATCTCGCGCTCGATCACGAAGGTCTTCATGCTTTTCTCCTTCCGTTTGCAGGATGCGCCACGTTTCTGCAGCCATGCCGTTTGACGCGAAGCGGAAGCAGACCGAAAACTGCCGCAGCGGCATCCAACGCCTGGTCACACGGTTCGGTGCGGCAATGCCGCGGGTCTAGACCCGGTCCGAGGCGGAAACCTCGCAGGAGCTCCCGATTGTGGCAGGACGGATAAGACTGCTCGGCAGGCCGGCCATCTTCAATGAGGCCGGCGAAAGCCAGGCCGTGCGCGGCCATCAGGCGTGGGCGGTGCTGGCGCGCGTCGTGCTGGCGCCGCGCCCGCTCGAACGGCGAACGCTTGCGGCGGAACTCTTCGCCGAAAGCAGCGATCCGCTCGGGGCGCTGCGCTGGTGCCTCGCGGCGCTCCGCAAGGCGCTCGACAGCGCCGACAGCCTCGTCGGCGACCCGATCGAACTGCGGCTGCCGCCGGAGACCGAAGTCGATTTGTGGCATCTCGACCGCGACACGCTTCCAATCGCCGATATGGAGCCGCTCTTGGCGGGAACCGAACCGCAAAGCAGCCCCGAATTCGCGACCTGGCTGCTCGTCGAGCGCGAGCGGATCCGGGCCGTAATCGACGGAAGGATCCGGCGCGAGACCATGCAGGCACTCGCCGTCGGCGACTACGCGCGCGCCATCCGCCTGACCGAAACGGCCGTCGGCCGCGATGGCTATGACGAAAGTGCCCACATCCTGCTCGTCAAGGCGCTTGCGCTCGCGGGGCGGACAGAGGCGGCGCTGGCCCATGTCGAGGCGACCGAGCGCCTGTTCGACGACGAGCTGGGCGCGGCGCCGTCGCTGGCCCTGCGCAGCGCCGCCCGGCTGTCGGTCGCGGCGCCGCCGGGCGGCGTCTCGCTCGAGGCGCATGTGAAATCGATGATCCGCTCCGGCACGGCGGCGCTTGGCGCCGGGGCGACGGATGCCGGCATCGAGACGCTGCGCCAGGCTGTCGCCCGGGCCGAGAAAGCAGGCGATCCGCGCCTCCAGGCCGAGGCGCTGCTGGAACTCGGCAAGGGCCTCGTCCATTCGGTGCGCGGCTTCGACGACGAGGGCTCCGTGCTGTTGCAGCAAGGCGTCGAGATCGCCCGGTCGCAAGGCTATGCACGCATCGCCGCCGCCGGCTATCGCGAACTCGGCTATGTCGAGGCCCTCGCCGGCCGCCGACCCGGCGCCGACGCGCATCTGCGCGACGCGCTGCACTTCGCCGAGGACGGCAGCGACCTGGCCGGAATCCATGCCGTCATCGCCTTCAACCTGGTCGACTGGGGGCAGTTCACGCGCGGCCTGGAACACTATGAGACGGCGCTGGAGCACGCGCGCAGCTCCGGCAACCGGCGCAGCGAGATCTGGTCGCTCGGCCTCGGCGCCTGGGGCCTGCTCGCCGCCGACCGCCTCGACGAGGCCGAGGCATGGCTGCGCGACTGCCTCGAGCGGATCGACACGCTGCACTGGGTCGCCTTCCGCCCCTGGCCGATCGCCCTGCTCGGCGAGGCGCGGCTTCGCCAGCAAGACAAGCCAGCGCCGCTGCGCGCCGCCCTCGAGGAAGGCTTCGCCCTCAGCTGCCAGCTGCGCGACCCGTGCTGGGAGGCGGCGAATGCGCGCTCGCTTGCCCTGACCTACATGGCCGAACGCGAATTCGTGGCGGCGTCGCAATGGCTGGAAGAGGCCGACCGGCGCTGCATCCGTGTGACGGACCCCTATGTCGCGCTACGGGTGGAGATCGTCGCGGCCCGGGTCGAGATGAGCCGCAGGCTCGACATTCCCGAGGTGGCGGCCGCGTTGACGCGGGAATGGATCAGCCTCGCCGCCCGTGCACACATGGACCACCACCTCCAGCGCGCCACAGCCCTGCTGGCGACGAACGCCGCTGCGGAATCGAGCCCACCAGAAGCACGGAACGGCTGAAGCGCGGGCTGACCAAACAGCGTCCGTGCGGCGATATCGTCCGGAAAGAGAAAATTGGCGCGCCGCACCGGGTGATGATGACAACTATATCTACGCTATAGCCCTCTAAAATCGGCATCAAAAAAGGGCAGATTCCCCTTCAAAAGATGGGATCAATGCGTGTACCTGCAATGCGATATCGCTGGTGAGGGAATTGAGATATTCGCTATGCAGGTGACTCGCGTTGAGCTTTATAAACGAGTCTGTGAGAGGCCACTTAGCAAAGTCGCACCGGAGCTCGGAATTTCCGGCACGGCACTGGCAGCTATCTGCAAACAATATCAAGTGCCTTATCCCGGATCGGGATACTGGACCCGCAAGTCCCTAGGACTTTCGGCAGAGTTGCCGACCTTGCCAGAAGCATCCGATGAGACCATCGATATCCTGCTGCCAGTTGTCAAACCGCGCAAAAAGCGAACGATGGAGGAAGGAGCCCCGCGTAAGCCAAAGCTCGCTACGAAAACTCGCCGCCCGGTTCGTCACCCGCTGCTTTTTGGTGCAGAAGAACATTTTCGGAAAACACGGGAGGTCAAGAAGGGCGAGTTCCTCAGGCCCTACAAAAGGATTCTGCCGGACCTGATTTCATCAGAAGCCGCGCTTCAGCGTGCTCTCTCCATCGCCAACGCTCTGTATCTTGCGCTTGATGAGCGAAGTTACCGCGTTCAAATCGCGCCAGCCGCCGACAATCTGCTGCGGATTCATGTCAGGGAACAAGAGGTCGAGCGAAAGGATCGCAAATACGGTCGCTACCACTCGGGAAGTATTTGGGCACCTGACAGGCCGACGGTTTTTTATATCGACATGGTGCCTGTAGCGCTCGCCATCACCGAGATGACCGAGCGCGTGACGATGCGCTATTTCAATGGCGACTACCATCGTGAGGACAGCAAGCTCATCCGGTCAGCAAAATCTTGGCAACTGACGCACTCGTGGACAACCGAACAGGATATGCCGTGCGGGCGTTTTCGTATCGTTGCCTACTCACCAAAGAATGGCGTCAACTGGTCTCGCAACTGGCAGGAAACCGAGCAGCAATCGCTTGAGCGCCTGATCCCAGAAATTGTCGAGACGCTAGGGGCGTCAAAAGTTGATCTGCAACGCCTTATGGAGGCCGAAGAAGCGGCAGAGGAGCAGAGGAAAAAAGAGCAAAAAGAGCGGTGGGAGCGATACGAAAGGGAGGAAGATGCAAGAAAAACGGCCCAGGCACTCGCCGACAGCCGGCAGCAACTGGCCGAGATCATGGAGAAGTGGGGAAAGGCGATGACCGTAGAGCGATTCTTCTCAGACGCAACAGAGCGCCTAAAGAGCGCGGATGACGACCGTCGGCAGCGTTTAGAAGGACGTCTAGCGCTCGCCAGATCAGTGATGGGAAGTGTCGATCCGCTGGATTTCATTGAAAGCTGGCTTGCCCCGGAGGAGAGACACCGTTCGAAATTTTCTAGCGGATAGTAAGGTCGTTTGAACAATCACAGCGCGTACATTGAGATAAGAGCACTCTAGGGCAGCAACCCGGTCGATTGCAGACGCGGGAATGCGCTCCCCACCACATAGCGACTTGACGTTGCGACCTACACAGACAGGTGGAAGCAAAGGGTTGCTTGTTTCCGTCCAACAAGTTGAAGTTGTGCGCAAACGATGGCCTCAATAGACTGAGCTAATGCGGCAATCAGAACTGATTCAGGTGCTATCGGAGGCGGTGAACCAATTCTCCTGGTTCTTAGGGGCTGGCACGTCCCAAAGTGCCGGTCTGCCGACCGCATGGGATGTGATGTGGGATCTGAAGCGTCGGCACTACTGCAAGGAAGAGAACCAGGAGATCGCCGCGAACGACGTCGAGAACGCCGCCGTTCGCGAGAAGATCACGGCATATATGGACGCGCACAACTTCCCACCTCCCGGCGATCCGGGCGAGTATTCCGCGTGCTTCAAGCTGATCTTCCGAGACGACTACGAGCGCCAGCGCGCCTATCTGGCGGCCAGCCTTGATGAGAAGCGCATCTCGCTCACGCAAGGCCACCGCATCTTGGCCGCGCTCATTTCGCTCGACGCGGCTCGGACCGTCTTCACGACGAACTTCGACAGTGTCATCGAGAAGGCTTATGCGGCCGTCGCCGGCAAGGACATTGCGGCCTTTCATCTAGAGGGCAGCTATGCGGCGCTCACTGCTCTGAATCGAGAAGCCTTCCCGATCTACACGAAGCTGCACGGCGACTTCCGCTATCGGAGCATCAAGAACCTCGAAGACGATCTGAAGTCCCAAAACGAGGAGCTCGGACGGGCCGCGGTCACAGCGTGGAACCGCTTTGGCCTGGTCGTCGCCGGCTATAGCGGACGCGACGAGAGCGTGATGGCCCTCATGCGCTCCGCGCTCGAGGGCACCAATCCATTTCCGCACGGGCTGTATTGGACCACGCTGAAGGGCCGGCCGCCGATGCAGGCGGTGACGGACTTAATCGCAGCGGCCAAGTCGAAGGGCGTGAAGGCCGAGATTGTGGAGATCGAGACCTTCGACAGCTTCATGTCGAGGCTCTGGCGACAACTACCCAACCGGCCAGACGAGCTCGTGAAGGCAGTCGGACGTGTCGCCGATCGGACCGTCAATATCGATCTGCCGGGAGCGGGAACACGCGCGCCGATCATCAGAGTGAATGCGCTGCCGATCGCGCAACTGCCGTCACAGTGCTTCAAGCTGACGTTTAAAGATGCCCCTGATTGGGAAGCGCTTCGGAAAGCTGAGCGTGCGGCAGAGGGAGCAATCCTCCTGACAAAGGAGGCCGACGTCTATGCTTGGGGACTTGAGAGCGAAGTTCGAAAAGCCTTCGGCGCAAACGCACCGGAGATTGCCGCGCTCGATATCGGCGACCGCGTCGCCGAGCTCGATAAGAACCTCTACCTCAAAGGGTTTGTGGAGGGCGGTTTGGCGCTCGCGCTCAAACGCGGGAAGCCGTTGGTGCATCGGGCTTCTCGCTACGGCTCTACGCTGATCGTCGAAAGGCAGTCGGCACGGTCTCCTCTCTTGAAGGGGCTATCCGAGGCTGTCGAATCTGGAGGTCACGTCTACGGGCAGGTTTCCGGCCTAATGACTAAGCCCACCGAAGAACATCCGGAGTCGATTTCCATCTGGTGGGCTGAAGCTGTGGAGATCGACCTTCAACAGATCGGCGGACGGACGTGGGTGCTGCTGAAACCCGACGTCTACATCTGGCCGCGGTGGGCGAGAAGAGAAGCGTCCACGTTTTTGGATCGAAGAATGCGCGGTCGCTACAACGGTCCTGCCAATGCGCTGATGAGCGCGTGGATTGAGCTGCTTCTTCCCGGAACTCCGCGACACACAGACCGAACGCTGACGTCGTTCGATCATGTTGCAGGGCCGGGCAATCCGACCTTCGTCGTCAATGACCGAACGGGCTTTTCGAAAGGGGGCGCACGATGAGTCTGCGTCCCTACGAGCTCAACGGCTACCTGACGGTTCCCGAGCCGCAGTTGATCTTTGCCAACCGCAACGTCGGACTTCATCCGCTTAAGGGACTGATCGATCACGGCCCCTACAGTATGGCCCTCGGTGTTCCTGCACGTGTCCGACTTGCGTTCCTGGCGCCTAAGGCCGGCATGTCGAAACTCGACAGACTGGTCATTGAGCTCAACCGCAATTTCACACCGCGCGAGGCGACCAACTACTATCCGGAGTATCCTGGCTTTGAGCGTCTCTTCCGGATACCTCTGAATGGTCCGAACGCGGGTGCGCGTTCCGAGCTCGGGCAAGATCTCGACGAGAGCGCGCGGCAGGGCGACAAGCGAGAACTCGCGCGCCTCTTGTTCGATGCGATCGGAAAGATGGCGTCGCAGCGATCCAACTTCGACGTCCTTCTCCTCTATCTGCCGCAGAGTTGGGCCGCCTGCTTTGAAGAGCCCGGCTTCGACCTGCACGACTTTCTGAAGGCGTACTGCGCACCGTCCAACATTCCGCTCCAAATCGTGCTGGACAGCAGTTTAGCGCGGCCAGACCGCGCGAACGTGATGTGGGGATTGAGCCTGGCTCTCTACGCCAAATCCAACGGCATCCCTTGGAAGTTGGCTGGCCTGGATCGGAACAACGCATTCATCGGCATCAGCTACGCGATGAAGAAGACGGCTGACGGCACAGAGTACCAGACCTGTTGCAGCCAGGTCTTCGACCCCGACGGCACCGGCTTTCAGTTCGTCGCCTACGACACGCGCGACTTCACGCAGGACCGTCGTCACAACCCCTATCTCTCCTACAACGAGATGCTGAGCGTCATGTCGCGCAGCCTCGAAATCTATCAGCGCGGTCACTCTGGCCGCGCACCGAAGAAGGTGACGATCCACAAGAACACGGCCTTCCGCGAGGAAGAGGCGCTGGGCGCGATCGAGGCCTTCAACGATCAGACCGAAGTTGAGTTGGTGCAGGTTGTTCGCGACACGAACTGGTCGGCGACGCGGTACAACACGTCCACCCCGCCACGTCCTGATGGCTACCCCGTGAAGCGGGGCACGCTGATCCCTATGTCGGAAAGCGAAGCGCTCTTTTGGACACAAGGAAGCGTCCGCGGTGTTCACACGTCGCAGCCCAACCGCGACGTCTACAAGGAAGGGCCACTCAAGCCGGTGCCTTCGCCGTTGATGCTACGCAGGTTCAGCGGCAGCGGCGGTTGGTTCGAGACGTGTTCAGGCATATTGGGCCTCACCAAGATGGATTGGAACAACAACACGCTCTACAAGAAGCTTCCCGTGACGCTTGAGTACTCGCAGCGCTTCGCTCAAATCATCAAACAAAACCCATCGCTAGTCGATGAAGAGTACGATTTTCGGAATTTCATGTGATGTCCTTGGTCTCGACATCAGTCCGAGAAATTTGCTACGCTGGCGGCAAGGCTTACAGGCAGACTTGTTGCGGCGTCATTGCCGCATATGAACCAATGTTGGGGGGAGACGCTCCTCAACGCTCCTCGGCGATGGGCTGTCGATCGACGGTCGTTTGCGTAAGAGTGCCTGTAAGCCGCCCCCTGTTCGACGGGGGTTGAGTGTCGAAACTTCTCGCACTGAAAGCCGCCACTAAGCTTGGCGATGTGGCCGATCTTCTCGGCTTCAAGCCGAGCTATCTGGCCTACGTCCTCTACAAGCTTCCCGACGCGGCGAAGTATGAGAAGTTCACGATCCCCAAAAAGGCCGGTGGTGAGCGGGAGATTTCCTCCCCTGTCGGGCCACTAAAGGACGCGCAACGAGCGCTGTCGGATCTCCTCAACGAATGCCGAGATGAGATCCTGGAGGCGACGCCGCGCAAGCCGCTCTCCCATGGCTTCCGAAAGAAGCTGTCTATCGTCAGCAACGCGCGCAATCACACGAACCGCCGCTACGTCTTGAACGTCGACTTCGCCGACTTCTTTCCGACGTTCAATTTCGGGCGCGTGCGCGGCTTCTTCCTGAAGGACAAGGACTTCGAGCTCGACGAGAAGATCGCGACCCTCCTCGCCAAGATCGCCTGTTTTGAAAATGCGCTACCGCAGGGAAGTCCCTGTTCGCCGGTGATCGCCGATATGATCGCGCACCTCCTCGACGTCCGCCTCGTTCAGCTCGCTAAGAAGCATCACGTGACATACTCGCGGTACGCTGTCGATCTGAGTTTTTCGACGAACCAGAAGGAATTCCCGGCCGAGCTCGCGCTGCCGGCGGAGGCGGCAGACGACTCGTGGATCGCGGGTGATGCCCTCGTCAAAGTTATCGAGAAATCTGGCTTCCTCCTCAATCCCACTAAGACCCGGATGCAGATCAAGGGGAGCCGCCAACTCGTCACCGGCTTGACCGTCAACGCGAAAGCCAACGTGACCCGCACTTATTGGCGATCGCTACGCTCAATGTGCCGGTCTATGTACGAGACAGGCAGCTATCACCTGCCGACACTGAAGGCCGGCGTGCCCGAAGGTGCTGCTCCTGAAAACATCACCAGCCTGGCGCCCCTAGCCGGCATGATGAGCCACGTTCGAAATGTGAAGCTCAAGAGCGAGCGCCTTCCAAACGATGCGAAGCCTGATGTCGTCTATGGTCACGCCGACCATGTCCGCTTCTGGTTCTACAAGACCTTCGTCGCGCTCGAACGGCCACTTATTGTCTGCGAAGGTCCGACCGACAGCATCTATCTGAGGAACGCGATCGCGCACCTGCCGGCGTTTCAACCAACCCTCGGCGAGAAGACGCCGGAGGGGTTCTCCTACGCGATGACCTTCTTCAACTACACGAATGAGGTCCATCGCATCTTGGGCCTAACGGGCGGTGCCAGCCTCTTGGTTTCGCTGATGCATAGCTACGCAAAGCGCATAAGGGCCTACAAACATAAGCCGTTGCTGTTCCCCGTGATCATTCTCCTGGACAACGACACGGTCCTCTCGCCGAAGGTCGCCAAACCCCTCAACAACCACTTCGGCACATCGATCAGCAACGCCTCGACCGATCCGTTCTTCCATCTCACGGAGAACCTCTATCTCGTAAAGACGCCTCACGTCGCAGGGGCTCCCATGTCCGAGATTGAGGATCTTTTCGACGCGGCGACGAAAACTATCCCTGTCGAAGGGAAGATCTTCCACCGGGAGGGCGAGGGCTTCGACAAGGCGATCCACATCAGCAAGGCGCCGTTCGCTCATCGGGTCGTCAGACCTCATGCGAACGCCATCAACTGGGACGGATTTACGCCGCTTCTTGAGCGCCTCGTTGCGGTGTTGGCCGACCATGCTGCGAAAGTTGGCGCGCCTTGAATTGAAGAGGTTCGCCAGCGGCGAGAAGGCCTGCACATCAGAGCGGAACTCAACATAGTTCGACGAGCCCTATCTCACCGCAAGGTTGGACGCCCGGCAAAGGATGCTGCGCTATTCGGACCAGACAACTCAGAACGTCCGATTTGTAGCCTGAAGCCAACGTCCGCTCCTGGCGCATATCCGCTTGCCGTCATGCCATAGTTTTCCGGTCGAGCTTGGACCAAGGTCGCGGCCTACAGGAAGCCAGGTCATTCCTCTGAATTCCCAAACGGGATCAGGACCTGAGGCGCTTCTGTCAACGCGACTAGCTTCACGCCGTTCAATGGGCGGACGGTCGCGCGATTGGCCGGATCGAATATCAACCGCACCTCGTCCTGATAGCCATCTTCGAGTCCGCTTACCAAAGCCAGAATGAAGTCATTGCCACGTTCCTTGGCGCGCTCGTACTCGGCGTTGGACATCTCGATCGAACTCTGCGGCGCGCGGCCGGTCGCCTTCATTTCGACGAAGGTCTTCCAGTCGATCGCGCCGTCGGCACCAACTTCATGCCGATTCCGAAAATCAACCAGCAGTTCTTCCGCTGAGGTTTCCAACGCCTGCGTCAGCAACTCCCAGCCGCGTTGTTCCAGATCGCGATCGGTGTAGGCCGTCGGTGCCGTGCGCGATCCGGGATTGGGCGGCTTTGGCGGAGGCGGCGTGTCGTGCAGCTTCGGTTTTGTCGGCGGTGGTGCCGGCTTCGGATCGCAACCCGGCACCACCGTGGCGCCTAGAATGGGACCAACGCTATTCTTAAGGGTTCGGGGCTTCACGGCGGGGCCTTTCCCACCGGGTGTGCTCACCGAGATTTTCTTTTTCGGGGCAGCGTTGATTTTTGCGGCGCGGTCTTCCATTGCCTCCGCGTGTTCCTCGTCCGATGCGAGGCGAATGGCTTCGGCCGCGGTCTCGCGCGCTTCTTGCCAGGCCACCACCCATTCGGCCTCGACGCCGCGGCGCGAGGCATGCGGGAACAACGACGCGACCGCGTGGCCACCGTATTCGCGCTTGGGCAGTGCCTCGTCCCAGACATGTAATTCGAGCGGATCGCGCACAATCAATGCCTGAAGCTGGATCGGAATTTTCACCGCTGACAGTTCCTCGCCCATTGCCCGAACCGCAATCGGACCGGAGTATACGAACAACGGAATCTCCCGCAGCGCATCCCAACTGATCGCCATGCGCTTGCGCACCTCTGGGTCGTTGCGCGCTAGTTCATCGGAGAGGTGATCGACCGCCTGCCGGAAGTGCGCTCGCATGCCATCACCACGATCAAGGGCCGTCTCGCGATCGTCCGCAACGACCAAGGTCGGCTCGCTGCGCGTCACCCCTGTGAAAACCACCAACGACGCCAACTCGCGAAGGTCGCAAGGCGGCGTCCAGAATTTTTTGGCGGGCAAAGCCTTCGCCAATTGCGATCTAAGTTCGGATTCTTCGACCAGGAAAATGGGCCGCTCGGACTCCCAACGGTCGCCGCAATACAGCGGCAGGGCTTTCGTGCGCTCGCGGTGCCGCCGCTCCGCATTGGCCAGCAGGGGCTCCATATAGCGATATACGTCAATCAGGCATGACGTGACCCCCACGTCATGCGCTTGCCCCGCCAGCGACTTCAGAAACTTAAGGCAGTCATCGAGCGTAGGCTCACGTACATCCAAGGCCGACCAGAGGCTAGCCAAGGCCGGCCCACCCGGCACAAAGCGCGCGCGGTCACGAAAGATATCCTTTCCGCGCATCAACTCGGTTGGCCCGCGCCAAACATTGCCGCCGACGTGGATAAGCCCCTGGTTCTCGGTGAAAGCCTTGCGCAAATCCTGGGCGGTCATGTCGCCGATACGGGTGTTCCATGCGACCGTGCGGGGCAGGTATTTCGCGATGTTGCGATAGATCGCCATGACCTGCGCGTCATCTATGGCCTCGACCCCATCGCGCGTCTCGCGCAGCAGCTTGACGAGATCGCTGACACGCACCGAGGTTACCAACCCAAGCGTCGCCGCGAAGTCCGCGCTAAAATCCCCCAAATCGACGCCGACCGCGAAGGCGGTGCTAGCGTAAAGCGTTTGCGTCTCTTGCGTCTTCACCACGGCTTCGTTCGGCGTAGCCAACTCGCCCTTGCCGACCGCCACCCACTGCGTCTCACGGAGTTGGATCAGCCATTGCGCGGTGACAGGTGCCCTCGGATAAACGTAGACACGCGCCTCGTGCTGCGAGGCGACCATCTTGCGATTGGCGTAAGACCGCTCCCAGGCGCGCGCCATGGCCTTGAACAAGGCAGGGCTTCTCTCGCGTAGGTCCTTCTTGGAGAGCTTGGGGAATGCGGCTAGAACGCGTTCGAGATCGGGGCTGATCCAATCGGTCGGCACTTGCTCGGCCTGGGCCGCACGGAGTTCCCGGGTCCGCGTCGCGCCGCCCCAACGGACCAACCCGGTTTGCTTCAGTCGCGGCGCGGTCTCCACGCCGAGCAGAGCAAAGAACTTCCGCGGGCCTCGCGAGATGGTTCCATCAGCGCGCTTACGCTGCGCGCGAGTGGCGCCAGTCTTCAGTTTCTCATCGTACTTGGCGGAGATCCACTGAATGCCCGGCACGTTCCCAGCCGCTGTGGGCCAATTGGGGAAATCGCTGTCCAACGTCTTGCACAGATAAGCTTCCGTCGGACGCACCTTCTGCCGGTGCATCTTGCCACTCTTGTAAACGAAGCCATCCACCATCAGCGCTGCGCCCACAGCATGACCGATCTCATCCGCGCGGCGATCGCTCAGTTGATCGAAACGATCGCGAAGCTCGCGCAACTCCTCGTCCTCGATCTCTAGCGGCGTCGCCGCGAACCGCTCCGCGAAGGCTGCGAGTTCGGTGGACGCATCGACACTTGTTCGGAACGCCGCGTGTTTATCCAGCCACTTCACCGCGACATCGCCATCCTTATCGATGCCATATTCGGCATGCAGGCAATCCAGCAGGCTCCACCGCAAGGAAAACAGTGAAAACTCTCCGCCTAAAACGAGCGGCTTGGCCGTAGCGCCTTTGGGCTTGCAGACCACTGCGCGCCCTTCATCAGTCAGCCAGAACGGCACATCGAATAGTTCCTCATCGGCGTGGGTCTCTACCAACACGCGCGCGGCTTTCACCCACCAACTTGGTTCCTTCGGTTGAAACAGCGATTGCTTGAAGCCCTCAAGCAACTCCGTGGTGCCAACAGTGGCGCAGACTCCAATTTCATCGAGCACTGTGCGCCACCTACCGCTCGCATCGCGAACATCGCGTGGCAGCGCTCGTGATCCTTCGGCCAGTGCCTCGATGTCGACGTCGGTCAGAAGATCGCTTAGATCGGCATGTTCATAGGCGATATCCGACAAGGCGGCGGACGCGCCGTGGATGAGGATTGCCGCATGCTCGCCAAGCCAACTTCGCGCGGTTTCGAATGATTTCGCGAAGCCACTACGCAGCCAACGGTCCCCTTCGTTGCCGATGTACTCGGCAGCGACCGGCACATAGCGCCAAGCTTCCTTGGGCGCCGCCAGCATCCGGCCATGCGCGATCTCGCCAAGCACATCGCCGCATCGCTCGATCAGCCAGTTATTCCACGTGCTTTCGATCAAGGCCTCGCGCGTGGTGCTGGGGTCGAATTGCGCGTCGAGCGAAAATGACAGGTCCACCGAGACGCGCGTCTTGGAGCCGATATAAAGACTTCCCGCGCCCGCCGCGCTCGGCACGGCGATGGAAATTTGCGTCACCTCTGCGCGAGCCTTGTGAGCTGGATGCATATGGCCCGGCACCGGCAAGGTCGCGCGCCACACGGTCCACGAGGCCCCCGTGCTCTGCACTTCGCGTCTCGACAGCGCGGTAATGGAGGCGCGACCGCCAACTAGAGTGATGTTCTCCCACGCGCCGAAGCTCAGGGTGCGGCCTTCGAGGGTTGCGCCGGTGAGATCACACCAGCGGAAACTCGAGACCCAGGTCAGGAAGATTAGGCCGTCGTCATCCCATTCCGCGAACCAAGCTTTCAGTCCCTCCACGCTGAAATCCGGTTTCAGGCGCAGGACGATCATAGTGTCGGCCGCGGGATCGTAGAAGCCGGGCAGCGGTCCTTCCGCTGGCACGACTTGGACCGAAAGCTGATTCCCGGAAAAATGATACGGGGCCGAATGGACCGCGAGATCATCCGCGATGCGCTTGAGCGTCTTCAGGCCAATGCCAAACCGCCCACGCTGATCGGTTCTGTTAGTCTTGGTCGTCACGAATGGCAGCGCCATGCCCAGCACGTGCTGGCAGGCAACCGGCTGACCATTATGCACGATTAATAGCTCGCGGCTGGCATCCGTGTCGCGGAAGGCGAAGCGCACTTCCGAGGCGTGTAGATCATCCGCGTTTTGGATCACTTCCGTCAGCCCCTGAAACGGCTCGACGTTCAAATCCTCGGCAGCGGCGGCCGCGCCGCGCATCATCTTTTTCAAGGCACCAGGCGAGGATGCCAAAGCATTCGCCAATCCCGTGACCACGGCATCGGCAAATTCGGGCGTGCGCGCATCTTTCAGATCATCGACAGCCGCCTGATCGTCCCAGATCATCCGCGCGGCGCGAGCTCCCAGGTCGGCGTCACTCTCGGCCGCAGTCGGTGACGGAAGAACCGCTAATTCGTCCATATATTGAAGCACCCCCGAAAACATAGACGTTCAAAGATTAGAACAAATAGAGCAAAAGTCTAACTGCTTGGGGGGGGGGGCAGGTTCAAGCCCGATAGCGATGTCGACCGGGGGGCGCGAACGTGCGGCATCGCCCAGTCGCTGGGGAAGTCCGCCTCTGGGATGCGCCTATCGCCAGCTTAGCTACGGACATGGGGCGCATAACTGTCACTTGAAAGCCTCTACGCGACGTCCGGGTCGGGCCAGAAATCGACCATAAGCGATTCGAACTTTTTCACCGCCAAACGCCGCCGCTTCTACGCTTTTTTTTCACACAGACTATTTCCCGCTCTTTGCACGGCGTAGTCTCGGTGGCTACGGCGTACTGTAGAGGGGAATCGGCGGTATCTGGCGCGCAGTGCAGATGATAACTACGTCTACGCCATAGCCCTCTAACTTTAGCACAAGCGAATGGCTCCTATTGGGTGGGAAGCGGACTGTCCGGTCTAGGCGTGATACGGAGAATAGCTGCCAATGGCGCGCCTATGTCCGCTGGGCAACAACGCCCCCCCCATTTCGGCCGTTCAAGCAGAAGTCACTTTACCCGTTAGGCGGACGTTCGGATAAGTTTCGAAGAGCTCTGGCACTTTGCTGTTTTTTCAGTTGGCCACTTTATGTTGACCGTCGCTCCTGGCCCGGGTCTTATCGGCCTTGGGAGGAACGACATCACAATGGGCAATCCACGCAACTACAGCCTCGAGCTACCTGACCGATGCCTTGAACTACTCGATGGACTCTGGGATACGGTCGCCCGTGACAAAAAGCTTGGCGCGCGTCATGGCGGGCCACTGTCGACGACCTTTTTGCTTTCCCTTGCAACGCCGATCGTGGTCTTACCGACTGAGCGCATTCTGAAGCAGCATCCGATTGTGGAAGGCAGTGCCGATGACTGGCACCTTGACCAGCAATTGGCTGATCGCCTGAGGTTGAGCTTCACCTCGGCGGACCCATTTCGATCCTGCCCGTTTTTCTCCGACAGTGACGGGTGGTCCTACGCCCGTCACGACGGACATCACAATTTTGCTCGTGGTATTCCTAATGAGGTTGCTGCTGAACTAGCCAAACCCGAGGCCAAAGACGCCGCAACCAAACTCTCGGCAGTGACGGCCATACAGGGGCTACGAAATGCGCTGGCTCATGGCTCTATCGCCTATCTGAATAAGGACGGCTCCGGACTCCATGGAAGTCGGGCGGAGATGATCGCCTTCATAAGTGAGCGCCGGGATAAAGGTGGTGAGGTTGTCGGCTATCACGTCCTTCGTATTTCCGAAGATGGCTTTCGTTCCTTCTTGCGTCGCTGGGTGGACTGGCTAAACGACACCGGCCTGTCGCAAGCGCTGGCAGCCTGAGCTGATGACGAGGACTACGGACCACTACAAGCAGACGATCCGCAGTCCTGCATTCGAGCCGAAATCCTGGCGCCGTTGGAATGGCCGGTTTGGGGCAGTGGTCTGAGCGGCCCGCACGGCAGACACGGGATCGGTTTCTGCCGGAAGAAGGTCACTGGCCATGTTCTGGCAGTTTCGGGGCGGGGAGCGGTCAGACGGCTTCTCGACGGCGGAGTTGGGAAAACGGCCATGAGCTTTCCCTCAGCCGTTCGCTACTCACCAGCGACCAAGTGCTCCACGTCAAAACCTAACAAGCGGATGCCTCGAATGGAGCGATTATTGAACGGAGGTCGTTTGGTGTCTCCCCACCCTAGCAACTCCATTACACAGGCTTCACCAAAGCCGGTGAGCTTATAGCTACCGTATATGCAGTCATAGGCACGCTCAATCGCATCGCCGGAGCCCGCCAGAAGATAGCGAACCGTTCGCAAAACGGCCGTGAACGTATTTTTCTTCTGGAAATCGATGCGCAGCCGTTCAAGGCCGGACAAGTTCTCTCCGATATCCTTGGAAACAAAGCGCAAGCGTTCGAGAAACGCGTGGCATCCGGTAAGGTATCGGAACAGCTCATCAAAACTTAGCCGTTCCAACTCGTCCGGATCACGGAGGTACTTCCGAATGTTCGCGATGTTCTCGATTTCCGCCGAAGCGTGATACATATCGCCTTTTACAGTATCGTTTGTGGACTGCCAGACCTGCACATATTGGGCAATCCGCGCGGCCCGATCCTGCGAGTCGCTAAGCACCGATGTCTCACGCCAACCATCGCCGCTGCCTTGTGTCAGACGCAGCCATCCGAGAAACCTTCCCATCTCGATCTGGGGATCCTGACCGGCGTATTCTGGCCGCCCAAAGCCGTGCTGTTGAGCTACTTCGAGGATTTCACGGTGCGCAGGCACCAGAATTTCATCATATTTTCTGCGAAACACTTGGATGAAGGTCCGCTCTTTCGTTTTCTTTTCGCTGCCAACGGCAATGCTCTTGGGGGGGGGCAGGCTTTACGAATTTGTGGATGAACCTCTCGAAGGCGTCTTCATCCTGCGGCTTCTCGTTGGATTTGTACGCTTTTTCATATTCGCGGAGCACATCTTCGTTCAAAACGTCTGCGTCGTTCCACAATTCGTCAAATAAGCCGGGTAGCGCGTTGAAGGTCTCATCGCGATCCTGCCTCAATAGAATAGAAAGCTCCCGATTTGCTTTCAGGCCGCTATCGGTGAGGTTGGCCGAGCCGATGAGCGCGACATTGTCGATGATATAAAGCTTCGTATGAAACTTGGCGTCGGTGAAATATCGGGTTTTGACCCGGGGATTCTCAAGGGCATGCCGTAACGCTTCCGGCGTTGTGATCGGCGAAAACCGAACAATCAACCGCACATCACAACCTTTGTCAGTCAGAGCCTTGATAGGGTCATTTGTCGTGAAGAACGGCGCGGCTAATAGCGCGAACTTGGGGTCAAGTCCTACCCTCATAAAGAAATTGATGGTGAAATCTGTTGCGCGCGTGTTTGCGTATAATTCCGAAAGCGCCATTGCAGAAGCAATTTCCGTAAATGCGAAGTGTCGACACCAAGATACTTAATGACCTTATGTGGTGAAACGACTTTACATATAGTTGCACAAAATTGCTCGCCGTCGACCGACTGGCGATCATGGATGTCTCCGGCTTGAGCCACAAACAGAGGACAGACCGGCAATGGACTGCCACTCGCCATTGGCAATGCGACGCAAAATGCCAACTGACGTCCACTTCAGTAGCGCAACATCTCCAAAACCGCTAATCGGTCTCTGGCTCCCAAAAACGCCAACCGTTGGAAGCACCAGATACGACAGCTTTCGTGACGCTCTCAGTGGTCTAAGAACGTCCGCTTTGCGTCGAGAGTTGCCGTTTGTCGGCCTGCAAGTTTCATCGGGCTGTAGCGTGGAATCGGCGGTTTTGCATGCCGGTTGGTGGGTGTGCGGTGATCGGCGGCAGGGCAAACGGCGGTATTTGGCGCGCCGCGCCGGGTGAAGATGATAACTATGTCTACGCCATAGCCCTCTAAATTTCGGCACGAGCGAATGGCACCTATGGGTGGAAAGCGGAATGGTAGGTTTCGGATGGCTACGCCACAAAAGCGGCCCTTTCACTGATCGAAAAATTTAGGTAGCGGGATTCGCGTCAATTCACAGATTGTCATCTGCGGCAACTCAAGTTGAAAGAAAACGTACAAAGTGGCCTGGTGTATTGAGGCGCGGATCGCCACAGGGGAAATACATGGAAGTCACCAGTTCCAGTGTTATCATCAACAGCGTCATCTGGATCAGTTCTCTCAGAGAATCTGAGCAAGGCGTAACACGACGGATAATCGAGGAGCTTGATCCGTTCTTCCATTGCAAGGGGGTGAACTTCGTCTTGTTCGAGCCCCAAAGCGCGGACCATCTGCGGGTATTTCTCGATCAGGTTGAGAAGGAGGCGCGTGAAGACGGCCTTCGTCCGATCATCCACATCGACACCCATGGCGGCAAGGACACCGGGATACACATTGTTCCCTCGGGAGAGGATTTGTCGTGGGAGGAGGCGACTGATAGGTTCAAGCGTATCAACGTTGCCACCAAAAATAATCTCTGCGTGGTGTCGCTAGCCTGCTACGGATTCCACATCGTAAGTGAGATGTCGATTTCTGATAGGACCCCATTCTATATCCTGGCAGCGCCTGAGAACACCGTGTCCGGTGGCTTCGTGGAAAGCACTTGCCCTGAGTTCTATCGCTACGTCTTCACTCATCTAGATATAATGGGGGCGTATCGGAGAATCTTTGGCGACACGCTCAAGATAATGCACTGTGAGGAAGTCCTGCTCATCGTAATGGCAAAGTACGTGCGAGCTGGCACCATCGGTAAGGCTAAGCAGGAACGCGTAGAGGCGCTAATCAGTACCGTCGTGAACGACATTGGGCCTGTCGGAAGTGAAACATTGAAAGCGATGCGAAAGGTCGCAAAAGAGGGGATAAAGCCGACGCAGGAACTGCTCGAAAGGTACATAGGCAGCTTTCTCATGGGAAGGCCGGTCGCCTATGACATTGAGAAAGTCAAAAGCATCGCTGCTACTATTCCTGATCCTTACGCGGACGGGAAACGCAAGCGCCCTATGCCCGGCCTGTAGAGGTTCACTCCTTACAGGTCACCGGCAGCCCGCCCGCCCACTACGTCTGCTTTCGTAGCCCTTCTGTCCGGAGCAGTCAGTCCGGGTAGATCGCCTGATTTTGCCGTTTCGAGAGACTGAACGAACGGCAGGCTTCGGGTGAGGTCGGAAGCATTACTAACGGCGACAACGGCGTCGGGAGTTGCCGTTTGCTGGCCTTCAAGTTTTATCGGGCTGTAGCGTGGAATCGGCGGTTTCGCATGCCGGTTGGTGGGTATGCGGTGATCGGCGGCGATATCGCGTTGTAGAGGGCATTCGGCGGTATCTGGCGCGCCGCACCGGGTGAAGATGACAACTACGTCTACGCTATAGCCCTCTAAGTCCCTCAAAATACGGTTATCAAAGTTGAACTGAAAGCTGCCAGTTCATTGACTTTGTACGCGAGATAATTTCTGGCACCGATGTTAGTAGAAACTCGCCAGTGAGCTTATTAAACAGGGCTACTCTATGTCTTGGGCCTAACTGCTCTGACGCGGCGATCTCGCTTTCCGTCAAGGCGAAAAAGAACCCCTTGAAGCCGGGCTGCACCCGGGGCTGGTTTGCAGTCTTGATCTCGATGAAGGTAATCGCCGGCAGATGTAATCGAACTTCGCTTCGATCCGAGAAGTCCATCGTTGTGGGCAAGGCCAAAGCATCGAAACTTGAAGCCCTTATTTTGACTCCATCTGCAGCAAGCTCTTCAAGAAGAATGCGAAGTGCAGAGCCTTTCGGTCGAGCGATCCATTGATCCATGATAAGCAATGCGTGCTGCTCGCCAGAGGCTCCTCCTTCATTGGCCAAACGAGCAAGATGGGCCCGCTTCGCAGCGATCACCTCAACCGGGTTGAGTAGCATTTCCATAGCCTTTCAAACGATCTATGAAGGCCGGTCGGATCGCCGTAATTCCAGCCAGAAGAGCGCCTGCGCTCATTATCGCAAACACTCTTTCACAGCCGCTTCAAGTGATCCTACATGGATTGGCGTTGGACTACCGCTCTTCATTTTCCAGACTGTGTAGCCACCGGGAAGCGGCTTAGCCTTGAGAGCCGTTTGCTTACCTTCGCTGATAAAGCGGGTAAGCAGCCGGGTCTTGTGATCCTCTTGGATATCAAAAAGTTTGCGGGCCACCGCGTCGGTCAGGAGATGGCTGCCTTTGGTATCGAGGCAATAAACGATGCCCTTCTTCCAGACAATGAAGTCGGGATAGAAGTTGGCGGTGTCGCCTTCTGACAGAAGCGGAATGTGAAAGCCACCCGATGACAGGTTGCGGTGCCAAGGTACGCCAACATCGTCAAGCGCGGTCGCAAAAGGCAATTCAAATTTGTTGAGACCAGCATATCGCGGATACAGGGAATTGTTGAATGCAACTGCCTTCTTGCCAATCCGCATGGTCCCGAACGTGAACGGCATTCCGCTCTCGTAAACAAGCTCTGAAAGGGAGTAGAACGATCCCGTTGCATCTGCTGCGAGTGTTTCTGCCAACTTGTCAGCCTTGCTCTGCGCTTGGACGCGTATATCGAACTTCGGATCGTGCAAATCTGAAACTGCGAGCACCCGAGATGAACGCGACTTCATCGCCGTGCTTACTAGCCAGCGAAGTCGAACTGGATTGGTATGGCCAGCCTCCTGCCATTGCACTGGTTGAGGAGCACTTTCGCCGATCACGTCAATGACGGTCGATGCCCCCTTCGCGCCAGCGACCGTATTCGCATCGCCCTCGACGAAGTGCGGAAAATCATTAATTAACTCCGCGATGCGCGAGCGCGCCGCTTCAGAGTCAACAAAGATGTGGTGAAGCGCTGTCCCCTCAAGGTCTTTGGGATATTGGTCCTCAGACCCGGAACCAGCACCGCCGAAATTGCCGATGATGGAGAGAGGTGCGCCTTCAGCCTTCAGCTTGGCTTTCACCCTTTCAATTGTGTCCGTGAACACGCTCTCGCGATCAACGCGCACGAAGAAGTGCGCCGTATTCAGGAGCGCATTGTCATAGTGAGTGGCGTCATACTGGCGCAGAACTCGGCCCATGATCTGCTCAACCTGAATGCTCGACCCCATGCTCTTGTCAATATAGGCAAGGTAGCAAGCAGGATCGTCCCAACCTTCTTGGAGGCCGAGGTTGAAAATGATGTGCTGGTAATCTCCGGCGGTGAACTGGTCGAAGTCGTTGTCACCCTTGGAAAAGAGGTTGACGGCGTCCGGCTTGGTGCCGGCTTCAAAAGCAAGGTTCGCATAGATTGCGATCCGCTCCGGCGAGACGCCCTTCTGCTCAACAAGATAACGCCAAATACGGATCGGTGGTGCTTCGCGCTTCAGGAACGGAAGGGACGGATCGTCGCGTGCTCCGTCGTCGGTGATATTCGTCTTGCAAACGTAGATTGCCTTAGGCCGAAGCGGAAGTTGCGCCTCTCCAACTGCTTGCTCGATCAGATTCAATCGTTCGAATAGATCATCGATTGCACGGTCCATCGCAGCCGTGGTTCCGTCAAACTGAAGTGCAAGTTTGACGAGTTGTGCTTTGACCACTTTCTCGCTATCGACAATCGTGGTGATGAATAACTCGGGTTCTACATCACCCTGCTCGCTGGTCGCGCTGAGTTGCTTGAAATCGTCTTGTTGATCAGCTTCTTCTACCCAGAGTTTGATGGGATTGACGACCGATTTCGTGAAATTCAATGGAAGCCTTAGCGTCGCGCTTGCCAGCAGATAGGCGTCTGGTTGAAGCTCGGCTAAAATCTCTGCTTGTTGCTCAGATAAATTATGGCCTTCGTCGTACACCACAATGAGCGGTCGTCGCGCGCCGGTTCCAGGACGAGAAATTAGCCGTTCCCACGGACTCTCGTCACCGAACGTGTCCTTGTCGCGTTTGTAGATATGGAGGTTGCCCTCAGCCTGCTCCTTGTTGTTGAAAAGTCCCGTAGTCGTTGTGATGAGCAGCGGCGCATTGGGATCGTTCAGTAGCGCGGGCGTGATATTCCCAATCGGCAGCACCCGAAAACCGTCCACGAGGTGGCTGTACTTACCGCCTTCCGAGAAATTTGTGAGTGTCTGGCCCACGACGGAACGAGCTTTCGACATCCAAAGGACGATAGGTTCAGCGTGGAGGTGCGCTCTCAAGCGTGTCACGGAGTCAGCAAGAATAGGCGTCTTGCCGGCACCAGTAAGCGCGGACAGCGCCTGAAAGAAAGGGCGAGGCTGGTTACCCTTGCTCGGCCGATCAGGATGGTTTGAATAGAACGCGAAGCGGTCAACGATCAGCTTTGCAGCGGCGGATTGAAATACCTTGAGCTCAAGCATTTTCGTCAGCCACGTTGGAATAAGAATCAGCACGGGCATTGAAGCCAATATGCTCTAAGACGCGGTCAGGTATTTTGTAGAATTCAACACCCGCGCCAGTGTATGGGGCAATTGACGCGTAAACGTGATAGCGCTCAGCGAGTCCCGCTCCCGCACTCTCGGCCACGATTGCTTTGAAAACATCTCGGTTCAAAACGGAAGGCGTCTCTGGACTATCCCAAACAAGGAAGAACCCCTCGTTCTTCGGGTTTGTCGCGAACAGATACTTGTGCGAGCCAACCGCATAACGATGTAGGTAGGAACGCGCTTTTTCGGCCTTGTCCCAATAGCTATTGAGAAGAAGGTCAATCATTTCCTCACGCGCAAGCGCATTGACCGCACGGGCGTCTATCTTCTCTCGCCTCAGTTGGATAAAGCGAAAGCCCCCACCCAGTGCTGGTTGTTTGCCGGAAGCCCAATCACCCGCGACCACACGTCGGATACGATCAGCGGTCAGCGTTTTAGCGTAATGGTCCTTCTTCTCACTGTTGCCTTGCTCAATCATGATGAAGCGCCGAGTAGCCCCCGTTTCGTGATTGAGCCGTAAAACCGCATGTCCTGTAGTGCCCGAACCTGCAAAGGGATCGAGGATGAGGCCGCCATCAGGGCACCAGAGTTGGATCAATTTACTAAAAAGTTTGAGCGGTTTCACCGTCGCAAAGCCATGGTTTGCGCCGACAATCGAAGTGAGTTCGCTTACCCCGTCGCTCGTTCGCCCCGATTCTTTGTAACCCCATGAGGTCGCATCCAGTTCAACCGGATAACCCAGATCCTCTTCGGCCCAATAGGTAACAGGCACCTTCCCACGTTTGATCCCTTCCAGATAGGTTTTAACGCGCGGGCGACCCTGCCCATCGCGGCCGAACCACACGAATGGCCATTCTGGCTTGGCAAGGCGCGCTAGGGCTTTCTTGGATACCGCGACCGGCACATTGTTGGCCGCAGCACCTTTGACCATCAGTGCCTGAGCGCGACCGTCTCCGATATCGCGTTCCTCGTAGGCGGCCCCCCAGCCTTGAAGCCAATTCTTGATGTTCCTCTTCGGATGACGCCAAGAGCCGTGGCCAGCAGGATAGTGGACCTCGCCAGTGAACGGCGACTGGATGCCATATTCATCTTTCGGGGACGAACTGCGTGCGGTGAGGTTGCCTTCGCGCCAAAGACCGTCGCCATCGTTGTCGGGATTGGAATAGCGCCTGTTGTCATGCTCTGACCGTCCGGTTGATAAGGTTCGTGCCTTGGCTAAGTCCTTGGCGTAAACAAGAACATACTCTGTAGAAGTGGATACATGTGACTTGTCCGGCCTCGGCGCTGCCGTCTTTTGCCAGTTGATGATAGCAAGACGGTTCTCTTCTCCAAATATTTCGTCTAGCAACATGCCGAGGCGATAAAGTTCTCGATGGTCTATGCAAATTGATAAGACTCCGCCTGGCTTCAGCATCTCCTTCATCATCCAGATTCGCGGAGTCATGAACTTGAGCCACTTGCTGTGCCGCGAACCATCGACCTCGGCAACCAACTCGCCCAAGTCGGGATCGTTTGGATCCTGATCCCACTTATCGTTGTATCGAAAGTCCGAGCCCGTATTGTAGGGTGGATCAGTGAGGATCAGGTCCACCTTGCCCCGATGTCGATAGAGGCTAACCATCGTGGAGAGATTCTCGCCCTCCCAGATTTCATTCTCGCACTGTGCAGCCTCGTCGCCGCAGGATAGCTTCTTTGAGATTACACTTAGCTTGGGCTTGACGAGTCGCGTAATTTGCCACGGGGCAGTTCGCCCCGAATAATTCATAGTAATTCCGTCTCTGCCTGCCTGCTGAAGCGCCTCGTCATGCTCTTGCAGTAGACGAATTAGGGCTGAACGAGGCAACTCATCGTAGTTCATGAAGAAAAGCAACTCCCGATAGGGCTAGGTCAGCAGCCAAAACATGGAATCCCGAAGGACGGGAGAGCTATTCGAATACTTCACTTCCATATATTTTCATACCGGTTCTTCTGCCTCATCCTCGTTCCCACTCAGACGTACGTCCGTCGCAAATTCTTGTGCAACGTCATATGCGAACATTACAAGAACGTCCAGTGAGACCATACGCTGTCGTGAATCCGACTGCTCCTTTCCCACCTCGCACTTGTGGCAAACAGGGGCAACCGATTCGCATCAACAATACTCCGCGTAGCGGCTGCCGCCGTGTGACCCTCAACAGTTTTTCTAAGGGCCTTGCCCTCGCGCCAGCAAGGTAAGTGGAACCGTCCGGGGCGGTATCCCCAGCCTTCCGCGCTTCGCTTGTGCAGGCCGGGTGATCCCCCTCCACCCCGGCCGCCCTTGCTCGTTGCTACCCCAGTCTCGGCGACGGCCAGAAGGTCAGGCGCGGCGTTCCGCTTCGCTGACCTTCAGACCCGAGGATCAGAGACATGACCAACGTATCCGACAGCACCCCCCGCATTTATGTTGCCTGCCTTGCAGCTTACAATAGCGGCTATCTGCATGGGGCTTGGATCGACGCGGATCAGGACGCCGACGAGATCAGGGATCAGATTGCCGCGATGCTAGACCGCTCCCCCGTCGAGGATGCGGAGGAATACGCCATTCACGACTATGAGGGTTTTGAGGGCGTCAGCATCTCCGAATATGCCGGCATCGACAACGTGGCGCGGATGGCCGCTTTCATCGCAGAGCACGGCGCACTCGGCGCGGGCCTGCTGGAGCAGTTCGGCGGCGACATGGATCAAGCCGAATTCACCTTGGAGGACTGCTATCATGGTCAGTTCGCCAGCCTTGCCGACTATATGGAGGAGTTGACCACGGAAAGCGTCACGATCCCCGAGCCGCTGCGTTACTATGTCGATTGGGACGCGATGGCGCGCGACGCCGAGATGGGCGGCGACCTGTTCACTATTGAGGCCACGCACGGCAAGGTCCATGTGTTTTCCAGTAGGTGAAGCCGCATCGCCTTGCCCGCACTATTACGGGCGGGCGTCTCGCGGAATCATCGAAATAGTGTTAAGGAAAGAATAACCAATAATGATCGGGTTCGCCGCTCAAGGTATCGGCCTTGAGCGGCTTCTATTACTTACCCCAATCTTTGATCCTCTCCAGTCCGGGCGTTGCTCTGCGCGCCTCGGTTTTGGGAGGTGACGCCATGCTGTTAAGCATCGACTGGCGGTCGCCGGCGGCATACCGACACGCGAAGCACATTCCAGCCGCCGGTTTCGCTTGGGAATATCTTCGCCGGAATGACGAGTATCGTCATGACTTCCAGACCATCGCACTGACGGGACAGCCGGGCAGCCGCGAGCTTGAAGCGTTCGCGCAACGCTGGGGGTTGCGATTTCCCGAACGACCCCGACGTGCCGCATGACCGGCAACCGCAGTTCTGGAATCCGAGCCTGCAACCGCAGGCCGTGATGTTGTCGCCGGTCGATCACAAAGACGACGACACCGAACCGATATTGACGTTAGCGCATCTCGACGGCCTCGACCTGCGCCGCGCTGCCGATGGCTGGCACGGCATATGGCAGGTGGATGGCGTCGCGCATCAATTCTGGCTGCCCGAGGCCGTGCCCGACGCCGCCGCGTTTTATGCCGTCACGCTGCCGATGGATTCGTTTCTGGAGCTACGCACGCACGCGGCACGCCGCTTCTGGCGATCCCTCAACGGCCGAGCGCCCGGTCCCGATTTTCGAGCGGTCCCCGCCCAGCTCCGGCAATGGCATATCCTGTCGCTGCGCGCGCTCGACGCCCGGCTGCGCGGCGAGAGCTATCGCACCATCGCCGAAGTCCTGCTCGGCTTTCGCGGCACCAAGGAGGATTTCGAGAACGACCCGCGCAAGAACAAGGCCCGCCGCTTGGTCGCGCATGGCATCAGGATGATGCGAGGCGGCTATCGCCTCCTGCTCCACTACCCTATCAAACCCGGCAAGCGTTGATCGTGCGGGCGTGGCCCTCACGCCTTGTTGGCTGCCGCCTGCTCCAGAATTTTCCGATAGCCTTCACGCGATAGCCATTGCGCGCGTTCGAGATGGCTTTGCCAGCAACGGCGGGTCCGAAATTCCTCGGCCACCGGATCGCGGTGCAGCACAATCCGCGCCACTTCCTTCCAGTCCGCATCTTCGGCCTTCGCATCGAGAAGGCGCAGATAGGTGACGTAGTGCCGTTCGTCATAGGCGGGCCCCAGCGCTCGCTTCATGGCGCGGTTCGCGGGGCTGCAAAGGTCGATCGCTGCAACGGCGCTACCATGCGCACTGGGCGGGAATTGCTAAGCTAACTGCGACCTTCCAGCAGCCGCACTTCGCGCACGAGGTCACCCCCGAGACCCGCGGCATAGCGCGCTCTCAGTATCGCAATATGACAATGGACTTTCCGCAGCGACAGCCTCACAAAGCGGCGGGGGTCTAGGTCATGGGGATTCAGATGAAGCGGTTTTCTGGAGAGGCGTTCGCGCAAGCGGAAGCAAGGCGATTGCGCGAGGCCGGCATCGTTGCTCATGTCGAATTCAGCCCGCGCAACGGGGCAGATGACAACCCCTTTGTGGTGGTCAAGAAGTCACCCAATGTCGCTCGCCCCAAGCCCGTCGGCGATTGAACAATCAAAGGGCCGTGGCAGCCCGCTACGGCTTGGGCGCCTAGCCGCCACAAACCATAAACCAATCAGCCTTTGGCGAATCTATGCGAACGGAGCTCCGGCTACGGGCCGGCCGACTATGTCCGGGCTTTGTCCAGCCAAGCAGGGAACAGCTTCCTGAAGAGTAGGGTCACCGGTGAATTGGGTGTCCACGAGTTGATCCCCTCGTCGATAGCCCGCTGGGCGGCTCGCTCAAGCAGAGCCCCGGTCCTGCCGGCTGCGAGCGCGTCGGGCCGGTAGAACTTCAGCGCGCCGCGGATGACACGATGCGCCAACCTGCTGTCTTCCGAGTTGAGGAAATCGTTCACTTGGGCGCGTGGGTTGGCATGGCGCGAACCGGCAGGCTCCCAGGCTTCGATCGCGATCAGCGTATTGATAGCATGGCAGGTTGCCCACGCTTCTGTGTCATTCACCTCGATTGCCTCGTCGGCCAGCAGCTGGCGCGCTAGGTCTATGGCGCTGCCCCAAGACTTGTCGGCCCGCTCACGCCAGAGACGCTTCACCTTCTTATGCCAGGGAAGCCTTATCAACTCTTCGAGGCCGACAAGCGCGGTCTCCACCGCCGTGACACAATGACGACGGAGTAAGAATCGCTGCTGCGCCAACGATTGCTCGAGGACCTGATCGTCGATCGAGTACACCAACGTCTCTTGGGCGGCCCAGACGTCCCACAACCAAGTCTGCTTGTACGCGTCAAGGTCAAATGCGCGTGTTACCCACACGAGCGTGTGGTCGTTGTCCCGGTAGAAAATGGACCGCTCGGCTAGCCGATGCAGGCTGATCGGGGACAATTGCACCTCAAGTGCCAGCTGTCCCGCATCAGAACGGAACCGCACGTCAGGATACCGGCCATGCCAACCGGGCACGCCGGTAGCAAGGTAGCGGCCGACGAGGATGCTATCGGATTTCACGGAGGGATCACTTTGCGCCATGCTAGTGATCGCGGCCACTAAGGCTTCGTGTGCGGGGCCCTCCTGGCGGCCTTGATACAGCAAGGCATCCAGCTGATGCTCCGAGAGTGCCCGGCCTTCGGCCAGCGGACAGTCTCCAGCCGCAATGTGGGACCAATATGGGCGCTGTTTGGGGCTTAGCTTGGGATACAAGTGGCCTGGGCAGGCTGGACAACCGAAGATGGGCGTGGCATCGCGGTGGAATGCCTCAAATGACGCAATTCGCAACCGGCTCCGGGCCATAGGCGAGTCCAGACGCCTATCCGCCGTAAATACAGCTGCGCCGTCGGGTCGTATCGCGTAGGGAATCAATGGGGCGCCGGACATGGAGCGACTTTAGCGCCATCGCCACGCCGATCCAGTCAGACAGACGTGGCGATCGCAACGCAAAGCCCCGGCTAGGTGCATTTCTTCTCGATTGCCAAAGAGGTGTCGGCCGGAATTTCGGCTTCGAGTGATAACCGCAAGACGATCTTGTTGATCGATGTATAGGTGCGGATCACCTCGGCCATAAACTCGTTTGCCGCAACGATGGTTGGTCTCGTGAAGGGTCTGGTTTTTATCGGCCTGCCCCGGGTCGTCTTCACGCCACTTGACACACTGGCAGCATTGCGGTTCGCCAATTTTCGAAGTCGCCAGCGACGAGCGCGGGCTCGAACCTCTTCCTTTGGCGCTTTGACTGCTCGATCGCGGACTCGATGAAATCATTTGTGTCCGCACCGGCCGCTCGGATAACATCCGCCACGACAGTGGGTTGGCCGCCGACAAGGGTGATCTCATCCTCGGTGCGTTTCAGCGACTCGATTGGGATCTCGATGAGAGCCGTGTATTCCACCTCCCCTAACACGAGAGAGAACGGCGTAAATATCACCTCCTGCTGCTCAACGAAGACGTCCTCTGACCAGCGCGGAAAGGTCATGTGTACCCCCGGGGTCGACAAAATCGCCAAGTATTCGGTGTGAGACTCAATCCAATCGTAAAGTGCAGTCAGCTGAATTTGGTGGGCGAAACGGCGATGTGAGCGTCCAAGAGCCGACACGACCCTGCGCAGTGCAGGTGCGGCATGCTGCCAATGTGCGAATGGTCCCTCTTCCGGACCCATGGGGAGCTCGAGCTTCGTTCCCATGAAGCGGATGATCAGAGTCTTCACCGGGCGCGCGAGAATTGAGCCGACTTCGACAATGTTGACCGCTTCCTCGAAAGGAAGGGTTCGATCCCCACTGTAGTCAAAGCTAAGGCCGCCATGCTTACTCGCGAAATCAAGCACGAATTCGAGAAACCGGTTCGCGAAGCGGATCGGGCCGCTCACGCCTCGCTGTAACGGCGGCGAAATAAAGACGTCCATCTCGAGCGAGATCCACTCGCCCTCGCTCGTCGCAAGCTCGATGGTAGACGAGAGCAACGGCGGCGCGTCCAGCTCCAGGACGGCCCTGTGAAAATGGTCGCGGTCGTTCTCAAGCGCAATGCCGAACCGACGTCGCTCGATTGTCAGGTCGTACACATGGAGTTCGCGCGGCCCGCCGAGGAAGAGGTGGCTGATTTTTTTCGCTGCCTCCTTGCCCGGGACGAAAAAGGTTCCCACAACCGATTTGTCCTCAAAGCCGCAGGTCCGACGATGCGATATTTTTTCGGCGATGTAGGTCGACACCTCACCGCCGATCATGGCGTTGAGCGCTCTCGATAACCCCTCCCCTGTCGGGTCGATTTCAACGGCGCGATCCAGCGGGACCGGAATAGTCGTTTTGTGGATGGAACGGTTTCCCCGTGCCTCCTCCCGGCGCACGCGCCGGAGCGTGTCCGTGATAAGCGCATCATCGACGGGGACCAGCAGACCGCGTGTGGGAAGCCTGGCGCCCTTCGCGAAAAACAGGGCGACAACGGCCGCCGGAAGGTCAGCGTCGACGAGATGCTTCAGGGCGGACAGCTTGATCCGCGGCGCTTTGCGCTCGTCCTCCGTCGACTTCACCTGAATTAGGAACTTCGGAAGATCGTTCTGCCCGTCTAGAGGCCGGTCTCGGCTCCGCAAGGGTTCGCGTTCGAGCAAGAAATCCCAGCCTAACCGGTCGACGTGAGATTTCTGCGCGCGGAATCCCTCGGGCTCGCACCAACTGAGAAACGCGTTTTCACCTATCGCGCCGATGTCCCGCTGTGCCATCGCCGTCACGTCTCGATCGTGATCGGCACAGCGATGGCCGCTTCCACGGGTGTGAATATGTCGACGGCTGCGCCAGGTGCCCTGATGGTCACGATCAATGCGTAGCGCGTAACGGCGTCGAACCGTTCCAGGTATGGCTTCTCCTTCCACCAACCGCCGACCGGGAAGATGCCGATCGCGTCTCGCTCGGCGAGGTCTGCCGCGCTGCCGGACCAGAAGTCGCTATGCAGCGAGCCACGATCGCGAAATGTGCCGAGCAGCCATTCCTCTCCGCCACCGGCCGGGGATCCCTCCTCTTCCTCGCGCGCGGCCAGGTTGATGCGGGCCCTGAACTCATCGACGGTTTCGGTCGCGGACTTCACCCGGAATCGGAGGCCGTGCGAGGCGTAACGATGTCGGCGCGTCCAGCCACGTTCGCCGGGGTTGGGTTCGATGTAGTACGACAGCGTCGCGCGAAGCTCGACCTGTGCCGCGCCGAGGGCGGCCAGCTCCTCCTTCGGCCAAGGCAGGCGATGCAACGCCATGTCGCGCGTTCTTGCACTGGCCCCAGCCTCTCGACGAAATGGCTGCAATTCGTCTTCGACGATGAGCGTGAGATCATTCACCGTCGACAAGAGCGCACGCCCGAGATCTGGCACGCCGTAGCCGTAGCGCCGCACCAACGCCTGAATTTGCCCCTTCGCTCCATGGCAGGCGTCAATCCGGGCGCGCATCGCTTGTGTCCACTCAGCCGAATGGACGATCAGGCCCCGGACTGTCTCAGGCCACAGTCCGGGCCGCGCTGCCAGGATTTGCCCCGCCATTCGCGCTGCGTGCGCGGTCGCGGCGCTGGTATCGCCGATGGTGGTGAAGTGGCGGAGGTCTGGACGGTAGAACGTCGTTAGAATCTGCAGATCGTCAATGGGCTCCCCCGGCAACGCTCCGTCATGGCCGAGATTGCCGCCCTCGAACACGACGTCGGGTTTCACCGGCCACTGCCTGTCCCATAAAACCGAAGTCCGACTGCGTGGGGAGAGCTCACCGGCCGGCGCGATTGGCGCATAGCCGGCAAAGGCTGCGTCGATGATATCGACCTTCTCCGTGAAGGCCCCGACCGTCAGCGCGTTCCAGGCCTGGGCAGGATCATCCACGGCCTCCAAATCGTTGCGCGTCAGATGATCGGCCGGCATCAGGTCGTCCCCGATGTTGCCGGCCGAGAGGATTATCAGCCGTCGTTGGTCCTCGTCGAAACAGAGCTGGTCGACTGCCGCGGACCATGAGGTCGGTCTTCCGCGTGCCGGATTTGCGCTGGTAACAGCCATTGCGATCGCGCGGCGCCGGTTCGGCGCCTGGATTTCAACGCGGGCTATCGCTTCGCCGGTGATCGCGCCATAGAGCTCCGGATCGTTCGCGTGGTCCGCGGGCGGAAGAATGCGAACACTTTCCAGCCGGAAGGGCAATGGAACAGGATCGCCACCGGCCAGAACGGGGACCAGATCTCCGTAGAGGCCCACACCCGCCATGCGCGTGCCGTGGCCATTCCAGGCCGGCGTGTCGTCGCTACCCCAAGCGGGTCGGATTGTGTGCCAGTCCTCGGCGGCGAGCGCAGGTTCGATCAGCGGATGCGTCCGCCTCACGCCACTGTCGAGGATACAGACGGCGACGTCAGCCTTCGGCGGCGTCACGCGCTCCAGAAGTTCGGCGCTCCAATCCCGTTGCTCCGCACCGCCCACGCCCATGAAGAAGGACGGTACGTCTTTGGCGCGTCGTAGCTCTGCGACGACGTCACTGTGCGCGACCAGCCGATCGAGCATCGCCGCGCTAGCGAGGGCCAACATGACAGTACGCTCCGGAAACCTGACGGCATGCGCCCTCACGGTCAGGTTCATGGCCTGGGCAATGCGCTCGAAGTCCTCGCGCCGGTCCTCGCGTAACCAGACCTCCCACCAGACCTGCTCGTCGGCGGCTTCAGGAAACAGCACGGCGTCATCGGTAAAAAGGGACCGCGCCGTCGCCAGACGCACAGTCTCCATGCGCGAGACGAGCGGTTCGTTCCGGGGACGGCCGCGGTCCGTGTCATCGTCCCGGTACGCCTCCACCTTCCGCTGATAGTAGGCTTCCGCGCGTTGGGGCACGAACACGGACGCTGTGATCGGCGCGCCGGGTCGGACGGGCTCGTGGACGGCAACAAGCTCCATATGCTGTCGACGATCAGCCAGTTGGTCGAGGCCGGCCCGCTCCGACGACGGCAAGTCGATCTCAAGGTAAAAGCCAGGAATGCCAACCGCCAGCTCTGCATCGCGTCCGGCAATCTGCTGGCGCGCACTTTCAACCGCCTGTTCGATCGATTGTAACAGGGCGGCGGCGTGGCCTGCCCGGTCACGCACAGGAAGCGGCGATGGCTCGATGCGCTGGTTCGGCCGCCCGTACGCTTCCCGGACGCCGTTGTTGAGGAGGTGGATGTGGGGGCGGTCGCGTGGAAAGTCGTCTGCCATTATGACCTATGCCGTCGTTAATCAGACAGCGAGGCCTGCCGGCGTTCCGTCAGCGCTTCGAGAAGCGCTTCCGTCGTGATCCGCTTCCCGCCCCGCAATATGATTGTTTTTGCTGCATCATCCGCTGCGCGGGTGATCTCCGCCTGGGACAATTTCTCGGCCTGCGTGATCGCATTGCTCCAGCCAAGCCCCCTGGTGTCGAAGCGATCGAGGCGGGCCCGCAGAAGCGCCTCAATGAGCTGCCGGTCAGGGACAGTATATTCCATGACGTCGTCGAAGCGGCGAAACAAGGCTCTGTCGAGGAGCTCGGGGTGGTTCGTTGCTGCGATGATCAAGCTCTGGCTATAGTCCTGCTCCAAGAACTGCAGGAACGAGTTCAGCACGCGACGGATTTCGCCGACATCCTGGCGTTCTCCCCTACGCGCGCCGATGGCGTCGAACTCGTCGAAAAAGTAGACGCCTCGCGTCGTCTGGATCGCGTCAAACACGAGGCGCAGTTTGCCGGCGGTCTCACCCATGAATTTGGTGATGAGCCCATCGAGCACGATCGTGAAGAGCGGCAGATGAAGCTCCCCGGCCAGCGCCGAAGCCGTCATCGTCTTGCCGGATCCGGGGGGGCCGACCAGCAGAAGCTTGCGGCGGGGCAAGAGACCGTGCTCACGCAAGCCGGCTTGCTGGCGCTGCTCGCCAAGCACGCGCTGCAGGCGACCCCGCAGGCCATCCGGCAGGACCATGTCGGTCAATCGCAGGTCTGGATAACGTGCATGCAGAAGAGCAGCGAGTTCACCCTTCGGCTGAATGAGGGGAACCGGCCGCGCGCTCTTGGTGATCCCCGCATCCCGGCTCTTGGCCGCGTCAACTAGGTCCTTGAGCTCCTGAGCGAGCTTGCCATGGCCCTGACGCGCCTCATGCGCAGCGAGCTGCATTGCGGTCGAGAGGAAGCGGTCCTCATCGCCGGCAATATGGCTCTTGAGCAACGTCACAATGTGGCGGGCGGTGGTCATAGGCTCTTCTTCTCAGGTCTCCGTCTGCGCGCCCAAGGGCTCGTCACGTTAAACTTTCCAACCGCGATTTGTATCGCGTAATCGTATTTTTTTCCCTTGTCGCTTTCTCCAAGATTGGTTTTACCCCCCTTGAGCGCCTCACGGTCTCTCAGCCACCCGGGGCGACTGACTTCCGTACCGATCGCGGATCGCCGCGACCTCGCGCAGCATCGCCGCCAGCCGGCGCGGTTAAGCAACGGTGAAGCCCATCGGCTTCCGCTTGAAGAGCGCGAATCACACCTCGTTCGGATCGTGCCTGAAAGATAGGCGATGCCGTCTGGCCGCTCGGGATGAGCCCAGAGCGCGTCCAGCCACGACCCGCAAGGCTCGGAAGTGCCAGTAGAGACGGTAAGTCGATTCGTGATGCCTCGCCCGGGAGAGGTCCACTCGTCTAGCTGTGCGGAACGTCCGGAATGGGGCCGTAAGCGGACAGTCGATTGTGGGGTAGCAAACTCCGTTTAGCTGCCCTTCTGTCCCCAACCCCGATTCGACTGTTCAGTGACACCGAGCATTTTCCTAGAAGCGGACATGAAAGCACCCGCGGCTGCGTATTTTCTGACCTAAGCACTCGGGCCAAAGAAGACAGCGCTTAGATTTTGGTGCTGGTCCGACCTCCGATCTGAACGAGGTAGTAGGTGACGACCGCCGGCAAGGCGAGCACGCCTCCCCAGTGCAGGAAAAATGGTGCGACGGAGTCGGCGAAGTCCCAGAATTCCAAGCTGTAGTTCCAGGTCAACTTCGTGATCAGGTTTAGCACGCCGCAACTCCAGAGCCCGAAGGCGGCAAAAGCAGTGGCCACCATCCGCAGAATCCAAGCTCGTAGCCCACTCTCACCGCGTATGCGGAGAATGGATCTGGTCATGGCCATCACGCGAGACCAATGAAGGCCGACATGGACGCCGACCGTCATCACCAGCCAGTAGGCTGAGACCCAATGCAGGTCCCGAACGGTCACTGTCTCGCGGATCGGAAGCCAGGCGAATACAGACTGTGAGATGGCAAGGCTGGTCGCCTGCAGGACGAGCATGTTGGCGATGAACATCAGGTGCAGCCCCGATACCAGGCGCCGCTTCACCCCGCCTCGCCTGCGAAACATGTTCAGCAGCGACACCCGGTTGACATAGACGTGACGACCGACGAGGGCGAACATGGCCACGCCAGCCAGTTCGTGAACGAGATTTGTCTGCCACCAATAGGCAAGGGCGAGTAGCAGGCAAAGGCTCGCTCCCGCCGTCAGCGCCAACCGACGGACCGGTTTCCATTTGATCATGCGCGGGCCTACTCGCCGTAGCCCACTGCGCCGCTATGGGTGAACATGAACTGATTGGCTTCGCGGGAGCGATGACAGGCGTAGCACTGGGCAGTGCGCTCGTCGGCTTTGATTGTGCCGTCGGGCCAAAACCATTGGTAACCCCAATCGGCTGCTCCATCACCGAGCTTTTGGGCAATGAGGTAGCGGTAGAGGTCTCCGCTCTGGAAGTCCTGAAGAACCACATGGGTACCCGTCGGCACAGGGGTGCCTGCCTTGATGGCGGCGAGGGCCTCCGGCGTGGTCAGCATGTGTTCGACGGTGACACCACGCTCGACGGTAGTGTAGTGCGTCAGCGTATTGATTTCCGGAAAAGTGACGCCGTTCTGCTCAGCTTCCGCCTGCCATACGGCAAGGCCCATTCCGGCGAGAACAACGGCAAATCCTATTGATTTAGTCACTAGGCCCACGGGCATCTCCTTGGCGTGTAGTCAGGCTTTCCTGCGATGCGGATCTTGTTGACCCGCTCGTCATCGCTCTGGAGAAGGTGGTTCTTGGCTAGCCCGGCGATTAGCCCCGCAACTCCGCACGCGCCTATCGGGAAGGCGGCATAATGGCTTCCTCGAACTCTATTCAGCCTATCGAAAATACGATATTATCGATGCCGGTTATGCTGAATTCGTCATAAATAAAAACGAAAGGGAAGCTGTTGGCGCGCGAGGACTTCAACGACTACCTGGCATTCTTAGCGGTCGCACAGGAGCGCAGTTTCACCAAAGCCGCCGCCAAGCTTGGCGTCTCCCAGTCTACCCTGAGCCACATCATCCGGCGCCTCGAGGAGCGTTTGGGCCTGCGCCTGCTCATGCGCACGACCCGTAGCGTGGCCCCGACGGAAGTCGGCGAGAAGCTCATGTCGTCACTGCAGCCTCGAATCGAGGAGATCGAGGCAGACATCACTTCGCTGCTTCTTCTTCGCGATACACCCGCCGGTACAGTGCGTTTGACTGTCTCGGACAACGGCATTCATGAATGCGTCTGGCCCAAGCTTGCGCCCGTCCTGAAGAATTACCCCGACCTCAAGGTCGAGCTGGCGCAAGAAAACGCCTTGGTCAATGTCGTCGAGGGGCGCTACGATGGCGGTGTGAGACTAGGCGAGAGCGTCGAGAAGGACATGATTTCCGTCAGGATTGGTCCGGATTGGCGCCTTGTGGTGGTGGGGTCGCCCGATTATCTCGCCAAGGCCGGCGTGCCGCAGCATCCCAGCGAACTGGTCAACCACCAATGCATCAATATGCGACATCCCGGATCCGGCACGATCTATGCCTGGGAACTTGAAAAAGACGGTCAAGCCATTCGGGTCCGAACCGACGGGCAATTGACCTTCAACAGCGTCTATCCGATGTTTGCCGCCGTGGCGGATGGCTACGGCCTCGCGTTCCTGCAGGAGACGCTTGTTGCCGAGGGAGTGAAAGAAGGCCGCTACCAGATCGTCCTCGACGATTGGTGCCCATTTTTCGCTGGCTACCACCTCTATTACCCGAGCCGCCGCCAAATGTCCTCGGCGATGGCCGTCGTCGTCAATGCCTTGCGACATCGTGGACCTGTCCGGGCGATGTAGCCATGGGCAGGGCAGGCGGCTCTAGCCGCCTTTAGGTGCCCATGCCCAGAAGTGAGACTGTGTCAGTCCGCTAGACGTGGTTTGCCTTCGCTGGGGTAGCGAATGCGGCAGTCCCGGCAGAGGCGGTCAGCAGAAGTGTTGCTAGCGCGAATGGAGCCCACCATCCGACGGCGTCGAAGAGAAGGCCACCGCCAAACGCGCCCGTAGTGATCGCGAACTGGATGAGCGCAACCTGAAGCCCACCGCCGGCTTCAAGATCGTCGGGAATAACGCGTGCCATCCAGGTGTTCCAGGCGACCGGGATAGGGTTGGCGAAAAGGCCCCACAGGATGAGCATAACGACTGTTGCGAACGGAACGTGGCCGAAAGTGATCAAGAGAAGAGAAAGCACCGCGAGCCCTGTAGGTAGTCCAATCACCGCAATGGCCAGATGAGAGCGAAGCACAAATCCAATAACAGCAGTACCGAGCAGACCGGCTAGCCCCAAACCCAAAAGCGTCAGCGATAGGGCATTAACGTCGAACCCGGTGACGACCTCTAGGAACGGCCGCAAATAGGTCGATAGGGCGAACTGTCCCATGAATGCCAGCGTGGTCGCGACGATGCCGATCGCAAAAGTGTGGTTGCGCATGAGCCCGAACATGTAGCCAACCGAGACGCTGCGCTCGGCGGGCAATTTCGGGATGACCGCGAGTTGCCAGATGAGCCCGATCAGCCCCACCGGCACCACGGTGAAGAAGGCGCCTCGCCAGCCAATCAGACCGCCAAGGAAGCTGCCCATCGGCGGTGCAATCACCGTGGCGAACGCGGTACCGCCCTGAAGCATGGCGATCGCCTTGGCCAGGTCGCGAGTGGGGACGATACGGGCAAGGATCGCAGTCGACAGCGACCAGAAACCTCCGATGGCGACACCGATCAGCGCACGGCCGATCATGAACACTGCGTAATTGGGCGCGAAGGTCACGACCAGACCGGAGACGATGGTGAGGCCGGTGTAGAGCAGGACTGCCGAGCGACGGTCAAGCGACGACAGGAGCGAATTGCCGAATAGGCTGGCTACGACCGCGAAGATACCGGAGATCGCGATGGCTTGGCCGGCCTGGCCTTCGGTAATCGCGAGATCGTTGGCGATAGGCGTCAGCAGGCTGACCGGCATAAATTCTGAGGCCACCAAGGCAAAGCACAAGAGGCTGAGACAGAAGACGGTGCTCCAGCTGGATCCAGTTGGCGCACGCGTGCCGGTTCCCGAGGTTGCAGGGAAGTCCATGAACTGATCTTTCAATTGGGATTGCGGCGCGAATGCTCGCTGCCAGCGAACGGGAAACTTAAGCCGTCGAGTGTGGGGTGACTTTGCAAAATATCCGCATGGACTTATGGCGTATTGCTCATAATCCGGGCTCTGCTTGGCGCTTTCGGGCGAATATTATGCCGGAATCTCCATAAGCGCATACGGGATTGTGGATCTAATCGCATCTCCGGTTGCGTCCTACTTCATGGCCATCATCAACCATGAGGTAAAAGTCATGAGCGACCAGAACCAAAACGACACGACGGCAGGCGCAAACCGCCGCGACCTCCTTAAAATGGCTGGGATCGGCGCGACAGCGCTCGGCCTGGCCTCTGTTTCCGGAACATCCGCTTCCGCTCAGCCCTCTTCGGAATGGGACAAAGTCTTCCCGCGCAATGACGCCATCGGCCATGAGAAGGTCAGCTTCACCAATCGCTACGGGGTCACACTGGTCGGCGACCTCTATACGCCAGAGGGCGCAGCCGCCCGTGGGATGCCCGCGATTGCGGTGTGCGGTCCTTTTGGTGCCGTCAAGGAGCAGTCTTCGGGTCTCTATGCCCAGACGATGGCCGAGCGTGGCTTCATCGCCTTGGCCTTTGACCCGTCCTATACTGGCGAAAGCGGTGGCGAAGTCCGCAAGGTGGCATCGCCGGACATCAATACCGAGGACTTCAGTGCTGCCGTCGATTTCCTCGGTCTGCACCCGGCCGTCGACCGCGAGCGCATCGGCATTATCGGTATTTGCGGCTTTGCCGGCATGGCCCTGAATGCCGTGGCCGCTGACAAGCGCGTCAAGGCCGTGGCCACGACCAGCATGTATGACATGTCCCGTGTGAATGCCCGTGGCTACTACGACGCCATGACGCTTGAGCAGCGCACCGCCCTGCTGACGGATCTCAGCCGTCAGCGCTGGGCCGATGCCGAAGCCGGTACTGCCGCCCTGGCGGGTGGTGTTCCCGAAACTCTCGACGGGATCGATGACCCGGTCGTCCAGATGTACTGGCACTACTATCGGACCAAGCGGGGCTTTCACGAGCGCTCGGTGAACTCGACGACGGGTTGGGCAAGGACCAGTGCCCTCTCGCTGATGAACATGCCGATCCTGACCTACATCAAGGAAATCTCCCCACGTCCGATGCTGGTCATCGCCGGCGAGAAAGCCCATTCGCGCTACTTCACCGAAGATGCCTACAAGGCAGCGGCCGAGCCGAAGGAGATCATGATCATCCCAGACGCAGACCACGTCGACCTATACGACCAGATGGACAAGATCCCCTTCGATCGCCTGCAGTCGTTCTTCGGAGAGCACCTCAGCGCCTAATTCCAAGACACGATGCGCCCTAGCGGGGCGCATCCCCCTTTGGAGAGAGAACTGAAATGATCAAGGATAAAGTAGTCATCATCACCGGCGCATCCTCGGGCATCGGCGCGGCCTCAGCCAAGTCACTCGCCGCCAAGGGCGCCAAGGTCGTGCTCGGCGCGCGCCGGACTGATAACCTCAAGCGGATCGCCGCCGATATCGAACGCGCTGGCGGCTATGCCGTCTTCCAGGAACTGGACGTCACCAAGCAGTCGGACAACGACGAGATCGTCGAGTTGGCCAAGGCCACCTACGGTCGCGTGGACGTCATCTTTCTAAATGCCGGAGTCATGCCAAATGCCATGCTCTCGGCGATGAAGACCGACGAATGGCACCAGATGGTCGACGTCAACATCAAAGGCGTCCTCAACGGTGTTGCCGCAGTCTTGCCAACCTTCACGGCGCAGAAATCCGGCCATGTGATTACCACCTCTTCCGTGGCCGGCCTGAAGGCCTATCCGGGTGGCGCCGTCTATGGCGGCACCAAGTGGTTCGTGCGTGACTTCATGGAAGTGCTGCGCATGGAGTCTGCGATGGAAGGAACGAACATCCGCGCCACGACCATCTATCCTGCGGCCATCAACACCGAGTTGCTCACCACCATCTCGGACCACGCTGTCGCCGATACGATGCAGGGCATCTACGACAAATATGGCATCTCTGCCGAGCGCATCGCTTCCGTAGTGGACTTTGCGATCGACCAGCCCGAAGACACTGTCATCAATGAGTTCACCGTCGGCCCCGCCAACCAGCCCTGGTAAACCCTGACCAATGGTATGGGAGGGAGAGCGGATTGGGCCGCTCTCCCTTTCCGACAAATGGCCTTGATCGCGCTGGTCCCCCGAGGGGTGAATCGCAACAATGGCTGCTGTTTCCAGCCAACGTCGTGAAGGCTGACTGTCCGCCTTCCACCCCAAGACTGACAGACAGGCAGTATAGCCTGCACATCGAAGCGGTCATCCGCGATGAGACGGATAACCGCTTGAATTCAGATTTCGGTTCGCTCCGCCAGGAGCAGCGCATCCTCGACGTCGACACCAAGGTATCGGACCGTGTTCTCTATCTTGGAGTGGCCGAGCAATATCTGGATCGCACGGATATTACCCGTCGCCCTGTAGATCATGGATGCCTTCGTGCGGCGAAGTGAGTGAGTTCCGTATTCCTCAGGGTGCAGACCGATCGCAGTCACCCACTCGTCAACGAGGCGTGCATACTGCCTCGTACTCATGTGCTTTGCGTGATCGACTCGGCTCGGGAATACATAGTCATCGACTGAGCCGCCTCGCCGTTCCAGCCAGGCCAAGAGGCTGGCTCTCACGTCGCTTGTGATCTCGAATTGGACGGGACGACCCGTCTTCTGCTGAATGACAATAGCCCGGGTTCTGATTTCCGATCCTGCGACGACGTCACGGATCATGATTTTGACTAGGTCGCAGCCGCGGAGCTTGCTGTCTATCGCAAGATCGAACAGAGCGCGGTCACGAATGCGGCGCTCACGATCAAGAAAGAATCGAACGGCCCAAATCTGCTTCTGCGTGAGCGGACGTTTCGTCCCCACTTTCTTGCCAGCGTTCCACGCTGCGCGCTCGCGGCTGGCATCATCATATTGAGAATGGCCCATGTGAGTTCTCCTCGGCCTTGATTGGCCGAGTATGAAACGCACGACTCACAACCGTTCGGGGGCCGGGAGCGGAATGGCGGCTGTCTAGCATCCGCCCAAGAGAAGCTGACATCGCAGTTTAGGCGTCGCCGATATACGCAGCGGGCTCGGTAGGTGACCATCCACTCTTAGCCACCCAATTATGATAGCTCTTGTTCGGCGAGCTATTGCCCGGTGTCGGGTCTCGACCCGTGTTGGTCCATGGCGCTTATTTACCTTAGCGAGGACGTCTGGCCAAAGCGGCTAACTAGCTCCGTGTTCGTTGGCACAACTCAAAGCCAGATCTTGAAGTCATGCGTGAGAGGGTGACCCGAAGATCTACTTGTGCGCACCATAGCCCGTTGCCAACGCAAATGCCGCTGACTCGCGTATTGCCAAACTCAGCGCTGGCAACCCACTCGGGAAACTGCGTGGACAACGGCCCCAGAAATGGATCCCTCAGTGTGGGAGGATAAAGTCCGGCCAAAGAGACTCGTCGGGGAGCAAGGAGACCGGTATCCATGTCGCGGACTGCGGATGCTCTGACGCGGATAGCGCTATGAGTGCCGCATCGCCAGCCGTCAGGCTGTCTTCGACGCGCGTAAGGCCGGTGCCGCGGGTCACGACGATGCTCGCTCCGCCGCCTTTGATGGCAATGCGCGTCACGTTGGACCCGAGCTCCGTAGCAATGAGATCGGGACGACTGGAGGGGCGCAGATCAGCATCGTCACTAGCCCCTCTCCCGGACAAAATGGCTTGATAGAGTTCGAGAAGCTCCGGTCCCTCGCTCTCCTGTGGCCAGAGCACGGCATCGGCAATTCCGCGCTTGCGGGTCATCAGCCGCTGCAGCAGGCAATCGAAAGAGTTCGGGCCGAGGCGTGGGTGTACGGCAAGCGGGATATGGATTGTAACCGGCTTGCCCTGACCGATGCGATGGGTGCGATCATTGCACTGCTCCTCCACCGCCGGGTTCCACCAGCGCGTCAGGTGGATGACGTGATTGGCCGCCGTCAGGGTAAGTCCGGTGCCAGCCGCACGCGGCCCCATCACGAGCACATCGAAGCCCTGGTCATCGATCAGATGCCGCTGAAACCGATCCGTAATGTCCTTTCGCAGGTCTATGGACGTGTCACCGTTGATGACGGGAACCCGCTCCAGCCCGAACTCGATCTTGATGAGTTCAGCGAACCAAGCCTGAACATCACGGTTTTCGATGAAGACCAGCGCGCGCTCACGGCGCGATTTGATGTGCGCCAGAATATCCATCGCTGCGGCGAGACGAGCCGATGCCGCCGTGAAGGTCTCCGGCACCTCTCCCTCGACGAGGCCGGGATGAAGCGAGGTGCGGCGAATATGGTGCAGGAGCGCGAACATGCCGCCGCCCTTGCCGCGGATCTCGTCATACCGGATCGCCTGTACCTCGGGCATGATGCGTGGGTGAAGGATGCGAACCTTGGGCGGCAGGTCGGAGGCAGCGTCCTTCTTTAGCCGGCGCAGGACGAGCGGGGAACGACCGAATTGACCCGAGAAAAGCGCGGCATGGAGTTGTTTCATGCGCTCTTCCCTCGGCTCGTCGAAAACCCGCCGAAATTCGGCGAGCGGGCCGAGTGCCAGCGGGAAGAGCTGATCCATGATCGCCCAGATGTCGCGGGTGGCGTTCTCCACCGGCGTCCCGGTGAGGCCGATGCGGAAATCGGCAAGGACCGCCCGAGCCGCCTCCGAGCGCATGGCGAACGGGTTCTTCAGGTTCTGGATCTCGTCGAACACGGCGACAGCGAAACGCGTCTGCGAGAAGGAGACGGCATAATTGGCGACCGTCTGGTAGGTGGCAATCACGAGACAGGGCGTATTCTCGATCGGGGAGAGGTCAAGCCGGGCCACGCCGTCGTCGATGTCCCGACCACGATGCGCCCGGCTCTTCCATCGCTGGAGGCCTTGGCCGTAGAGCCGGACCGGCTCGCCCCAGAAATCCGGATCGACATGGGTTGCACATTCCGCCTCCCAGTTTCGCAACAGGGAGGTCGGCGCGACGATGAGGAAGGGCTGGGAGGGCATGGCGCCCTCAATCATCCTCTGACGCAGCCAGGTGAGGAAGCTCAATGTCTGCAGGGTCTTGCCGAGGCCCTGCTCATCCGCGTTCAAGATGCCGGGCAATCCGGCCGTCCATGCCTCCACCTGCCATTCGAAGGCCTGAACCTGATAAGGACGAAGCGTGGTCGAGACTTGCGGCGGGAGGCTGAACGCCTCGATCGGCCGGCGCGGGGTGATCTTGGCCCCGAAATCATTGTCCCAGAAATTGCTGTGCGTGAGCGGCAGAAACACCGTCTGGGGGTCACCCGGCGCGGGGGCATCCTTGCGGTTGCGCAGCATCTCCAGCCGCCGCGCCAACGCCTCGATCACCTCGGCGATGGCGGGGATCGGGCCTACCCGGTGCGGCACGATGTCCAGGCTCGCGGCTCTCGCCTCGACGAGGGCGCGCAGCAGGGGCTCGACCTCCTCATCGAGCAGCATGCCGAGCCGCTCGCCGAGTTCCTCGGTCATCGTGGCCGGTAGCCAGTTGGTGCCTGAGCCGTCCATCATGGCGGGAGCGGGGCGCGCCCATTCCGCGATGGCGATGACCCGTGACGTCCATGTGGAGGTCTCGGTCCACGCGCCGGATACGGCCCGCTCCAGCGCCTCCTGATAGCCGGCAGGGCTCATCAACTCGTTCAGTCGGCCGTCATCTCGTGCCTGTCGTTCGACGGCTTCAGTGATGACACGCTCGGCATCGCGAATGAAGGCGCGGCGGCCCTCTGCGTCCTGCCGGCCGGCAGCGGCAATCGCTTCCACCACCGGCATGGCCGAGCGATCCAAAATAAGGAATTTCGTCGCCCCGATCCGGTAGGCCGGCTGGGCTCCGCGCGCCATGGCCTGCCGCTGGAATTCAGCCAGTTCCCCGGCCTGCACGGCGGAATGCGCCGCCTCGACGGGAGAGTCTGTTGCCAGGCTGGCGCCGACAAAAGGAAGCGGCACGAATTGGCTATCGTCCGCATCGTCGACATCGAGACCGACCCGATCGCAAGTGACGATCTCGATCTGACCGAGCGCACCCTCAAGACCCATCGGCACATTCCCGGCATCCTCAACGCCTAGTGCGCGACGGAATGCGCCGAGCGCCAGCCAATGGGCCTGCAGCGAGGCACCCGGGTCGAAGCCCTCCGCAATCTCGATCGCCTCGAAGATCGGCGCCGCGATCCTGAGCAAGCCGGTATCATCACGGAGGAAGGCTCCAGTCCTCTGCAGGGGCACGCGGCGGCCGCCCTTTTCCCACCACCAGTCGAGGCGGAAATCCGAACTTCCGAGGGATCCGCGCATCGCTGCCTTGAAGGCATAGCTCGTATTCAGCCCCGGCAAGCCGAGTGTCCGCGCTGAGCCACTGTCCAGCGCGGCGACGAGACGATGCGACAAGCGGATGCGCTCGCCCTCGATCGCATGTTCGCGTCGGTCGCGATCGAGCACGCGCAGCCGCGCCAGAGCCATGGCCACCGACCGTTCCTCGCGCGGAAGGGCGTCGAGGTCATACTGCCGCCGAGACCCGAGAAAGGACAGCAGACCACGCTTCGGCTGCACGACGGACAGGATGCAGCCCTCCGCATCAGGGAGGCATGTGAAGCTCAGGCTCATCGTATCTTCTCGCGGACCCAGTTCATCCAGTTGCCGACGTGCCGTCGCGCATCGGGGTGAGGATCGGGCAACATGAAATTATCGACGTCATATCGGAGCTGGTATAGCGCAAGCGGCATGTTTTCACGGTGGTGGAAGACATGCACACGGAAGTTGTGCGAACCCTCGACCACGATGTGCGGTCCAACCCGCATGATCAGCAATGACGTGTTCTTGCGCGAGAGCTGCCGGCCATAGGCCGAATAGGTGAGGTCGCCCGTCGTTCGCGCGAGTTGGTCCGCGATGGCCTGCGCGTCGGTGCCATAGGAGGGCCACGCCTCGTCGATCCGTCCTTCTTCATAGAGCCCCATCCAGAACCGCCGCCGGGCGGGCCACTGGTCACCCGCCTCCAGCTTTTCTTCCGAACGCGACACGACGTCGAGGAAGGCTTCCATGCGCTGGCCGGCCAGCCAGCGCAGCATGGTCCGTTTGCCGTCCTCCCCCACCTGCGCCCAGAAATGTTCGTTTTCGCGACGGGGATCGCCGCGATTCCGGATAAGCTCATCGAGCAGAAGCGTGCGAAGCGGCTTCGGGGGCATGGTATTGGCCCACGGACGCAGGAGACGCGCAACCACCGCTGTCGCCCGATCCCCCTCCAGCTTGGGAACGCCGGGCGGGTGTATCCAGGCCAGCATCCTCCTGATCGTCGTCTCGTCCCTGGGTTCCGGCAGCGCTGCCAGCCAGGCGCCGTGAACCTCCGACATGAAGCCCGGACCGTGAGGGGTGACGATGCCGCGTTCGATGACGGCACGATAGGGAGCGGACTGTACGGCCAGCCAGCGGCCGAGGCGGACAGCTCCCTCATTGGTATCGAGGCTCTCAGGGGTGGCTCGAAACACGATCTGCCAGGATTTCGGCAGCCAGGCCGCGCGGTCCTGAATGATATGGGCAAGCTCCGCGGTCCGGGCGTTTTGCGTGACCCACCCGATAAAATAGCCGTCACACAGTGCGCCGAGTAGGGACCGACGCGTGCTGCGGCCAAGCTCGCGCAGGAGAAAGTCCTCCACATCCGCCGCGACACGAACAAGGCGGCTCGCCCAGGCCCGCACGACCTGCGCGATCTCCCCTTCGGTCAGCCGGCTCCAATCCCACTGCCGGATCGCCTGCGTCAACCGGTCGACGAGCACATCGAGGGCGTCCGGCTTCACCGGCCGCCGGTCGCCGAAACGCTGCCGGATGCGCTCTGCCGCCTTCACCAGCCGTTCGGGCAAGCCCGGCGAGGACGGTGCGGAGGGCAAGCGTGCAAGGCGGTCGATGAGGCTCATGGGCAGGCCTATGGCACGGGACCGGCAACAAGGAGTTGCCTCAGACGGGGCAGATCCTCGATCCGCTGCGGCACGAACTGCTCCTCCGGCGGCGCGAACATGATGAAGCGCAGGTCGATGCGGCGATTGGCATCGCGAGAGAGGTCGGAGTCATTGTCACGGATTGGCCGCCCCTTGCCATATCCCGCAACCGAGACGATGGGCTGATTCCTGAGGTTGCGGAAACCGAGCAGGTCCGGGCTTGCCGTCACCATGATGGCATAGATGGAGGTTCCCCGTCGCGAGCTGAGGTCCATGTTCAGGACATCCGTACCGGTGCTGTCGGTATGACCTTCGACCTGGAGAGCGTCGATCAAGGCGACCGCCGGATTGCAGGCGGACGTAAGTGTCGAGCGTTCGCCCAGCGAGAAACACCGGAGCTCGTCCCTCAGGATTCCGGCGATAATCTCCATCTTGCGGCGGCCCGTTACGCTCGGCGCGTCGCTGCCCGATCCGAACAGACCGTCGCCCTTGAATTCGAGGGCATCGCCGTTGCGGCTGATGGAGACGTCGATGGAGGTATCGGCCGCCTTGATGCGCTTCTGGATACGGTCGAGCATCTTGCCGCGCAGTTCGGCGGACTGGAAATTGTATCGCTCGATCGGGTTGCCATCCTGCGCGCTCACCAGGCGCCGAAGCCGCTGGTTTTCCGCCTCCAACGCCTGCACCTGCTTTTCCAATTCCGTGAGCTTGCTGGCCTGTATCTCAAAGCGTTCGCGCGACTTAGGAGCGATCTGGGTGGCGAAGAAGGCGAGCAGGATGATGATGATGAACAGGAAGCTCACCATCAGGTCGGTCATCGAGACGAAGGCGGATTCCTCCTCCTCCTCGGCCCGCCGCGGGCGCCGCGCGGCCCTCATGCCGTCAATCGTCCTCGCGGCGGATCGCTCTCGGGCACGAAAGTGCGGGCGTTATCGATGACAGCCTGCAGCACCTGAAGTGCGTCGGCATAGCGGTCGTGCACGCCATCGCTGTGCTGCCGCAGCTCGCCTAGAGTGCGCTGGACTTGTTCCACGTAAGTCGAAAACGCCTTCTCCAGCTGGCCATCATAGGCTTTGGCACGGGTCTCGAACGTGCGGATCAGTTCCTCGATCGACTGGGCGGAGGCAACCACGATTGTCCGTTCCGCATCGATTGCCCCCTTCGCCGCATCGACGAGGCTTCGTGTTCCGTCAGCCATCGCGCGGGCCTGGTCCGCGGTCGCGCGGGCACTTTCTAGAACAGGAGTGGACGCTTCGTTCATGCTGTCAGCCGAGGCCGCCAATTGTCCCGCCGCAGCCTCGACACGCTGGATGAGCATATCGAGGCTCAAAGCCGAACGATCAAGCGTTGCGCGGAACTGCTCGGATGTCGCGCCAAGGGCGGAAGATAGCTCCGCCAGCTTGTCCGCCGCGCCGTCGATCCGCTCCGCCACCTTGTCGAGGGAAGCGCCGATGCGGGCGGTAAGGGTCTGTCCGAGTTCATGGACCATACCCCCGATAGCTTCCGTCCCCGTCGCCGTCATGCGCTCCAGCGGCTTGCTCAATTCAGCGATGAGCTGGGTATTCAGCAATTGCTGCTGGGCAGTCTGCTCCTTGATTGCAGCCAGCTGCTCATCGGCCAGGGCCTCGAGGCTGACGAATGCCATCTTCGTTTCCAGCTCGTGTGCAAGACCTGCAACGGACCGCTCGAGAAAACCGCTCCACGAGCGGTAGGCAAAGGTGAAGAGGATGGAGCAGAACAGCCCTGTCACCGACATGATGAATTTGGCCGACGCTGTGCGGAGCAACCCTTCGAGGGCGGCCATCATCTGCGCTTGGTCACCGCCGCCAGCCTGCAAGCTGGCCTGGGTCTGGGCAAGTGCAGCAATCAGGCCGAGAAAGGTGCAGAGCAGGCCTATCGAGACGAACAAGCCGGGCCACATTCGCCAGCCGCCCAGGCCCATATGCAGATCATCCAGATTAAAGTACGTGGAAGGCCGCACGGAATTGCGTACTGGGCCTCCGCCGTGATGCGCCGGCTCAATCAGCGTCTCGCGATATTCAGCGAAGCTCTCGGCGAGATGCCTGCCGGCGGCCCCACCGCCACGCCGGATATCGCGCTGGATCTCATTTAGCTGCCTCTGGAACCCAGCCGAATCGCCAGCGTACTCGACACGCCGCCTCGCTTGGCCAATCAGTCTCAAGCGCCGCAACGCAACGATGCTCATGAAGCCGAGCAGCACCACCAGAAGCGCGAGCAGGACGAGGCTGATAAGGCCGGGGACAAAATCCCAGGTGATGAGCTGCGCGACGAAAAGAATGCCGTCTTTGACCCGAGTCCCCCAGATGGCTCCGTCCATAGCTCCCCCACGCAGTCCACGCGTAGAAATTGGACGATTATATCGATGCAATCAAGCTAGGGGCTATAATCGCAGCCAGCTCATCGGCAGACGTCAAGGCAGGTCTAGTATTCTCCGCCGGCCGACGCGCCTTCGTTTGCATCTGACGAAGAGACGCTACCCATGTTCAAAACACCACTCTTTGGGCTTCTGTGCATGAGCATTCGAGACTGGTATGAAGAAATGACCGGCGAGCAGTTGAGTGAACCGAAGACCCCTACGGTTCAGTGGTGGTTGAAGCTAAGGGGCGTAGTGTCTGTAACAGCCCTCGGTGATGTTGTTCGCTTTGATGCGAATACTGCGGCCATCAGGCAGCAGTAGGGACCTGTGGGCTGCCCACCTTCACCTGAAGTCTCCAATGGCAGCTTTTGGGCACAGTGCCCAAGAACCTGAACGACTGGAATGAGGGCGCAAAGCCGCCGTTGAACCCTGAGGCAATGACAGGTAGGCGAAGCCGTGTCGCCCCGACTGGTCACGAAAGCACCACGGCTCCCGGATCTCCATAAGCACCAGCGCCCGAGGGCGCTGGTTCCATTTTATTCGCCCCTGCAAGGCGTGTCGTGGCGAGCTACGCCCGCGAGAGAAGGTGCAGCACTGAGTCCCGCGTCTTCGGAGGCGCCCGCCGGAACAACATGAGCATTTCCTGCTCTGCGCGCACCGTCAGATCGGTCCGCACGAGGCTCTGCATGAGGTCGGTCTGCCGGTTGGTGTCGAGCTTGCCGTAGTGGACCATCGAGGTGTCCAGCTTCTCATGACCAAGATTCTGGCTCCACGCCTTGAGCTCCTCCCAGGTCGCGCACATCTCGAGACCCAGCAGCATCAGCGTGTCGCGGACAGAGTGAGGATTGATGTAGTCGATGCCTGCGGCCTGGCAGGCTTCCTGAAAGACCTCGCGCACGGGCTCGGAGGTTTTCCAGAACGCGTCCTTCTCCGGGGTCTCATCCCCCGGCAGCCGATAGCGAGGCTTGGCCGGGAACAAAGGGGCGTCAGGCTTCGCACCACTCTCGAGGCGCTCCTTGACCCAGGCGACCACGATATGCTCGATGTCATCGCCAACCGGGAACCAGCTGGTGAGCATATTCTTGCCGAACTTGGTGTTCACCTCTCGCGCGTCTTGCATGACCTGCCGATCCGCGAGCTTCACATGCTTGCACCGCAGCGAGATGACGGCACCCACGCGCATGCCGGTCAGAAAGATGAACGCGACCAGCGCCCTGTCACGCCGCTCTATCACCGTCTGATCGTCCATGGCGGCGAGCACCCGCCGGATGTGATCTGGGGTGGGCGGCGCCTTGTCTGGCTGCGTCCTGAGCCCCATCAGCACCCTCCGGGAGGGCGTAAGCCGGGCTACAGCCTCGAGATCGACCTTCCGGTTCTTGATGGTGGTGAGCCAGCCATAGAACGCCCTCAGATCGGACAGCGTATGGACGATGGACGAGTCCGAAAGCGTCTCGGCGCCAGCCTTGGACGGGCGCTGATGGACGCGCTCCGAGAACGCCTTGGCCTCAGACTTGGTGAGGCGCTCAAAGTCGTTGCCATCCAGGAACCGTTCAAGCTCGCTCAGGTGGCGCATGGCGGCGTCGATGGTCTTGTCGCTGTACTTCTTGGCGTCGCGCAGATGCTCGATATAGGCGTGCCGCAGCCGTTCATTCGACGGGTTCATGGATGACCTCAGATTTGGGGGTGATTTGCACAACCTCACCGGGGCGGCGAGAAGGAGAGTAGTCGTCTTCGACGGAGGTCAGGTTGACTCCCTGCTCTTCAAGAATCCGGACCTGAGAGCGGGACTGGAAGGTCTCGTTCGGCTTGCTGCAGGTGGGGCGGGGGCAGAACCAGCGGAGCGTGCATGTATGGTCGCTGTGCCAATGGACCTCCGCCGCTGCCCCTTTCAGCGAGGACACCTTCTTGCAGTGAAAGCAGAGGAACTCGCCCGGAGAACAGTTCCTCCGCGCCCCAGCACGTCGTGCCTCGTGAAACGTGTTCAAATCTTCGCCACGGAACAGGACCGGATGACCGGGTACTGTGACCAGTCCCTCCTTCATCCAGTTGGTCACCGTATTCCGGCCGACACCATAGAGATCCATGACGTCGGCACGGTTATAGGTCCTATCCTGCTTGGCCTTGCGCGGATGGAAAATCTTGAAGGGCTTTCGGGCTCCTTTCCCCGACTTTGCTGTCGCCGGCGCCGACGCCGCAGGAGCAGATCCGCTGCTCACTTCCGGCGGATTGTTGAGAACGGGCAGGCCGAACAGATCCGCGATCGGCGAAGTATCGTCCCGCTTGCTGCGCTGCTTCGTCATCGCGCAAGAGGCTCCAGGATCGCGGGCGTGAGCTTGCCGGCCATGAGGAGACACTGAAGTTCATCGAGATCACCCGGAAAGACACTCCGCTCCAGCAGCCAGACGCGCGCTGCGTCCGGATCGGAAATGGCGGGATAGGGAATCTGGTCGCCAGCCTGAGCCGAACGGGAAGCCTCGCCATCGCGCGGCAACGCATCAGGCTTAAGCCCGGCCGAAGCCAGGCTTACAGCCTGGCTTGTGTCGAGGCCTACAGCCTGCCTTGTAGCCAGGGCAGAAGCCAGGCTTGCATTGGGCTTGGCCTTGCCCTGCGTTCGCCCGCCCTTCCGGCCTGCCTTTGACAGCAGCGCGCGGGTGGCAGAAGCTTTCTCATGAGCCTGCTGAGTAACCTCGTGAAGCCAGTTCGGACCAAACCGCGACCGGATCTCCGCCGAGACGGCAGGCCACCGATCGGTGGCCACATGGGCAATCCGTGCCAGCCGATCCTCATCGGTGGGGAGCGCCCCATACTCCCACTGGTACAGGCGAAGCAGGATACAGGCGCCGTATTCTTCCGCGGTCAGAGCCGTGGCTGCGGCCAACTCCTCAGGGGCCGAGATCGACATGCGGGGCGAGCCACTCACGAGAGCGCTCCCCCTACGATGCCTGTCACGCCGGAGGACATGCCGGCGCCATCGGTCGTCAACCCGCCGCGGACGCAGGGCGAGGAGCAGACGGAATGGCGGGTGAGAAGCCGCGCGCGCACGGCTTTACTCCGCGCGACCATCGTAGGGCGGCAGCGCGTCCAGATAGGCCTGGAGATCTGTCTCCAGGACGATCGTCTTGCTGCCGATCTTGCGAGCCTTCAACCTGCCGGCATTGATCTCCTGATAGAATTTTGTGCGGCTGATGCCGACACGGCGCAGCACGTCCGCCACCGTGTTGGCCACAGGCCGAGAACCGTTCGCACTCATGGATCGCCTCATTCGCTGCGACACTTAGGGATGTGTCTGAACGAACGAGACATCGGCGACGACAGCGACTGGAAATAGCCGCGTCGATTAAAATGGTGCGTCGATTAGGCCTGCGTTGATTTCCCTTTGCGCCCAGCCTGGCCCCTCGGATGGAGGTCAGCCGCGTGACGCGCCTCTGGCCAGATCTCGGTCTCGAAGCGCCGACTGCGGACCGGCCAGCCGACAAGCTCAGCCGCGGCCGCTTTCGACATGCCCGGATCTTGGCGCAGTGCCCGAGCGAGAACCCGGATCGCTTCTTTGGTCTTGAGCTGATCCTGGGCACTGGCTGCGTTCAGGACGGAGGGATAGGTGACCTTCAAAAATCGCAGGAATGAGACTCGCTCTACGACGACGTCGCGATAGGACACATAGCGGCCCTCTGCCGATGCCTCGTCATAGTCAGGCTCTGAGGCCTCTGGCCCGATGGCAGAGATGCAGCTGTCCTCGTCAAAATCCCGATCCACGCTGAAATAGGCGGCCAGAATGTCCTGTGGCAGGGATCCGAATGTGCTCGGTTCCAAGGTCCACGGTCCATCGACGGGGATTCCCATGAAGCGCACATCGCCGGATCGGGCTGCCATATTCAGCTTGCTGTAGAACCCCGTCTGTCTTCGGGCGATCTCAGCCCTCCAGAACGGAGCGATGGCATCGGGATCGTGTCGGCGAGGGGAAGGCGCAAGCGCCAGATCCGCCTGCCTATCTACCGGCTGCTCTGCCAGCCACTTCCGGTGACGTTCCAGGCGCGCAATGTACTTTTGTTCGAGTTCGGCGCTCCTGGTAGGATCAGGCTCCGAGTTGTCCTCGATATCGAACAGAATCGCGCCAGGCCTAGCGACGTTGACGCATCGCGGCCCGAGAACCCGTCCATGCTCCGTGTCTAGGAGCCATGTGCCTTGCGCAATGGAAAGCATCCCGTCCTCGATGGCAGAGGACGGAATGGAGCCCTCGTAGCGGATCGAGAGCACGCCGCCATATAGCGCCAAGTTTAGCGCGTCGGACAGTTTTACGAATTCGGCCCGCGGCAAGTCGCTGAGTGTGAATTCGAATCGGTGTTCGGATACTTCCTGCATGCCAGCCTCCCCTATCGGAAGCCTAGCTGAAGTCTGGCCGCAGCTCACTAGCTAGCACTATGCTCGAGCCTCGGAGGCAGCCATGCTATCCCGTGCCAGCCCGTCATTTGCGCCGGAATCCGTCAGACACCAGCGGGCAGGCCACAGGACAAGTAACTACCTGCGATTTCCGTACGACTTTCGTACGAAACGCGGCCAAGACATCTAAGCCCTTGAAAAAATTGGCGCACCCGAAGGGATTCGAACCCCTGGCCTCTGCCTTCGGAGGGCAGCGCTCTATCCAGCTGAGCTACGGGTGCATGCCGGAGGCGGCCAAGGCCGCGTGCCGGTCTTCTTAAACGAAGGACCGCCATGCAGCAATGGCGAAAGCCCGCCTTTCACCGAAGAGTTCGTCGCGCCCCGAACCCGCCTCCCTGCCGCGCCGCATGGGGCGGATTCCGAAGACGGTGCAAGCGGGCGCGACAGCCGGGCGGACTGTGCGCCCGGCCGGGAGCGGTGGCGGTGTCCGGCGGCCAGGGCCGGCTGCGCCAGCGGGCGGGCGCGGCGCGGCGGCCGAGCCGCATCGGCGAGATGGGCAGCCGTGGCCGACAGGGAGCCGCGGCGGTGTCAGGCGGCCAGGGCCGGCTGCGCCAGCGGGCGGGCGCGGCGCGGCGGGCGGGCGGCGTCGGCGAGATGGGCGACGAACCAGAGCAGCAGCAACCCGCCGCCGAGGAAGCCGATATCGAACCAGGCGCTGCTGCGCACCGTGCTGACCAGCACCTGGCCGAGCGCCGAGAGCACCGAGAGCAGCGCGAAGATCAGGAGGCCGTGCCGGCCGATCGTCGCCAGCGGCGCGAACACCGGCAGACGGCGGCAGAGCGCGCTCAGCCTCAGCGCATAGACGAGATAGGCGAGCGCCAGGAAATGGCTGAGCCGGGTCAGGCCGAGCATCGACTTGTCGGTATCGAGATGGCCGTTGGCGGCGATCCAGCTGCGGGTCGCCTCCGGCGCATAGGGCGACATCAGGAAGCCGATCGCGACGACGATGGCGGCGAGCGCCACCATCGGCCGCGTCACCGGGATCTCGCCGCGCTCCTTCAGCGCCAGCCCGGCGGCGAGGCCGATCGCCATGACGAATTGCCAGGCGAGCGGGTTCAGGAACCAGCCGCCCTGGGCCGGCCAGTTCGGCAGGTTCCAGCCGGTATAGCGGGTGACGGCATAGAGGAGCGCCGAGACGGCCAGCATCAGCGCGACGTCGATGCGGGCCAGCCAGAGCAGCACCGGCACCGCCACGATCAGCGCCATGTAGAGCGGCAGGATGTTGAAATAGCCGAGCTGGTGGCCGAGCGAGACGATGCCGATCAGACAGGTCCAGGCGTCCTTCACATAGAGCGAGCGGCCATGCGACATCAGAAGCTCCGGCTGGCGCCAGTAGAGCGCGCCGGCGGAGAAGATGGCGATCGCGGCGAAGGAGAGCGCGACATGCACGCCATAGAGCTTCAGCACGCGGCGCAGCATGGCGACCATGACGCCGACCCGCTCGCCCGGGCGGAAGCGGTGGCCATAGGCGAGCGCCAGCGAGACGCCGGAGAGGAAGACGAACGCCTCGGCCGAATCCGAGACGCCGAAATTCCGATGCGTGATCGCCTCGAGGATATTGCCGGGCACATGGTTGATCAGGATGGTGCAGAGCACGAGGCCGCGCCAGAAATCGATGCCGTCGAGGCGGGCGCTCGCCTGGGCGCGGCTCTCCGCCCGGAGGGCGCGCCGGTCGCGGCTCAACGCGGCGCGCGTCCATTCGCTGAGGCCGACGACGCTGGCGCAGACCAGCGCATAGAGCACCAGCGGCGGCACCTGCTGCGGCGACAGGCGGAAGGTGTAGATCGGCTCGATCCAGAAGAAGACGGCGATCACCGCCGTCAGCACGGTGGCGAGGATGGCGGGGCCGCGGCCGAACAGGGCGGCGCCGAGCACGACGGCCGGCGCGAACAGGAAGAAGGAGAAGCTGTGCCACGGCCAATGCAGGCGCAGCGCGAAGCAGGGCAGCACGAAGAGGAGCGTCAGCGCGTATTGCGCAGGCGTCGTAAAACGCTGCCCGAATGGAGCAATCACAGCTGTCCTCCCGGCCGTCGACCAGCCTTCAATCGGCGGCAGCCCAAAGGATGCCTGACAATCGATCTAAACCACGGATCGGACGGCTTTGAAACGGCAATAGCCAGCGTTCCCGCCATTTCGATACGATCTTTCGACATTCCCCGGCCCCGCCCCCGCGGTGCGCCGCCTTATGACCCCGGCGACGGCCGGAGCTAAGCGAGGGGAGATGGCAAAATTGCGCCGGCTGCGCAAACACGGACCGGAAAGCCGGGTCTTTCGCGCGGCGCCTTCGCGCCCTGCCGGCGCGATCATCCGGCAGGCCCCGCGGCAGAACTCCGCCGGCAAGGCGACATCGGCGGGCTAGTCGGCGACGCGCGCGAGCGTGCCGAGATGGTTGTCGTCGAGGAACTCGATCGTCACCGACTCGGCCCTTCCGTCGGGACCGATCGCGAAGCGGACGGCGCTGGGCGTGTCCGGCATTTCCGCCGTCGGATAGACGAGGAAGCAGTCGCGGTCGAAGTGCGTCAGCCTATAGGACTGCTCGCCCTTCGGCCCGAGCTCCAGCGTCAGAGCCGCGTACTTGTCGCTGATCACGACATCACCGACATAGTCGTTGCGATAGCGCCCGGCATAGGCGGCGAGCGGCAAGGCCGGGCTCGGCGCCGGCTTCGGGGCATAGGTGGCCTTAGCCATGGTGCCCGCCGGACCGAACAGGGCGCCGTACATTCCGTCCCACGCGGCCAGCCAGTCCTGCCGCTGGCGCCCCTCGAACACCCAGTCGAAATAGCTGTCGGCCAACCCTTCCGGCGCGCCGCTTGGAAAGGCGTTGGCGAGGACGACGATGCCGATCGACGATTCCGGATAAAGCTGGACCAGCGTGCGGGCGCCGGCGCTGAAGGCACCGGCATGACCCCAGCTCAGGCCGTGCCGGCCGAATTCGATATTCCAGCCGAGGCCATAGAACGAAGCGTCGCCGGTGACCGGGTTCGTGCCCCGCGCCATCAAGGGCTCGTGCGTCGCGGCGAGCGCCTCGGCGCTGATCAGCCTCTTGCCGCCGATCTGGCCCTTTGCCAGCTCCAGGCGCATCCATTGCGCAAGGTCGCGCGCGCTGGAGCTGACGCCGCCGGCCGGCGCCTGGACGTCGGCGTTGCGCTGCACCCTCGCTTCCCAGCCACTGCCGACATCGACATGCAGCGCCGCGCGATCGGAGCGGGAGATGAAATCGACCGCGCGCGCTGGTCGACGCCATGCCGAGCGGCTTGAACAGCCGCGTCTCGGCGACGTCTTCCCAGGCCTGCCCCGTCGGACGGGCCGCCGCGAGCGCGCCCGCGGTCAGGCCGGCGTTGCTGTAGGAATAGCCGGCGCGAAAGCTCGACGATGGCGGCACGAGACGAAGCCGGTGCATCACGGTCTCGCGGTCGAAGCCGATCGCCTCCAGGTCGTTGCCGGCGCTGCCCGGCAGGCCGCTGCGATGGGCGAAGAGGTCGCGCACCGTCACCTCGGCGCTCGGATAGGGGTCGTGCAGGCGGAAGGCGGGATCGAGATCCGCGATCCTTGATTCCCAGTCGACGACGCCGGCGCTGACCAGGGCCGCGACGACCGTGGCCGAAACCGGCTTGGAGAGCGAGGCGATCTGGAACACGGTGTCCGGGTCGACGGCGCCGACCTTGCCCATCTCGCGCAGGCCGAAACCCTTCAGGAAGACCACCTGGTCGTTATGCACCACCGCGATGGCAAGGCCCGGAACGCTGCGATCGGCAACCAGTTGCTGCGCCATGGCGTCGAGCCTGGGCAGCGCCGCCATCACCTTGTCGCGGTCGACCGGTTCCGCCGGCGCCGAGCCACAGCTCAAACAGAAGGCGGCAGTGACCGCCGCATATCGCCAGGCCATGACCATGCCGCCCCTCCCGCTACGGCAATTAGTTTGCCAGAGCCCCGCCCAAGAACAAGAGGCAAAAGCGGACCCGGCGCCGCCGTGGGCAAGGCCGGCGCCGCCCGGCGCTGCCCGCCAAAAGAACGGTGACGACGGTGGCCCGACTTGGCTATCGTGGCCGCCAACGAAGCGGCCGGCGCATCAAGCCGTCGCGCCCATACGGGGGAACCATCGCGATGACCAGCAAGACCCTGCTCTATGTCGGCGGCTGCAACCGGCCGACGCCCTATTTCGCCTCGGCCCATGGTCGCGGCATCGCGATCTTCGGCTTCGACGGGGCGACGACGACGCCGCTCGGCGTGCAGGGCGGGATCGAGAACCCGACCTTCCTGACGGCCGCGCCCGATGGCGGCACGCTCTATGCGACGAGCGAAGTGCCGGAGTGGAACGAGGGCCTCGTCAGCGCCTACCGGATCGACCCGGAGACCGGTTCGCTGACCTATCTGAACCGCCAGTCGACTCTCGGCAGCATCACCGCGCATTCGAGCCTCGACCGGGCCGCGCGCTTCGTGCTCGTCGCAAACTACATGGGCATGCCCGAGAGCGAGCGACCGAACCAGTCGGTGGTCGTCTTCCCGCGCCGCGCCGATGGCGGCCTCGATCCGGCCACCGCCTCGGCGGCGCATCCGGGCCACGGCCCCGATGCAGGCCGGCAGGACCGCTCGCATGCGCATTGCGTCCAGGCGACGCCGGACAACCGCCACATCGTCGTCAGCGATCTCGGTATCGACCGGCTGGTCAGCTACCGCTTCGACGCCGAAACCGGCGCCATCACCAGGGTCGGCGAGACGGAGCTGCCGCCCGGCTCCGGCCCGCGCCATTTCGCCTTTCATCCGGCAAAGGCCTTCGCCTATGTCGTCAATGAGCTCGCCTCGACCGTCGCCTCGCTTTCCTTCGACGCGGAAAGCGGCGGCTTCACCGTGCTCGATGTCGCGCCGACGCTCGACGACACGACCGGCAATCACTGCTCGGAGATCAAGCTTGGACCGGACGGGCGCTTCCTCTATGTCGCCAATCGCGGTGACGACAGCCTGTCGATCTTCGCGATCGGCGAGGACGGCATCGCCCGGCGGCGCGAGGCGGTGCCCTCGGGCGGCAAGACGCCCCGCCATTTCGCCTTCTCGCCGGACGGGCGCCTCCTCGCCGTCGCCAACCAGGACAGCGACGTCGTTACGCTGTTCGCCGTCGATCCGGCCGATGGCTCGCTGACCCGGCTCGACCGCGACATCGCCGTCGGCACGCCGACCGCGATCTGCTTCGTGACGGTGGGGTAGATCGCGAGGCAGAGAAGCAAGCCGCCGATCGTGGCAGCCGAAACAAGGACGGGATATTGGTCGAACCACATGCCGTGTTATAGCTCTCGCTTCAACGGAGCCGCACGCATGCTCACCTTCCTGCCTTCGCTATCGGTCTTCCTCGCCTATCTGGCCGCTGTCATTGCGCTCACTCTGACGCCGGGGCCGGACATGACGCTGTTTCTCGGCAAGGCGATCGGGCAATCGCGAATGGCGGGCGTCGCCGCCTTCGCCGGTGCCTCGACCGGGCTGGTGGTGCACACGGTGCTGGTCGCGGTCGGCCTCTCGGCGCTGCTCGCCGCCTCGACCACGGCCTTTACCATCCTCAAGGTGGTCGGCGCCGGCTATCTCGTCTATCTCGCCTTCCAGGCGATCCGGCACGGCTCGGCGCTTTCGGTCGGCGGCAAGGGTTCCAGCGATCCGATCGGCAAGGTCTATCTGAAGGGTTTGATGGTCAATCTGCTCAACCCGAAGATCATCGTCTTCTTCGTGACCTTCCTGCCGCAATTCGTGACGCCGACCGACCCGCATGCCGCGGGCAAGCTGCTGTTCCTCGGGCTGATGTTCGTCGTCGTCGCCACACCGATCAGCATCGCGATGATCTGGTCGGCCGGCTCGCTCGCCTCGTTCCTGAAGCGCTCGCCGCGCGCGACCCGCGCCGTCGACTGGCTGTTCGCCAGCGTGATGGGCGCCTTCGCCGTTCGTCTTATTCTGGCTCAGGGGAAGTAGGCGGAGCCGGCGGGCCGGAGACCGCACGCTCCGGGACGGCACGGACGATCGTTCCCGAACCGTGGCCGGCGACGACCCAATAGGCGAAGCCGGCGACCAGTCCGGCGGCCAGCGGCGGCAGGACGGCAAATTCGGTGCTGTTCGCCGAAAGGAAGATCCCGAGCCCGATCGCGCCGCCGAACAGCGACCACAGGATCACCGAGCGCAGCGCGAAGATCTCGGCGATGACGATGCCGACCAGGAACGGCAGAACCGCGAAGCGGGTGATGCCGGCCACAACGACGATCACCGGCTCGATGATCGCCGTGATGTCGCCGCCGGGACCGACCCAGCTGTCCGTCTCGAAGAAACCGAACGAGCCGAGATAGACGACGATGGCCGCGATGATCGCCGCGATCAGCCCGAGCGGGATGACGAACAGGATGCGGAGAAAAGTCAGCATCAGTCTTCGTCGTTGGTGACCATCGCCTCGAGCGCCAGGCGCTCGCGGACGCGCATGCGCTCGCTCTCGCTCTTCAGCTGGCCGCAGGCGGCGAGGATGTCGCGGCCGCGCGGCGTGCGGATCGGCGAGGCATAGCCCGCGCGGTTGACGATGTCGGAGAAGGCCTCGATCGTCTCCCAGTCGGAACACTGGTAGTTGACGCCCGGCCACGGGTTGAACGGGATGAGGTTGATCTTGGCGGGGATGCCGCGCAGCAGGCGGACCAGCTCGCGCGCATCGGCCGCCGTGTCGTTGACGTCCTTCAGCATCACATATTCGAAGGTGATGCGGCGGGCGTTGGAGAGGCCGGGATAGTTGCGGCAGGCGTCGAGCAGTTCGGCGATCGGATATTTCTTGTTGAGCGGCACCAGCATGTCGCGCAGGTCGTCCCGCACGGCGTGCAGCGAGATCGCCAGCATCGAGCCGATCTCCTCGCCGGTGCGCGGGATCATCGGCACCACGCCGGAGGTCGACAGCGTGATGCGGCGCTTCGACAGCGACAGCCCCTCGCCGTCGGAGGCGATCAGCAGCGCCTGCTTGACGTTGTCGAAATTGTAGAGCGGCTCGCCCATGCCCATCATGACGATGTTGGAGACGAGGCGGCCCTCGGACGGGACGGCGGCGCCGACCGGCGTCGTCTTGTCCGGGAAATCACCGAGGCGGTCGCGCGCGACGAGGATCTGGCCGACGATCTCTTCCGCCGTCAGATTGCGCACCATCTTCTGCGTGCCGGTGTGGCAGAACGAGCAGGTGAGCGTGCAGCCGACCTGCGAGGAGACGCAGAGCGTGCCGCGGCCGATCTCGGGGATGTAGACGGTCTCGATCTCGACCGGCCGGCCGGCGCCGCGCGCCGGGAAGCGCAGCAGCCACTTGCGCGTGCCGTCCTGCGAGATCTGCTCGGTGACGATCTCGGGCCGCTTCAGCGTGAAATTGGCCGCGAGCGTGGCGCGCAGGTCCTTCGACACGTTGAGCATGTCGTTGAAGTCGGTGACGCCGCGCGCGTAGATCCAGTTCCAGATCTGCGCCGTGCGCATGCGGATCTGCTTCGGCTCGATGCCGATGCCGGCGAGCCTTTCGCCGATCTCGGGGCGTGACAGGCCGACGAGCGAGGGCGTCTCCGTCAGCGAGAGCGGAGCCTTGAGCGGGGCGGTGGTGGCCACGGCGAGCGGTGCGGTCATGTCGGTATCCGGGTGAGAGGCCGGGCGCGAAACGCGCGCATCAAGGCCATCCATCATTGTTGCCGGCCTCATATCACAATTTCACAGAAATCAGGAATGCTTCAAATGAGCCGCCGCCCTGCGCAGGACAAGGGGCAACGGGCCGCCGGACGGCCGGCCGGGCGAATTCGGGCGCGATGACAGGTTCCCAATTCCCGGGGCTTCGGCTAGGTTTCGCGCCGAGCACCGTCTCATCGAAATTCCTCCGCAGGCCTCGCGGCGACCCGGCACCGTCCGGACCGCGAGCGGCGCTGCGCAATCGAGATGAAACGATGACCGATCCTTCCTCCCCTGCCCCGACCGATCATGGCGTCCGCTTCGGCCGCATGGCGCCCGGCATCACCGTGCGCGACATCGAGCGGGCGCACGCCTTCTATCGCGACGTGCTCGGCTTCAAGAAGACCTTCGAGAACGGCGATCCCGTCGGCTTCATGATCCTGAAGCGCGACGGGGCCGAGTTGCATCTGAACCTGCGGCGTGACCACAAGCCCGGTCTCCACAATGTCGCGCATCTGATGGTCGACGACGTCGACGCGCTGCATGCGCGCTGCCAGGCGCATGGCGTGCGCATCATCAAGGGATTGCGCGACCAGAACTACGGCCTGCGCGCCTTCGTCTTCGCCGATCCCGACGGCAACCGGTTCGACGTCGGCCAGCCGAGCCAATAGCCGCCGGCCATCAACCCTGCGTCGAGGTCAGCGCGTCCCAGCCGCGCATGGCGCTATGCGCCACCGAGAGCAGCGTCTCGCCATCGGCGCCGTCGCGCGCCTCGATCGACATGCCCTTGATGATGGTGCCGAAATAGGCGGCGATGCGGTCGAGATCGAGGCCGGGCGGCAATTCGCCATCGGCGACGCCGCGCTGCAGCCGCGCCCGGATCCGCCGCGCCATGTCCTTGCGCTGGTCGCAGAGGAACTGCTGCGCCGCGTCGGTGTCGGGGCCGCCATTGGTGGCGCCCAGCATGACGAAGCAGCCGGTCGGCTTGTCGGGCCGGGCGCAGGAGCGGGCGCTCGCCGCCAGCATCGCCGCGATCGAATCGCGCGTCGTCAGGTCGCCCTCGAGCATCTGCATGGTGCAGGCGTCGTCGGTCGCGACATAGAGGGCCACCGCCTCGCGAAACAGCTCTTCCTTGGAGCCGAAGGCGGCATAGAGCGACGGCGAATTGATGCCCATCGCCTCGGTCAGCTCCGAGATCGAGGTGCCGGCATAGCCGCGAGCCCAGAACACGTCCATGGCCCGTTCGAGGGCGACGGAGCGATCGAAGCTACGGGGACGTCCGCGTGCATTCATGGCTTGCGTGCAGCCCTTTTCTTTTTGTAACGATCAACAAATAAAGCGCTTGACGCCCGGAATCAAGCCATTATGATTTGTGTATCGACCGACACATAAATACGTGTGTCGGTGATGACCCTGAGCCCGCGACGCCTCTCCCGTCGCGGGCTTCAGCGTCTCCATGGGCCGCGCCCCGCGCCGGCCCCGCCCAACAGATCGAGACCACCATGACCGACGCTTCTCACCAGGCGGCTCCGGGCCGGCACCTCGTGCTCGCCGCCGTTTTCCTCGTCGCGGTCACCATGCCGCTCTCCTTCACCGGTCCGGCGGTCGCCACCCCCGCGATCGGACGCGATCTCGGCGGCGACCTTGCCTTGCTGACCTGGATCGTCAACGGCTTCATGCTCGCCTTCGGCAGCACGATCATGCTCGGCGGCGCGCTGGCCGACCAGTTCGGCCGCAAGCGCATGTTCCGCATCGGCGCCATCAGCTTCACCCTGACCTCGCTCGCCGTGGCGCTGTCGCCGAACGTGCTGATCCTCGACTTCCTGCGCGCGCTGCAGGGGATCGCGGCGGCGATCTCGATCTCGGCCGGATTCGCCGCCGTGGCGCAGGAATATGAAGGCGCCGACCGCACGCGGGCTCTCGGCCTGCTCGGCACCGGCTTCGGCATCGGCCTCGCCTTCGGACCGCTGGTCACCGGCGCGCTGATCGGCTCGTTCGGCTGGCGGGCGCTGTTCGTCGCCACCGCGCTGGCGGGGCTGGTCATCCTCGTCGTCGGCGTGCCGAGAATGCGCGAAACCCGCGATCCCGGCGCCATCGGCATCGATCGCTGGGGCGCCGGCAGCTTCACCGCCATGCTCGTCGCGCTCACCTTCGGCATCATCCTCGGGCCGGAACGCGGCTGGGACGACACGCTGGTGGTGACGCTTTTGACCGGCGCCGCCGTCCTGCTCGTCGCCTTCATCGCCATCGAGAATCTGCAGACGCGGCCGATGCTCGACCTGTCGCTGTTCCGCTATGCCCGCTTCGTCTCGGTGCAGGCGCTGCCGGTCGCGGTCGCCTATTCCTTCATCGTGCCGTTCATCCTTCTGCCGGCCCGCTTCATCCGCATCGAAGGCATGAGCGAGTTGGAAGTCGGCGTGATGCTGCTGCCGCTCAGCCTGCCGATCGCGACGATCCCGTTCGTCGCCGCCAACCTGGCGCGCTGGATCCCGTCCGGCATCCTCGCCGGCCTCGGCCTGCTGGTCGCCGGCGCCGGCGTGCTGCTGCTCGCCTTCGTGCCGGTCGGCGGCGCGCCGACGGCCTTCATCCTGCCGCTCGCCATGATCGGCGTCGGCGCCGCCCTGCCCTGGGGCCTGATGGACGACCTCGCCATCAGCGTCGTGCCGACCGAGCGCGCCGGCATGGCGACCGGCATCTTTGGCACCATGCGGGTGGCGGGCGAAACCGTCGCGGTCGCCGTCGTCGGCGCCCTGATGGCCGCCTTCGTCTTTGGTGGGCTCGGCGAACTGCCGGGCGACGTCGCCCCCCATGTCGCCAGCGCGCTGGCGGGCGGCAGCCTCGACCAGGCAAAGGCGCTCGCGCCCTCGATCGGCCACGACACCGCGATGGCGGCCTATGGCGCGGCGTTCCGCAACACGATGCTGATCTGCGCGGCGATCACCTTCACCGCCGCGCTGGTCACGCTGGTGACGCTGCGCTCGCGCAAGCCGAGAAAGGCCCGCGAGCCGCGAATGCTGGAGATCGGCGCATAGGCGGCGTGCGAAGGTCACCTCTCCCAAGGGGAGAGGTCGACGGCCGCAGGCCGGCGGGTGAGGGGCTGAGCCCTCCCCGCGCGATCGCAGCCCCTCACCCGGAGCTTCGCTCCGACCTCTCCCCCTGGGAGAGGTGAAACGGCGCGGTTGATCGATCCCGCCAAAAAAGAAGCCCCCGGCCGCGGCGCGGCCGGGGGCTTCTTCATTTCAAACGCCCGAGGGCTGCCGGATCAGTCTTCTTCCGGCTCGTCGCCGAGATTGGCGAGATCGGCCAGGTCCTGGTCACCGGGCTCCGCGTCGGCGACGCCGAGGCTCTCGGCCGACAGCCAGAACACCTCGCCCTCGCTCTCCTCGGTATCGAGCCAGAAGAAATCGAGATGCGGGTATTCGGCTTCGAGGATCTCGCGACCGGCGCCGATCTCGCAGAGCAGGCCACCGCCGGGATTGAGATGCGCCGGCACCGCCTCGAGAATTCGCCGGACGATATCGAGGCCATCGAGACCGGACGCGAGCGCCATCTCCGGCTCGTGCCGGTATTCCTCCGGCAACTCTTCCATGGCGATCTCGTCGACATAGGGCGGGTTGGTCAGGATCAGGTCGTAGCGCTTGTCGCCGAGTGGGGCGAACAGGTCGCCTTCATAGAGCTCGATGCGATTGCCGAGATTGTGCTCGGCGACGTTGATCTTAGCGACCTCGAGCGCATCCGGCGACAGGTCGACGGCGTCGATCTCGGCATTCTCGAACACGCCGGCGGCGAGGATCGCGAGCGAGGCCGAGCCGGTGCAGAGATCGAGCACGGTCTCGACCGACGACATGTCCTCGATCAGCGTGAACTCGTCGCCGCCGAAGAATTCGGAATGCAGGAGTTCGCCGATGAAGGAGCGCGGCACGATCACGCGCTCGTCGACATAGAAGGGCACGCCCTGGATATAGGCGCGGTTGAGCAGATAGGGCGTCGGCTTGCGGGTCGTCACCCGCGCCTCGATCAGGTCGGCGAGACGCTGGCGCTCCTCCGGCAGCAGGCGCGCATCGAGGAACGGCTCCAGCGTGTCGATCGGCAGCTTCAGGCCTTCCAGCACCAGATAGGCGGCATCGTCGAACGCGCTCGAGGCGCCATGACCGAAGGCAAGTCCGGCCTGGTTGAAGCGGCTGATCGCGTAGCGGAGGAAATCGCGGATCGTCAGGAACTGATCGGCGGGGCGGCTTGTTTCGGTCACAGCGGGCTCGTGCGTAAGGGACGGTTTCGCCCCGTCCTAGCAGGTCGGGACGCTTCGCGCATCTCTCCGCGCTGCGATCTCGGGTGCCATGGGGACGGCCGGCGCTTCGATCGAGGCATGAAAGCGCGAGGGCCGTCTCGAATCACGCACGATACGCACGACCAGCCCCCTCACCCTGCAGTCTCCCGCAGGCGGGCGAGGGTTCCGGCCGGCGCTCCGCCACGGAGGTGGCGCGATTGCCGAACCACACGAAAGAAAGCCCTCTCCCGCACGCGGGAGAGGTTGGGGCGAGGGTCTTGCACCGCACCCAAACAAGAAGCGCCCGAACTCAGCCGGGCGTCGGTCCCGCCGGCGGCGCCAGCGTGCCGTTCGGGCTCAACTGGTCGACGGTGGGAGGCAGGACCTTGGCGAGGATATCGCTGACCTGGTCCATCGGAATGCCGAGCTGGGTGCCGAGTTTCTGCAGTTCCTCGTTGCCCAGCGCCTCGCGCAACTGGTCGGCACTGATCGGCAGGTTGTTGCCCTGGCCGAGCCAGGAGGCGACCTGCGCCCCGAGGCCGGAACTCTGCAACTGGCTGAGCACGCCTTCGAGACTGCCGAACTGGGTATTGGCGAGCGCGCCGTTCAGAGCCTGGCCAAGGGCGTCCGGCTGGACGCCCTCGCCTTGCTGGCCCTGAAGCGCCGCGAGGACATTGCCGACAAGACCGTCAAAGATTCCCATGATGGTTCTCCTTCCAAGCGGAACGTCGTTCTCTGCCCCCGACCGGAACGAGGCTACATGCCTATGACTACACCAACATTGCAGGGGCTACTGCCCCTTGGCCTTCAGCCGCTTGTTGCAGTCGCTCCAGTATTGCGGCCACTTGGCGCCCTCCGGCAGCTTGCCCGCCGCCTTCTTCGCCTGCCACTCCGCGCCGCAGGCGCGGATGCGGACGACGGCGGCCTGCTGGCCCGGGGTCATCTGCCGCTTGCCGGCAGTGGTCTTGCCGGTGTCGAGCTTGGCGGCGGCGTCGGGATCGGGCAGCGCCATGCCGAGATCCTCGTCCGTCGTCGCCGCCTTCGCCGAGCCCGCCTTGGCGGCAGGCGCAGCGGCGCCGTCCGGATTGGCGGCGGCATAATCCTTGGAACACTGGCTCCAGAACTTCGGCCAGGTCTGGCCGGCGGGAACCTTGTTGGCGGCCTTCAGCTTGGCCCAGTCGTCGCTGCAGGACTGCATGGCGCCCGACTTGCCACCGGCCTTGGCGTCGGCAGCGGCCGGCGCGGCGGGCGTCGTCTTGGCCGTCGTGTTGGCCGTGGTCTTGGCGGCCTTGGTGTCGACGGCGGGCGCGGCAGCGGCTGCATCCGGGTGCGCAGCGGCATAGTCCTTGGAGCACTGGCTCCAGAATTTCGGCCAGGTCTGGCCGTCCGGAACCTTGTTGGCTGCCTTCATCTTGGACCAGTCGTCGCTGCAGGACTGCATGGCGGGCGACGAAGTCGCGGCGGACGCCGGCAGGGCCGACGTCAACAGGCCCAGCGACATGCTTGCGCCGACCAGGATGAGTGCGGATCGCATCTTCATAGTGCCGATCTCCCTTGGATGTCTCAACGACATCACCTTCCAACGAAGCCGCGACGGCGTCGCGCTTTCCCCGCGGGTTGAGGGAACATCCGCGCGTTGCAGGTGTCAATCTCCCGAAACGCGCCGGGCCAAGAATCGTTGGCAGGATCGGCCAAGATCGCAACCGCTATTCACGCGGCCGCGATCTTGATTCTCTTCTACGGCTTATTACCGGCTGATCTTGCTACGGCGCGTTCTTGGCCAGCCAGGCCTTCATGAAGGCGATCTCTTCCTTCTGCGCCTTGATGACGGCTTCGGCCAGCTTCCGCGCTTCCGGGTCCTTGCCGTATTGCAGCTCGACCTCGGCCATGGCGACCGCGCCCTCGTGATGCGGGATCATCGCGCGGAAGAAATCGACGTCGGCATTGCCCGAATATTCGATCGCCATGTCCTGCATCATCGCCTTGTCGGCGGCGCGGAAGGCCTTGGTCGACGGGCTGTCGCCCGGCTGTTCCTTCGCCATGGCGCCATGGTCCATCTGGCCGTGATCCATCTTGGCGTGATCCATCTCGGCATGATCCATGGCTTCCTCGGCCGAAGCCGGCAGAATGGCGAGCGAAAGCGCGGCGGCGGCCGCCAGTTTCAGGATGGTGTTCATGATCGTTCGTCTCTGTATGAAAATGCGGGCATGGGGATGGCCGGCGCGGCCCGCGCGCTTCCGGCCCATGGCTTGACGACGGGGACGATCAGGCGCGAGGCGGCGGCAGGTCGGGACCGATCGACCGCTGCGCCGGCATGGCGTCGGAAAGCGGCCGCAGCCGCGCACCGGTCTCTCCGGCCGCAAGCGCGGGCCCGGCGTCGAGCGCCGGGACGGTAGAGGTGATGGCGATGCAGCAGGCGGGCAGCGACGGCGCGGCGGCGGGAAGCGGATGCGGGGCGCCGGAAACCGCGACGACCGGCATGACATGCGCCATCGCGCCGCCATGCGACGCGTTGCCCGATGGCAGGACCATCGCCGCATGCGGACAATCCGCCTGCCCGGCGTGATCGGCCATGGCCCAGGCCGACCCGGAACCACCCGGAAGCAGCAGGCTGACGACGATCAGGACGAGGGCGGCGAAACGCCGTGCGATAGTCACGCCGTAAAACTGGCCACTCCGGCCGTCGCCGTCAATGTCCCAGATTTCTGTTCACGTCGGCCAGACGGGTGTTCAGCTGTCATTCAGCACTGATAGGCTGCAATGGCGAAGGTTCGAGGGAATGGCATGACGCGGAAGCAGGGACAGATCGATCGGCGGCGACTGATCGGGTTCGGCGCAGCCGGGCTCGGCGCGGGCCTTGCCGCCACCCCGCTCGCCGCGCCCTCGATCGCGCGCGCCGCCGACAGCCTCGTCTGGAAGATGGCGACGGCCTGGCCGAAGGATGCGCCCGGCGTCGGCGAAAGCGCGCAGCGCCTCGCCGACCGCATCGCGACGCTTTCCGACGGCCGCCTCAAGATCCAGGTCTTCGCCGCCGGCGACCTCGTCGCGCCGACACAGGTCTTCGACGCCGTTTCGACCGGCAAGGCCGAGATGGGCCATGGCTCGCCCTATTACTGGGCGGCCAAGGACCCTGCCTTCCACTATTTCTCCGGCGTGCCCTTCGGGCTGACGGCGAGCGAGCACATCGCCTGGCTCGATTTCGGTGGCGGCCAGACGCTCTGGGAGCGCGCCTACGAGCCGTTCGGGGTGTTGCCGCTCTATGTCGGCTCGACCGGGCCGCAGGCCGCCGGCTGGTTCAAGCGCGAGATCCGCACGGCAGAGGATTTCAAGGGGCTCACCATCCGCATCACCGGCCTCGGCGGCGACGTGCTGAAGCGGCTCGGCGCCAGTCCCGTGCTGCTGCCGCAGGGCGACATCGCGGCGGCGCTGCAGACGGGCGCGATCGACGCGGCCGAATGGGTCGGCCCGTGGAACGACCTCGCGCTCAACCTGCCGCGCGCCGCGCCGTTCTGCTACATGCCGGCCTTCCACGAACTGGCGACGGCGATGGAGCTGATGATCGGCAAGGCGGCGTTCGCTGCGCTGCCGGCCGACCTGCAGGCCGTGGTGCGCACCGCCGCCGCGGCGGCCGCGCTGGAGGTCTCGGCCGATTTCACCGCCAACAACATCCTCGCTTTGCCGACGCTGATCGAGCGCGGCACGGTGGTGAAGAGCTTCCCGAACGGGGTGATCGACGCGCTCGCCAAGACTTCGGCCGAGGTCCTGGCCGAGGTCGGCGAGGCGAGCCCGATGGCGCGCGAGGTGCATCCGGCCTTCATCGCCTTCCGCAAGAAGGCGGTCGCCTATGCCGCCGTCGCCGAAGGCGCGGCGCTTGCCATGCGGGCGCGCGCGCTGGCGATCTAGTCCAGCTTCTTCTGCAGGAAGACCAGGTCGAGATAGCGGCCGAACTTGAAGCCGAGCTCGGGCATGCGCGCCGTCTCCACAAAACCCTGCTTCTCGTGCAGGCGGATCGACACCGCGTTGCCGGCCTCGATGCCGGCGACCATCATGTGCTTGCCCTGCGCCCTGGCGGCCTCGACGAGGGCGGCAAGCAACGCCGAGCCGGCGCCCTTGCCGCGCGCCTCGCCCGCGACATAGATCGAGTTCTCGACCGTGAAGCGATAGCCCTGGAAGGCGCGGAAATCGCCGTAGCTGGCATAGCCGAGCACGCGCTCGCCCTCGACCGCGACCAGCACCGGGAAGCCCTGCCCGGTGCGGGTGCGGAACCAGGCGATGCGGTTGTCGAGATCGACGAGATCGTCGTTCCAGATCGCCGCCGTGTTGACCACCGCGTCGTTGTAGATGGCCAGGATGGTGGGGAGGTCGGCCTCGGTGGCCGCGCGGATCGTCGTCATGCTCAAACCTGCTTGTAGAAGAATGTCGCCGCCGCGAGCCGCCCGTCCGGCGTCAGCGAATGGCCGGGCATGACGCCCATCTCCGTCCAGCCGCGCGCCCGGTAGAGCGCCTCGCCGGCCGAGCCGGTCTGGGTGTCGAGATGCGCCAGCGTCCGGCCGGAGGCGCGGACCACGTCTTCCGCCGCCTGCAGCAGCCGGCTGCCGAGGCCGCGGCGGCGGGCGCTCGAATGCACCAGCATCTTGCCGATCTCCGCCCGGTGCGGCCCGTTCGGCTGCGGCGCGAAGGTCACCACCACGGTGCCGACGATGCGCCCGTCGAGCTCGGCGACCAGCAGCACGCGGCTGCCGGCCTCGATCGCCGCCATCTGGCCGCCCCAGAACACCTCGCCCTCGGCCTGCGAAAAGCCGGCGAGGAAATTGACCGAGGCGCCATGCGCCACGGCGTCGACGAGGATGCCGGCGAGCGCCGGGATGGCGGCGCGCGCCGCCGGCCCATCCAGGGACAGGATCGAAACCATCATGGCTCCATCGGTTGGTCTTTCGCCCAAAAACAAGCTTTTGCATCGTTTATGTCAATGATAATCTATCAGAATAGGAAAATTTGAACCGATGCATAAGTAATTTTTATGGATATCGACCAGCTTCGCAGCTTCGACCGGATCGTGCGCGACGGCAGCTTCACCAAGGCGGCCGCCCGGCTCAACGTCACCCAGGCGACGATCTCGATGCGCATCCGCACGCTGGAGAGCCATGTCGGCGGCGCGCTGTTCACCCGCGGCCGCAAGGTCGAGCTGACCGAGCGAGGCGCCACCTTCCTCTCCTATGCCCGGCGCATCCTGGCGACCCTGCTCGAGAGCGAGGACGCCATGCGCAGCGTCGATCGCGGCCGCATCGCCTTCGCCTCGCTCCGCAGCCTGATCGAACCGCTGGCGACGCCCGCCGTCGTCGACTTCATGCACGCCCATCCCCGCGTCGAAGTGCGCTTCGAGGAAGGCCGCCACCGCGACATCGCCGAATGGCTGCATGACCGCAGCCTCGACCTCGCCATCATCGGCTGGCCGAACTTCGATCCGCTGCTCGAGGCGCTGGAGCCGGTCGCGATCCTGCGCGAGAAGGCCGTGCTCGCCGCATCGCCGGCGCTGGCGCGGGAGATCGGGCCGCAGCCGACGCTCGACCGCATCTTCGCCGTCGCGCCGCATTTCCTCTCCTTCTTCTGGTGGCAGGTGACGCCCGACGCGATCGTCAGCCTGCGCCATCGCGCCCGCACCAGCTCGCAGGTGCTGTTCAGCTCCGGCCGCGCCCTGATCGAGCGCGGCGAGGCGATCGGCCACTTGCTCGAGGCCTCGATCACCCACGACCTCGCCGAGGGCCGGCTGATCGACCTGGCGCCGATCGACATGCCCGTGATCTGGCGCGATTCCGCCCTTGTCACCGGCAGTCCGGAGGCGCTCTCGCGCCCGCTCGTGGCCGAACTCGCCGACAGGATCGTCGCCCGCGCCGATGAACTTGGCGTGCTTCATGCCGGCCGGCGTTGAAAAGGCGCGTTTCAGCGCTTTGCGGCCAACATCCTTGATGCTATTGAGCGCGCCATGAGCACCGCGCCGCAAGACAACATCCGCAATTTCTCCATCGTCGCCCATATCGATCATGGCAAGTCGACGCTTGCCGACCGATTGATCCAGGCCACCGGCGGTCTGAGCGACCGCGAGATGAAGGAACAGGTTCTCGACTCGATGGACATCGAGCGCGAGCGCGGCATCACGATCAAGGCGCAGACCGTCCGGCTGGACTACAAGGCGAAGGATGGCAAGAACTACATCCTGAACCTGATGGACACGCCCGGCCACGTCGACTTCGCCTATGAGGTGTCGCGGTCGCTCGCCGCCTGCGAAGGCGCGCTGCTCGTCGTCGACGCCTCGCAGGGCGTCGAGGCGCAGACGCTGGCGAATGTCTACCAGGCGATCGACAACGACCTCGAGATCCTGCCTGTCCTGAACAAGATCGACCTGCCGGCGGCCGAGCCCGACCGCATCAAGGCGCAGATCGAGGAAGTGATCGGCATCGACGCCTCCGAGGCCGTGCTGATCTCGGCCAAGACCGGCATCGGCATCCCCGACGTGCTGGAAGCGATCGTCACCCGCCTGCCGCCGCCCAAGGGCGACGCCGACGCGCCGCTGAAGGCGATGCTGGTCGACAGCTGGTACGATTCCTATCTCGGCGTCATCGTGCTGATCCGCGTCATCGACGGCCACCTGAAGAAGGGCATGCGCATCCGCATGATGGGCGCCGACGCCGTCTACGACGTCGAGCGGGTCGGCTATTTCACGCCGAAGCTGGTGCCGGTCGAAAGCCTCGGCCCGGGCGAGATCGGCTTCCTGACCGCCTCGATCAAGGAAGTCGCGGATACGCGCGTCGGCGATACCATCACCGACGACAAGAAGCCGACCGCCGAGGCGCTGCCGGGCTTCAAGCCGGCACAGCCGGTGGTGTTCTGCGGCCTGTTCCCGGTCGACGCCGCCGATTTCGAGGAGCTGCGCGCCGCGATGGGGCGCCTTCGCCTCAACGACGCGTCGTTCTCGTTCGAGATGGAATCCTCGGCGGCGCTCGGTTTCGGCTTCCGCTGCGGCTTCCTCGGCCTCCTGCATCTGGAGATCATCCAGGAGCGGCTGGAGCGCGAGTTCAATCTCGACCTGATCGCGACGGCCCCCTCGGTCATCTATAAGATCCTGCTGACCGATGGCAGCGAGATGGACCTGCACAATCCGGCCGACATGCCGGATGTGATGAAGATCGAAGAAATTGCGGAGCCGTGGATCCGCGCCACGATCCTGACGCCGGACGAATATCTCGGCGCCATCCTCAAGCTCTGCCAGGAGCGGCGCGGCATCCAGTCCGACCTCTCCTATGTCGGCACCCGCGCCATGGTCACCTACGACCTGCCGCTCAATGAGGTGGTGTTCGACTTCTACGACCGGCTGAAGTCGATCTCGAAGGGCTATGCCTCGTTCGACTATCACCTGACCGACCACCGCCCCGGCGACCTGGTCAAGCTGCAGATCCTCGTCAATGGCGAGCCGGTCGACGCGCTGTCGATGCTGGTGCACCGCACCCAGGCAGAGCGGCGCGGCCGCGCCATGTGCGAGAAGCTGAAGGACCTGATCCCGCAGCACCTGTTCGTCATCCCGATCCAGGCGGCGATCGGCGGCAAGATCATCGCCCGCGAGACGGTCCGCGCCATGCGCAAGGACGTGACGGCGAAGTGCTATGGCGGCGACATCACCCGCAAGCGCAAGCTTCTGGACAAGCAGAAGGAAGGCAAGCGGAAGATGCGCCAGTTCGGCAAGGTCGACATCCCGCAGGAAGCCTTCATCGCCGCGCTCAAGATGGACGATTGAGCCGCGATCCGTTTCTTTCCGCTACACGGCCGTTCCGAGCCATCGGGACGGCCGTTCTGTTTCTGGGGCCGCTCTTCCTTCCGCGACTGGTTCGGTCGTCAACCCAAACTCCGTCGTCATCCCGGGCGAAGACCCGGGATCCATGCAGCCGTGAAACTGGGCAGCCTTCGGACAATCTCTGGAGCCACACGGCCATCCAATGCCGACTGCGGCGGAGCGCAATCATCCCCCCGAGACATGCCTCGGCGGAATGGATCCCGGGTCAAGCCCGGGATGACGGCGAGGGTGGGGTTAAGGCAGAGGTTTCCCGTCCTCAACATGCTGAGGAGGCCCGGAGGGCCGCTCCTTCACCTCTCCCACGGGGAGAGGTCGGACCGCAGGTCCGGGTGAGGGGTTGAGGCCTTTCCGGAGGATTCCCTACGCCCTCACCCGCCGGCTTCGCCGTCGACCTCTCCCCACGGGAGAGGTGAAGTCCGCGTTCACGGTCAGTGCCACTGCCGCCCGTCCCCCTCGCCAAGGCTCCCATGCATCCCCCAAACTCCGTCGTCATCCCGGGCGAAGACCCGGGATGACGGCCAGGTTGGGGTTGGGGCAGAGGCTAGCCTGCCAAGGCCAGCCCCTACCCGCCCAGCATGTCGTGCACGGCCTTCAGCACCGTTTCCGGCTCGATCGTGTCCATGCGGCGCTTGCCGTCGATCTCGGGCGCCTGGACGATGATGTTGCGGACCGCCTGCGGCGCCCAGCGCTCGGGCTCGCCGGGGCCGAACAGGCTGACCATCGGCACCAGCGAAATACCCATCAGGTGGCCGAGCCCGGTATCCGGCGCGACGCCGACGGTCATGCGCCGGGCGCTCGCCGCCGTCAGCTCCAGCCGGTAGACGCTGTCAGGCTCGCCGTCATAGCGCGCCGGCGTGAACATCGCCTCCGGCACGGCGGCGCGGATCGCGGCGATTTCCTCGCGCTCCGACGGGCCGGAGAAGAAGACCGGCGTCAGCCCCTCGGCCAGCAGCAGCCTGGCGAAGGCGATGTTGCGCGGCACCGGCCAGCCCTTGCCGCCCTTGGTCGTCACCGCGATGCCGACATGGCGGCGATCGGCCGGAAACAGCTCCGCCGCCAGCGCCTCGGCCTTCGGCGACAGGTGGAAGCCATCCCTGGCGGAAAGCGTCCAGTCGAGCTTGCGGCCGGCATCCGCCTCGATCGTCGACCAGCTGCGATCGACGATCAGCGCCGGCCGGTGCAGCTTGCCGATCGGGATGCTGCTCTGGAATCCCTTCGACTTCAGGAAGGCGCGCGCCAGCAGCACGTCGCCGACGCGCGAGCGCACGTCGAAAACCCTGTGGAAGCGCGGCAGCTTCAGAAGCGCCGAAATGACCGGAACCGGCCAATAGCGGGCGCGCGGAAAATGCACGAAGGTCGGCGCGATGTCGGCGACCAGCTCATAGACCGTGCGGGTCAGCTTGTCGGGGCAGGAGGAGATCCACCAGATCGGATGGCCGGGATAGCGCTCCGCCACGGCCCAGATCAGCGGGCAGACCATCAGCGCGTCGCCTAGTCCGGCCCGGTCGCTCAGGACGGCGATGGGCTTGAGGGCGGCGGCAGAATTGGATGTCATGGATCGGCCAGGATGCGAGGAGGAAGGCGGCTTCCATAGCCGGTTTTTCCGCGCTGCCATAGCGTTTCGAATTCTGGCGCCCGGCCGTCGTCGATTTTTCCGCGCGCCGGACAAGTCGTCCCCACGAGCCGGTGGACGGCGCGGGCCGGGAACCCTACCCTCCCCGCATGAGCAGGGCCTTCGTGAAGGAAGACGACGCGGACCAGGGCGATGACGGCTTGCCGGAGCGCCCTGTCTCGCCGCATCCAAACCTGGTGACGCCGGAAGGCCTGGCGGCAATCGAGGCCGAACTCGCCAGCCTCGCCGCCGGGCTGGCGGCGGCCCGGATTGCCGATGACAGGATGACGGCGGCGACGCTCGCCCGCGACCTGCGCTACTGGCAGAAGCGGCGCGCCAGCGCCGAACTCGTATCGGCGCCGACCGACGGCGCGACCGTGCAGTTCGGATCGACGGTGACGATCCTGCGCGAGGATGGGCGGCGGCAGAGCTACCGGATCGTCGGCGAGGACGAGGCCGACCCGAATGCCGGCACCGTCTCGCATGTCTCGCCGCTGGCGCAGGCGGTCATCGGCCGGAGCGTCGGCGACGAGATCGCCATCGCCGGCCAGGAGGCGGAGATCGTGGCGATCTCCTGAGACGGGGGTGTGGCCGGCAAGCCCCTCACCCCAGCCCTCTCCCGCGCGCGGGAGAGGGAGCGCACCGAGCCCTGTCTCCACGCCGACAAAACGCCGGCCCAAAGCCCTCGCCCGCCTGCGGGAGAGGGTTGGGTGAGGGTCTTGCTTACCTCTCCCACCGAAACGCAGCCCCAACGAAAATGGCGCCGGCCGGGGCCGACGCCATTTCAGAACCGGAACCGCCCGATCAGACGGTCTCGTCGACCTTGGGCTGCGCCACGACGCGAAGATAGGGCTTCACGGTCTTCCAGCCGCCCGGGAACTTCTCCTTGGCCGCCTCGTCCGACACCGACGGCACGATGATCACGTCGTCGCCGTGCTTCCAGTCGACCGGCGTCGCCACCGAGAACTTGGCCGTCAGCTGCAGGCTGTCGATGACGCGCAGGATCTCGTCAAAATTCCGCCCGGTCGATGCCGGATAGGTCAGCGTCAGCTTCAGCTTCTTGTCGGGGCCGATGATGAAGACCGAACGGACGGTCGTCGTGTCGGAAGCGTTCGGATGGATCATGCCGTAGAGATTGGCGACGTTCTTGTCGTGATCGGCGATGAGCGGGAAGTTCAGCGTCGAGCCGGTGGCGTCGCGGATGTCGTCGACCCACTGGCCGTGATTGGAGAGCTGATCGACCGAGAGGCCGATGACCTTGACGCCGCGCCGGTCGAATTCCGGCTTCAGCTTGGCGACGGCGCCGAGCTCGGTGGTGCAGACCGGGGTGAAGTTCTTCGGATGCGAGAACAGAACGCCCCAGCCATTGCCGAGATACTCATGGAACGAGATCTTGCCTTCGGTCGAGTCGGCGGTGAAATCGGGGACCACGTCCCCCAGATTGAGTGCCATTTTCTGAATGCCCTGTTGCGTGCCGGCTGCCGCGACGAGACCCGCGGCCGTCTAGGGTGCGAGTATCGCACGGCATTGCAACCGGTCAATTGCGGAATCATGACGGTTTCGAGCATGGATTGCCTACGTTCGACGGACATCAGGCAGTTCATTCCATCTCGAAGGCGAGACAGGTCCAAAACTGGAATATTCGTCCAAATGCCGGTGCGCTGCGGCAAGCCGGCGATGGTTGATAGATCGTCAAGATTGATCGGCGATACTGCCCGCCGGGGAGCGCTGACCAGGAAGGTGTCATCATGCTGAAAAGGCCGATCCGCGCGCTGGCGCTTTCGATCCTGCTGCCGGTTCTGGCCGGCGCGCCCGCCTTGGCGGACTCGATCGACACGACGCCGGCGAAGATTCTGTTCGGGGACGTCAAGACGCCGATCCCGCTCGAGGCGCGCTCGATCGGCTCCTATGCCAAGGGCTGCCTGGCCGGCGCGGTGGCGCTGCCCGTCAACGGGCCCGACTGGCAGGCCATGCGCCTGTCGCGCAACCGCAACTGGGGCACCCCGGAACTGATCGCCTTCACCGAAAAGCTCGCCCACGACGCCAAGCGGCAGGACGGCTGGCCGGGGCTCTTGGTCGGCGACATGGGTCAGCCGCGCGGTGGCCCGGCCCGCACCGGCCATGCCAGCCACCAGATCGGCCTCGACGTCGACCTCTGGCTGACGCCGATGCCGAGCCGCCTGCTCTCCCGCGACGAGCGCGAGACGATGGCCGCGACCTCGATGGTCAACGAGAAGGCGCGCATGATCGACCGCTCGGTCTGGACCCAGGGCCAGGTCAGGCTGATCCGCCGCGCCGCGCTCGACCCGCGGGTGGCGCGCATCTTCGTCAACCCGGCGATCAAGAAGGCGCTCTGCGAGGATACGCGCGGCGACCGCGGCTGGCTCAACAAGGTTCGCCCCTGGTGGGGCCACACCTACCACTTCCACGTCCGGCTCGACTGCCCGCCCCACATGGCGAGCTGCGTGCCGCAGAAGGCCCCGCCGCCGGGCGATGGCTGCGGCGCCGAGCTCGACGCCTGGCTGCAGCCGCCGAAGCCGCCCAAGACGCCGACCAAGCCGACCAAGCCCGCCGTGAAGCCGCGGCCGATGCTGCTGGCCGACCTGCCGGCCGCCTGCCGGCAGGTGCTGATCGGGGCCCCTCCCGGCATGACGCCGGAACCCTCCGCCGCGGCGGCGCCGATGGCCTATGACGCGCCGCCGGCCGACATCGAGAACCCGACCGACGAGCCGCCGGTCACCGGCACGCTCCACTAAAGCGTTTTCAAGCGAAGTGGATCCCGGTTCGCGTGAAGAAAACGCGACCGAACAAAGAGCCAGAGCCTTTCCGTGTTTCAATGAAACAAGGAAAGGCTCTAGGGTTAACGGATCGCTAACAGAAACGGCCGCTTCGAACGCCTCGAAACGGCCGTTTCTGTTTCCGCCGGAGCGTCTTCGCGCGAAGCGGGGACCGGTTGGCGCGGAAGAAGACCCGGTCCGATCCTAGTCGTCATCCTCGTCGACGACCCAGTGCTTCACCGTCGTCAGGCTGCGGAGATATTGCGGCGGCGCATAGGCCTCGGCGCCGAGTTCATAGGCGGCGCGCCACGGCCAGCGCGGATCGGCGAGGATGGCGCGGGCGAGCGCGATCATGTCGGCCCTGCCCTCCTGCAGCACCGCTTCCGCCTCGGCCGGCGTGGTGATCAGGCCGACGGCCCGCGTCACGATATCGGCGCCCTTGCGAATTTTCTCCGCGAATTCAACCTGATAGAGCGGGCCGAGCGGGATCTTCGCGTCATGCGCGTTGCCGCCGGTCGAGGCGCAGATATAGACGACGCCCGCCGCCTTCAGCGCCTTGGCAACCTCAACCGCCTCGTCGACGTTGAAATTGTCCCGCTCCACCCATTCCGCCGCCGAAAGCCGCGCGCCGACGAACATCCGTTCCGGCAGCGCCGCGCGCACCGCCTTCGCCACCGTCACGATCAGGCGCATCCGGTTCTCGAGGCTGCCGCCCCACCGGTCGGTACGCTGGTTCGAGATCGGCGACAGGAATTCGTGCAGCAGATAGCCATGCGCGCCGTGCAGCTCGACGAAATCGAGCCCGGCCCGCTCCGCCCGCCTGGCGGCGGCGACGAAGGCCTCGACGATCGTCTTGATGCCGGCCTCGTCCAGCGCCGTCGGCGTATGCCAGCCGGGCGCGAACGGGATTGCCGAGGGCCCGACCGTCTGCCACGGGTCCTGCTCTGCGGTCAGCGGCCCGCCGCCGAGCCAGGGGAGCTGCGTCGAGGCCTTGCGGCCGGCATGGCCGAGCTGCACGCCGAAAACGGCGCCCGGCGCCGCCACGCGCCGCGCCGTCGCCAGCGCCCGCGCCATCGCCGCCTCGTTGGCGTCCGAATAGAGCCCGAGGCAGCCATGCGAGATGCGGCCGCGCCGCTCGACCCCGGTCGCCTCGAAGGTCACCATGCCGGCGCCGGAAATTCCCAGCGTCATCCAGTGCTGGATGTGCCAGTCGGTCGCCGAGCCGTCATCGGCGGAATACATGCACATCGGCGCCACGGCGATACGGTTCGGTATCGTGAACTCGCCGAGCGTGATGGGAGTGAAGAGCGCACTGGTCATCGATCGATCCATTCAGGGAAGATTGGCAATAGGCGGGGATCCGCGCCCGTTTGGCGCGAAGGCGGTCAGCGCGAGGTGTCGAGGCGCTGGCCGGTCGAAGCGTTGACGCGCCACCAGCCGGCGACGGCATGGCGCGGCCGATGCGCCGGGAGCACTTCGTGCGGGATTTCCTCCGACATCATCAGGACGATGCGGCCGGCCTGGGGAACGACCTCCACCGTGCCGGCGTCCTCTTCCGTCGTCTCCCACAGGCGCAGGATGCCGCCATAGTTGGCCTGCCAGCCGGCATCGAGATAGATCACCATCGACACGACGCGATTGCGCGCGCCGGAAAGGCTATCGAGATGGCGACCATAGAAGCCGCCGGTCGGATAGGCGATGAAATTGCACTCGAAGTCGAACAGGCCGAGGAAGAGCCGGCGATTGATGGCAATGCGCAGCTGCTCGGCCACGTCCAGCAGCCGCCGCTCGGTCGTCGTGCTGCCGTCGAACCAGCGGATCGCCGCCCGCCGGATCTCGGCCGCCTGGCGGCGACCGCCCTCGCGGCCGACCGCCGCGGCGGCCAACGCCCCGGAGGCTTCAAGCCCCGCCAGCTCGCCGGCCAGGCTTCGGATCAAATCTGGATGGAGAAGGTCGTCGACGACGCAGTAGCCTTTTCGGGCAAGACCCTCGATGGCTGCGTCGCCGACGGACCTGTCGAAATCGTCCGTCTCCGCCTCGACAAGTTCATTCAAGATGCGGCAACCCCCGTACCGATGGGACAAGACACGCCGGTGCCGCCCAGCCCGCAATAGCCGCCGGGATTCTTGGCGAGATATTGCTGGTGGTCGTCCTCGGCGAAATAGAAGGGCGGCCGGTCGACGATCTCGGTGGTGATAGGGCTGAAGCCGCGCTGCACCAGCGCCGCCTGATAGGCGTCTCGAGCCGCTTCCGCCGCCTGCCGCTCCGCCGCGTCGGCGACATAGATGCCGGAGCGGTACTGCGTGCCGACATCGTTGCCCTGGCGCATGCCCTGGGTCGGATCGTGGCTCTCGAAGAAGACCTTCAGCAGATCGTCATAGGAGACCACCGCCGGATCATAGGCGACGAGCACCACCTCGTTGTGGCCGGTCATGCCGGTGCAGACCTCGGAATAGGTCGGGTTCGGCGTCTCGCCGCCGGCATAGCCGACCGCCGTCGCCCAAACGCCCTGGGTCTGCCAGAACTTGCGCTCCGCCCCCCAGAAGCAGCCGAGGCCGAACAGGGCCGTGCGGACGCCGTCCGGATAGGGCCCGGCGATCGGGTGGCCGTTGACGAAATGCAGGCCGGGCTCGACGATCGGCTGCGCGCGGCCGGGCAAGGCTTCGCCCGGCGCGGGCATGCGGGTCTTGCGCGCGAAAAGGTCGAGGAGATTCATGGAAAGTCTCCTTGTCTGAGAGAGGATGTCAGGCGACGACGGAGTGGTAGCGGCGCCGCCGCCCTGCGAGAAGAAGGCAGGTGCCGATGGCGCCAAGCACCAGCCAGGTCGGCAGCGTCAGCAGGAACTGGATCACCGGCGACCACACCCACGGACCGACATAGACCTCGACATGGGTGGCGACGGCGGCTTGCAGGGCGTTCAGACTGGCGGGATCGAAGGCGAACCACGCCTGGCCCAGCGGCGTCACCGTCAGCGTCGAGGCGGCGATCGACTTGGTGCCGTCGATGACGAGCCCGACCACCGCTCCGGCGATGGCGAAAAGGCCAAGCAGGCGGACGAGAAGTGTGAACATGATCTGGTCCCTCGTCGCGGCCCGGCAGGCCCGTCTGGTCAGCGGCGACTGGCCCAGAGATAGTGTGGCGGCGCGAATTCGGCAACGCTTGCCGAAGCGACGGCCACGAATACGCGACGATCCCCGGCTGATTTCGCCGGGACCCTTGCGGCGGCCCATGGCTTCGTGATACCGCACCGCCTGTCTTGCCAAGAGCAGGACCTGCCCGCCCGCACGATGCGCCCGCCGCCTCGAATGCTGCGCCGGCAGACTTCCACGCCGCAAGGCGTTTGGTACGGAGGGGTGGCCGAGTGGTTGAAGGCGCACGCCTGGAAAGTGTGTATACGGGAAACCGTATCGCGGGTTCGAATCCCGCTCCCTCCGCCACTTGCTGTTGAAATATCCAACTGACTGACGAATCTCTGCGGCTACCCGCCCGGTGTAGTCGCCGACCTGGCCTGCGGTCATGAACAGCCACTACCGCCGTCCCTCGGCATCGGCGATGGCGTGCAGCTTGGTGTTCAGGCCAGCCTTGGCCCGTCCGATCGGGCGACCGCGCCCCCCTTTCTTCCCCGCCGCACGTCGTTTCGGGAACATGTACTCGATGTAGCCCAGGGCGCCCTCGGTCGAGGACAAATGCAACATGGACACTCCTCCCGTCGCCCTCGGATCCCGATGGAGTCGGCACCGAGCCAATCGCCAACAACCTTGCGGGACGCCGCGAATGCAGTCGCAGCGTGAACGTGCGGCCCTAACTGACCGATCGATAGGTCTTGAATGCTGCATCGCGGCATTCGCCTCAGGGGCCCATCGCGCGACGCGCGGAGAGGTTTTGGACCTTAGGCCCGAAAGGCCGGACGATGCTGGAGCGTTCTGCGTTCCGCTGGAAATCAGTTTAGGCAAGCTTGTGGTCGCGCTGAAATCGAGTCCTAAATGTCGCGGAAGATCAACGTCACTGACTCATATGTGCCCCGCCCTCGCAGCCGAAAGGGGCTTCACATGACACGTCGAATTTTTCTTCTCGTGCTTTCCTCGACCTTCCTTGCCAGCCCTCTTGCGGCGCAGGTCAATACCGATGCGGGTACGATCAACCCCAAGATGGTCGAGCGCTTTTTCAACCAGCCGGGCTATTCGCCCTATGCCGGGCGCAAATTCGCGACCCAGCCGCTTTGGGGCGAGATCCACCTGCATACAAGTTGGTCGGCAGATGCCTTTGCCGGCGGCACCCGGGTCGGACCGGATGAGGCGCTGAAATATGCCGAGGGCGAGACGATCGAGTCGAACACCGGCCAGCCCGTGCGCCTGTCGCGCCCCTATGACTTCCTGATGGTGGCAGACCATTCCGATGCGCTCGGCACCGTCGCCAGCATCTACGACGGCGATCAGGCGATGATGGCCGACCCGGTGCTCAAGCGCTGGCATGACGAGATGCGGAAGGGCGGCGAGTCTGCCAGCAAGGTCATGATGGAGATGATCGCCCTGCAGGGCGAGGGCAAGATCCCGAAGCCGATGACCGATCCAGATACCCAGATGGATATCTGGCACAAGATGACCGAAATCGTCGAAAGCCACAACAATCCGGGCAAGTTCACCGCCCTGATCGGCTATGAGTGGACCTCGAATTATGGTGGGGGCAACAACCTGCACCGCAACGTGGTCTATCGCGACGGCAAGGACAAGGCCGACATGGTGCGGCCCTATACGACCTTCGAAAGCGAGCTTCCGAACAAGTTCTGGGAATGGCTGCAGGCGTATGAGGACAAGACCGGCGGCAAGGTTCTGGCCGTGCCGCATAACGGCAACCTGTCGAACGGGCTGATGTTCGCGACCGAAACTCCCGACGGCAAGCCGATCGATGCGAAATGGGCCGAGGCCCGCGCCCGCTGGGAGCCGCTCTACGAGGTCACCCAAGGCAAGGGCACCTCCGAGCAGCACCCCTCTCTGGCGCCCAGCGACGAGTTCGCGGATTTCGAGATCTGGGACAAGGGCAACCTGAACGTCGTGCCCAAGAAACCAGGCATGATCGACTACGAATATGCCCGCGAGGCCCTCAAGCGCGGGCTCAAGCTGGAAGGGGAACTGGGCACCAACCCCTTCAAATTCGGCCTGATCGGCTCGACCGACGCGCATACCGGCATCTCCTCGACCGAAGAGAACAACTTCTGGGGCAAGTTCCCGGCCAGCGAACCGGGTCCGGAACGCTCGACCGGGAACGCCTTCGATTTCGACGGCCGCACCGTCAAGGACTGGAAGCTTGGTGCCTCGGGGCTCACCGCCGTCTGGGCACCCGAGAACACGCGCGCCTCGATCTGGGACGCGATGAAGCGCAAGGAGGTCTATGGCACCACGGGGACGCGCATCACGCTGCGCTTCTTCGGCGGCTGGGATTTCCTTCCCGAGGATGCGCTGGGACGGACCCCGGCCAATATCGGCTACGGCAAGGGTGTTCCCATGGGCAGCGATCTGATGCCCGCGCCCGAAGGCGCAGCAGCGCCCAATTTCCTGGTCGCGGCGCTGAAGGACCCCTTCTCGGGCAATCTCGACCGCATCCAGATCATCAAGGGCTGGCTCGATGCCGCGGGCGAGATGCAGGAAAAGATCTATGACGTGGCCTGGTCGGGCGACCGCAAGCTGGGCGCGGATGGCAAGCTGCCCTCGGTCGGCAACACGGTCGATGTGAAGAAGGCGACCTTCACAAACACGATCGGCGCGCCCGAGCTGATCACCGTCTGGACCGATCCCGATTTCGACCCGGCGCTCAAGGCCTTCTACTATGCCCGGGTGCTCGAGATCCCGACGCCGCGCTGGACGGCCTATGACGCGGCCTATTTCAAGGACGCGAAGTTCACCGATGACGTGCCGATGACCGTGAACGAGCGCGCCTATAGCTCGCCGATCTGGTACGGCCCGGCCAAGTGACGACGCGGCGGTCGAGGCAGTCTCGGCGCGGGCACCATCGAGCAAGGCGCCGGTAACTGCCTCGTCCGGATTGTCGATGCGGGCACCATGATGGGCATGGGCGATCTCGGCGAAAACCCGAGATCGCCGAACTTGCCGCGGCTCGGCTGTGCCGCGTGGCGCAGGCCCTGCAGGGCGGGGCGGAAGGCTGAGGGAAGATGCCGAAGACCAGAATTCGGGCGCTGCTCGCCTCGCCGCTCTTGCATTTCTTCCTGCTGGGAGGGCTTGCCTTCGGCTATTACAACCTCCGGAACCCGGCCTCCGAGCGCCCCGCGCCCGATGACGTGCTGCGGCTCGGGGCGAGCGACGCGCAGCGGCTGGCGCTGGATTTCGTCACCACCCGGCATCGCGCCCCGACCCCCGAAGAGCTGCGTAGCCTGATCCGCGACTGGGCCATCGAGGAAGCCTCGGTGCGCGAGGCCCTGGCCCTTGGCCTCGATCAGGGCGATGCGATGATCCGCAACCGGCTGCGCAACAAGATCGAATACCTGGCCGAGGCCCCGGCCGCCGCGCTAACCCCGGACGAGACCACACTTGCCGCCTACTACCAGGCCAATGCCGCGCGTTTCAGCCATGACGGAGAGCTGAGCTTCACGCAGGTCCTGCTGCCCGCAAATGCCAGACCGGAGGAGGTCGCGGCGACGAAGGCGCAGCTTGAACAGGGCGCCGACCCCGGCGCGCTGAACAATTCGAGCCTGCTCCCGCCCGAGGTCGAGGGCATGGCCGCGCCCGCGGTCGAGCGCGTCTTCGGCAAGGGCTTCGGCAACCGCATCGCGGCCCTGCCGCTGGACCATTGGTCCGGCCCTCTGCAAAGCGGCTATGGCGCGCATCTCGTACGGCTCGAGAAACGCCAGACGGGAGTTCTGCCCCCGCTTGCGCAGGTGCATGATCGCGTGCTGGCCGAATGGCGCGCCGAGGAAGCCCGCAAGCTGCGCGATGACTACCTCGCCAAGCTCTTGCAGCGCTACCGGCTAGAGCTGCCCGAGATCCCCGACGAGGCCCAACCATGACGCCTCGCGCCGCCTTGCTTGTTCTTCTGATGCTGCTCCTGCATCCCATATCGGCTTTGGCACATGCCCTGGATCCCGGCTACCTCGAGTTGTCGGCGATGGGCGGAGATCGCTGGCGCGTCACCTGGCGGATGCCCGATCTGGGTGGCAGGCCGATGGCCATCACGCCTGAACTGCCGACGAATTGCACCGCCGACGCCCCGCCGGAACCGCATTTCGACGGGCGCGGCTGGAGCACCGCCTATGTCGCGACCTGTCCCGGCGGTCTGGCCGGCGGGCAGATCCGCATCAAGGGGCTGGAAAATACCCGCACCGACACCCTGGTCCGCTACGAGACGGCGCCGGGCAAGGCGGTGACGCAACGCCTGACCTCGGGCGCACCCGACTTTACCGTGCCCGAGGACCCCGGCCGCCTCGAGGTCTTTACAAGCTATGTCTCGCTCGGCGTGACCCATATCCTGGAAGGGGTCGACCACCTGCTGTTCGTTCTGGCGCTGCTGCTGCTCGTGCGGGACCCGCGCCGCCTGCTCTGGGCGGTCACCGCCTTCACCCTCGCGCACAGCATCACGCTTGCCGCCGCGACCATGGGCTGGCTCGACCTGCCCTCGGCACCGGTCGAGGTCGTGATCACGCTGTCGATCGTTTTCCTCGCCTGGGAGCTTGCCAAGCCGGCCGAGCGACGCGACCAACTCGCGGTGCGATTTCCCGCGCTGGTCTCCTTCGGCTTCGGCCTCGTGCACGGTCTGGGTTTCGCCGGCGCCCTGCGCGAAATCGGACTGCCGCGAGGCGACATCCCGATGGCGCTGCTGTCGTTCAATATCGGTGTCGAAACCGGTCAGCTGATCTTCATCGGGGTCGTGCTCACGCTTGGCTGGATAGCCCGGCGCCTGCTGCCCCACGTCCTGACTGCCAGCCTTTGGACAAACCGCGTCGCCAGCTACGCGATCGGCAGCATGGCCGCATTCTGGATGCTCGAACGCCTCTACGCATTCTGATGCCGACGGTCAAATCTCATCCAGGCGCCCCCGTTTGCACGCCAATTCCCCGTCGCGGGATGCGCCAGGACTATCGACGGGGATCAAATGCTGCGAAGCCTCTGCGCGGTATCCGGCCCATCGTTACTGGAGCGCGCGGCCGTAGTCGCGTGTGGCGCGCAGTTCTGGGTCGAATGCGACGTCCGTTGAACCGATGGTCATGAACGAAGAGCGAGGTGGAGAAGGTTCGACAGCAGCCCCAATCGCTCCGCCAGCATTCCTGACCAAATGTTCTTTCAGCAATCAGGCGCAATCGCCCTCGCCTCGAGCCTGCGCTCCTCCCGCCGGCTTTTTCTGGCGTCTCGGCGCTTGAATCTCTCGATTAAAATCAATAGATCCAATAAATAATTACTTGAATATTAGACATACTGAATTATATTTTTCGCTATGAACTATTTATGATTATTCATATCTGAAATATTCAAGAGATACTATACGTACGGCAGAGTGATGGGGCATGGAATCTCGTGGCGAATTGCGTTCCGACCCGCCCCAGCCGACAAGGCGCTACGCCTTCATGCTGACGCGCGCCGACGCCCTGGCCTACGAGACGCTTCCCCGAGAAATCATGGGCTGGCGCCGCATCCTGCTCTTTCTCTGGGCTGGCTCGGGCGGAATGGCTGTGGCTTTCCTCCCCGAGGGCTGGGTGGGCGGCGAAGGCAGCTTGCGGTTCTGGGCAATCCTGCTCGCCTGCGTCGCCATTCAATTTGGTCTGGCGACGGCCGCCATGACCGCCTGGGCGTATGTCAAGGCGGCGCGGCGCCTGCCCCGTCCCGTTGCCGTGACAATGCTGGACCATGTCGACCGTCTGGAGTGGCAGGAGCAGGGCGTGATCTCGGTGTTCGCGTCCGAGACGATCGGCCCCGTCATCCAGACGCTCACGCACCTGTTCGTCCATGCGGGCGGCCGCGTCCTCATCCTGCCCGTGCGCACCTTCGACGGCATGGCCGCAATGTCCGCCTTCGCGAACGAACTCGACAAGCGCATCATCGACTGAATAGCCAGGCGGCTCGCGCTCGGCCTTGGCTATCGCGCGGGAAGATGAGCCTTGTGCAGGCAGATCATGCATGGCGGGACGTCCCGCTTCCCGGAGGATCATTCCCAGATGCCGACTTTCGCGGCGCGCGCCCGATCCTCGAGAGCCTGATAGTCGCCGGAAGCCCGGGCGAGCCCTTCCTTCACCAGCAGCGCTCCGATATCGATGCCGCCGATCCGGCATATTGCCGTTTCTCGCTCCGCAGGGCGGCAGACGACCTCGTCCAGCGCTGCCGCCCGGGCCAATTCTTCGCGAACATGCCGTCCACATGGCCATTTACGGCCACCCGATGTCGTGCAGACCGCGTCCGCAGACGGCAGATCGACACCGTGCAGGGCGAGCCTCTGCCCATGAATCATCACGATATCGTCGCCCGCCATGCGCCCCTCCGCAGCGAAAAGCGGACTGGAACCCAGCAGCAGGGCCGCGAGTGTCAGGACGGTTCGGGAAAGCATGCAGGCGGGCCCTGGAAAAGCGTATGCGGGTCGTATCGAGGCGATTCGCTGGTCGCCGCCGCTAGCGGACGGCCTTTTGCAGACGGCACTGGAAATAGGCTTGCGATCCGGGCGTGGTCCCCTTGGACTTGCAGTAGGCATCGTCTCGCTCGTTGAGCATGCGCGAGACGCAGCCGCTGGTCGAAACGGCCAGCAGCAGGACGAGAAGCAGTCGGATCATGGCGGGTCCGTTGGTTCGGTCGTGTCGATTGGCTGCCGTCTCGGCTCGGGCGATCAGAGCCCGTAGCCGAAGATCGCGGTGATGCGATACTTGTCTTTCACTTTTGCAAAGCAGACATGGCTCTGCGAAAGCCCGAGCGGATCATCACCATCCTTCAGATACCCCTTCACGCCACCGGCGGTCTGGGCGCGCGTCCAGCCGTCGGGCGTGTGGGGATCATAGTCGGATATCAGCAGCGTGTTCGCCGGCACGCGTTCGCCGCGCCGGCTCCCGGGCGCCTTCGCCAGAAGACGTTCATCAGCAAAGAAATACAGACTATGGGCGTCGAGGTCGAAGCGCCTGGCGAAGGCGCGCACCGCCTTGACGTCCACCTTGTAGGCGGGCGGAGTGCACGTCGCGCCGGGCGCCTCGCGCAGCCTCCCAAAGGTGGCGTCTTCGGAAATGAGAGAGGCGAGAAGCGTCATGGCCGTCAGCCGGTAGTCGGGCACCGGCTGGCCGGCCGCGAACTCGCCCTGCTCCACCATCACATTCGCCATGCCCTCGAGATAATCGCGCGCGAGCTTCGGACCCGGCCTCCAGCGCTCGAACGGGTCCAGCCCGCGCGAGAAGGTCTTGGTTCCGACCGCGAAATAGGCCTCGACCAGCGGAATGTTCTTCTCGCTGCCGGTGGCCGCGATCCCGCGCAACTCGCCCAGAACCTTCCGCAGCTCCGAATCCGGCGTGACGATATCGCCATAGGTCGCGCGAAGCTCCCCGGCTTGGGAGGCTTGAGCCGCGGTCGCCGCCAGAAGAGCGACAAGAAGCGCCAGGATCGATTTCATGGGACGTGCACGCCGATGCTTGCCGGCCAACAAGACGAAAGCCGGGGTCCGGCAGAGCCGGGCCGCTCGGCAAGCATCCCCTCGGGGTCAGTCGTTGAGCGTGTAGCGACCGAGTTCGCAGATATTGATCCGCTCACGCGTCACCTCGTCGCCGTCGGCGAAACGAAACTTGAAATCATAGATGCAGTCCCGGCGACGATCCGAAAGATTGACATTCGCCTCGCTGCCGGCGCTGAGCGTCTGGCGACCGAGTATATCGTCTTCCCATTTCTTCACGCGCGTCGGCGACGCCCAGAACGAATGGAGCGTGTAGCTCGTCTGGTTCGACAGGATGAAGGAGCAGGCGTCTCGGCCACGGTTGCATGCCGACGCCATGCCGACAGACGCCGCAAGCAGGGCAAGCGCCGCGGCGGAACGAACCAATGGATTCAGGTTGCAAGGCATTCTTTGTAGACCCCCGTTTGGATGCTGCGCGGCTACACGCGGCCTTCCCATCCCCTGGGGCGCTGCGTTCTAGAGCCGGCAGGTCAGCCAGAGCATCACCGTGCATGGGACCGCGTTGCTTGACAGCCCCTGTTCAGGGGGATGGCGGGTCACAATTTGGCGGTCGAATCCACGTCCCGTTCTGACCGATCCGGCCTCGCTCAGGGCTTCGGCCGCGATAGACCCTTCATAGCCCGGGGCTCCCTCTCGCGGGCGCGCAGGACCGCCGCCGATGAAAGAGACCACCTCAGCCGGACGTAGCGGAATGAAGAGCCATCCGCTAGCATCGCCGCTGGTGCATGTCTCTACATCTGCCTTCTTCCGTCAGTGTTCTGACGAAACCACATTGATCGAACAGCGCGCTATCGGGCGGATGCATCCTTCGCCCGAGGAAGCGCGTGATGGGGCTGGGCCTGTCGATGCCAATCGGTTCGGAGTTGCGGGCGGTCATTCGGCACCGCCCGACGACGATCTTTTCTCTGCTCGCAGTAGCGAGCCTGCTGATAACCGGGTTTTTCGGCGGCCTGGTCGGCATTCTGCCGAGCGCCAACGTCCAGGCACGCCATGGACAGGGCGGCCGCGTGGTGGTTGACGGCCTCGCAGCAGGGATGCGCGAAGGGACCGCCCGCTTTGTCGATCAGGCCGGTCAGATCCGGCTGGAACTGCCGCTCCGCGAACTGATCGGCGAATTGGAACCGCGCGGAACGCCGGCCGAGAATACCGCCATGTTCGCGCGGCGTGACCAGACCTCGGCGCTGCTGCGCGAAGCTGGCGTCACGCTGCAATTGCCGGATGGGCGCGTGCTGCCGGTTTTCACGGTTCCGTCCCGCGGCTTTCACCTCCAGCTCGATTCCTGGATCGCGCTCGGCGTCGGCTTTCTCTCCCTGATCATCGGCCTGTGGGTGCTGGTGTTGCGCCCGCGCGAACTGACGGCACAGCTGTTTGCGATCAGCGGCGCATCCCTCTGGACGGCCTCGCTCACCATCGCCCTCACCGTCGAGAGCAGTATTGCCACGCCCGGCTGGGGGATGAAGTACCTGCTGCAGGTCAATCATATCTCGGCACTGGTCTTCAGCTGGGCCCTGGTCTCGATCTTCGGTGTCTATCCGCTTCCGATCGTGCCCCGGATCGCCATTGCGGGCCTGGCGCTGCTGATGGGCGGGCTGGGCGTCGCGGGCCTCTACGATGCGTGGACAGATGTGTTCGGGACGCAGCTGATCGCGATGGTCGCCCTTGTTGTCCTGACCTTCGTGCTCGTCCTGATACAGGCGTGGATATCCCGCAGGGACCCGGTCCATCGCGCATCGGTCGCCTGGATCGGCACGGCGCTGGTCCTCAGCGCGGGGCTGTTCACGGCCGTCAATTTCATACCGCTCCTGATGGGGTCGCCGCCCCTGCTCGGCGACGCCATCGCCATGACCGCGTTCCTGCTGTTCTATTTCGCGCTCGCCATCGCCATCACGCGCTATCGCATGTTCGATCTCGGCAACTGGACGGTCCATGTCGTCCGCGCCGTCATCGTGCTGCTCTTGATCCTTGTCGCCGACATGGCGCTGGTCTATTGGGCCGGCGAGCAATGGACGCTCTCGATCGCCGTCCTGCTCGTCGCGCTCGCCTGGATGCCGATACGCGGACGCCTGATGCGGCTGGCAGAACGTCGACGCGACCGGGACAACATGCGTCTGATCCGCGGCGCCAACCAGGTCGCTTTCGCCATCCGGCCGTCCGAGCAGGCAGCGCATTGGCGCGATGCGCTGGCAGCGCAGTTCGATCCGCTCGAGATCTCCGGCGCCAGGGCCGACGTCGCGGAGATCCGCGATGACGGCCGCATCCTCGCCATCCCCTCCCCGCTGGGCGGCGAAGCGCTGGCGCTTGGCTACGCCGGCAAGGGCAGCCGGCTTTTCGACAGCAACGACCTGGAAATGGCCAAGGCGCTCCATCGCCTGGTCGAGGAAATGATCGCCGCCCGCCGGGCCTATGACCAGGGCGTGCGCGAGGAACGAACCCGGATTGCGCGCGACCTGCACGACGATGTCGGAGCGCGTCTCCTGACCGGACTGCACATGGCCGACCAGCGCCTGCGACCGACCCTGCAGGCGGCCATGTCGGATATCCGCGCCATCGTCAGCGGCATGACCGGCGAGCAGGTCTCGCTGGAGCGGCTGCTCAGCGAGGTCCGCCACGAAACCGCACGGCGGCTGGAAGCGACCGATATCCGCCTCGACTGGCCGCTTTCCGAAGAGCCAGACGAAGAATGCCTGCTGGACTATCGCCGGAACAAGGCGATCACCTCCGCCTTCCGCGAGGTGGTCAGCAATGTTATCCGCCATGCCCGGGCCACGACGCTGCAGGTTCGGATCTCGGCCGGTGTCGACCGGCTCGACGCCGTGGTCCGCGACGATGGCGACGGCATGCCGGAAGCCGCGCTTGCCGGTGAAACCCAGGGCTTCGGCCTGCGCAATCTGAAGCGGCGCCTGATCGACGTCGGCGGGCAGATCGATATCCGGTCCGGCCCGGGGGGAACCGAAATCAGCCTTTCGATGCCACTCGGTCTCGCAGCCGCTTCGTCAACCTCTAAACAGGGGGTGACAGAGCCACGGGGCGATCTACCTTGGCCGACATGATGGAAACAACCACGGCAAGATTGTGCCTGCTGGTCGAGGACCAGCCGCGAAGCCGCGACTGGCTGCTTGGCGTGTTGACGGCCGCCTTTCCGGGAATCGGCGTGGTTGCTTTCGCTCGCCGGGCCGAAGCCCTGGCATGGCTCGCGGAACGGCAGGGCTCCGGCGTGCCGGGATTCGATCTGGCGCTGATCGATCTTGGCTTGCCGGACGGCTCCGGCATCGACCTGGTGCGAAAGCTGGTGGAAGCTTGGCCTGATGTCATGCCGGTGATCGCTACCATCTACGACGACGACGCGCATATCTTCGAGGCCATCGCCGCCGGCGCGCGCGGCTATGTGCTGAAGGACGAGGAGGCGGACCTCCTGATTGGCATCCTGCGCCGGATCGATCGGGGCGAGCCTTCGCTTTCGCCATCGGTCGCCCATCGCCTGCTCGCCCATTTCCGCGCGCCGCCTTCCAAGAGCGGCGACGAGGCGGGCCTCACCCCCCGCGAGACCGAAACACTGACCCTCCTGGCGCGGGGCCTGACGGTTGCCGAGACGGCGGAGCGGATGGGGCTGAGGCCGCAGACCGTCGCGGGCTACGTCAAGGTGATCTACCAGAAGCTGAGCATTTCCACGCGGGCGGAAGCAACGCGCGAGGCGGTTCGACGCCGGCTGTGCTGACGGCCAAATACTTTCGCGAAACCCGCCCCCCGCCTGAACCGGGTCTGTCAGCCAATGGCGCAGACAGCCTCGGAAGCGAGCGCTATCCCCCTCCCTCTTCCGCCACAGCCGTCAAGCCGTGGCCCGGCTGCCGGAGTGCCTCGCTTCGCCATGTCGACGAGGCCTTGGGAAGTCGTCCGGCCGGCGATCGACATCCACGCAGTCCCCTCAACCGGAACGCGCGGGAAAACCTCCTTGATATCAAGGCGATAGCGAGGTTCGACGGCGAAGCTGGATTTATATAGGTCTAAAAATATACATAACTGAATTGACTTATGTTCACGTCTGGACATTTATGAGTCCCTAGGGAGGAGGACGTCACGATCGGCGCTCCGTCCCGATCTGCGGCTCCGCCGCGCATCGACGAGACGTGGTGAACCGTGGCTGACCTTTATCTCCTGGGCCTGGACTTCGGAACGGAATCGGCGCGCGGCGTGCGGATCAACGCGGCGACGGGCGCCCAGGAAGCCAGCCACACCCATGCCTACCGCCACGGCGTGATGACCTCGGCACTGCCGGACGGGACGCCACTGCCTCCTGCCTATGCGCTGCAGAACGCCACGGACTATCTGGAGGCGGCGGAGGCCATCCTCGCGACCATTGGCCGCGACCATGCCATTGCCGGCATCGGCATCGGCTTCACCGCCAGCACGCCGCTGCCGGCGCGTGCCGACGGCACGGCGCTGTCCGTCCTGCATCCGAGCGAGCCGCACGCCTATGTGAAGCTTTGGAAGCATGCGGCGGCGCAGCCCTATGCCGATCTCTTCAACGAGCGCGGCGGCGCCTATCTGGAGAATTTCGGCGGTCGGCTCTCCGGCGAATGGCTGCTGGCCAAGGCGGCGCAGATCGAGGCCGAGGCACCGGCGATCTGGCAGCAGGCCGACCGTTTCATCGAGGCCGGCGACTGGCTCGTCTGGCAGCTGACCGGCCTCGAAGCGCGCAGCCTCGATTTCGCGGCCTACAAGGCCCAGTTCTCGGCCGCCGGTGGCTACCCGAGCAATGTCGTGGCAGGGCTTGCCGACCGCCTGTCGCCGCCGCTGCCGGTCGGCACTCCGGCCGGGCTGTTGACGCCGGAATGGCAGCAGCGGACCGGCATCCGCGGCGACGCCGTCGTGGCCGTCGCGGTGATCGATTCGCATGTCGTGCTTCCCGCCGTGGGCGGCACGGTCGCCGGCACGCTGGTCAGCGCGCTCGGCACCTCGGCCGCCTATCTCCTGCTTGGCGACAGGGCGCGCGCGCTTCCCGCCGGCATAGAGGGCGTCGCCGACGGCGCCGCCCTTCCCGATCTCTGCTGCTACGAGGCGGGCCAGGCTGGCTTCGGCGACACGCTCGGCTGGTTTGTGAAGACCTTTCCGCGCGGCGCCGACACGGCCGAGAGCTTCCGCATCTATGACGAAAGCGCCGCCGGCCTCGCGCCCGGAGAAAGCCGGCTGGTCGCGCTCGACTGGTGGAGCGGCAACCGCGTTCCCTTCGCCGATTCGAGCCTGAGCGGACTGCTCGTCGGCCTCAACCTCTCGACCAGCGCGGCGCAGATCTACCGCGCCCTGCTCGAGGCGCTCTGCTACGGCGCACGCTCGATCTTCGATCATCTCGCCGCCGGCGGCCTGCCGATCGAGCGCGTCATCATGACGAGCGGCCTGTCGCGCCGGAACCCGCTTCTGCTGCAGATCATGGCGGACGTGCTCGATCGCGAGATCGAGATTCCCGACATCGCCAACCCTACCGCCGTCGGCGCGGCGATCCATGGCGCGGTCGCGGCCGGCGTCGTTTCAAGCTTCACCGAGGGCGCGGCGCGGTTCGGCGCCAGCCGCTTCGACCGCTATCGCCCCGATCCAGAACATGCCGCGCTCTACGCGGTTCTCTACGACCAGTATCGCCAGCTCGCCGCCGACGACCAGATCCGTCGGTCCATGCGCGCGCTCGGGCAGGCGGGTGGCATTCCGGACGGCTCGCCGGGAACGCCGCGGTATCCGAGCCAGGGCCCGGACGGCGCCGCGGCGCCAACGGGATCCCAGCCCGAGGCCGGCCCGTCCCGGGCTCGCGCCTAAGTCGACAAAAACCAGGTTTGGAGGAGACCAGGACTATGTTGAAGACAAGCACCCGGACGATCCGGTCCATGGCCATGCCAGCCGCCCTCGCGCTTACCGCGACCGTCGCGCTCGCGTCCGCCGCCCGCGCCGAGGAGAAAGGCTTCCTGATCGGCATCGTCGAGCAGCAGCTCGCCAACCCGTTCTTCGCCAAGCTGCAGCAGGCCGGCGTCGACGCCGCCAAGAAGCACGGCCTCGAGACGATGACAGCGGAATCGAGCGTCGCCGGCGATTCGGCGACCCAGCTCGCGGCGATCGAGAACATGATCAATCGCGGCGTGAAGGGCATCGTTCTCGACCCCGCCAACGCCTCCGCCCTGGTCAAGATCGTCCAGAAGGCGCGCGATGCCGGCATCATCGTCGTCACCACCAACACCTCGCTCGAGCCCGCGACCGCGGCCGACGCCTCGTATGAGACCGACAACCTCGCCGCCGGCGAGCTGATCGGCAAATGGGCGAAGGCCCGGCTCGGGAGCACACCGGCCCGCGTCGCCATGCTCGACTACGACCTCTCCGACAAGACCGCCAAGGCCCGCCATGACGGCTTCCTGAAGGGCTTCGGCCTGACCGAGACCTCGCCCGAGATCGCCGGCACGGCGCTGACCCAGGCGAATGTCGAGACCGGCCAGTCGTCGATGGAAAACCTGCTTTCGGCCCATCCCGACATCAACGCCGTCTACACCATCAACGAGCCGGCGGCGCAGGGCGCGTTCCTGGCCATCAAGAAGGCGAAGAAGGACATCGTCCTGACCTCGATCGACGGCAGCTGCTCGGGCGTGCGCAGCGTCGCCGACGGCACCATCGGCGCCACCGTGATGCAGTTCCCGTCCAACATGGGCCAGCTCGCCGTCGACGCCATCGTCACCGCCGTCAACGGCGGCGCCAAGCCGACCGGCATCAACAATTCCGGCACCATCCTCATCACCGACAACCCGGTCGATGGCATCGAATCCAAGGACTCCAAGTGGGGCCTGGAAAACTGCTGGGGAGAGTAAGAATGGAACGGTCTGACCGGGCTCGCTTGGATACCGGACAGGCACGCGTCGACGCGGAGACGGCAGGGTCACCCCCTGCCGGCTTCCTCGCCGGGCTGCGCCGCACGTCCCATGCCCTCTTCGCTTATCCGGTCACCGGACCGCTCATCGCGCTCATCCTGATCCTCGTCGTGTTCTCCGTCACGACATCGACCTTCCTCAATCCCGGCAACCTGTCGCTGATCTTCCAGCAATCGGTCGTCGTCGGCACGCTGGCGCTCGGCCAGACGCTGATCATCCTCGTCTCCGGCATCGACCTCGCCAACGGCGCCATCATGGTGCTGGGAATGGTGGTGGCCGGCAGCCTCGCCGCCGGTGGCGATCCGATGCTCGGCATGCTCGTCGGCCTCGCCGTCTGCGTCGTCGCCGCGGCGATCAACGGCCTCATCATCACCCGCTTCCGCCTGCCGCCGTTCATCGCGACGCTCGGCATGTTCACCATCCTGACGGCGGCGGCCCGCCTCTACACGCAGTCGCGCAGCTACCCGATCTCGTCCGACTTCATGACCATCCTCGGCGAAGGCCCGAGCTGGGGCCTCGTCACGATCACCTATGGCAGCATGCTCTGGATCGCCCTGACGCTGATCCTCGCCTATGCGCTGAACCAGACCGCCTGGGGCGTCCGCGTCTACGCCATCGGCAATTCGCCGGCCGCCGCGCGCCTCAACGGCGTCAACGTCAACGGCGTCATCTTCAGCGTCTATGCGCTGGCCGGCGTCTTCTACGCCTTCGCCGGCTGGCAGGCGCTCGGCCGCACGCCGATCGCCGATCCGAGCGGCTACCAGATCGCCAATCTCGACAGCATCACCGCCGTGGTGATCGGCGGCACCAGCCTGTTCGGCGGCCGTGGCGGCGTCGCCGGCACCTTCGTCGGCGCACTGATCGTCGTGGTGCTGAAGAACGGCCTGACCCAGGCCGGCATCGACTCGCTCTACCAGCAGATCGCCACCGGCTTCCTGGTCATTCTCGCCGTCGGCGCCGACCAATATCTCGGCAGGGGGAAGCGCGGATGACCACGTTCGAACCGTCCACCGGACTCGTCATGCAGGCGGTCGGCCTGACCAAGCGCTACGGCCATGTCGTGGCGCTCGACGGCGCCGATTTCGAACTGGCGAAGGGCGAGATCCTCGCCGTCGTCGGCGACAACGGCGCCGGCAAGTCCAGCCTGATCAAGGTGCTAACCGGGGCGACCATCCCCGATTCCGGCTCGGTCTTCGTCGACGGCAAGCCGGTGCACTTCAAGAACCCGCTGAGCGCCCGCCTCGCCGGCATCGAGACCGTCTACCAGGAGCTCGCGGTGGCGACGCAGCTCAACATCGCGCAGAACCTGTTCCTCGGTCGCGAACTGCGCAAGCCCGGTCTGCGCGGGCGGATCCTGCGCCAGCTCGACAAGTCGGGCATGCGCCAGCAGGCTGCCGACCACATGAAGAACCTCGGCATCCGCATCCAGTCGATCAACCAGAAGGTCGAGACGCTCTCCGGCGGCCAGCGTCAGGCGGTCGCGGTTGCCCGCGCCGCGGCCTGGGGCAAGCGGGTCGTCATCCTCGACGAACCGACCGCGGCGCTCGGCGTGCGCGAGACCAACCAGGTGCTGAACCTGATCACGCGGGTGCGCGACCAGGGCCTCTCGGTCGTCCTGATCAGCCACTCGATGCCGGACGTCTTCCAGATCGCCGACCGCATCCATATCCACCGGCTCGGCCGGCGCGCCGTGGTCGTCAGCCCGAAGACGACGTCGATGAGCGACGTCGTGGCGGTGATGACGGGCGCCCTGCCCCCGGACAAGGTGCAATCGAGCCTGATCGCGACCGGCGCCACGAGCCCGGCCAGCCACTGAACCAACCAAGAGAGAGTCACACCCATGTCGATCCTCGACAAGTTCTCGATGCGGGGCAAAGTCTCCGTCGTCACCGGCGGTAATCGCGGCATCGGCAAGGCGATCGCCATCGGCCTGGCCGAGGCCGGCTCGGCGATCGCCATCGCAGCCCGCGACGAGGCGAAGAGCGAGGAGACGCTCGCCGAGCTCCGCAAGCTCGGCGTGCCCGCGATCGCCGTGAAGACCGACGTCGCCAGCCGAGACGACCTCGAGGCGATGGTCGAGACGGTGACGCGCGAGCTCGGCCCGATCGACGCGCTCGTCAACAATGCCGGCATCGGCTTCCATGCCGACGCGCTGACGCTCTCTGACGAGGAATGGCAGCGCCTGTTCTCGATCAATCTCGACGCCGTCTGGAAGGCGAGCCAGGTGGTCGGCAACCAGATGGTCAAGCGCGGCTCCGGCTCGATCATCAATATCGGCTCGATCTCCGGCTTCATCATCAACCGTCCGCAATGGCATTCGCCCTACGGCATCTCCAAGGCGGCTGTGCATCACCTGACGAAATCGCTCGCGGCCGAATGGGCCAAGGCCGGCGTGCGCGTCAATGCGATCGCGCCCGGCTACGTGAAGACCGAGATCGCCAGCACCGAATACGAGGACTACGCGCATTACTGGCGCGACGAGGTGCCGATGCAGCGCTACGCCACGCCGGACGAGATCGCGCCGATGGCGCTGCTGCTTGCGAGCGACGCCTCGACCTTCGTCACCGGATCGGTTTTCGTCGTCGACGGCGGCTACACACTCTGGTAGCCGAGGAGGACGCAATGCCCGCGGTCCTTCCGCGGCCTTCCAAGAGAAGCACCCGCCCCGTGAAGGACCAATCGGACAGGATCGATATCGGGCTCGCGGCCAGCGCCGCGCCCCTTCTATCCCTGATCGCGTCTGGCCGAGCCCAGTCCCGCGCCGAGCTGATCGAGCGGACCGGGCTCTCCCGCACGACGGTCACCCAGCGGCTCAATGCGCTGATCGCGGCCGGCCTCGTCGACGAGGCCGCCCGGACGCTGCCGAGCGGCGGGCGGCCTACCCGCATGCTGGAGCTCAACACCGGCTTCGGCGTCGTCCTCGCCGCCGATGTCGGCGAGAGCATCCTGCGGACGACGGTCACCACGCTCGAGCCGTCGATCCTGGCCGAATCGACCTGCGCCATCGACCTGCGCGGCGGTCCGCCGCCGGTCCTGCAGACGATCGTCGACCAGTTCCAGGCCCTCCTGCAACAGATCGGCCGCCCCGCCGAGGACGTGCTCGGCGTCGGGCTCTGCCTGCCGGCGCCGGTCGATTTCGGAGCCGGCCGCGTCTTCGGCCCGTCGATCATGACCGGCTGGGACGATTTCGACATCCGCTCCTGGCTCGGCTCGCGCCTCGGCGCGCCGGTCGTCGTCGAAAACGACGTGAACCTGATGACGCTGTCGGAATCGCGCCGGTTCTGGCCGGAAGTCGAGCAGCTCCTCTACATCAAGGCCGGCACCGGCATCGGCAGCGGCATCATCGCCGACGGCCGGCTCTACCGCGGCGCCCAGGGCGCCGCCGGCGACATCGGCCACATCCAGCTGAACTCGGACAACCCGCCGCTCTGCCGCTGCGGCAAGCTCGGCTGCGTCGAGGCGCGCGCCGCCGGCTGGGCGTTGGCGCGCGACCTGCGCGAAAAGGGCTATGACGCCCACAATGCGCGCGACATCGTCGCTCTCGTGCAGAAGAGCCTGCCGGAAGCGATCCATTCGGTGCGCGAGGCAGGACGCGTTCTCGGCGAGGTCACCGCCGACGTCGTCAGCGTGCTCAATCCGAGCGTCATCGTCATCGGCGGCACGCTTGCCGGAGCCGACGAATACCTTCTCGCCGGTGTGCGCCAGCTCGTCTCCGAGCGCTCGCTGCCGCTTGCCACGCGTGAGTTGCGCATCGTCCGCGCCAAGTCGGACGGCAGCGCCGGCATCCTCGGCGCCGCCCAGCTCGCCATCGACACCGTGCTGCGCCCCGAGGCGATCGAGCAGGTGATCGTCAGATACGTCCGCTCACTGGCACAGTAGCTCAGACAGGGATTGCGACCCGATGGGGGGCGAACATCGCAGACTTGGATTGGCCAAGGCGCTCCCTCGCCACCGGCGAGGAAGCCAGGTTGATCACGTCGCGCCGGCAGCAGGGCCGGGCGCGACGCGGATAGCGGTATCGGTTACTCCGGATTGCCCGGCAGGAAGTGGAAGGGCTTGGCCGGCTTGAACTCGGCCGCGACTTCACCCGAGAAGACTTCACCGTTCTGGATCGTCAGCTTCTTGATGGGCGCGCCCGGCTTCAGGTCGAGCTGGCCCAGCGACACCCAGAAGGTGTTCGGACGCGTGGCGGAGTCGAAGTAATAGATCAGGTTTTTCTGGTCCGAGATCGAACGCCAGATGGTCGAGGAGATGTTCGGCTGGTCCGGCGTGGTGATGCCGAGCGGCACGCTGACGGCGCGCTGCACGCCCATGACGCTGGCGACGGCCTGGAAATCGAACGACTGTCCGGGAACGCTCTTGATGTAGTTGGGATCCGCCTGCTTCGGGATCGCGCCGAGCAGGAAAGAGGCGCGGGCGAAGCGGTCCGCGGCTCGGTTGGTGCCCGGCAGGAAGGTCAGGCCGCCGATTTCTTCCCAGTATTCGTTCAGCGCCAGCTGCTTGTCGTAAGCCGGCGAATTGGTCATCACCTTGTATTGCTTGCCGTGATGGATCCGCAACTTGCCATCGAGGTATTCGAAGATGGCGGAATCGCCTGTCGAGTCCGAGATGGCGAGATGGAGGGCAGCCGGCGAGCCGTTTGGCAGCTCCGGCGCCAGCAGGTTGAACGGCTCGGTGCGCAGATGCTCGACCGCCTCGTCCACGGTCGCGAAATTGTCGAGCACGTACTGGGCCCACAGCGAGATGGAGAGGAACGGACGCCCCTCGACCGGCTTCGGATACTGCGATTCCGCCAGATAGAGGATGTTGGCGACGAGACCCTTCTCGTTCATGCCGTCCGTGGAGCCGGCCTCGTAGCCGGAGGTGATGACGCTGCCGTACTTGGCCGTCCACTTCAGCGACTGCGGACCCGATTCGCCATTGCGCTCGATGCCGGCCGGGAACGCCCACAGATTGGAGAACATGTCCTCTCTCCAATCCATGTTGCGGCCCGTCGCGACCATGTTGCCGTCACCGACGAACAGAGTGCGCGTGCAGGCGTCGGCGAAACCGGTCAGGGTCGGCATCAGCATGGCGGCCGACATGGCGAGAGCCGCATATCGAGAGAGACGCTTCTTCATGACAGAAGACTCCTCCTGTGAGTTCAGGGCGAAACGGGAACGGACGACCGGACTTTACCGGATCACGGTGACGGCCTGACTGCGCAAGGGAGAGTGTCGGAGCAGGGGCACGGCAATGGGCGCATCTCTCGGTAGGATCGAACCGCGTCGGAGGACCATCGACCGGCCGTGGGGAACACACGCGAATCGACGCATGTCTGCCTGGGCACAACCAGATCCTCCACCGCCACTTACGGGCTTCGGGCGACGCCCGTCAACATTCGCGGACGGCGGCGGCGCGGCGGCCACGGTCGCATCTCGCGGGTTCCCTTGCGATTTTTCGAGCCAAAGCCGTCGCCCCGTCCTATAGCCAGTGTCGGAAGCCGGCGACCGCCTTTGGCAATGCGACCCGGCAAAACTGCACGAGACACCGATGTTCGACCTGACACCCACCGTCGACCCTGCCGACAAGCCCGGCTTCTACCGCGACCTCGACCAGCAGCTGGCTTCGCTGTTCGAAGGCGAGCATGACCCGATCGCCAACGCCGCCAACATGTCGGCGCTGCTCTACCTGGCGATGCCGGAGCTGAACTGGGCCGGGTTCTATTTCCTTCCCGAAGGGACGGACGTCCTCGTCGTCGGTCCGTTCCAGGGCAAGCCCGCCTGCGTCCGCATCCCGATCGGCAAGGGCGTCTGCGGCACGGCCGTGGCGAAGCGCGAGACAGTCCTGGTGCCGGACGTGCATGCGTTTCCCGGCCACATCGCCTGCGACGCGGCCTCGCAATCGGAACTGGTGGTGCCGCTGATCCGCGACGGCAGGGTGCTGGGCGTGCTCGATCTCGACAGCCCGCGCGCCGGCCGCTTCGACGCCGACGACCCGGCCGGCGTCGAACGCCTCGTCGCGCGCTATCTCGCCAGCCTGCTGAGCTGAACCGTCTCGGGGTAACCAGCCGGAAAGCGGCGCCGTCTAGAAACACGGTCTGGACAGCGCCGCGCCGACGATCGGGGCAGGCCCGGGGGACGGGGAAAGACGCATGACGGTGGGGCAGACGACGGGAATCGCGATCATCGGCTGCGGCTATGTCGCCGATTCCTACCGGCAATGCCTGTCGCTGCATGACCGCACGCTGCGCCTGACCGGCGCCTATGACCGCGATGCACAGCGCCTTGCCGCCTACAAGGCGACTTGGGGCGACCATGCCTATGCCTCGCTCGACGCGGTGCTGGCCGACCCTGCCTGCTCGATCGTGCTGAACCTGACCGACCCGGAGAGCCACGCCGCCGTCACCGAGGCGGCGATTGCCGCCGGCAAGCACGTCTATTCGGAAAAGCCGCTGGCGATGACCGCGACCGAGGCATCGGCGCTGCGCGACCGCGCGCGGGCGGCCGGCGTCCGGCTCGCCTCCGCGCCCTGCAACCTGCTCGGCGAAAGCCTGCAGACGGCCTGGGCGGCGGTCCGCGCCGGGGCGATCGGCAAGGCGCTGCTCGCCTATGCCGAGCTCGACGACGGCATGATCCACCGCACCCATTATGGCGACTGGCTGAGCCGCAGCGGCAAGCCCTGGCCGGGCCGCGGCGAATTCGAGACCGGCTGCACCTATGAGCACGCCGGCTACGCGCTGACGATCTTCGGCGCCATGTTCGGCGCGGCGACGCGCGTGACCTCCTTCGCGGCGCTGCTGGTGCCCGACAAGCAGACCACGCCGCCGCTCGCTCATCCGGCGCCGGATTTCTCCGTCGGCTGCATCGAATATGAGAACGGCGTTGTCGCGCGGCTTACCAATTCGATCGTCGCGCCCTATGACCACCGCATGCGGATCATCGGCGAGACGGGCACGCTGGAGATCAGGGAGCCGTGGGACTATGCCTCGCCGGTGATCCTGCGCCGGCCCGGCGAAGGCCGGATCGCGCGGCTGATCGAGCGGCGTCTCGGCGGCGGCCTCGGCAAGCGCCTGCCGATGGCGCGCAAGGTGCCGTTCAAGGGCGGGCGCGGCAAGCCGACCATGGATTTCCTGCGCGGGCCGGCGGAGCTGGCGGCGGCGATCCGCGACGGCCGTCCGTCACGGCTCGACGAGGACTTCGCCGTGCACATCACCGAGGTGACCGAGATGCTGCAATATCCCGAGCGCTTCGACCGCCCTGCCCGCGTGCAATCGCGCTTCGCGTCGATCGAGCCGATGGAGTGGGCGCGATGACCGGCCCCGCCGCCGAGGCCAACCTGATCACCTGCTCGTTCCGCGGCGATCTCGACGTCTGCCGGATGCTGTGCGAGAGCATCGACCGCTTCGTGCCGGCCTCGATCCCGCACAGCCTCTACGTGCCGCGCGCCGACCTGCCCCTTTTCGTCGACCTGGCCTCGGATCGCCGCACCGTCGCGGCGCAGGAAGACCTGCTGCCGCGCTGGTTCCGCAAGCTGCCGCTTCCCGGACCGGAATGGCGGCGGCGGCTGCGCCTCCCCCGCCGCAACATGTATGTGACGCCCTACAGCCCGCTGGTGCGCGGCTGGATCGCGCAGCAGATCATGAAGATCGCCGCGACCGCCAACGCCTCGGCAGAGATCGTCGCCCATATCGACAGCGACAACGTCTTCATCCGGCCGCTGAAGCTCGAGCACCTCGCCCGCAACGGCAGGGTGCGGATCTATCGCAATCCGGACATGGTCGATCTCGAAACGCATCGCGTCTGGCAGGAGACGGCGGGAAAGCTGCTCGGCCTGCCCGGCAGCCGCTATTACGGCGCCGAATACATCAACCCCTTCGTCGTCTGGCGGCGCTCCGTCATTCGCGGCATGATCGAGCGGATCGAACAGATCGCCGGGCGCGACTGGCGCATCGTCCTCGCCCGCACGCCGCATTTCGCCGAATATGTCCTCTATGGCGTCTATGCCGACAAGGTGGTCGGGCTCGACGCGGCCGGGCTGATGCCGGAATCCTTCACGCTCTGCCACTCGCGCTGGGGCGACGAATTTGCCGGCGCCGAGGACGAGGCATCCTTCATCCGCTCGCTGCGGCCCGAGCACGTCACCTGCCTGATCCAGTCGACCATCGACACGTCGATGACCAAGCGACAGGCGATCTTCGACCAGGTCGCCGCGCTGGCCGCCGAGCAGGATCAGGAAGCCGTCGACCGCTTGCCTGCATCGGTCTCGCGGTAGACGGGATAGAGGCTGCCGAGCGACAGCTTGCCGAGCACGCCGGCCCAGCGATAGCGGAAATCCGCTTCTGCCGCCGGTCCCTTCCGGCGAAGGAACGGATAGCGCAAGGCCAGCAGACCGAGTTGCACCAGCGCCTTCGCCCGCAGCCACCAGCGGGTCAGAACCGGCGACGTGCTGTTGCCGGCGACCGCTTCGGCATAGACCTGCCCGCCAGCGAAGAAGCGGCGGCGGAGATAGCCGGGATCGCAGCGCGAGGCCGGCACGAATTCCGACACCCGCGCCGCCGGCAGCCAGCCGAAGCGGCGCCCGCGCGCCTGCAGCCGGCAGAAGAGATCGAGATCCTCGCCGCCGGCATGACCGAAGCGCGGATTGAATGGCTCGGCATCGGATAGCGTCGTGGCGCGGCGGAAGATCGAGTTGCAGGTCGCGACCGTGATGACGCGCTCGCTGCGCCTGCCAAGCGCCACGACATCCTGGCCGGACGGCGCCTCGATCTGGCGCGAGAACAGCGTGTGGATCGCCGGGGTGACGCGCTCGGGCGTCTCGAACAGTGGATCGACGCCGCCGAAGAACACGTCGTGCGGATGCTGCCGCAGCCCGGCGACGACCCCTTCCAGCCAGCCCGGCGCCAGTTCCTCGTCGTCATCGATGAAGGCGATGACCGGCGAGGTGGTGGCGCGGATGCCGGCATTGCGCGCGACCGAGATGTTGGCGGGATGGGCCTCGACATAGCGGACCTCGAACGGGCTCGCCGCATCGGCCGCCGCTACCACCGACGCCGCCGATCCGTCATCGCTGTTGTCGGCGACCACGACGGTGAGCGTGGTCCCGGCCGGCACGGACTGCGCGCGAATGCTCGCCAGGGCCTTGCCGAGAAGCTCCTCGCGCCGATAGGTGCAGATGATGATCGAGAGATCGATCGCCTCCGCCTCGCTCGTCCTCGTCCTGTCCAAACCCGTCGCCCCTGCCCGTTTGCGCCCGACTCTTTGTGGGGTCGCGTTTTCTTCACGCGAACCGGTATCCACTTCGCTTGAAAACGCTCTAGTCCAACCCGCTAGGCGCGGCCACTGCGGACTGCGAAATCGCGGCCGCGCGACAGTACGAACAGGCAGAGCACGGCGATGTTCGAGAACACCGAACCGCGCATGAACAGCGTCGCCTCGGTCAGGTTGTGCAGCAAATAGAGCAGCAGCAGCATCGTCAGGAAGCCGATGGCGGCGCGGGAGGATCGTGACAACGGGCCGGCGATCGCCTGCGCCATGCCCGACACCACACCCGCCGCCACGATCAGCGCGGCGGCGATCGTCGCCGGCAGGCCGACATGCAGCCAAAGCTCCAGATAGCCATTATGCGCCTGGTTGATCGTGCCGATCTCGACGTCACCGAGCCAGGTGCCGGGCTCCAGCCGCTGCAGCGGATCTGCGGCGAGGCCGACATCCCAGAACGCGCCATAGCCATGGCCGAGCCAGAAGCGCTCCTGCGCCGAGCGCAGCGCGAAGGCCCAGAGTTCGTCGCGGCCGGTGAAGGAGGCGTCGCCCAATGTCGCGGTCAGCAGCGCGTCGACATCGAAGTCATAGACGGCGAACAGGCCGAGCAGCGCGTTGACTGCAAGGAACCCCAGCGCAATCATCAGCAGCACGAAGCGCGCGCCGAGCCACTCGGCGCAGGCGAACACGGCGATCGCCATCACCGCGACGCCGGTGAGGCCGATCGACGTCTTGGACTTCGTGATGACGAGGAAAAGCAGCGCCGGCAGCAGCATCAGGAGGCCGAGACCGACGGAGCGGGAACGGGTCACGCCCAGCATCCAGGTCACGCCGCAGATGACGGTGATCATCGCCACCAGGCCGGCGACGTTCTTCTGCGTGTAGAGGCCGCGCACGCCGATATCGGTGATCGCGACGCCGGGCCAGAGCGCCGTGCCGATCAGGTTGACCAGCATGACGCCGGTCAGGCCGACGAACCACCAGCTGTGAAAACGGCGAAGATCCTGGAGGCTCGCCGCAATCCCGGCCGCGATCGTGGTCAGGAAAACGAGCAGCAGCGCCCGCCGCAAAGTCAGCCCCGGATAGTCCGACCACAGCATGCTGGCGAAGCAGAAGCCGGTGAACGCGACCAGCGGCAGGTTGCGGATGAACAGCGATAACGTCGCCCGGTGATGCACGACGAGGGTGACGAGCGCGAGCAGGAAGAGGCCGAAGACGGCGAGGCGATCAAACGGGCTGCCCTCGACTCGCTCGGCCACGGAGGCGTCCGCGAAGGGGCGCGTGCCGACGAAGGTGTAGAGCATGAAGCCCGCCAGCAGCACGCCATGCAGCCAGCCGGCGATTGAGACGGCAACCCCGCCCACATCCGTCGATGCGGGCCGGCCGACCGGCATCGGAGCATCGCTCATGCGCATATTTCCCGGCTGCGAAGTTCGGTCGCGGGCACGCATCCTATCCCTGCCGCGCCGTCCCGACGGACGGTGCGGCAAGTTGGAATGCCGTGACCATCCGCTTGCCTTGCTATCATAGTTTCGTAGGATCAGTGACCAACAGTAAAGATCGTCCTACGGCATGCGTTTCCGCCTGCCGGACGTCTTTTTCATCCAGCGCGAGAAAGTTTCCGGGTGGGCAGCGTTTCCATCGTCATTCCCACCTTGAACCGGCCGAAGGCGCTGCAGCGCGCCGTCGCCAGCGCGCTCGCGCAGACGGACCTCGCCGATCTCGACATCGAGATTCTGGTGGTCGACAATTCCGCCGACGGCAATGCCGGCGCCCTGGTCGAAACGATCGCGCCCGGCGCCAACTGGCCGGTGCGCTATATTTCCATGCCCGTGCCCGGCGTCGCCAATGCACGCAATGCCGGGGTCACCGCCGCGCAGGGGCGCTGGGTCGCCTTCCTCGACGATGACGAACAGGCATCCGAGACCTGGCTGAGCCGGCACGTCGAGACGGCGCGTCGCAGCGGCGCCAGCGCCGTGTTCGGTCCGGTCACGGCGAAGGCCGAGGGTGGCCGCAAGATCGGCCCGCTCGCGCCCTATTTCTCGCGCCAGTTCGATCGAACGGATGGCGAGGACGTCACCGATCTCGCTCCCTATCTCGGCACCAACAATTCGATGTTCGATCGCGAGAGCTGCCTGCAGGGCGATGGCGGCCCGTTCGACACCAGCCTGAACGAGACCGGCGGCGAGGACACGCTGCTGCTGAAGCGCCTCGTCGACGAGGGCAAGCGCTTTGCCTGGTCGGAGAAGGCTGATGTCACGGAGTGGGTGCCGGAACGCCGGCTGAACTGGGCCTATGTCCGCAAGCGCAAGTTCCTGAGCGGCCAGATCCGCGTGTTGACGCATCACAAGGCGCAGCCGGCCGAATGGAGCCGCATCGCCTTCTGGATGTGCGTCGGCATGGCGCAGATCGTCCTGCACGGCATCGCCGCGGTCGTCACAGCGCCGTTCGACAAGGTTCGGTCCGAAAAGGCGCGGGTCAAGGTGCGCGGCGGTCTCGGCAAGGTGCTGTGGATGCAGCGCTTCCGCCCTGCCCTCTACGGATCGGGCCTGGTCTCGTGAGCGCTCGCCGTCGGGCGGGGCCGACGCGGCGCTCCGTGCTCGCCGGCAGCCTCGCGGCGGGGTTCATCGGTGCTTTGCCGGCACGAGCCCAGTCCGGCGGTCGCTGGATGGTGCGGATCGCCGATGGCGGGACGGGCACGCCGATCAGCCCGTTGATCTACGGCTCCAACGAAATCGGCACCATGGATGGCGGTGCGCCCTCCGCCGAGCTCGACCGGGCCGCCGGCGTCACCGCGCGCCGGCTCGGCGGCAATCTCATGACGACCTATAACTGGGTCAACAACGCGGCGAATTCCGGCAAGGACTACCATCAGGCCAACGGCCCGTTCCTGCTCGACGCGCTTGGCATCGACCGGCCGCAATGGGGCAAGCCGGCCCGGCTGATCGAGACGATGCACGAGACCTCGCTCGCCATGGGCGCGAAGAGCCTCGTCACCGTGCCGCTCGCCGGCTATGTCGCCGCCGATTTCGACGGTCCCGTGCCGCCGGAGGCGAGCGCCCCATCGCCGCGTTTCGTGCCGACGCGCTGGGACCCCGGCGCCAAGGCAGGAGATCCCGTCGTGCCCGCCGTCGCCGACATCCCGCAGCTCCTCGCCCGCTTGGTGGCGCGCTATGGCGGCGCCGACGGCGAGCGCGGCATCCATGCCTATGCGCTCGATAATGAGCCCGGCCTCTGGGCGGAGACGCATCCGCGCGTCGTCACCGCCAAGCCGACCATCCGCGCCTTTCTCGAGCGCTCGCTGGCGGCGGCGCGCGCGATCAAGCGGGCCGACCCGGCGGCCCGCGTGTTCGGCCCCGTCAGCTGGGGCGCGTCCGAGATGGTCTCGTTCCAGGACGCGCCCGACTGGAACGACTACCGCCAGTATGGCAGCTTCCTCGCCGCCTATCTCGATGCCTTCCGCACGGCGTCCGAACAGGACGGTATCCGCCTTCTCGATGCGCTCGACGTCCACTGGTACCCCTACAGCAACCGCGGCGACCTGTTCCGCAGCGAGGACCCGGCGCTCGCCGCGGCGCTGCTGCAGGCGCCGCGCTCGCTGACGGAGGCGGGCTTCCGCGAGGATAGCTGGGTGGTGCGGGCGCTGGCCGATGGCGGCGGCGATCGCGAAGTCGGCCTGCCGCTGCTGCCGAGCCTCCGGCGCATCGCCGATCACGTCTTTCCCGGCACCGACCTTGCCGTGACCGAGTTCAACTATGGCGGCGCCGGGCAGATCGCCTCCGGGTTGGCGCTCGCCGACGTGCTCGGCCGCTTCGGCCAGCAGGGCGTCTCGTTCGCCACGCATTGGGGCAGCCTCGACGGGACGCTCGGCGACGCCTATCGGCTGTTCCGGACGACGGATGCGACCGGCCGGCGCTTTGGCGACCGATCGCACGGCCTGACCGTCGAAGGCACGCCGGATGTCGTCGCCTACGCCTCGACCTTCGAGACCGGCCAGCCGGGGCTGCAGCTGATCGTCATCAACAAGTCGGAGGCCATGGCCACGGTGGATCTGCGCTTCGAAGCGCGGGAAGATCCGGATTGCCTGTCTGTCCTCGGCTTCGATGCGGCCAACCCTGGCACAACGGCCTTGACCGAAATCCCGATCCACGTCGACGGCGGCTTGCAGGTGCTCCTGCCGGCCCGATCGGCGCGTCGCTACAGCTTCGCCTGAGGAAACACCGTCCGCGCCAGGCCCTCGTCGAGACCGATGCGGGACGCAAGGCCGAGATCCGTCGCAGCCCGCGTGCTGTAGACGGCGTCGCGACCGAAAATCGCCATCTCGGCGCGGGTCGGCGCCAAGGCCGCCCGCTTCGATCCCGCCAGCCCGACGCGGCGGCCGATCTTCGCCGCCACCGCCATGAACTGCCGCAGCCCCAGCCGCATGCCGCCGAGCAACGGCAACTTGGGCGCGCCGATCCGCTGCGCCAAGGCTTCGAAATAGTCGTTCCAGGACGGGGTTTCCGGGCCGACGATGTTCAGCACCAAGATGGACGGCCAGCCGATGGCGGCGCCGGCCAGCAGCGCGTGCCCGGCCTCGGCCACCAGCGCGCCGATATCGTCGACATGCACCAGCGGCGCCGGACCATCGCCGGCGCGGCCGAAATTGCCCCATGCGCCGGCGGAAATCCGCTCCGCCAGCTTGTCGGTCCAGAAGCGGCTGCCGGTGCCGTAGACGATGCCGGGCCGCAGGATCAGCACGCGCCGCCGCGGATGGCCGGGATCACGCGCCCAGGCGGCGACCAGCGCCTCGCATTCGATCTTCGCGCGGGCATAGGCGCCGAGCGAACCGGTCGCCGACATGGATTCATCGATCACGCCGGTGCGGTCGCCATAGACAGCGATCGAGCTGAAATAGATGAGCGCCGGCACGTTCGCCTCAGTCATCGCCTGAAGCAGCGTCCGGCATTGCGCCACCATCGCCGCCTCGTCGCCATAGGCGGCGTGCACCACGAGTTCGACATCCGCCACGGCGCCGCGCGTCTGCGCGAGATCGTCGAGATCGCAGGGCGTCGGCACGATGCCTTCCGGCGAGACCGCGCTGGAGGGCGACCGCCGGGTGCCGGCGCGGACGGTATAGCCGCCCGCCGCCATATGGGCGGTGACGACCGACCCGATGAAGCCCGTCGCGCCGGTCACGAGGGCGGAACGGCGCGTATCGGGGAAGACGGTCATCGGATCAGGACTCCACGCTGGGGGCGATGCGGGCGGATGGCCGGACGATCGCCAGCAGGTTCCGGAATGCCGGACGGGCGAAGACGGCCAGGAGCACCGCATAGCAGACAACGCCGGTCGTGACCGAAATAACCAGCGCGAGCGGCCGATTGACGCCATCCAGCGCGAAGCCCACGCCGACGACGATCGCCCCCATCGCGCCGGAAAGCCCCCAGGCCGGCAACAGCGCCCGGAAGCGCTCCCGCCGCGGCCAGGCGAGGTTGCGCGCCGGCAGGCCGATCGCCAGCGCCGACTGGAACGTATCGCCGACGAGCCGTGACAGGCCGACGCTGACCGGCCCGAGCGGGCTGGCCACGACGAGGAGCAGCAGGGTCGCGCCGAAGCCGGACAGCGAACCGATCAGGCTGAATTCCGGCCGCGCGCTGGCCGAAAGCGCCGTATAGACGAGCCGCGCCGGCAGCAGGATGGCGGCCCCGACCGCGAGAAAGATCGCGATGTCGATCGCCCCGTCCCAGCCCGGCCCGGCGACGATGGGCAGCAGGATCGGCGTCACCGCCGCCATGCCGACGAAAAGCGGCGCGATGACGAAGGCGGCATTGGCGACGACCGGCTCGACCCGGTCGCGCAGCCGGCGCGGATCGGAACTGGCGCCGGCGAAATAGGAAAAGGCCAGGTTGTGCGACGTCGCGACGATGGCGCCGCGGATCGGCTCGATCAGCCGCATCGCCATGTTGACATAGCCGAGCACGGTGACGCCGTAGAGCGCGCCGACGACATTGTTGAAGGCGAGATAGGTCAGGTTGTCGGCCAGCCGGTCGAAGAAGGAGATCCGCGCGAAGCGGCCGATATGGCCGAGATGCGCCGTCGACCAGCGCGGCAGGATGAGGAAGCCAAGCCGCCATTGCAGCAGGATGGCGCGGGCGACGACGACGAGCAGGCGCTGCGCGATCAGCGCCCAGATGCCGCCGCCGGCGAAGGCGATCGCCAGCGACAGCGCGATGCCGATCGCGTGACCGCCGAGCGTTGCGATGGCGACATCGTTGAAACGGTGCAGCCGCCGCGCCAGCGCGGTCGCGATATCCGAATGGCCGCTGAAGAAGATCGACAGCATCGCGACCGGCAGCAGCACGCGCATCTCCGGCTCGCCATAGGCCCGGCCGAGCCAGAAGCCGCCTGCGATGGAGAGAAGAAACAGCCCGAGCGCCACGAGGAAGGCGACGGCGAGCGCGGCGCCGAGATGCGAGCGGCGCAAGGCGCGCCTCTGTGCCAGCGCCTCCTCGAACGGCGCGCCGACGCAGACGGAAGCCACCGCGACGATCGTCAGCACCAGCGCGCTGACGCCGAAATCGCGCGGCTCCAGCATGCGTGAGAGAATGACGGTGCTGCCCGTCAGCAGGGCGAGCCGGCCGATCGCATCGGCGCCGGCCCAGCCGATCCAGCCCAGCAGGCGCGGGGCCCGGGATCTGCCCTGGCTCATCCGCGGGCTCGCATTCTCGGATTTTGGGGGCGCGGGTTCATCGGGTCAGGACGGTAGCACGATCTCGTCGGAAGGCCCGCGTGGCCGGCCGGACGAAATCCGGGCGGCATCGATGCGCGGCAGCACCGTCGAAATCGAGCCGAGCCGCCACATCGCGCGGAGCGTGATCCAGGCGGCGACGAGCATCATGCCGAGGGCGGCGCCGAAAACGCCCCAGACGATCCGGCCGGCCAGCGACTTCTTCGTCGGCGGCGGCTGCGCGACCGAAACGACGCGGACCGCGCCGGGGTCGATCTGGCCGAATTCGCTCGCCTGCAGGGCGCGAGTCTTGAAGGATTCGAGCAGAGCGCGATTGGTCTCGACCTCCTGCTCCAGCGTGCGCATCTCGATCTTCGCCTGCTGCGTTTTGGCGACGGCGTCGGAGAGTGAGTCGACGGAGCGGGCGACGGCCTGCTGCGTGGTCCGGGCGCGCTCGAGATCGGCGCGGGCGGCGAGGCGGATGCGATCGAGCTCAAGACGGATGCGCCGGCGGATCTCCTCCACCCGACCGCGCGCTTCCGTCAGTGCCGGATGACGGTCGCCAAGCCGAGCGGCGAGCGCGGCGAGATCCTCCTGCGCCGCGTTCTGCCGCTCGATCAGCAGGGTCAGCGAGCGCGTGTCGTCGTTGGCGCCGAGCATGGAAAGCTCGCCGCCGGAGGAATCGAGCTGGGCCGCGCGCGCGGTCGCCTGGTCGAGGCGGATTTGCGCGGCGCTCACCGCGTTGACGGCATCGGCGAGCTTCTGCTCCACCACCAGCCGGTCGCCGGTGCTGATCAGGCCGTTGTCGATCCGAAAGGCGTTTGCCTTGAACTCGGCGTCGCTCAGCCGCTTGCGCAAGGCGTCGAGGCGCGACGTCAGTTCTTCGGTCAGACGACGGGCGGCGGCGGAACGGTTCGCCGCATCCTCCTCGACATAGGCCTTGACCACGGCGTTGGCGAGACGCGCCGCCGCGGCCGGCGTGCGCGCCGTGGCCGTGACGTCGATGACGAAGCTACGCTCCGCGCGCTGCACCGAGATCGAGCGCTGCAGCGCCGCCAGGGCGGCGGCATTGGCGCCATCCGAGTCCAGGCTCGGCCGGAGCGGCATCGGCTCGGTCGGCGTCACGCCCTCCTCCGCGTCGTCTTCCTCCGGCGACAGCTCGCTCATCAGGCTCTCGTCGCGCAGGATCTTCGAGAGCACGCGTTCCGAGGTCAGGACGCGCATCTGGCTCTCGACGACGCCGATCTGGCTGTTGGCGTCGAACTGTGCCGTCGCGACATCGCCCGGAAACACCGGCAATCCGCGCGGATCGAGCAGGAACTGCGCCGTGGCGGAATAGCGCTGCGGCAGGAAGGACTTGGCGACGAAGCCGAGGCAACCGAACACGACGCCGGCGAGCAGGATCCACCACACCCCGCGACGGAACGAGGCCGCCAGCACGGCAAGCGCCAGCGGCCAGGGCCCCGCTTCGCTTGGCGAAGCCCCGTTGGCGGTTCCGAGGGGGCGGGGACCGTCAGCCATGAACGCGCCGACTTCCTCTCGATTCACAAGTCACGGCGGGACGAGAAGGTCGTCGAACGGCCTCCGCGCCCTCCAGCATGAAGATACGGACTATCGCCCGCTCCCGGGGGAACGGCGATGACGAGAAGCGAGCCTAGGCGTCTGCCGATTAATATTCGGTTCAGCCGGCACGCCCGTTTCCGGCGATGCATCCACACCGTGCAGGTGACGCCGACCACAATTCGACAACCGGGTCTGTTTCATGACATCATGGGCCATCTTCTGTTGCATGCCGATCCATCTGGTGCATCCGCCATAAGGGGGCAGAGGACACCAGCCGCAGACCAGACGAACGACCGCAAGCCAGTTTCGCATCGCTTCCCGGGGACGGATCGGGACAGGTCCGCTCCGGGAGCGCGATGCCGGGGGGACCATGGCAATGACAGGTCATCGCAGTCGCATCCTGATCACGGGCGGTTCCGGCTTCGTCGGACGGCCCCTCGTCCGCCTGCTCTCCGCCGGCCACAATGTCCTCGTCTATGACGCGCTCCGCTTCGGCCGCGACCGGTTCACGGCCTCCGAGCTCGAACGGATCGAATTGGTCGAGGGCGATGTCCGCGACCAGGACCAGGTCCAGCGGGTCATGGAGACGTTCCGGCCCGAGGTGATCCTCCATCTCGCCGCGATCCATTTCATCCCGCAATGCGAGCGCGATCCGCTGACGGCGGTCACGGTCAATGTCGCCGGCACGGTCAATCTCCTCGCCGCCGCGCCGAAAGGCTGCCGCTTCGTGCTGGCGAGCAGCGGCGCGGTCTATAGGCCCGACGAGGCGCCGCATCGCGAGGATGCTTCCAGCCTTGAGCCGAGCGACGTCTACGGACTGACCAAGCTGCAGGCCGAGCAATATCTGCAGCATTTCGCCCGCAGCCGGGAACTCGCCGGCATCGCCACCCGCCTGTTCAACGTCGTCGGCTCGGGCGAAACCAATCCGCACCTGCTGCCGGAAATCACGCTGCAGCTGAAGGCGGGACGGCGCGAGGTCCGGCTCGGCAACATCTGGCCGAAGCGCGACTACATCCATGTCGAGGATGCCGCCGCTGGCTTCGCGGCGCTGGCGCTGGCGGGCCATGTCGCGCCGGGCGAGACAGTGCCGGTCAATCTCGGCACCTCGCGCCAGCATTCCGTCGCCGAGATTCTCGACCATCTGCGGCAGGCGGCCGGTTTCGATTTCGACATCGTGTCGGATCCGGTCCGCGCCCGCGCCGTCGACCGGCCCTTCCTCGCCGCCGATATCGGCCGGATCCAACAACGTTTCGGCTGGCGGCCCAGGCGCACGCTGCAGGACGCAGTGCAGGATCTGTGGCGCCATCCCGACATCAGCCCGCGCCTGTTCGGACCGGCAGCAGCCGCGAGCGGAGCCACCTGATGCGGATCGCGCTCCTGACCGAACTCTATCCGCCCTCCATCGGCGGGCAGGAGCTCTTCTTCGAAGGGCTCGGCCGCGCGCTCGCCGACCGCGGCCATCGGGTCGAGGTGTTCTGCATCGGCCACGCGGCCGGATTGCCGGCCGAGGAGACGCTCGACGGCATTGCTGTGCACCGGTTTCCTTCGGACCCTGCCTACCGTTCGCCGCCGCGAGCCTGGATGAAGCGCGCCTGGCCGACGATCTTCCGCTACGCGTTCTGGACTCGACGCCGGCTGCGGGACGACGACTATGATCTCGTCGTGCTCAACCAATGGCCGCTGCTGCATGCCGTGACACTGCCGCGCCGGCTTCGACGAAGGACCGTCCTGCACTGGTGCGAGGTTCGCAACGGGCGCTTCTACCGGATGGTGCAACGATACCTGCCCCGCCTCTCCGGCCACAACGCCGCGATCAGCGACGTCGTCGCCACGGCTATCGGAACGACATCGGAGCGGCCGTTCCTCGTCCTGACGAGCGGCTTGCGGCTCGGGGAATACCACTCCGCGCCTGCCCGGATGCGCAGCGGGATCCTCTCGCTCGGCCGCATCGTCGAGCACAAGAACCTGCCGCTTCTGGTCTCCGCCTTCGAGCAACTCAGGCAGGGGGGCTATGCCGGGCGCCTCACCATCGCCGGCGACGGGCCGGGGCTGGCGTCCTTGAAAGCCGTGATCGCGGCGTCGCCGGTGGGGGGCGACATAGCCCTTGCCGGGCCCGTCAGCGACGAGGACAAGGCGAAGCTCCTGGCAGAACATGAGCTTTTCGCCATCGTCAGCCAGCGCGAGGGCTTTCCGCGCGTCGTCGCCGAGGCGATGGCCAGCGGCCTGCCGGTGCTGACCGCCGGCTATCCCGGCAACGGCGCCAGCGACATCGTGCGCGCCGCCGGATGCGGCCTCGTCGCCGAGCCGGCGCCGGCCGCCCTGGCAGACGCCGCACGGGCCATCCTTGGCCAGTGGGCGGCCTATTCCGAAGCCGGCCTCCGCTTCGCGGCGGACCTCGACTGGTCGTGGATCGCCGAGCGGCTGGAACGACAGGTCGGCTGGGAGCCAGCCCGGTCTCCCGCGCGGTCCGAAGCCGCGTCCTCTCCATCACCGGCTGACTCCCATGCCGTCGGCTAGCGTCGCCCTCGGTCGTCACCCCCTGTTGCTTCCCGCCGCCAATCTGACCCTGCGGGCGGCAGGGCTGGCGATGCGGTTCGGACTGGTCATCTATCTCGCGCGCTATCTCGGCATCGGCGCGGTCGGCCAGTTCGGGCTGATCCAGGGCGCGGCAGCGTTGGCGCCGGTCGTGCTCGGCTGGGGCGTGACCTATTTCCTCGGCCGCGAGATCGTCGGCCGCCCGCCCCTCCAGGCCGGGCGGCTGGTCCGCGACCGCCTTCTCCTCACCATCGCGAGCCTGACGGCCGCCGGCGCCATCGTCGCGGCGCTGATGGTGGCAGGCGGGATCGCCGTGCCGGATTCGCTGCCCTGGATCGCCGCGATCCTGTTCCTCGAGACGATCGCCTTCGACCTTCATCTCGCCCTGATCAGCCTGGGGAGGCCGCTCGCCGCCAACTGGCTGCTCTTCATCCGCTCGGGCCTCTGGGTTCTGCCTGCGGCCGGGCTTAGCATCGCCTTCCCGGGGCTGCGCAGCCTCGATTTCGTGCTGCTCTGCTGGACGCTCGCGCTCGTCGCGAATTTCGGCACGCTGCTGTCCGTCGCCCGCGACTGGCCGCTCGCAGCGATTTCCCGCCATCGCGTCGACACGGCTTGGATCCTGGCGCGGCTGCGCGGCAGCGGGCTGATCTACCTGAATGATCTCGGCATCGCCGGCATGGCCTATCTCGACCGCTACGTCGTCCATTCGCGGCTCGATCTTCACGCTACCGGCATCTTCGTGCTGCACTGGGCGATCGCCAACGCCATCCACGTGCTGGTCACGGCCGCGACCATACAGGTCTCCCTGCCCGTACTGGTCACGGCCTACCGCACGGGCGGCGAAGGGAAGTGGCGTCGGGAGCTCCGCGATCTGTCCGTCCGCGTCGCGGCAATCGGCGCGCCACTTGCGATCCTCGTCTATGCCGTCGCCGTTCACGCCCTGCCGCCTGCGACCCGCACTGCCCTGCCGATCGATGCGCCGCTGCTGGCGCTCATGCTCGCCTCGACGGTGACCCGGCTGCTGGCGGACGCGCTCAACTACGGACTCTACAGCCGCGGACTCGACCGATCTCTGGCCTGGATCAATATTGGCGGGGCGCTGGCCGCCTTGCTGTTCAGCCTGATGCTGCTGCCCCGGTTCGGGCTCGTAGGCGGCGGCCTCGCCATGGTGCTGGCTTCCACTGTGCTGCTCGCCGCCCGCGCAGCCGCCCTCGCGGGACGCGACCGGGCAGGCCCGATGGAGCCGCGTCATGGCTGAGCCGCTGCCGCGAGAAACGGATGGGAGCGCCCGCTCGGAAGGATCGCCGCGCCGCCGCATCCTGCACATCCTGCCCGACGGCAGCGCCGGCGGTGGCGGAACCGCCGTGCTCGGCCTCTGCCGGGACCTGCTCGCCACGGGACGATGGGACGTGACACTGGTCACGGCGCCCGGCTCCGCCGTGATGGAGCAGGCGAAAGCGGCCGGCATCCGCACGCATGGGCTCGACTTCTTCACCTCGCGGCTCGACCCGCGCATCGCCCGCCGCCTGGCGCGGCCGGTCGAGGCGACCCGGCCCGACATCGTCCACGCTCATGGCGCGCGCGCAGCACTCCCTTTCTGCTTCCCGGCGCTGCGCCATATCGGCCCGCTCGTCTACACGGTGCACGGGTTCCACCACGTCCGGAAGCCGTTCCCGCTCCGCCAGCTCAGCCGGCTGGCCGAGAGGCGGATCGCGGCGCGCGCCGCGGCGGTCGTCTTCGTATCGGCCGGCGACCAGAGCCGCGCGGCCAACGAGGAGATCCTCCCCCGCAGGGATCCGAAGGCTACCGTCATCGCCAACGGCATCGACCCCGCCGATTTCGATGGCCTGACGGCGGCGGAGGAGCGGTTCGACCTCGTCTTCGCCGGACGGGCCCACCAGCAGAAGAACCCGTTCTTCATGATCGAGATCATGGAAGCCTTGCGCACGACCGGCATCCGCCTTCGCATGATCTGCGGCGGCGAACTGGAGGCGGCGGTGCGGGCGCGCGTCGCCGTGAGCCCGGCCCGCGACCAGATCGTGCTGTCCGGCGCGCTGCCCCGTCGCGACGTTCTACGCGCCTTCCTCTCGGCGCGGCTCTATGTCCAGCCCTCGCTCTGGGAGGGCCTGCCGATCGCGCCGATCGAGGCGCTCTATTGCGGCCTGCCTGTCGTCGCCTCAAAGATCCGCGGAACGGACGAGGTAGTGATCGACGGCGTCAACGGACGCCTGATCGAGCGGTTTGAGCCGAAGCTCTATGCCGACGCCATCCGAACGCTCCTCGGCGACGATGCGATGCGCGATCGCCTCGCCGCGCAGGGGGAAGCCTGGATCAAGCGGCAGTATCTCCGGCCCGCCGGCTCGGAGCGCCTCGCGCGGCTCTACGAAGGTCTGCTGGCGCAGGGCGAATAGACCGCAACCGGCCGCGGCGACGGCGGCCCTTTCGCGAAGCGGACCTCTCGTCTACCTCTACGGAAGCGTGCCGCGAATCGCCGCTGCCCGTCACGGGAAGCCGTCACCGATGAGCAGCCAGATCCCCGACCATCCGAGAAACGCCGCCGAGGCAAAGGAGCGCGACGCGCTTCAGCCCGGCTGGCGGGTCATGCTCCGGGTGGTGACGCGCGCGCTCGTCTATGCCGGCATCATCGCCGCCAGCATCCTGATCTGGTGGGCGATCGGCAGGCTCTTCATCGGCTGAGCCCACCCTGGCGGATCATCCGCCCGCCTGTGAAAGCGCCACCCGCTGCGGACAGGCGGCATCGCGGCGGAAGCTTTCCACCAGGCTCTCCAGCGCCATCCGCAGGGTCTTGGCTACCTCGACGTCGAAATCAAAGCGGAGCCAGTTGTCGAGCAGGCCCGACATGAAGCAGTGCAGCGTCGTCGATGCCGTCGTCGCCGTCCATCCCGGCGCCAGCTGGCCGGCCTCGGAGGCCCGCTCGAAGGCGAGACGGAAATTCTCGACCATGGTGTCGTGCATGGAGCGCTGCAGGGTATAGGCCTCCTGCATCTCGCTTAGATATTCGCAGCGCGTGACGGTGATCCTGTAGACGGTGCGCGTGTGCTCGTCAGTGCCGAACAGCTCAATCACGCTGAGCGCCCAGTCGAGAACCGCCCGCAGCGGGTCGGAGGCGTCCTCGAAAGTCCGCGCCAGCCCATTGACGTGCTGGTCGTATGCGCGGGCGAAAATCGCGGTCAGGAGCTCCTGCTTGTTGGCGAAATGCCAGTAGATCGCGCCGCGCGTCACGCCGGCTTCCGCCGCAATCCGCTCCAGCGAGGCACCCGCGACGCCGATCTCGATGAACACGGTTTCCGCGGCATCCAGGATGCGTTGCCGAGTTTCCTCAGACTGAGATTTTGTTCGCCTCACTTAGCAAGCTTCCTTTACATACAGCGATGCAGGTATATATGCTGTACTGCAATAGATCCAGACATCTCATATTTGCGGTGCAAAACCATGCGCTTGGCCTCCTTCGCCCGCCAAACCCTATCAACGCTCTTCCTCGGCGCCAGCCTCCTGGCGCTACCCGCGACGGCCATGGCACAGGCGCCGGCCGCCCCGCCGCCGCCTAGCGTCGAGCTCACCACGCTCAACGCGCGCGAAGTGCCGATCAGCTACAGCTATGCCGGCCGCGTCTCGGCGTTCCGCGAAGTCCAGGTGCGCGCCCAGGTCGGCGGCATCCTGATGGAGCGGGCCTATGTCGAGGGCGCGCGGGTGAAGGCCGGCGACGTGCTGTTCCGCGTCGATCCCAAGACCTATGAGGCAGAGGTCGCCAAGGCCGAGGCGCAGTTGCAGACCGCCGAGGCGCAGCTGGCCCAGGCGAACCGCGACAAGGTCCGCGCCGTCGAGCTGTTCAGCCGCCAGGTTGGCTCGCAGAAGACCCGCGACGACGCCCTTTCGGCGGTCGAGCTCGCCGAGGCATCCGTCGCCGCGGCCAAGGCGCAGCTGAAGGCCGCCCAGATCAATCTCGACTATGCGACGGTGCGCGCGCCGATCGACGGCGTCACCAGCCTCGACGTCGTGCCGGAAGGCAGCCTGATCGGCGTCGGCAGCACCGACAGCCTGCTGACGACGATCACCCAGCTCGACCCGGTCTATGTGAACTTCTCCTTCACCGATGCGAATGCCGCCGAGATCCGCGAGATCGCCGAGGCGCACAAGCATCCGACCGCCGGCAACAAGCTGATCGCCAGCATCACCTTCGGCGACGGCTCCGCCTACGAGAAGACCGGCGAGATCGACTTCACCTCGGCCAGCATCGACACGCAGACCGGCACGATCCGCTCGCGCGCCGTGTTCGCCAATCCGGACTTCCGCCTGATCCCCGGCCAATTCGTGCGCGTGACCATCAGCGGCATGTCGCTGCCGCAGGCGATCGTCATCCCCGAAATTGCCGTGCTGCAGGGGCCGCAGGGCAAGTTCGTCTACACCGTGGACGACAAGGGCGTCGCCGCCATGGCGCCGGTGACGCTCGGCCAGTCGGTCGAGGGCGGCTGGGTCGTGACCGCCGGCCTCAAGTCCGGTGACCAGGTCGTCACCTCCGGCGTCATCAAGGTCCGTCCGGGGGCGCCGGTCGCGGCCGCCAAGACGATCGTCCAGACAGCGCAGGCGAACTGATGAACCGCTTCTTCGTCGACCGGCCCGTCTTCGCGGCCGTCATCTCGATCGTCATCGTGCTGGCGGGCATCCTCGCCATGCGCGCGCTGCCGATCGCCCAGTATCCGGAACTGACGCCGCCGCAGGTGGTCGTCAACGCCACCTATCCCGGCGCCAGCGCCGACGTGCTGACACAGACGGTCGCGGCGCCACTCGAAGAGCAGATCAACGGCGTCGAGGACATGCTCTACATGCAGTCGATCAACTCGGGCTCCGGCTCGATGCGGCTGATCGTGACCTTCGCCACCGGGACCGACGCCGACCAGGCGACGATCAACGTCAACAACCGCGTGCAGCGCGCCCTCTCGGCGCTGCCGTCGGAAGTGCAGCGGCTCGGCGTCACGGTCAACAAGCAGTCGAGCTCGATCCTCGCGGTCATCGCGCTGACCTCGAACAACCCGCAATACGACTCCGTCTACCTGGCCAACTACGCGCTGCTCAACGTCATCGACGAGCTGAAGCGCACGCCGGGCGTCGGCGAGGCGAACCTGTTCAGCCGCGAAAACTACGCCATGCGCATCTGGCTGCGCCCGGACAAGCTGGCGCAGTTCGGCCTGACGACCGACGACGTCGCCACCGCCGTCCGCGAGCAGAACCAGCAATACGCCGCCGGCCGCGTCGGCGATCCGCCGACCGCGGGCCAGCTGACCTATTCCTACGCCGTCACCACCGATGGCCGCCTGCCCGACCCCGAGGCCTTCGGCAACATCATCCTGCGCTCGGATTCGAACGGCTCGACGCTGCGGCTGCGCGACGTCGCGCGCATCGACCTCGGCGCCCAGGACTATGGCTTCAAGGCCATCCTGGACGGCCAGCCGACCGTGCCGATCGGCATCTACCTGCAGCCGGGCGCCAACGCGCTCAACACGATCGAGGCGGTCAAGGCCAAGCTGGACGAGATCCAGACGCGGATGCCGGAAGGCGTCAGCTACAGGATCCCCTATGACACGACCCTGTTCGTGCAGGCCTCGATCGACGAGGTGATCAAGACCTTCATCGAGGCGCTGATCCTCGTGGTGGTGGTCGTCTTCGTCTTCCTGCAGAACTGGCGGGCGACGCTGATTCCGCTGATCGCCGTGCCGGTGTCCATCCTTGGCACCTTCGCGGGCATGTATCTGCTCGGCTTCTCGATCAACCTGCTGACGCTGTTCGGCCTCGTGCTCGCGATCGGCATCGTCGTCGACGACGCCATCGTCGTGCTCGAGAACGTCGAGCGCATCATGACGACGGAAAAGCTGCCGCCGCGCGAGGCTACCATCAAGGCGATGGGCGAAGTGACGGGTCCCGTCATCGCCATCGTGCTGGTGCTCGTCTCGGTGTTCGTGCCGGTGGCGTTCATGGGCGGCCTGGCGGGCGAAATGTATCGCCAGTTCGCGATCACCATCGCCGTCTCCGTTACCCTCTCCGGCATCGTCGCCCTGACGCTGACGCCGGCGCTCTGCGCCCTGCTGCTGAAGCCGGGCCATCACGAGCCGATCCTGCCGTTCCGCCTGTTCAACCGCTTCTTCGACCGGCTGACGCGCGGCTATACGGCCGGCGTGCGCTTCTTCCTGAAGCGGGCCCTGCTCGGCGTGACGCTGTTCGCCGTCATGATCGGCGCCATGGGCTATCTCGCCATGAAGATCCCCGGCGCGCTCGTGCCGGAAGAAGATCAGGGCGTCATCCTGACGGTTGGCATCCTGCCGCCGGCCGCGGCCCTGTCGCGCACCGCCGACGTCATGTCGACCGTGAACGACAATGTGTCGAAGCACCCGGCCGTGCAGAGCGTGCTCGCCTTCTCCGGCTTCGACCTGCTCGCGGGCTCGCAGTCGCCAAGCGCCGGCGCCGCCTTCGTCAAGCTGAAGGACTGGGAAGAGCGGAAGACCCCGGATCTCGACGCGCGCGCCATGCCCGGCCAGGTGATGGGCATGAACGCGGGTATCCAGGACGGCATGGTTCTCGCCTTCAACCCGCCGCCGATCCAGGGCCTGAGCACGACGGGCGGCTTCGAGCTGTACGTGCAGGACCGCGCCGGCGCCGGAACCCCGCAATTGCTGGCGACGACCCAGGCGCTGGTCGAGGCCGCCGCCAAGCGGCCGGAGCTCGCCGGCGTCCGCACGACGCTTGCGACCAACGTCCCGCAGTACAAGATCAATGTCGACCGCGAGAAGGCCAAGGCCCTCGGCGTGCCGTTGACCTCGATCTTCGCCACCATGCAGGCGACCTTCGGCAGCCTGTACGTCAACGACTTCACGCTCTATGGCCGCAATTTCCAGGTCAAGCTGCAGTCGGAGGCGAACTTCCGCGAGAAGCCGGAGGACCTGCGCCAGGTCTTCGTCCGCGCCGACAGCGGCAGCATGATCCCGCTCGACGCGCTCGTGCATGTCGAACGGACGATCGGGCCGGACCTGCTGGAGCGCTTCAACAACTTCCCCGCCGCCAAGGTGATGGGCAATCCTGCACCGGGCTACTCGTCCGGCCAGGCGCTGGCAGCCATCCGCGAAGTGGCGGCGGAAGCGCTGCCGCCGAACTACACCGTCGCCTGGACGGGCTCCGCCTACCAGGAAATCGCCACCGGCGGCACCGGCCAGCAGGCGCTGATCTTCGGCATCATCATGGTGTTCCTGATCCTCGCCGCCCAGTATGAGCGCTGGTCGCTGCCGCTCGCCGTCATCCTGGCGGTGCCGTTCGCACTGTTCGGTGCGTTCCTCGCCATCTGGCTGCGCGGGCTCAGCAACGACGTCTACTTCCAGATCGGCCTGGTCACCCTGATCGGTCTGGCGGCGAAGAACGCGATCCTGATCGTCGAGTTCGCCGTGATCAAGCGCGAGGAGGGCATGAGCGCCTTCGACGCCGCGCTCGAGGCGGCGCGCCTGCGCTTCCGCCCGATCATCATGACGTCGCTGGCCTTCATCCTCGGCGTGGTGCCGCTGGCGATCTCGACGGGCGCCGGCTCCGCCAGCCGCCATTCGATCGGCACCGGCGTCATCGGCGGCATGCTGGCGGCGACCTTCATCGCCACCTTCTTCATCCCGCTGTTCTACCGGCTGATCGGTGGCGGCAAGGACAAGAAAGCGGAGGCGACGACGACGCCCCCGGCCGCACCGGCGCCGGCCGCCCGCCAGGAACCCGCCTGAGGCCCCAGGCCTCGGCACCGCCCAAACGAAAGGGGCGACGCCAGACCGGCGTCGCCCCTTTCTTCTTGTCCGTCCCGAAGCCACGCCAAAGGCGTGACGCCGGCGCCTAGATCAGGCGCGGGAACGCATCAGCATCGGGGGCGTTGGCCCAGCTCAGCAGCGTCTGGCCGCCATCGATCAGCCAGTCGACGCCGGTGACGTGGCGGGCGTCATCGCTGGCGAGGAAGGCGACCGCCGCCGCGACGTCCTCGGGCTGGCCGATGCGGCGCAGCGGAATGCGGTCGGAGAAGCGCTTGGTGCTCGCCTCGAAGGCAGCCTGGTCGGCTGCCGGAACACCCAGCGTCGTCTGGATCACGCCCGGGCAGATCGCATTGACGCGGATGCCATAGGCGGCGCAATCGAGCGCGGCGACCTTGGTGAGGCCAACGACGGCATGCTTGCTGGCGGTATAGGGCGAGCCGCCCGGCAGCACGTCCCAGCCCGCCATGGACGAGCCCATGTTGACGATGGCGCCGCCCTGCTTCTGAGCTATCATGATGCGGACGACGGCCTGCTGGACGATGAAGATACCGCGCAGGTTGATCCGGATGACGCGGTCCCATTCCTCCAGCGGCAGGTCATAGACCGGCGCCGGGGTGCCGGAGATGCCGGCATTGTTGAACAGCACGTCGATGCGGCCGAAGCGGTCGACGACGGCGGCAAGCGCTTTGTCGACGGCCGCCGGCTCGGTGACATCAGCCGAAACGGCAAACGCGCGCTCGCCGAGTTCAGTCGCCAGCGCCTCGGCGCGGCCGCCATCCTGATCGAGGATGGCGACGCCCGCCGCGCCCTCAGCGAGGAAGCAGCGCACGGCCGCCTGCCCGATGGCGCCCGCGCCGCCTGTCACCACAACGATCTTGTCCACGAACCGCGTCATTGACGGTCTCCAATCATGCTTTCGGATAGTCGCGCCAGGAATGACGGGGCTCGTAGCCCAGCGTCTTCCGCGCATTGTCGAGGTCGAAGGTGCTGGCGAAGCCCGGCAGCGCGCCCTGCCGCGCCTGCGGGAAGGCATTCGCCGCCAGTTCGGCGGTCGGCGCGTCCATGTAGCTGTCGGCGGCGCTGATCATGACGCGGGCATGGCCCTCGACCGGCGCTTCGAGCGCCAGCAGGAAGGCGTCCGCCGCATCGCGCGCGTCGATATAGGACCAGAGGTCACGGCCGGCATCGCCCGAAGCGCGGCGGGGACCGATCTGCCCGGCGAAGCCTTCCGGCGTCTGCACCCACGGCATGCGCAGGCTGACGGCCGAGAAGGCGCCGCGCGCGACCGCCGCCTGTACCATCTCCTCGCCCAGCCACTTCGAAAGCCCGTAGGCGTCCTGCGGACCGGCGGGATGGTTGTCGTCGATCGGCAGGTAGAGCTGCTTCGGCCAGTTGGTGAAGAAGGGATAGCCGAAGATGCTGAACGACGAGGCGTAGACAAAGCGGCCGACACCCGAGAGAGCGGCCGCCTCGATGACATTGTAGGCCAGCGCCATGTTGGTCTGGAACACCTCCGCCTCGGCGCGTCCGGTCGGGCGCGGGATGGCGGCGATGTGGAAGACCGCGTCGGCATTGCGCACCAGTTGCAGCGCGACGCCGAGATCGGTCAGGTCGGCGGTGACGTGGCGCCAGCCGCCCTCTGTAGGCGGCACGGTGTCGATCCCGAGCACGTCGTGGCCGGCGGCGACCGCGGCCGCCGCGACATGCCGGCCGAGCAGGCCGCTGGAGCCGGTGATGACAATCCGCATCACTTCACCTCTTTCGGGCTGGGCGGCAGAGCGCGGATGATCGCCTGCGCCAGCTTCAGGTCCTCGAGGCCGCCCTCCAGGCTGGTGCGCGGCGCCGCACCATTATGCAGGCAATCGATGAAGTGCAGCCACTGCTGGCGGAACGCGGTGTCGGGCTTGCCGGGGACAACCACCTCGGACGGGCCGTTGCCGCGCGGTTCGCGGATGGTCACGGTCGCGGCCGTGTTGCGGACATAGGGGTTCTGGAAGTCGACGCGGACTTCGTCATGCTTGCCATAGGCGGCGATCCATTCGTCCCACCACTCATACTGCGCGCCGAACGAAACCTCGAACACACAGGGCACGCCATTGGCGAAATTCAAGAGCGCGAAGATGTGGTTGGGATCGATCGCCTTGGCGTATTCGACGCTCTCGGCGACGCCGAAGGCGCCGCGCAGCACGGCGAGGTTATGGCTGCCGAGCATCAGGAGCATCAGATAGAGATTCTTGTAGCCGGCATGATCGGCGCCGAGCGAGGCCTCGATGCGGGCGTCGGCGGCTTCGCGACCGGCGGCGAGGCTGGCCGGGTCGACATCGGTGCCGCGAACCTGGGTGTAGAGGCCCTGGTAGCGGTCGAAGCGGCCGGCGAAGTTGTGGACGTGGATCTGCTTCAGCGCCTCGATCGAGGCCATGCGCTCGATGCCGAGCACGTAGCCGGGATCATAGAGCTTCATGTAGCCAACCAGGCCGATGATGCCCCTGGCCTTCGCCTTCTCGATGAGCGGCGCGGCCTCTTCGGCCGTGAAGGCGAGCGGCTTCTCGACGGTGAAGTGCTTGCCGGCGGCGATCACGTCCTCGATGATCGGACCGTGGTCGTAGGTGCAGATCACCACGACGTCGACGGCCGGATCGTTGATCAGGTCGCGATGGTCGGTGTAGCGGCCGGCCACGCCATAGGCGTCGCCGAGGCTGTCGACGACCTGGCGGGATAGATCGCAGAGCGCCGCGATCTCCAGCTCCGGGAGTTCCTTGATGATCGGCAGATGCATGAGCTGGGCGATCTCGCCGCAGCCGACGACGCCGACACCGATCTTGCGCTTTGTCATTCTCAAGCCTTCACTGCGCCGGCGGTCAGGCCGGCAATAAACTGCCGCTGCATCAGCACGAACAGGGCGATCACCGGCAGGGTGGTGATCATCAACGCTGCGAAATAGAGGTTCCACAGGGAGTCGTACTGCTGGAAGAAGTTGACCAGCCCGAGCGGGATGGTCTGCACGTCCGGCTGCCTGAGCAGCAGGAAAGCCAGGAAGAAGTCGTTCCAGACCTCGATGAAGCCGAAGATGATGATCAGCGCCATGCCCGGACGCGCCAGCGGCAGCATGATCCTGAACAGGATCGTCACCCGCCCTGCCCCGTCGACGCGGGCGGCGTCCTCGAGATCGAACGGCAGCGACATGAAGAAGCTGCGCATGATGAAGATCGACAGCGGCATGATCGACGCGGCGTAGATGAAGCAGATGCCGATGGTCGAGTTGATGATGCCGAGGTCGCGCGCCACCATGAAGAGCGGGATCGCCAGCACCTGCGGCGGCACCAGCATCGAGCCGACGACGAGGCCGGTGATCAGGTTGCGGCCGGGGAAGCGCAGCCGCGCCAGCGCATAGCTGCAGGGCGTCACGACAACGAGGAGGATCGCCAGCGACAGCACCGTCACAGTGACGCTGTTGAAGATGCGCGTCCCCATGTCGGCCATCTTCCAGGCCTGGATGTAGTTGTCGAAGACCAGGCTGGAGGGCGGCCCCCAGACATTGTTGATCAGCTCGGACTTGGTCTTCAACGAACCGAACAGCACCCAGAGCAGCGGATAGAGCGTCTGGAACAGCACGATCACCAGCGCGGCATAGATGCCGAGCCGCTCGAGCACCTGCGCGAAGGAGAGCGGCGCGACCGGTTGCGCGGCGTGGGCGGGGGACGTAGCCATCAGACCTTGAACCTCGTGCGACCGAGCCAGTAGACGAGCGCCGCACAGAGCCCGCCGACGAGGACGAACAGCGTGTAGCCCATGGCGGCGGCATAGCCCATCTGGCTCTCGTTGAAAGCCGCCTTGACCATGGCCGTGATCACCACCTCGGTGGCGTGGTTGGGTCCGCCCTGGGTCAGGACGTGCACGATATCGAAATTGCGGACGAAGGCGCCGGAGAGGCTCAGGATGGAATTGATGAAGACCACCGGCACCATAAGCGGCAGCGTGATGTGCCAGAAGCGGCGCCAGGCGCTGGCGCCGTCGACCCGCGCCGCCTCGTAGAGCTCGGACGGGATCGTCTGCAGGCCGGCGAGATAGATGACGGCGTGGAAGCCGAGCCATTTCCAGACATCGACGGCGATGACGGCATAGAGCGCCGTGTTGGCATCGCCGAGCCAGCTGCGCTTCCACGAGGCAAGGCCGACGAGATCGAGCCCGGCGTTCAGCAGGCCGAACACCGGATTATAAATCCACGACCAGAGCAGGCCGGCCGCGACGAAGGAGATCGTTACCGGCACGAAGACCGAGGCGCGGATGAAGGCGCGCGCGAAGGTGACCCGGTTCAGCAGCAGCGCCAGCGCGAGGCCGAGCCCGTTCTTCAGCAGCAGGCTCAGGATCACGAAGATGAAGCTGTTCTTCAGCGCGCCGAGGAAGATGGCGTCCTTGGTCAGTCGCAGATAATTCGCCGCCCCGATGAAGCGCGGCGGCGAAAAACCGTCCCAGCGATGGAAGCTGAGCCAAAGGCCGTTGAAAAACGGCCATAGGAAGAACAGCGTGAAGAGGATGGCTGCCGGCAGGATCATCATCGCCGCGACAAAGCCATCGCTGCGGCCCAGGCGCCTCGCCAGGGAAGCGCGCGGGACGACCCGCACGCTCTCACCAGAAATTGCCGACAGGTTCGCCATCGCTACGCCGCGCCGCCGGGGGTCAGCACGAGGCCGAGCGTGTTCTTCAGATAGTCGATGCTCTCGAGCGTGCTCTGCTCGGCCGTCTTCTGCGACGCGTCGAGCTCGACGATGGCGAGGCCGGCATATTCGGCGTCGAGCAGCACCTTGACGAGGCCCTTCAGGTCGACGACGCCGGCGCCGAGTTCGCAGAAGGCGGCGTAGCGATCATAACCCTTCAGGGCCGGATCGACCTTGGTGTCCTTCAGATGCATGTAACGAACGGCGGAGATGTAGGTCTTCACCGCGTCGACCGGGTCGGAATAGGTCTGCGCCAGATGGGCCGGGTCGATGCAGAGGCCGGCGACGGAGGTGTCGAGCACGTCCATCAGTCGGTCGAGCTGCTCGCGGTTCTCGACGAAGGTGTCGAGATGCGGATGATAGACCGTATCGATGCCGAGATCCTTGGTGCGACGGCCGATGTCCTCGAGCGAGCGGGCGAAATCGCGGTAGTCCTGCGCCTCATGCGCATTGCCGGAAGCGACCGACGGTCCGCCGCCCAGCACCAGCACGGGCGAGCCGAAGCCCTTGAGCAGGCGGGCGAGCGACAGCAGCACGTCGCGCTCATATTCCCAGGCGACCGGATTGGTGAACACCGCATTGACGTAGAGCGACGACAGGCGAATGCCGAGCTCGCTCTGCGCCTTCGACAGGATCGCGTAGCGGCGCAGGATGTCGGTGTCGGTGGTGACGCCCATCGGCGCCTGGTGGCCGAGCTGCATGTACTTGCGGGCGAACTGGTCGGAAAGGCTGGTGAACGCCAGGATCTCGAACCAGCCGAAGCCCTGCTCGGCCAGGAACTTCAGGGCCGGCTGCAGCGGCAGGCCCTCGAGGTCCCAGCTGTTGAGGTGGTAGCCGATGGAGAAGCGCTGCGGCTTCGAGCTCAGGGGGGTCATGGTCTCGTCCTTGTCGATGATCCGTTCCGGCAACGGCCCGTGCGAAAGCCGCGGCCACGCCGGCGCGAAAGCGCCGGTCAACCTGCGAAAGCCCCGGCTTCAAGCCGAAACCGGGGCTCGCTTCTGCGTTCGGTGGACTTAGTCCTGCGGCGGCCAGTTGCCCTGGGCGACCAGATCGTCATAGACGGCCTGCACCGCATCGGCCGCCTGCTGCGGCGTCAGCTGGCCGCCGACGACGCCGGCGATCGACGACGAGACGGCCGTCGCGATTTCCGCCGGCCAGACCCAGTCGAGGAACTTGACCGTGTTCGGGAAGGCGCTGGCGCGCAGGTCCTTGGCATAGGCGTCCTCGACGACCGGCACGCCCTTGACCGAGGTGGCGAGCGGCTGCTCGGGCTCGAGATAGAGCGTCGCAACCTCCGGCTTGGTCAGATAGCCCATGAAGGCGACGGCGGCATCGACCTTCTCCGGCGCGATCGTCGCCGACATGCACATGCCGTTGTCGGCGCCGCCGCCATGCTTCGGCTCGCCCGGGGTGCCTGGCATCTTCGGGAAGGCGAACACGCCCCATTCAAAGTCCTTCACGCTCTCCTGGAGCGAGGGAACTTCCCAGGTGCCGCCGTAATACATGGCGCTCTTGCCGCTGGCGAAGGCCGAGCGCATGCCGTCCTGGTCGACCGCGAGGGAGTCCTTCGAGAGGATGCCGTCATCGACCCACTGCTTCAGCAGCGCGAAGGCGGCGACGCCGTCGGGATCGTTGAACTTGGCCTTGCCGTCGAGGATCGCCGTGGTGCGGCCGATCGGGTCGCCCGAGGACTGGGCGAAGGTCTCGAAGTACCACATCGGCCACATCGGCGTGTTCGAGCCCTGGTGCAGCAGTGGAATGACGCCGGCGGCGGCAAGCTTCGGCGCCGCGGCCTTCAGGTCCTCATAGGTCGGCGGGACCGGAATGCCGAGATCGGCGAACAGCTTCTTGTTGTAGAAGATGGTCGAGGTCGACATCGTCGTGATCGGAACGGCGTAGACTTCGCCGCGCACCGTGAAGGCGCCGATCGCCGGCTGGTCGAGATTGGCGGAAAACGCCTCGATTTCCTTGGTGATCGGACGAACCAGGCCACGGCGGACATAGGCGCCGTTGGTGTAGAAGGCCGAGCAGGCGATCAGGTCCATTTCCTGATTGGCGAGGCGCGCCGTCATCAGGCGCTGCACGTCATTGGCCTGCGGGCCCTGGGCGTCCCACTCGACCGCCTTGACCTCGGGATGCTCGGCCAGGAAGCCGGCGATCACCTTGTCCTGAATGGCTTTCTGGACGTCGGGCGTCTGGCGCGGGGCCAGCTTGTTGAGCGCCGAGCCGCCGAACACCTTGAGGGTGATCCCCTCGGCGCTGGCCATCGACGGAGACATGGCAGCCAGGACGGTCATGGCGCTGGCTAGCATCAGGCGCGAAACGGTTAGCTTGCGAATGAGCATGGAAGTCCCTCCGATCAATGACGAGAACGGTCCCCTCGACCCCTCCATTCATTGATAGTCATACAATAATCAGATCGAATCCGGGCCTTTGTCAATGCACCTTGAAGGGCGCTACTCATTTTCAAAAACTGCATCGAAATCAGTCACGTAGATCAAATATGGGGCAGGCGGGCACCTCGCTTGATCCGGTTGACATCGCGCTGCTAATATACTTACTAGCCAAATAAAGTTTGGAGCATTGAGGGCGTGATGGACCGCCGCCAGGAGGCGGACGACACCGCGTTGCCGACATGGAGGATCATATGAGTGCTGACGTTTTCTCGGATCATCGCCATGGCGAGACGCTGACGCTCGACCCGGCGCGCACGGCGGTCATCGTCGTCGACATGATCAACGAATTCTGCAAGCCGGGCGGCGCGATGGTGCTGCCGGGCTACGAGACTCTGGTGCCGCAGCAGCTCGAAGTGATCGAGGCCGCCCGCGCCGTCGGCGCCCCGGTCTTCTGGGTGCATGACGTCCACCGCGCCAACATGCGCCGCGACCGCGAATGGGTGAAGCGCACCCCGCATTGCGTCGAGGGCACCTGGGGCACGGAGATCATCGAGGATCTGGGCGCCCGCGACGACGAGATCCACATCATCAAGCGCCGCTATTCGGCCTTCTTCCAGACCGACCTCGACATGACGCTGAAGGACATGCAGATCACCCAGGTCGTGGTGTTCGGCGTGGTCACCAACATCTGCGTCCGCTCGACGGTCCACGACGCCTTCTTCATCGGCTACGACGTCGTCGTTCCGCAGGATTGCTGCGCCGCAACCGGCCCGCGCGAACAGGAGAGTTCGCTCTACGACATCGCCACCCATTTCGGTATTGTGACTAACGCAGCCGACGTGGTTGCTTCGCTGAAGGACGGCCTTGCGCTGCGTCAGGTTTAAGGCTTGTCTTAACGACAGCGCGGCAAGGGGCTACACCTTTTGATTGAAGAAACGAGCCAGGACGGCGTGGGCGGCGACGAGCCCGCCGCAGGCAAGAGCTACAGCCGGTCGGAGATCGCGGAACGGATCGCGGAAACCGGCTACGATCTCGACCACCACCCGGCCCATATCATCCGCAAGGTCCATCAGCGCGCCACGACCTGCTTCCAGCAGGTCATGGCGGGCGAGGATCTGACGCCGACCCAGTTCGCGGCGCTGGCCACCATCCTGCGCCATGGCGAGGTCTCGCAGAACCATCTCGGCCGCCTGACGGCGATGGATCCCTCGACGATCAGCCTCGTCGTGCGCAAATTGCGCAAGCTCGGGCTGGTGACGAGAGGCACGTCGAGCACCGACCAGCGGATGGTGATCATCACGCTGACGAACAAGGGCGTCGACTACACGCTCGACCGGCTCGCCAAGAGCAACGAGGCCGGCAACCGGCTGCTGGCGCCACTTTCCGCCGCCGAACAGGCCCTGCTGCTGGAACTCCTGCAGCGGATCAGCGAGGACTGACCGCCTATCGATCGACCTGCCGCAGCAGCCAGTCGCGGAAGCGCATGAAGCCTTCCCTCTGCTGGCTGCGGTGCGGATAGATCAGCGTATAGGGCTGGTCGCCGGTCAGCCGTCGCTCGGACGCCAGCACCAGGTCGCCCGCCGCCAGCGCCGTCCGCGCCACCACCTCGGGAACCAGCGCGACGCCGAGGCCGGCAACCGCCGCATGCACGACCATGTCGAAATGCTGGAAGCGGGCGCCGCGCAGGATGGTGCGGCTGTCGAGGCCGGCGTCCCGGAACCAGTCGAGCCAGAGCGTCGGCCGGGTCGATTGCTGCAACAGCGGCATGCGCGAGAGTTCCTCGTCCGGCAGCACACGCCGGCCGCCGAGCAGCGCCGGCGCCGCGAGCACCACCAGTTCTTCCGGCATCAGCACGTCGGCATGGGCGCCGCCGGGACGATGGTCGCCGCGCTGGATCGCGGCATCGAAGCCGTCCGCCTCGAAATCCACCGCCTCCAGCCGCGCCGAAATGTCGAAGGTGAGATCCGGCGCGATCGCCCGATAGGCGGCGAGCCGCGGCACCAGCCAGGTCGAGCCGAAGGTCGGCAGCACGGCGAGACGCAGCACGTCGGCATGGCCGCCGAACGCCATCACCGTCATCGCCGCCTGGCGCAACTCGTCAAGCAGGCGGTCCGATTCGCGGTTGAGCGCGCGGCCGGCGTCGGAAAGGATCAGCCGCTGCTTCACGCGCAGGAAAAGCCGCACGCCGAGCCGCTCCTCCAACGTCCCGACCGAGCGGCTGACGGCGCTCTGGGTCAGGTTCAGCGCCTGCGCCGCGCGCGTCGTCGTGCCGAGCCGCGCGCAGGCGGAGAAGGCCTGCAGCTCGGAAATCGTCGGGATATAGCCTTCGCGCATGGATTTCCTCCCGAACTCCTATGAGCCACGCTCATCAACTTCACGGAAAGGCTTGTTATCGTGACGCGCGGGGATTTGCTAGTTTCACGGCGATCCTTCCGGAGGCGCGCCCTGCCGCAGGCCGCGCGCCGTCCGCCAAACCGCCAGAGGTGAGAACCATGTCCGAACAGAAGCCGACCCTGAAGCCGAAGGACCAGCCCGCTCTGTCGCGCTTCGTCTGGGACGACCCGTTTCATTTCGAAGCGCAACTGACGGACGAAGAGCGGATGATCCGCGACACGGCCAAGGCCTTCGCCGCCGATCGCCTGCTGCCGCGCGTCGAAAAGGCCTATCTCGACGAACTGACCGATCCCGAGATCTTCCGCGAGATGGGCGAGACCGGCCTGCTCGGCGTCACCGTGCCGGCCGAATATGGCGGCGTCGGCGCTTCCTATGTCGCTTATGGCCTGGTGGCGCGCGAGGTCGAGCGCATCGATTCGGGCTATCGCTCGATGATGAGCGTGCAGTCGTCGCTGGTGATGTACCCGATCTACGCCTATGGCAGCGAGGCACAGCGGCAGAAGTACCTGCCGAAGCTCGCGACCGGCGAATGGATCGGCTGCTTCGGCCTGACCGAGCCCGACGCCGGCTCCGATCCGGCCGGCATGATCACGACGGCGAAGAAGACCGAGGGCGGCTATGTCCTCAACGGCGCCAAGACGTGGATCTCCAACTCGCCGATCGCCGACGTCTTCGTCGTCTGGGCGAAGTCCGAGGCGCATGACGGCGCCATCCGCGGCTTCATCCTCGAAAAGGGCATGAAGGGCCTTTCGGCGCCGAAGATCGGCGGCAAGCTTTCGCTGCGCGCCTCGATCACCGGCGAGATCGTCATGAGCAACGTCGAAGTGCCGGAAGACGCGCTGTTGCCGAACGTCGCCGGGCTGAAGGGGCCGTTCGGCTGCCTGAACCGCGCCCGCTACGGCATTTCCTGGGGCGTGCTTGGCGCCGCCGAGGATTGCTGGTTCCGCGCCCGCCAGTACGGCCTCGACCGCAAGCAGTTCGGCAAGCCGCTTGCCGGCATGCAGCTTTTCCAGAAGAAGCTTGCCGACATGCAGACCGAGATCGCGCTCGGCCTGCAGGCGTCGCTGCGCGTCGGCCGGCTGTTCGACGAAGGCCAGGCGGCGCCCGAGATGGTCTCGCTGGTCAAGCGCAACAATTGCGGCAAGGCGCTCGACATCGCCCGCCAGGCCCGCGACATGCATGGCGGCAACGGCATCCAGATCGAATATCACGTCATGCGCCACGCCCAGAACCTTGAGACGGTCAACACCTATGAGGGCACGCACGACGTGCACGCGCTGATTCTCGGCCGCGCCCAGACCGGCATCCAGGCCTTCTTCTGATGCAGCCGCTCGAGGGACTGAAAGTCATCGAGCTGGCGCGCATCCTGGCCGGCCCCTGGGCCGGCCAGACGCTGGCCGATCTCGGCGCCGACGTGATCAAGGTCGAAAGCCCCGAGGGCGACGACACGCGCACCTGGGGCCCGCCCTTCATCGAGGATGGCGGCGAGAAATCAGCGGCCTATTTCCACGCCTGCAACCGGGGAAAGCGTTCGATCGCCGCCGATTTCCGCACGCCGGAAGGCGTCGAAATGGTGCGGGCGCTGATCCGCGACGCCGATGTCGTGATCGAGAACTTCAAGGTCGGCGGCCTCGTCAAATACGGGCTCGACTATGAGAGCCTGAAGACGATCAATCCCCGCCTCGTCTATTGCTCGATCACCGGCTTTGGCCAGACCGGCCCCTATCGAGAGCGGGCCGGCTACGACTTTCTCATTCAGGGCATGGCAGGGATCATGGACCTGACCGGCGACCCCAAAGGTGAGCCGCAGAAGATCGGCGTGGCGTTTTCCGACATCTTCACCGGCCTCTACAGCGTCATCGCCATCCAGGCGGCGCTGGCGCAGCGCGAGCGCACCGGGCTCGGCCAGCACATCGACATGGCGCTGCTCGACACCTCGGTGGGCGTGCTCGCCAACCAGGCGATGAATTTCCTCGCCACCGGCAAGCCGCCGCGCCGCCTCGGCAATGCGCACCCCAACATCGCGCCCTACCAGACCTTCGCGGTCGCCGACGGCCACCTGATCCTCGCCGTCGGCAATGACGGCCAGTTCGCCCGCTTCGCCGAGGTGATCGGCCGGCCTGAACTGGCGACGGATGCGCGCTTTCTCACCAATGCGAGCCGCGTCGCCAACCGCGTCGCGCTGACCGAGGCGATCGGCGCCGAGCTGGCAAAGTGGCCGCGCGACGCGCTGCTGGCGAAGCTCGCGGTGGCGCATGTGCCGGCCGGACCGATCAACACGCTGGAGGACGTCTTCACCGACGCGCAGGTGCTGGCGCGCGGCATGCGGATCAATGTCGACGGCATTCCCGGCGTGCGCACGCCGATCACCATGTCGGGCGGCGAGCTGGCGCTGTCGAAGCGCTCGCCGCGCCTCGACGAGCATGGCGACGAAATCCGGGCGGAGATCGCCGCCAAGGCGTGAGGCGAACGGCTCGGTGAGCATCAAGGCAAGCCCCTCACCCAACCCTCTCCCGCAAGCGGGCGAGGGTCTGCGGGCAACATCCGCCCCAAGCTCCCGCACAACAAAAAAGGGCCGCTGCTCGCGCAGCGACCCCTGACCATGGAGGCTATGCCAGACCAGCCTACTGGCCGATGTCTTCCTTGCGCAGGCCGCCGACACGGGCGAGCGGCCGGCCGGAATCGGTGATCGCGATCGCGACGACCATCTCGTTGGCGCGCGGCGCATCCGGAATGCGGATCTCCATCGCATCGAAATGGCTGCGCACGCGCGCATGGTCCTTGTGACCGAGCGGCACGTCGATGACGGCGCCGATCTTGGCACGCTTCTTGGCCGACGGGATCAGCGCGTCGCCCTTGCCGAGCACGGCGCGGAAGGGCGCGCCGAGCTTTGGGTGCATGATGGCGGCGGCATGCTCGAACTCGCCCTCGGCGCCGACGATGACCGCCTTGCCGAAGCTCTCGACCTGATCGCCGGGGATACCGAGCAGGGCTACGGCGCGGCGCGGCAGCAGGTCGCCCAGCTCCTCGCCAAGCGCGATCAGCTCATCGAGATTCTCGACATAGTGGCCAGAGGCCGAGTTCGAGACGACGGCCACGGCCGAGACCTTGCGGGTCGGGGCCGGCAGAACAACATCGCCCTCGATCAGGGTCTCCTCGAGCGTCGTGACGATCTTGCGGATCACGCGGCTCATCGCAGGCCGTCCTCGCCCTTGATGTCTGCCACGGCCAAGCCGCCGACGCGGGCATGGACGCGCGAGCCCGTGGTCATGGCGAGGATCACGACCATCTCGTCGGCACGCGGCGCGTCGGGGACGTTGACCTCGATCGCGTCGAAATGGCTGCGGACATAGGAGGCGTTGACATGGGTGATCGGAATGTCGATCGCCGCGCCGACGCCGCCGACCTTCTTGCTCGAGGGGACGATCGCCTTGGCTTCGCCGAGCAGTTCGCGCATGGCGTAGCCGCCGGGGACGTGCCAGAGAGCGCCGTGCTCGAGTTCGCCGCCCTCGCCGACGATGGCGCCCTTGCCATAGCCCTCGATCGCGGAGGCATCGCCGCCCAGCGCTTCGAGCAGGCGCTTCGACATCTGCAGACCGAGCGGCTTCAGGTCTTCCATCAGCCCGGTGATGTCTTCGACATAACGGCCGGCATAGGGGTTCTTGATGACCGCCATGATCGTGCCGCGACGCGGCGGATTGGCGGAAACGGGTCCGCCCTCGTGAAAGATCTCCTCGATGCGGAGAAGGAATTTCCGGACGACGACATCGGTCATGTGAAGCTCCTGGGGTGGGCGGACGCGTGGATCAGTTGCAGACGAAGGGCAGGCGCTCGGCCGGCGGCGTGTTACGGCTGCGGCCGGAGCGGACGATGCCGTCGATGACGATCATGCCGACGCCCGGCAGGTCGCCGAGCTGGATGCTGTCGAGCATGTCGCGGCCGGCCGAATGCATCGCCTTGGCGAGGAAGACGAAATCGGCGGGACGGCCGACTTCGATCAGGCCGCAGTCGAGGCTGCGCATGCGCGCCGTGTTGCCGGTGGCGAAGCAGATCGCGATCTCGGCCGGCACGTCGCCGAGCGAGGAGAGCAGCGACACCATGCGGAGGATGCCGAGCGGCTGCACGCCCGAGCCGGCGGGGCCGTCGGTGCCGAGGATGACGCGCTCCATCTCACCCATCTCGCGCGCCGTGCGCAGCGCGAAGAGCGCCGCGCGCTCATTGCCGTTGTGAACGATCTCGAGGCCGGCCTTGCAGCCTTCGCAGATGCAGCGGATCTCGCGATCCGGCAGCGCGGTGTGGCCGCCATTGATGTGGCCGACGACGTCGGTGCCGGCCGCCAGAACCACGTCGGCGCCGATCAGGCCCGAGCCCGGAACGGAGGGGCCGCCGGTGTGGATGGTCGACTGGATGCCGTATTTGCGCGCCCAGGCGACCATCTTGCCGGCCGTTTCGCCATCCTTGACGCTGCCGAGGCCGATCTCGCCCAGAAGACGCACGCCTGCGTCGGCGAGGTCCTTGAAATCCTGCTCGACCATGCCCTGCTCGATGATCGGCGCTCCGGCATGGATCTTGACGCCGCCGGGACGGAAGGCGGTGAAGGTACGCTGCGCGGCGATGGCGAGCGCCTTCAGGCCGACGATATCGGTCGGACGGCCGGGCGTATGCACCTCACCGGCCGAGATCATGGTGGTCACACCACCATGCATGGTGCTGTCGATCCAGTTCAGCTGGCTCTGGCGCGGTGTCCAGTCACCCGCGACGGGATGGACATGGCTGTCGATCAAGCCCGGCGCCACGACCGCCTGGTTGGCGTCGATCACCTGATCGGCCTGGTCCACGTCGAGATCCTTGGCGCGCCCGATGGCCGCGATCTTGCCGTCGACGGCAATGATCGTATCCGCATCAAGGATCGGATTCTCCATGGCGCCGCTCAGCACCAATCCGATGTTGCGAATGACGAGCTTGCCCTTCGGCTGCGCCGAGACGGGATCGTGGGACATCGCGCTTCTCCATGCGTGCATTTGGTCAGGCAGCCTTCGTCCACTACACGGAAATTCATATGAGTTCAAACAATAATCCGAGCTCAATCTCCATTAACAACAAGACCTTCCTTGCTCCGCTTTGAACGAGGACGGACGGAATTGAAGGACGCGATCGCGGCGATTCGTCCTCGCCGACGCCCATTCTTCGAAAAATCAGTCCTGATCGATCGATCCGAGCGGCCGGAGGCAATCGAGCAGCGCCTCAGCCGCTGGCGAGAGCCCGATCCGGGCCCTGGTGACGATGCAGAGCGTGCGGCGCAAAGAGACGTCGCGCAAGCCCACCCGGCGCACCGCCGGGCTCTGCAGCACAGAGGCGGCGAGCTTCGGCATCAGCGCCACGCCCATGCCCTGCGAGATCATCGTCAGCTGCGCGATCGTGCCATGTGCCCTGAGCGGCCCGGCGCGGAAGGCGGGCGGGATTTCGGGCGCGGCCGCGATCAGCTTGCCGGTGCCGGTATGCTGATCGAGCGAGATCACCTCGCCGGCCGGGATTTCGGCGAGATCGACGGCGGCGCGCCCGGCGAGCGGATGATCGCGATGGCAGACCAGCACGAACGGATCGACATGGAACGGTTCGTAGGAAAGCTGATCGGTGAGGTGCCAGGGCTCGGCGATGCCGAAATCCGCCACCCGCTCCAGCACCAGCGAACCGACCCGCTCGGCGATGTCGTCATGTACCGTGACCTCGACGGCCGGATGCGCGGCGCGGAAGCGCGTCAGCGCCGGCGCGAGATGGAACAGCACGACGGAGGGCGCCGCCGCCACGGTCACCGCGCCACGCTCGACGCCGCCGACCCGGCGCAAATCGTGCAGCGCCGCCTCGAAATCGGAGACCACGCGGCGCGCGGCGACGAGGAATTCCCGACCCGCCTCGGTCGGCGTCACCGGCCGCGCGTCGCGGTCGAACAGGCGGACGCCGCCATCCGCCTCGATCTGCTTGATCGTCTCGGTGAGAGCGGAGGGCACGATCCCCAGCATGTCGGCGGCGCGCGTGAAGGACTGCGCCTCGGCAAGCGCCAGCGCGGCGCGGAAGTGGCGCATTCCAATGTTCGAATTTTTCGAATGTTTTTTCATTTCATTCCAATGTTACGAAGAACGGCGGCATGGTTCAATGGCGGCTCTCGAAAGGCCTTCCCATGTCCCGAACCGCCCTCGCGGCCGCGCCCCCGGCCGTCGCGTCCTTCACCAGCTTCGACGCCGAGCTCCGCGCCGCCGGCTTTCGCGGCGAGATCGCGCACGACCATGCCGCCCGCGCCGCCATGTCGACCGACAACAGCGTCTACGAGATCGAGCCCGACCTGATCGTCGCGCCGCGCGACGCCGCCGATGTCGCCACCCTGCTGGCGATCGCCGACCGGGACGAGTTCCGCCGCATGCCGATCACCGCGCGCGGCGGCGGCACCGGCACCAACGGCCAGAGCCTGAACCGCGGCATCATCGTCAATTTCCAGCGCTTCATGACGCGCATCCTGGCGCTGAACGAGGCCGAGAGCTGGGTCGAGGTCGAGCCGGGCATCGTGCTCGACGAGCTGAATGCCGCGATCGCCCATACTGGCCTGTTCTTCGCGCCCAACACCTCGACCTCGAACCGCTGCACCATCGGCGGCATGATCAGCACCGACGCCTCAGGCAAGGGCTCGCGCATCTACGGCAAGACCAGCGACAACGTGCTCGGCCTCGAACTGGTCGTCGATGGCGGCCGCGTCCTCGACAGCCTCGCCACCCCGCCCGACTGGGCCGCGCCGATGCTGGAGGCGGTGGCAGAGGCCTGCGACGCCGGCCGCGACGCGCTGATCGAGAACACGCCACGGATCTCGCGGCGCTTCACCGGCTACGACCTTGAGCGCGCCCGCCCGGCGCCGGACCGGCTCGAATGGTGGCGGCTGCCGCTCGGCGCCGAGGGCACACTGGGGCTGGCGACCCGCATCCGCCTGAAGCTGACGCCGCTGCCGCGGCACAAGCGCCTCGTCGTCATCGGTTTCGACCATTTCGCCGCCGCGCTGGCGGCCGGAACACCGCTGCTCCGCCACGAGCCGCTGGCGATCGAGATCATGGACGACTGGGTGCAGCGGCTCGCCCGCGAAGCCGGTCTCATGGACAGCCTGCCGCCCGCCATCCGCGGCGAGGCGGACGACCGCATCTCCTACCTGTTCGTCGAGTTCGTCGGCGAGGACGCGAATGCGCTCGACGCCGCCGTCGGCAGGCTGACCGCCGACGCGGCGACGCTTCCCGGCGTCATCGGCAGCTATTGCGCCCGCGACGCCGCCGACAGCGCCAGGCTGTGGTCGACCCGCGCCGCCGCCGTCGGCCTGCTCGGAAAGCGCGAGGGTGCCCGCCGCCCCGTCGCCTTCGTCGAGGATTGCGTCGTTCCGGTCGAAAACCTCGTCGCCTTCGTCGAGGGCTTCGACGCGATCATGAAGGAGCACGGCCTGCGCTATGGCATCTATGGCCATATCGATGTCGGCTGCCTGCATGTCCGCCCGGCCCTCGACCTCGACGACAAGGCCGACCAGGCGACCTTCAAGGCCATCTCCGACGCCGTCTACGCGCTCTGCACGCGGCATGGCGGCATCTTCTGGGGCGAGCACGGCAAGGGCATTCGCGGCGCCTACCTGCCGGACTATGTCGGCCCGGTCGCCTATGCCGCCCTGCAGCGGATCAAGCACGCCTTCGACCCGCAGGAGCGCTTCAATCCCGGCAAGCTTGTCACCGTCTCACGCCGGCCGATCGGCATCGTCGACATGCCGTTCCGCCAGGGCAACGCACCGGCCGACCTGCCGTTCGAACCGGCCTTCCACTGCAACGGCAACGCCTCCTGCCTCAACTACAGCAAGACGGTGCCGATCTGCCCGTCCTTCAAGGCGACGCGCGACCTCACGCAGTCGCCCAAGGGGCGCGCCGAGATCGTGCGGCGCTGGCGCCAGGCCGAGGCGGCCGGCGAAGCCGAACGCGACAAGATCGCGGCCGACGCCCATGCCGCGCTCGACAGCTGCCTCGGCTGCAACGCATGCGGCAGCGCCTGCCCGGCCCATGTCAGCATCCCGATGCTGAAATCGCGCTTCCTCGAAGCCTATCACGCAACGCGGCGCCGGCCGCTGCGCGACCACGCCGCCGCGGCCGTCGAGGCGCTGGCGCCGTTCATCGCGGCGACGCGGCCGCTCGCCCGCCGCCTGGCCCCGCTGGCCTACCGGCTGGCGGCGCCGCTGCTCGGCTTCGTCGACCTGCCGGCGATTTCCGCACGCGGGCTCGGGCAACTCGGCCACTCCGTCATCCGCCACACGGATGCGGCCACGATCGCCAGCGAGGACAAGACCGTTCTCGTCCTGGAAGATGCCTTCACCGCGACGTTCGACACGGCGGCGGTCGCCGCGGTCTGCGACGGGCTAGCGGCGCTCGGCTACCGGCCGGTCATCGTGACGCTGCCGCCCGGCTCCAAGGCGGCGCATGTGAAGGGCATGCGCAAGCGCTTCACGCGACTGGCCAGCCGACAGATCGCGGCGCTCAACGAACTGGAGAAGACCGGTCGCCCGATGATCGGCGTCGATCCCGCCTTCGTGCTGATGACCCGCAGCGAGTTCCGCGAGGTGGCGCCTTCCGTGCCGAAAGTCATGCTGGTGCAGGAATTCCTGCGCCAGCGCCTCACGGCCGGCGATCCCTGGCCGAAGGCGTCGTCGAGCGCGCGCGCGCCTAAGCTGATGGTCCATTGCACCGAGGCCTCGGCGGCGCCGCAGGCGCTCAAGCAATGGCAGGAAGTGTTCGCGGCCGTCGGCCTCGCGGTGCGGCCGACGCAGACCGGCTGCTGCGGCATGTCGGGCCTGTTCGGGCACGAGCAGCGCCAGCAGGCGGTGAGCCGGGCGCTGTTCGACGCCTCGTGGGCGCCGGCGCTCGCCGACGAAACATCCGTGCTCGCCACCGGCTTTTCCTGCCGCTGCCAGGTCGGTCGCCTGTCGGAGACGAAGGCGTCGCATCCGATGGCCGCGATCGCCGCCGGCCTGAGGGCCGCCTGAGGTCAGCGAATTTTGGGCGCGGCAATCGAACTGCGCAGCAGCACGTCGCTACCGAGCATGATCCGGCGCGGCGGCACGTCGAGCCCTTTCAGCCGCTCGAGCAGCAGGCCCGCCGCCTGCCTCCCGACATCGACCATATCGCGGTCGATGACGGTAATCGGCGGATAGACCAACTCGCCGAGCAGCGCGTCGTCGGCGCCGACGAAGGAAATGTCGTCCGGGATCGACAGGCCGAGCAGCCGCACCGCCTTCAGCGAGCCATAGAATATGTCGCTGCCGGCGGCGAGGATGGCGGTCGGCGGATTGGCGCCGGTCAGGAGATCGTGCGTCTCCGCCATGCCGCGCTCGGCGCTCTGCGTCCGCGCGCGGATCAGCCATTCGTCGATCGGCACGCCGGCCTTTTCCAGCGCCCGCTTGAAACCGGCGACGCGGTCGCGGCCGGGACGGATATTGTGCGAAGCGGTGATCAGGCCGATACGCCTATGGCCGAGCTGCAGCAGCTGCTCGACGACGGTCTCGATCGGCTGCATGTGCTCGCTGTAGACGACGTCGGCCTCGACCGGGATCTCGCGATCGAGCACCACCACCGGAACGCCCATGCGGCCGATCTCCTCGATCGTCCCGGTTGCCGTCTCGTCCGACAGCGTCACGATCAGCCCGTCCATCTGGCGCTGGCGGGCGGCCTGCAGGAACTCGATCTCGCGCGCCGGCGAGCGGTTCGACGAAAAGGCGAACAGCATGTAGCCCTCAGGCGCCAGCACGGTCTCCGCACCCTGCGCGACGCGGGCGAACACCTGGTTGGTCATGTCAGGAATCAGGAAGCCGATTGTCATCGTCTGGTTGGTGCGCATGGCGCGCGCCGCCGCGTTCGGCTGATAGCCGAGCTCGGCCATCGCCGCCAGCACGCGGGCCCGCGTCTCCGGCGCCACGCGCGGGCTTTCGCTCGCGACCCGCGACACGGTTCCAATCGAGACGCCGGCCGTCGCCGCCACTTCGTGAATGGTCGGCTGGCGTCGGCCACCCGGTAGTTTCCCTGACATAACGTTTACATCCCTACCCTGTCTTCTTGCGGATCAGGGGCATGGATCGGGCGATCCCATGCGCGTTTCCTCGTCCCGACAAGCTGCCATCGCCCCCAAGGACAAGCAAGGAATATCACACCGATTGATGTGAATTGATGGATATCGGATCCACGCCCCAGCGCCCGTGTTGACGTTCACACAATCCTGCCATTCTATGGGTCGACTCGCCTGCTCCGGGAGGATGACGCATGACTGCCCCAGGCCGATACGAGGCGTGAGGCGCGGTCAGGCTCGGCAGGCGGGGCCGCGAAAGGGAGAGAGACGATGGATCCATTCAAGCGCCGCCAACTCGGCCGCACCGACGTGATGCTGCCGCAGATCGGCTTCGGCGCCGCGCCGCTCGGCGAGCTGTTCACCAAGGTATCGGACGCCGATGCCGAGACGACGCTGAAATCGGCATGGGACGCGGGCGTCCGCTACTTCGACACCGCGCCCTGGTATGGCCGCGGGCAGAGCGAGCACCGCGTCGGCCGCTTCCTGTACAAGCAGGAGCGCGGCGAGCTGATCCTCTCGACCAAGGTCGGCCGTATCCTGCGCGCGCCGCTCCGGAAGCCGGACGAGTTCGATACCGGCTTCTGGTCCGGTGGCCTGCATTTCGATCACTATTTCGACTACAGCTATGATGGCGTCATGCGCGCCTATGAGGACAGCCTGCAGCGCCTCGGCATGAACCGTGTCGACACGCTGGTGATCCACGATCTCGACTGGTGGCATCGCGGCTCGGAGACGATGGTGCAGGCCGGCTTCGCCCAGCTCGCCAATGGCGGTTTTCGCGCTCTTGCGGACCTGAAGGCCGCCGGTCGCATCGGCGCGATCGGCGCCGGCATCAATGAACTCGGCCTGATCCCGCGCTTCCTCGAACTGTTCGACATGGACTTCTTCCTGCTGGCGCTGCGCTACACGCTGGGCGAACAGGAGACGCTGACGGAAGAACTGCCGCTCTGCGTCGAGCGCGGCGTCGGCATCATCATCGGCGGCGTGTTCTCGTCCGGCCTCTACGCCACCGGTCCGGTGCCGGCCGCCAAGTACAACTACTTCGATCCGACGCCGGAGGTGCTGGAAAAGGCCCGCCGCATCGCCGAGGTCTGCAAGCGCCACAACGTGCCGCTGCCGGCGGCGGCCCTGCAGTTCCCGCTGCACCATCCGGCCGTCGCCTCGGTCATTCCCGGCGCCTTCAAGCCGGAACAGGTGACAACCAATCTCGACCTGGTCCGCCTCGACATCCCGACCGATCTATGGGCTGAGCTGAAACACGAAGGCCTGATCCGCGCCGACGCCCCGACGCCGTAGGGCGTCGCCTGACTCAGGCGGGCTCCCTCTCCCGTTCACGGGACAGGGCTGGGGTGAGGGTCTTCGCGAAGATCCGCCCCACCCCAACGAAGCCAGAAGAAGCAAGCCCCTCACCCTTCCCTCTCCCGCTCGCGGGAGAGGGAAAGCCGGAGCGTCGCCTCAGTAGGTCGCGCGGCCGCCGGAGAGATCGAAGGTGGCGCCGGTGGTGAAGGAGTTTTCCTCCGACGCCAGGAAGCAGATCATCGAGGCGGCTTCCGAAAGCTCCAGCATTCTCCCGCGTGGAATCTTCGCCAGGATATAGGCGATGTGTTCGGGCGACTGGCCCATTGCGCCGGCCGTCTTCGCAATCGCGGGCGTCACGGCATTGACCGAAATGTCCTTGCCCGCCAATTCCTTGCCGAGTGATTTCGTCAGCGCCAGCACCGCCGCCTTGGTGGCGGAATAGGCGACCGCATTGGGATTGCCCTCCTTGCCGGCGATCGAGCTTAGATTGACGATGCGGCCATAGTTCCGCTCGATCATGTGCGGCACCACCGACCGGCAGCAATGGAAGGTGCCGGTCAGGCCGACATGCACGACGTCGATGAAGGCCTCAGGCGGATATTCCCAGGTCGGCATGTTGGGGCCGACGATCGCGGCATTGTTGATCAGGATGTCGATCCGGCCCTGCGCCGCGATCGTCGCCCGCGTCGCGCTTTCGACCGAGGCGAGATCGCCGATGTCGACGACGCGGCCTTCCGCGACATCCGCGCCGAGTTCGGCGACGGTCTTTTCGAGCAGCGCGGCATCGCGGTCCCAGATCGAGACCTTGCCGCCGCCGGCGAGGATGCGCTCGGCGACCTCACGGCCGATGCCCTGGCCGCCGCCGGTGACGACGGCGACGCGATTGTCGAAATCATAACGGTTCATGATGGTCTCCGAAGGTCCGCGCACGGGGATCGGCAAGAAAATGCCCGCGACGGCTTGAGGCGCGTCGCGGGCACGAGGGATCGGCCGAAGGATCAGAAGTTGAAGTCGGCGATGTTGCTCTTGTCGAAGGTGGTCAGGTCGGCCTGCGTCTTGATCACGCTGTCCTTCTCGACGGTCACCTTGCCGAGGCCCGGCACTTCGAACACCGTGCCTGCCTCGTTCTTGATCGAGCCGTTTTTGACGCCGACGGCGAAGTTGGCGGCGAGCAGGCCCTGGTTGTAGGGGCTCCAGAGCTGGAACGCCTCGACCGTGCCGTTTTCGATGAAGCGGCGCATCTGGTTCGGCGTGCCGAGACCGACGACCTTGACCTTGTCGGCCTTCTTGGCCGTCTCGACGACCTGGGCGGCGGCCGCGACGCCGACCGTGGTGGGCGAGATGATGCCCTTCAGGTTCGGGTAGTTGGCGAGCAGCGCCTCGGTCTCGGTGGTCGACTTCTGCGGATCGTCATCGCCGTAAGCGATGGTGACCAGCTTCATCTTGGCGTATTTCGGATCCTTCTCGAGGGTTTCCTTCATCGCCGCGATCCAGACGTTCTGGTCCGGTGCGTCGGTGGTGGCCGAGAGGATGGCGATCTCGCCCTCATAGCCGATCTGCTTGCCGAGCAGTTCGACCTGCGACGGGCCGGTCTTGGTGAAATCGACCGGCAGGATGGCGGCGTCGCGGTGCGCCTCGTTGCCCGGCATGTCGGAATTGACCGACAGGATGATCGTGCCCTTGCCGCGGGCGCGGTCGAACACCTGGTTCAGCGCATCCGGGCTGTTGGGCGAGATCGCGACGACGTTGACGCCGCGCTGGATCTGCGCGGTGACGAACGGGATCTGCGAGGTGGCCTCGGCCGAGGCCGGTGCGACGGTGGTGAAGTCGCAGCCGAGCGTCTTGCAGCCGTCCTCGAAGCCCTTGATGATCGAATCGAAGTACGGATTGCCCGTGTTCTTCGGAATGTAGACGATCGAGACCGGGTCGGCGGCATAGGCCGCACCGGAGAACAGCGCGACGCCAAAGGCGGCGGCGAGCATCAGATTCCTTCTCAGCATAGTCAGTTCCTCCCAGTTAGCTGACAGACGAAACCCGCTACCTCTGGCTGCGGGCATAGATCGCGTTGGTCGCGATGATCGAGACGATGAGCAGCAGGCCCATGACGGTGAGCTGCGCATTGATGGCGATGTTGGCGACGGTCATGCCGGTGGCGATGATGACCAGCAGCCAGGCGGCGAGGAACGTGCCCAGGATCGAGCCTCTGCCGCCGAAGATGTAGGTGCCGCCGAGCATGACGATCAGCACCATGGTCAGTTCGCCGCCGGAGGCGAGATCGTAGCGGACCGAGCCGAGGCGCGAGGCGACCATCAGGCCGGCGATCGAGCTTGTCAGCCCCGAGGCGATGAACAGGCCCATCTTGATCCGGCGGACGCGGATGCCGGCATGGATGGCGGCGATCTCGCTGGTGCCGATCTGGTAGATCTGGCGGCCATAGATGGTGATGCCGAGGAACAGGCCGAGCAGGATCGAGGCGGCGATGAAAATCAAAACCGGCACCGGCACGATGCCGACCATGCGGTAGTCGATGCCGACGAACCAGCCCGGGAAGCCGCTGATCGACTTGTCGCCGGCCAGCACCTGCGCCAGGCCCCGATAAAGAATCAACGTGCCGATGGTGACGATGATCGAGGGGAGCCGCAGGATGGTGACAAGCGCGCCGTTGAAGAGGCCCATCACCAGGCCTGAAAGCAGGCTGACGCCGATCGCGACCGGGATCGGCGCCCCCGCCTTGAAGGCGGTGCCGAACAGGCAGGCGGACAGCGCCATCTGGGCGGCGGGCGACAGGTCGATCTCGCCGGAGATGATGACGATGGTCAGCACCAGCGCCACGATGGCGAACTCGATGTAGTAGGTCGAGCTTTCCAGGATGAAGCCGAGATCGGCGAAGAAGGGCGACAGCCGCGTCGCGACGACGCTGGCCACCACCAGCAGCAGCAGCGTCACCACTTCCGGGCGGATCAGCCAGACCTGCCAGCGCGGACGCGGCGCGGCGGCCTCGCGAACGATGACGCGGCCAGGGGCGGCGGGAGTCTTGTCGACAGAAGTCATGCGCCACCTCGGGCAAGCAGGCCGCGCAGCCCGCCCTGGCGGACGGTGCGGTCGATGACGAGGGCGATCAGGATGATGCCTCCATAGATGGCGTTCTGCCAGAAGCCGGAGACGCCGAGGATCGGCAGCGCCACCTGGACGGAGCCGAGCAGCAGCACGCCGAGCACGGTGCCGAGCACCGAGCCGGCGCCGCCATTGATCGAGACGCCGCCGATGACCACCGCCGCGATGACGGTGAACTCGAAGCCGACGCCGGTGATGCCGGGATTCACATAGCCAAAGCGGGCGGCGTAGATCAGGCCGGCAAGACCGGCGAGCGCGCCCGAGAGCGTGAAGACGAGGATCGTCACCGGCATGACGCGGATGCCGCGCAGGGGGGCTGCCACCGGATTGGAGCCGATCGCGTAGATCTGGCGGCCGATCTGGCTGTAGGTCAGGAACAGCCAGGTGGCGAAGGCGACCGCAAAGGCGATGATGACGATCCACGGAATGTCGATCGGCGAGGTCTGCGCCATGCGGATCAGCGGCTCGGGAATGTCGTTCGGGTCAATCTGCTTCGAGCCGGACAGGATGAACAGCAGGCCGCGATAGAGGCTGAGCGTGCCGAGCGTGACGATGATCGACGGCAGCTTGAACACCGTCACGACGAGGCCGTTGACGAAGCCGAGCGCGGCGCCCGACAGCACGCCGACGGCGAAGCCGACCGCGAGCGGCAGCTCCGGATGATCGCGAAAGATCATGCCGGCGGCGATGGCGGAGAAGCCGAGGATCGAGCCGATCGAGAGATCGACGTGGCGGGCGACGAGAACCATCATCTGGCCCATCGCCGCGACCAGGATCAGCGGCACGGCGAGCAGGACAATGCGCAGCGTCTCGACCGAGAAGAAGCGCGGCTGGATCAGACTGACAACGGCCACGAACAGCACGAGCATGACGAGGATGCCGGCCTCGCGGGCACGGAACAGGCGGGCGACTGCGTTCATGCCGCCGCTCCCGAAACCGTATGGCGGCCGGAACGCGGCACGGCGGCATGCATGATCGTCTCCTGGCTCGCCTCGGCGCGCGGGATATCGGCGGTCAGCTTGCCTTCGGACATGACGAGGATGCGATCGGACAAGGCGAGCAACTCGGGCAGTTCGGAGGAGATCAGCAGGATGGCGCGGCCATCGGCGGCAAGCGCGCCGATCATGTCGTAGAACTCGGCCTTGACGCCGATGTCGATGCCGCGCGTCGGCTCGTCGAGGATGAGAATATCCGGCTCGGCCAGCAGCCAGCGGGCGAGGATCGCCTTCTGCTGGTTGCCGCCCGAAAGCTCGCCGATCGGCTGGCGCACGGAAGCAAGCCGGATCGAGAGCTTGTCGACCGACTGCTTCGCCAGCACTTTCTCGACCGCGCGGCGGATGATGCCCCTGGGCGCGATCCGCTTCGGCACAGCGGCGGTGATGTTGGTCTCGACCGGCAGCGAGCGGAAGATGCCTGCGATGGCGCGGTCTTCCGAGACCAGCGCGATGCCGAGGCCGATCGCGTCGGTCGGCTCCTTGATCGAAACCGGCTTGCCGTCGATCTCGATGACGCCCGAGGTCGCCGGCGCCACGCCGAAGACCGCGCGCGCCACGTCGGTTCGGCCGGCGCCGACCAGTCCGCCAAGGCCGACGATCTCGCCCTTGCGGATGTCAAAGGAGATGTTCTCGAACCGACCCGGCAGCGTCAGGTTGCGCACCGAGAGCGCCACCTCGCCGACATGGCTGGTACCGCGATGCAGGTAATCCGCCACGGGGCGGCCGATCATGCGGCGGATGATGTCAGCATCGCTGAGGCTCGCCGTCGTCGCCGTCTCGATCTTGTCGCCATCGCGGAAGATCGTGACGCGGTCGCAGATGGCGCGAACCTCTTCCAGCCGATGCGAGATGAAGATGATCGTGCGACCCTCTTCGCGCAGCCGGCGGACGATCGTGAACAGCGTCTCGACCTCCTTTGGCGTCAGCGCCGCAGTCGGCTCGTCCATGATGATCAGCCGGCTGTCGGAGGCGAGCGCGCGGGCGATCTCGACCATCTGCTGGTCCGCGATCGACAAGCCGCGCATCGGCACGGTGACGTCGATCGGCACGTTCAGCAGGCCCATCAGCCGGCGGGCTTCCTTCGCCAGCTCGGCCCAGCGGACGCGGCCGAGCGGCTTGGCCCCGACCTGGCCGATGACGAGGTTTTCCGCGACCGACAGATCCGGGAACGAGATCGGCTCCTGGTGGATCAGCGTGATGCCGAGGCGCTGCGCGCCGATCGGCGAGCCGATCTCGACCGGCTTGCCGCCGAGCTCGATCGTGCCGCGCGTCGGCCGGTGCACGCCGGCCAGGATCTTGGCGAAGGTCGACTTGCCGGCGCCGTTCTCGCCGAGCAGGGCATGCACTTCGCCCGGCATCAGGTCGAGATCGACATTGCGCAGCACCTCGACGCCGCCGAAGGACTTGGAAATGCCGCGCGCGGAAACGAGCGGCGCAGCATTCGTCATCGAGCCGTCTCCAGGCGATAGAAGCGGACGGCATTGTCGCGCCAGAACTTCTGGCGCTCGACGTCGGTGGCCGAAGCGAGCACGTCATCGAGGATGGCGACCCAGCGGCGATATTCGATCGCCTGCACGGCGACCGGCCAGTCGCCGCCGAACATCACCCGATCGAAGCCGAAGGCGTCGATGGCGACCTGGACGTAGCGCTTCAGCTCGTCCCCGGTCCAGTTGGCGTGATCCGCCTCGGTGGCGACGCCGGAGATCTTGCAGCTGACATGCGAGAGCTTCGCCAGTTCGCGCATCTGGCTCGCCCAAGGCTCCATCACGCCGTCCGCGATCGCCGGCTTGCCGATGTGATCGAGGATCATCGGCACTTCCGGGATCTCAGCCGCGAATTTCAGCACGTTCGCCATGTGGCGGTGGTCGACGCAGATGTCGAAGGAGAGGCCGAAATCGGCGAGCGTGCGCACGCCCGCTATGAAATCCGGCCGCAGGCAGAAATCGAGATCGGGCTCGAACTGGATGATGCGGCGGATGCCGCGCAGGATGTCGTGCCGCGCCAGCCGCTCGATATCGGCGGCGACGGCGCCACCCTTCTCCAGCGGCGCCCAGGCGACCATGCCCCTTATACGCGGATCCAGCTTGGCGAGACCGGCGACCCATTCGGCCTCCTGCTCGTACTGGGCGGTATCGACCTCGCACTGCAGGAACACCATGGCCTCGACATCGAGCCCTTCGGTCGCCGCCGCGTAGCGGTCGAGCCCATAGGCCTGATCGAGCACGGGATTGCCGTCAAGCCAGGCATAACGCAGCTTCTTCGGATCCCAGAGATGGAGATGCGTATCGACAATCGGACCGCGCGGCATCAGACGCCCCTCGCCCGAATGGCCACAACAATAGCTTCGCCGTCCTTGCGCACGCGCTTCCCCTCCCCGTCCAACGGCATTCCTCAATGCCGCAAAGGCGCCTCCACCCAGCGCCCTTTCCTCATGTAAACGTCAACATGCCATGCCGCGCACGTCAAGCGACATTCGTCATACACAACAGGGATTTCAAACTCCCCTGTTTGCGCGGATATCCAACAAACCGTTTATACGCCTCCGCTTCTGCCCAAAAATGCGCCTTGGCGAAAACGGGGCAGGACTTCAGCGACGAATGGAAACGTTGCTCATCCTGAATCCCAGACAGCGCCGACAGCCGATACAGGCCCATCCCGGCGAACGAGCCGCTGGACAGGAACTGGGCATATAGTTGTATAATGCAACTATAATCACAACGGGGTTCCCGCGTGTCCACTGCCGTCCTGGTCGATGAAATCCGTTCCGCCTCGCGCCGCATCGTCCGCGAGCTCGGCTTCATGGATCCGACGCTCGCCGGAACCGCCTATTCGGCGTCCGCCGTGCATGCGTTGCTGGAAATCGAGCGCCGGGGTTCGATGACCGCCGCCCAGCTCGTGCAGGTGCTGCGGCTGGAGAAATCCAGCATCAGCCGGATGGTCGGCAAGCTCGTCGGCGCCGGCGAACTGATGGAGGCGGCCGGCGCCGGGGATGGCCGCATCAAGTCGCTGGTCCTGACCGCGAAGGGTACGCAAACCGTTGCCGGGATCCATGCCTTCGCCCGCGATCAGGTCATGGCCGCCATGGGAGAGCTGAACCCGACCGAGCAGCAGGCGGTGGCGCAGGGGCTCTCCGCCTATGCACGCGGGCTCGCCGCCCGGCATCCAGACGCTGGGGAACCGGCCGATGCACCCATCGAGATCGTCACCGGCTACCGGCCGGGATGGATCGGCCGCGTGGCCGAGATGCATGCCGCGCATTACTCGCGGCATTGGGGCTTCGGGCAGTTCTTCGAAAGCACGGTCGCGGCGGGCGCCGCCGAATTCGCCGGCCGGCTCGGCCACAAGCGCAACCAGGCCTGGGCGGCGCTGCGCCATGGCCGCATCGTCGGCTCGATCGCCATCGACGGCGAGGACCTCGGCAACAACGAGGCGCATCTGCGCTGGTTCATCCTCGACGAGGGATGCCGGGGCGGCGGTGTTGGCCGCCGCCTGCTGGGCGAGGCCGTCGCCTTCTGCGACAAGGCCGGCTTTGCCGCCACGCAGCTCTGGACGCTGAAAGGCCTGGACGCGGCCCGCCGCCTCTACGAGGCGCATGGCTTCGAACTCGCGAAGGAAGAGCGCGGCACGCAATGGGGCGTCGAAGCCACCGAGCAGCAGTTTTCGCGGCGGAGGCCGGGCTGAGGGCGCTCTTTAGGCGTCCGCAATCTTAGAACCCAGCGAATCGGGCCGAGAGCGTCTGGAGCCTTGCCTCCGCCGTTCCTCCACCCTCGCCGTCATCCCGGGCGGAGACCCGGGATCCATGCAGCTGAGGTATCAGGCGGTTTACCCGACAGGCTCCGGCCGTATGGATCCCTGCTTTCGCAGGGATGACGGAGCTTGTCACCGATGCGCCGAGGCGTTCGGCGCATCGCCGCTCTACGTGCTTCGAGACGGCCCTCCGGGCCTCCTCAGCATGTTGAGGGCTGTGCACCCAAAAAGGTCTCCTGAGAGGGGAAGGCCGCGCCCCCTCAGCGGCCCTTCATCAGCGCCATGAAATCGGCCTCGAAGCGGGCGCGGTCGACCGTCATGGCGACATTGGCGTTGTGGAACGGGATCGCCGTGCGGCGGCGGTCGGCGACCGTCGAACCGCGCGTCAGCTCGCCATTCAGCTCGATGTCGACATACATGCGCTCCAGCCCGACCAGCGTCGGATCCTCGGCGACGGCGACCGCCAGCGGATCGTGCAGGCCGCAGCCCTGGATGCCCGGATACATCGTCTTGTAGGCGTCGACATAGAAGGACGTGATCTTCATCAGCGTCTGCGCCGCGTGATCGCCCTCTCGGCTGATCTCGTTCATCATGTCGGTCGAGAGCAGCGTCGTCATGGTGACGTCCATGCCGACCAGCGTCACATTCGCGCCGGCCTGCAGTACGATGTGCGCGGCTTCCGGGTCATTGGCGAAATTGGCGTCGACCATCGGCGCGATCGGGCCATGGATGCCCGGATGCAGCACCGTCGAGCCCATGACGACGATCTGCTTCACCAGCTTGGCGATCTCGGGCGCCTTGGTGATGGCGAGCGCGACATTGGTGATCGGGCCGACCGGGCAGAGCGTGATCTCGCCGGGGTTCTCCTTGATGACGCGGATCATCAGGTCGATGGCGTGCTCGTCGGTCGCCTTGATCTTCGGCGCCGGCAGCTCGACGTCGCCGAGCGCGTTGGAGCCGTGGATGTGGTCAGCCATGCGCTTGTAGGGCCGGATCAGCGAGCGGCCGACGCCCTGCGCCACCGGAATCTCGGGGCGGCCGAGCAGTTCCAGGATCTTCAGCGTGTTCTCGGTCGCGATCACCGTGTCGGTGTTGCCGAAGGTGGTGGTCAGCGCCTCGAGCCTGATGCCCGGCCGGCGGACCGCGTAGAAGATCGCCATGGCGTCGTCGACGCCGGTGTCGACGTCGAGGATCATGCGGCAGGTTTCGGTCATGGCGGGGGTCCTTGAAGGCTTGGAAGGGGCACGCGAGGGATCAGGCGTGCGCGGTAATCGTCTCGGCGGCGCGGCGCTTCAGCCGCTTGCGGTGGCTGAGCGCCAGCGCCAGCAGCGTCACGACATAGGGCACGACGTCGGTCAGCTGGTTGGGCAGGCCCTGGCTTTGCAGGCGGACGGAGAGCGCGTCGGCGACGCCGAACAGCACGCAGGCGAGCGCTGCCCAGAGCGGATGGTTGCGACCGAGCATGACGGCGACGACGGCGATCCAGCCACGGCCGGCGCTCATGTCCTCGGAGAAGATGCTGACCGTGCCGAGCGAGAGCTGGGCGCCGCCGAGGCCGGTCAAACCGCCGGCGAAGAGAACGGTCAGCACGCGGTAGCGCGTGACGTCGATGCCCATGGTGCCGGCGGCGCTCGCATCCTCGCCGACGCCGCGCAGGCGAAGCCCGAGCGGCGTGCGGAACATCATGATGGTCACGGCGGCGGTCAGGATCCAGGCGAGCCAGGTGATCGCCGTCTGGCGCGAGAAGATCCAGCCGATCCAGGGGATGGTATTGATCGCGTCGATGCGGATCTTGGTCAGGCCGACGATGCCGGGATCGGAGAAGGTGCCGGATACGCCGAACATCTGCCGGAGAAGATAGGCGGTGAGGCCGGCCGCCAGCAGATTCATGCCGATGCAGATGACGACGCTGTCGCCTTTGAACACCGTCGCGCCATAGGCGAGGATCAGCGAGAACAGCACGGTGAAGACAATGGCGAACAGCACGCCGCCGAGCGCGCTGCCGGTGGCGTAGGAGCCGACGACGGCGGCAAACGCGCCGACCAGAAGCTGGCCCTCCATCGCCATGTTGAAGACGCCGACGCGGCCGCAGAGCGTGCCGGCGAGCGCCGCCAGCAGGATCGGCGTGATCGACTGGACCGCCGAATTGACCAGCGACGGGGTGATGAAGCTCATCAGGCTCATGACGACTTCCTGCCGACGCCGTGGCGGATCGCCAGGAAGAGGATGATGACGGACTGCAGGATCATGGTCAGAACGCGCGGGATCGCCGTCTCGCGCTGCATGGCGAAGCCACCCGTCTGCAGGCCCGCGAAAAACAGGCCGGCGCAGATCGCGCCGAGCGGCGCGCCACCGGCCAAGAGGGCTGCCATCAGGCCGGACCAGGTGTAGCCCGGCGTCAGAAGCGCGCCATCCTGGTAGCGATAGAGCGAGCCGAGCACGAGGATGGCGCCGACGAGGCCGGCGATGGCGCCGCTCGCAAACATCACGCGCAACTGCTGCGATGCGAGGCGGACGCCACCATAGCCGGCGAACTTGGCATTCAGCCCGCGCATGCGCAGTTCGTAGCCGCCCACCGTGCGGCGGTCATAGAAGACGACGGCGATGGCGACGATCGCCATCAGGACCAGGCCGATATTGAGCGGGCCGGAGATGACGGGAAGCCGCGCCGCATCCGGGATCATCCGGGTCTGGGCGAGGCCGGTCGCCATGTCGCGCAGCGGGAATCCGACGAGATAGGAGGCGATGCCGATCGCCGGATAGGAGAGCAGCAAGGTCGAGATCAGCATCGGAATGCCGAAGCGCGTCTCGCCCCAGGCGGCGAGCGAGGCGTAAAGGCCGGACGCGAGCATGGCGCAGAGGATGCTGGCTGCGATCAGCAGCGGCCCGGGCAACGGCAGGTAGAGCGCGGCCAGCGCCGCCACGAGCCCGCCGATCACCAGTTGGCCGTCGCCGCCGAGATTGACCATGCCGCCGCGCAGCGGCAGCGCCGCCACCAGCGTCATGCCGACCAGCGGCACCGCCCAGTTCAGCGTGTTCGGCCAGTTCGACGGTGCCAGGGCACCGATGACGATCTCGCGATAGGCGGCGATTGGGTCGCCGCCCGAGGCCAGCACCAGCAGGCCGCCGATCAGAATGCCGATGCCGATCGCCAGCGGCACGGCCGGGATGCGGGGGAAGCGGATGTCCCGCAGGCTGCGCTCGCTCATGCGGCCTCCGATCCGTCGGTCGGCCTGGCTTCGCCGACGCGGCCGGCCATCAGCAAGCCGAGCGTTTCCTCGTCGGCCTGGTCCGCCGGCAATTCGGCCAGGATGCGGCCGTCGAACATCACCAGCACGCGGTCGGAGAGCGCCAGGATCTCGGTCAGCTCGGCCGAGACCAGAAGCACGGCGCTGCCGCGATCGCGCTCGGCGACCAGCTGGCCATGAATGAACTCGATGGCGCCGACATCGACGCCGCGCGTCGGCTGCTCGGCGATCAGCAGGGGGGCTGCATGCGAAAGCTCGCGCGCGACCACCACCTTCTGCAGATTGCCGCCCGACAGCGTGCCGACGGCGAGCTGCTCCGAGCCGATCTTGACGCCGAAGCGCTCGATCAGCCTTTTCGCATGGGCGGTGACGGCGCCAGCGTCGAGCAGGCGGCCATTCGAAAGCGGCGGCTTCGCCTGAAAACCCATGGCGAGATTGTCGGCGGCGGAGGCGGCGAGCGCGGTGCCGGTCGTGGCGCGATCTTCCGGGATATAGGCGAGGCCGGCGTCGCGGTGGCGCTCGACATCGGCGCGGGTGACGTCGGCGCCGTTGATGGCGACGCTGCCGCCATCGGGGATGCGCAGGCCGGTCAGCGCCTCGATCAGCTCGGTCTGGCCATTGCCGGCGACGCCGGCGATGCCGACGATCTCGCCGGCGCGGATCGCGAGATCGACATGATCGACCACCGGCTTGCCGCCATCGGTGGCGACGGTCAGGCCGCGCGCCGCGAGCACGACGGCGCCCGGCGTGGCGGGACGCTTCTCGACCGTCAGGTTGACGGCGCGGCCGGTCATGGCGCGGATGATCTCGCGGGCCGAGGTTTCCGACGTCACCATGCGGTCGACCACCTTACCGTCGCGCAGCACAGTGACGCGGTCGGTGATCGCCATCACCTCGTGCAGCTTGTGGGTGACGAACAGGATGGTGCGGTCGTCAGCGGTCAGGTTGCGGATGATGTCGAACAGACCATCGCGCTCCTGCGGCGTCAGCACGGCGGTCGGCTCGTCGAGGATCAGCACGCGGGCGTCGCGATAGAGTGCCTTCAGGATCTCGACGCGCTGGCGCACGCCGACCGAAAGCCGGCCGACGATCGCATTCGGATCGACCTGCAGGCGGTAGCGTTCGGCGAGCGTCGCGACGCGCCGCGCCGCCTCGCGCCGGTCGATGAAGCCGAAGCGGGTCGGCTCCATGCCGTAGACGACGTTTTCCCAGACAGTGAGCGAATTGAACAGCTTGAACGCCTGGTGGACCATGCCCATGCCGGCGCCGATGGCATCAAGCGCCGAGCGATAGCGCATCTCCGCGCCGCGCAGGAAGATCTGGCCGGAGTCCGGCGCCTGCATGCCGTAGAGGATCGACATCAGCGTCGACTTGCCGGCGCCGTTCTCGCCCATCACGGCGTGGACCTCTCCGCGCAGCACGGAGAGGTCGATATGGTCATTGGCAACGAGCGGCCCGTAGCGCTTGACGATGCTTCTGGCTTCGAGCTCGATCGTCGACATACCGGAGACGGACCGCCTTACTTGGCGAGCTGCATCGGATCGGCGACCTTCACCGTTCCGGCGACGACTTCGTCGCGCAGCGCCTTCACCTTGGCGACGACGTCCGGCTGCTTGGCGATGAGGCAGCCCGAATCCTCGAGGCCCGGCTCCAGGCTGGTCAGCGTCATGCCGCCCTCGGCGAGGCCGTAGGTGGCGAAGGCCGGCTGATCGCCCTTGAACAGGCCGGCGACGCCCTTCTCGATCACCGTGTCGGTGCGCTTCTGGACGTTGTCGATGATCAGGCCCGGCGCCTGCGGGCACTGGTTGGTGTCGACGCCGAAGGCCGCCGCGCCCGGCAGGTCTTCCATCGCCTTGAAGATGCCGCCGTTCGAGCCGGCGCCGGCTGCCATGACGCGATCGACATTGTCGGAAACCATGACGCTGGCGCGCTGCTGGCCGCGGGCCGGATCCGAGAACGGGTTGTTGCCGCCGATCCAGAGCGTCGAGGCGATCTCGATCTCCGGCTTCACGTGCTTGGCGCCCTCGTTGAAGGGTTCGGTGTAGCGATGGATGAAGGGGATATCGAGCGCGCCGATGGCGCCGACCTTGCCGGTCTGGCTGGTCAGCGCAGCTTCGGCGCCGGCGAGGAAGACCGCCTCATATTCGCGGAACACCGAGCAGTGGATGTTGGCGACGGGCGTTGCCGGGCAGCTGTCGACGAGCAGGAACTTGGTGTCAGGATAGGCCTTGGCGACTTCCGGCAGCACGTCGTTGAACTCGAAGCCGACCGAGACGATCACCTTGGCGCCTTCCTTGGCGGCGGCGTCGAGGTTCTGGCGGATGGTGGTCGGGTCGGTGCTCTCATAGACCTTGGCGGTGGCGCCATTGGCCTCGGCGGCCTTCTCGGTGCCGGCCTTGGCGAGCTTCAGGAAGTCGTTCACGCCGACCGGATTGGGCGAGACGAAGACGACGAGCGGCTTCGCGTCCTGCGCGTTGGCCGTCGACACTGCCATCAGCGCAGCCGCGCCAGCCAAAAGACCCCGAAGCCTCATCTGCAATCTCCTCAATGTGGAATGGGCGGAAGATATCGACTCGTTCCGGGCGCCACAACAGCGATTGACCACCCGGGGATCCTGCCTATTCTGCGGGCAGCTGATACCCCAGCGCCTCCAGTGACTTGCCCGGAACTCGCCCTGTGCATGGGCGGACCGGGCCCTTGCCGACGATTGGATTGCCGATGTCGAAATACGTGACCCGCCGCCCCGACAAGGCGCTTCCGCTGCGCAAGAGCCGGGTTTTCCCCGTGCATGCCGGCAAGGGCTTCATCGTCACCGGCGGCTCGGGCGGCATCGGCCGCGCCATCGCCGAACTGCTGATCGCGCAGGAAGCGCGCGTCGTCATCGCCGACCTCCGCCAGGAAACGGTCGACGCCACGGTCGAGGCGCTGGGCGGGGCGGCCGGCGGCTGCTTCGGCATCGCCATGGACGTCGCCTCCGAAGCCTCGGTCGCGGACGGCGTCGCCAAGGCGATCGACCTGCTCGGACGCGTCGACGGCCTCGTCAACTGCGCCGCGATCGTGCTGCATTCAGACCCGCTCGCCATCTCGCGCTCAGACTGGCAGAGGCAGTTCGAGATCAACCTGTTCGGCGCCTATGACATTTCGCGGCTCGTCGCGGCCCACATGATCGAGCACGACATCCAGGGCGCGATCGTCTCGATCGCCTCCGAGGCCGGCAAGAAGGGCCATGTCGAGTCGCTCGCCTACAGCGCCTCGAAGGCCGGCGTCATCTCGATGACCCGCATGCTGTCGGAAGCGCTCGCGCCCTATGACATCAACGTCAACTGCGTCTGCCCCGGCGGCGTGGCGACGCCGATGCTGAAGGAAGTTTCGGAAGCCTATTCGGAATTCACCGCCGAGCCGGCGCCGGCGATCTTCGACAAGATGCTGTCGGCGCAGCTGGTGCGCCATCTGCAGCCGGTCGAGGTGGCGCGCGTCACCTCGTTCCTGCTGGGCGACGACGCCATTCTCGTGCGCGGCCAGGCCGTCAACGCCGACGCCGGCGAGACGCCCTACTGAGGCGGGTTCGAAACAAGGCCGGTTCGCCACCTCGCCGCCATCCCAGCTGAGGCGACGCAAGCAAGCCCCTCACCCAACCCTCTCCCGCAAGCGGGCGAGGGCTTTTGGGCTGCGATCTTCATCAGCTGCGCGGCATGACGGGCAGGCGCAAGCGAGCCCCCTCTCCCGCGTACGGGAGAGGGCTGGGGTGAGGGCCTTTTCCACGCGAACCCCTCAGGGCCTAGCCGGCCCAGTCGCGCAGGACGGCGCCTCATCCGCCCTGCCGCGCCCGAAGACAAGATAGCTCGCGAGCGCCAGCAGCCAGACGGCGATGCCGCCATAGAGCAGGATCCAGCCGAAGCCGTCGGTCAGCGCCTGATGCACGACCGCGCCGGACACGCCGCTTTCGGGCGGGATCGCCGTTCCCGCCGCGACCTGCTGCGCCAGCTGGCGCAGCGCCGCCGGATCGACGCCCGCCGGCAGCGCCGCCCTGAGCGAGGCGCGGACGCCCTCGACCAGCAAAAAGCCCATCAGCGCGATGTTGATGGCGAGCGAGATCATCCGCGCGCTCATGTCGATGCCCGAGGCCATGCCGGCCCGGTTGGCGGCGACCGATCCGGTCGTCGTGTTGGTGACGGGCGTGTTGGTGAAGCCGAGACCGATGCCGGCCAGCACGCAGCCGGGCAGCATGGTGAGCCAGCTCGCCGCCTCGGCGCCGCTGCCCCACTTCATCGCCAGGAAGCCGGCGCCGATCAGGAACAGGCCGGCCGGGATAACCAGCCCGGCGCGGTAGCGCAGCGACAGCCGCTCGGCCAAAGGCGGCACGACGAGGGTCGGCAGCGTGTAGGCGAGCAGCGCCGTGCCGGCGGCGACGCTGTCATAGCCGAAGCCCGCCTGGAACCAGATCGGCAGGTAGATCATGAACGGCCAGAAGCTGACATTCATCGCAGCCGAGCCGATCACCGCGCCGGCGAACGGGCGGATGCGGAACACGGAGAAATCGAACATCGGCCGCGGGCTGCGCTTCTCGGCGACGAGAAAGCCGAGGAAGCTCGCGATCGCCACGGCGAGGATCGCCAGCGCCGACGGGCTGGCAAAGCCGAGATCCGGCCCCTGCGTGATGAAGAAGGCGAGCGCGAAGACGGAGAGCGACAGCGTCAGGATGCCGGCGAGATCGAGATGCGTCGCCTCGGGATCGCGCGATTCCTCGACGCCGCCGATTGCCAGCGCCAGCGTGACGAGGCCGAGCGCGACATGGACGAGGAACACCCATTCCCAGCTCCAGACCGCGACGATGGCGCCGCCGACGATCGGCCCGAAGCCGAGGCCGATGCCGAAGACGATGCCCCACCAGCCGAACGCCATGCCGCGCGCCCGGCCGTCGCGAAACTGGTGCGACAGCACCGCCACCTGGCAGATCAGCATGACGCCGCCGCTCAAGCCCTGGACGAAGCGGGCGACGATCAACACCGAGACGCTTGTCGTCAGGCCGCAGATCAGCGAGGCGAGGCTGAAGGCGGCGATGCCGACCAGGAAGATGCGCTTGCGGCCATAACGGTCGGCGAGCGTGCCCGTCGCCATCAGCACCGTCGTCACCGCGATGGTGTAGGCGTTCATGATCCATTGCAGCTCGACGAAATCGGCATGCATCACCTGCTCCAGCGTCGGCAGGATCGCCGGCACGCTCGAGATCTCCAGCCCGAACATCAGCGAGGACAGGCAGACGGCGGCGAGCGCGACGAGGCTGCGCCGCGACGGGGACGGATCTTGGATCATGGTTCCGGCTTTCGACAGGGCGCAACGGCTGCGGCGGGAGGGCCGGGTCGCGACGCGGGGATTCGGGCCGGAGCTTAGCGGGCGCTTGACGATCGCAGAACCGGATGGATAACTATTTCAGAGACAACAAAGCCGGATGCCTGCCATGACCATCCTCGATGTCGAGTCGGTTCAGGCGTTCGTCGCCATCGCCGATTTCCAGAGCTTTACCCGCGCGGCGGAGGCGCTGGGGACGACGCAGGGGGCGATCAGCGTCAAGCTGAAGCGGCTCGAGGACCGGATCGGCCAGCGCCTGATCGAGCGGACGCCGCGCTCGGTGCGCCTTTCCGCCCAGGGCGCGCTGTTTCTCGACGGCGCCCGTGACTTCCTGGCCGCGCATGAGCGCGCCGTCGCCGGCCTCACCGATTGCCGCCGCCGCTTCACGCTCGGCATCGCCGCCCATGTCGCCGGGCCGGAGGTGCCCACGCTGCTCGCCCGCCTCAACGTGCATGATCCCGGCCTGACGATCGAGGTGCGGCTCGACAATTCGCGCACCCTGCTCGACGCCTTCGACCGCGGCGAACTCGACGCCGCCATCATCCGGCGCGAGGACGACCGGCGCGACGGCGAGATCCTCGGGCCGGAGCATTTCGCCTGGTTCGCGACGCCGCATTTCGAGCACCGGCAGGGCGAACCGGTGCGCCTCGCGGCGCTGGCGCCTTCCTGCGGCGTGCGCGACATCGCTACCCGCGCCCTCGACGCGCGGAGCATTCCCTGGACCGAGGTGTTTCTCGGCGGCAGTTCGTCGATGGTGACGGCGGCGGTTTCGGCCGGGCTTGCCATCGGCGCCTTCTCCTGCCGCCTCGCCCCGCCCGGCACCGTCGAGGTCGGACAGCGCTTCGGGCTGCCGGAACTGCCCTCCTCCGAGATCGTGCTGCATTCGACGCTGACCGACGCCAAGTCGCGCGGGGCGCTGCGCACGCTCGCCGCCGCGTTCCGCGAGCATCGGGTCACGGCGGGCTGAGCCCGACCGCCGGGAAATATTCTTCCCGATGCACGCTGGCGCGCTATCGCCCGATGTGGTCGCAGATAGTGCACGCGCGTGCGCTCGATCTGAAAACACGAATCAACACAGCAGCTTGGCCATAACTCACCGGCAGTTATGCACGCTCATCCCACCCTGCCCCGAAGGCGTAGCCGCGCATCGCGAGCCCTCTTGTCGGCATAAAATCGATGTGATTTAATTCGTCTTGGCCGCCCGCATGAGAAGCGGACCGAGAAAAAAGAGACGGCGCGAACAGCCGTCCGTCCAAGGAAACACCCACGGGAGATTTCAAGATGCGCCTGCGCCTTTGCACCGCGTTGCTGGCATCCGCCGCCGCGTTCGTCGCCGTCTCTGCCCATGCCGACAATCTCGTCACCAAGGACCGCGTCGGCCCCGCCGATGCGCCCAAGTCCTTCACGCTGCGCCTGACCAATGACGGCCCGACCAGCACCGATCCGGTCTGGGCCGAGGGCTACCAGAAGCTGTTCGGCGACTTCATCCAGCGCCACCCGGGCTGGCGCATCGACCTCGAGCGCATGTCCGACAATATCGGCCAGGAACAGGCCCGCATGCTCGAGCAGGCGAAGTCCGGCAACGGCCCCGACTGCGCCGCCGTCGACAGCTTCGTTCTCGCCCTGTTCAAGGGCGCCAACGTGCTGAAGCCGCTCGACGAATACTTCACCAAGGAAGAAGTCGCCGACCTGTTCCCGTTCATCCGCGAAGGCATCACCGGCCCGGACGGCAAGATCTACGCCTGGTGGTGGAACACCGACCTGCGCGTGCTCTACCGGAACAAGGAGATCGTTCCCGACGCGCCGAAGACCTGGGACGAGCTCAAGGCCGCCGCCATCGCCTCGAAGGAAAAGGGCGGCGAAGGCGTGCTGTTCAATGGCGGCCGCTGGGAAGGCACCACCTTCGACTGGCTCGCCAATTTCTGGGCCCAGGGCGGCAAGCTCGTCGACGACAAGGGCAAGCCGATCTTCGCCGAGGGCGCGAACCGCGAGAAGTTCCTGAAGGCCGTCAACTACTTCAAGGACCTGGTCGACTCCGGCGCGGCGCCGAAGCGTGTCGCCACCATCGTCAATTATGACGAGTTCAACGCGGCGGCTGCGGCCGGCACGGCGGCGCTCTTCATCGGCGGCAACTGGCAGTACGGTCAGCTCAAGAACACGCTGGAGCCGGAAGAATTCGCCAAGTGGACCTTCTCGGAGATCCCCGGCCCGACCGCCGACCAGCGCTCGACCGGCACCGGCGGCTGGACCTTCGGCGCCTTCTCCAACGATCCGGAAAAGGTCGCCATGTGCGCGGCCGTGATCAAGGAGATCTATGCGGGCCCCGGCAACGCCCTGCAGCAGCAGCTGCCGACCGCCGCCGCCCTCTACGGCAAGTACGACGTCTTCAAGACCGAGGCGAACGAGACCTTCGCCAAGGCGCTCGTCAACGGACAGGCCCGTCCGGGCGTGCCGATCTACCCGGAGATCTCGAACCAGATCCAGATCATGATGGGTGACGTCCTCTCCGGCACCAAGACGCCGGAAGCGGCTCTCGACGCCGCCAATACCGCAGTCCAGGCCGCCTACGCCCGCCTCTGACCGGTACTTGGCAACGGGCCCTGCCCCGCCCTCAGGGCAGGGCCCTTTCCCCCCGCGTTCTCGGGGGAGTTCAGGGAGCAACCACATGCCGACGACAACGGCGGCCGCCTTGGGCGCCGCGCAACGCCCCATGGCCGGCCCCGGCCTCTGGCGCCGCCTCGAAGCCAACCCCTTCACCTGGCTCGTGCCCGTCGCGGTGATGCTGGGCGTCTTCTACCTCTACCCGATCCTCGACGTGTTCCGCCTGGCGCTCACCAATGCCAGCCTCGTCGGCGGCGACGAGCGCTACACGCTGACGACGCTCGCCGCGATGCTCGGGAACCCGTCGCTCTTCGACATTCTCAAGACCACCTTCGTCTTCACCTTCGCCAGCGTCATCGGCCAGCAGGTGCTCGGCCTCGCCATCGCGCTCATCGTCATGCGCGGCGAGCGCCGCAAGCTCAGGGGCATGGTGGCGCTCCGGACCATCGTGCTGATCGCCTGGGTCATCCCCGGCATCGCCAACGGCCTGATCTGGCAGATGCTGTTCAGCGAGGCGCCGTTCGGCGCCATCAACAGCGTGCTGCGGATGATGCACATCTCGCCGGTCGCCTGGCTGTCGGATCCGAACATCGCCATGCTGTCGGCCGTCATCTCGAATGTCTGGCGCGGCACCGCCTTCTCGATGATCGTGTTCTACGCGGCGCTGAAGGCGATCGACCCGACCCTCTACGAGGCCGCCAGCGTCGACGGCGCCAGCAGCAGCCAGAAGCTCCGCTTCATCACGCTGCCGCAGCTGCGCGCCGCCATCCTGGTCAACTCGATCCTCGTCACCATCCAGACGCTCAACACCTTCGACGCCATCATCTCGCTCACCGGCGGCGGCCCCGGCCGCGCCACCGAGGTGCTGTCGCTGTTCACCTTCAACACGGTGTTCCGCAACTACGACCTCGCCGGTGGCAGCGTGCTTTCCGTGCTGATGCTGGTGATCAGCCTTGTCCTGGCGCTCGTCTACGCGTCGTTCCTGCCACGCCGGGAGGCCTCCGAATGACCGCCGAAGCCCGCGAGAAGTGGGGCGATGCCCTGACCTACCTGTCGGCGATCCTGATCGCCGCCTTCTTCCTGACGCCGCTTGCCTGGCTGCTGTCGCTGTCGCTCCGGACGCGGCAGGAAGTCTTCCTCGGCGCCAGCCGCTTCATCCCGAAGCGGCCGACGCTCGACAATTTCGCGCAGATCCTCTCGGACCCGACCTTCCTGCTCTATCTCTGGAACGGGCTGAAGCTGTCGGCGCTGGGCGGGCTCGGCTGCCTGCTGGTGGCGGCGCCGGCGGCCTATGCGTTCTCGCGCTTCTGGTTCTCCGGCAAGTCGGCCCTGATGATGGTCATCCTCGCCTTCCAGATGATCTCGCCGCTGGTCATCCTGGTGCCGCTCTACCGCTACATGAGCGCGCTCGGCCTCATCAACAGTCACTTCGGCGTCACCATGGTCTACATCGCCGTCAGCGTGCCGATGTGCACCTGGCTGGTGAAGAGCGCGATCGACAACATCCCGAAATCGCTCGAGGAAGCCGCGGCAATAGATGGCTGCAGCCGCTTCGGCACCTTCTGGCGCATCACGCTGCCGCTCGCGGCTCCCGGCCTCGCCTCCGCCTTCATCCTGATCGTGATCCTGAACTGGTCGCAGTTCCTGATCCCGTTCCTGCTTCTGAACAAGGACGCGCAGCTGCCGATCTCGGTCGCGATCTTCAACTTCTCCGGCACCTCCAACGCCTCGACCACACAGGTGCTCGCCGCCGCGTGTCTCGTCGCCGTCGTGCCGGCGATCGTCGCCTTCCTCCTCCTGCAGCGCATGATCGTCGGCGCGCTCACCGCCGGCGCCGTCAAAGGCTGATCGACCCCGATCCCACCGATTTCCCCCATACCCCTATCTGAGACGGAGAATTCCCCATGTCCCTGACCCTCCAGCAGCGGCTCGCCCGCATCGACGTGCGCGTCGAGGAACTGGGGTTCTGGCGCGAGCGCGAGACCGTTGCGGTCGATGGCTGGCAGTTCAACGGCGCGCCGATCGCGATGGGCGGCTTCTGGCCGAAGAAGGACGGCACCGTCACTTTCGACGCCGCCGCCGCGATCCCCGACCACTGGTCGCTCGAGGATACGCGCCTGCTGATCGATGTCGGCGGCGAGAGCCTGATCACGCTGACGCCCGAGGGTGACAGTGCCGAAAAGCGCTTCGGCCTCGACCCGTTCCACCAGGAATTCCCCGTCCCCGGCCGCCGCTTCAGGATCCATGTCGACGCCGTCGCCCGCCTGCCCTTCGGCGAGCCGGTGCGCGAGCCGCGCCTGACGCGGGCGCATCTCGCCTGGATCGACCAGCCGGTGCACGAGCTCGCCTTGCTGCTGCGCCAGGTCTCGGAGGCCTCGCACTTCCTCGGCGACCATGAGGTGGTGCCGCACCTGATCACCGCCGCCGAGCAGACCTTCGCGGCGCTCGACTGGCCGTCGGCGACGCAGGACTATGTCGCCCGCACGGCGCCGCAGCACGGCCAGCAGAAGATCTGGCAGCTGCCGCCGCTGAAAGCCAATCCGGAAGGCCTGCGCCAGGATCACCGCGCCAGCGTCCAGCGCGCGCTGAACGACCTGCGCGACAGGCTGAAGGGCCTGAAGGCGCGCTATCCGCAGCAGGGCAATCTCGGCATCACCGGCCATGCCCATATCGATCTCGCCTGGCTCTGGCCCTATGACGAGACCCGCCGCAAGGCGCGCCGCACCTTCAACACGGCGCTGCGCCTGATGGAGCGCTTCCCCGACTTCGTCTTCAACCAGTCGACCGCCGCCTATTACGCGCAGATCGAGGAAGACGACCCCGCCCTCTTCAAGGAGATCCAGGCCGCGGTGAAGAGCGGCCAGTGGGAAACCATCGGCGGCATGTGGGTCGAGCCCGACACCAACATGCCGACCGGCGAGAGCTTCGTGCGCCAGATCCTCTACGGCCAGCGCTATTTCGAGGAGAAGTTCGGCGTCCGCCACCGCGTCTGCTGGCTGCCGGACTGCTTCGGCTTCTCGCCGGCGCTGCCGCAGCTGCTGCAGCAGGGCGGCATGGACTCCTTCTTCACCATCAAGGTGAACTGGTCGGAGACCAACAAATTCCCGCATGACCTGTTCCAGTGGGAAGGCCTCGACGGCAGCCGCGTGCTCGCCCACACCTTCGACAATCCGGTGCGCGGCTATAACGGCTCGACCGAGCCGGAGGCGATCCTCGGCACCTGGGGCAATTTCCGCGGCAAGACCATCCATGACGAGAGCCTGCTCGCCGTCGGCTACGGCGATGGCGGCGGCGGCGTGACGCCGGAGATGCTGGAGCGGCAGGCCCAGCTCGCCGACTTCCCGGCCGTGCCCTCGCTGAAGCCGGTCCGCGTCGAGGACGTGTTCGCCCGCATGCACGCGGTCCCCGCTTCCGAAGTGCCGGTCTGGCAGGGCGAGATCTACCTCGAGCTGCACCGCGCCACGCTGACGACGCAGAGCCACACCAAGCGCCTGCACCGCCATGCAGAGCGCGCGCTGATCACCGCCGAGACGGTGGCCTCGCTCGCCAACCTGCTGGGCGGCGCCCGGCCGGAAAGCCTGGAAAACGCCTGGCGCAAGGTGCTCAAGAACGAGTTCCACGACATCCTGCCCGGCTCCGGCATCCGCGAGATCTACGAGGATGCCGAGCGCGAACTCGGCGAGGCGCTCGCGACCGGCCTTGCCGCCCAGAAGGATGGCCTCGCCGCGCTGGTCGGCCGGCTGCCGAAGGGCGACGCCCGGAACGCGCTCGTCGTCGTCAATCCCGACCTGCATGGCCGCCCGGTCCGCGTCGAGGTCGACGGCAAGCCGATCGCGCTCGACGCGACCGTGCCGGCGCTGGGCATCAGCGTCATCGGCGACGAGAACCTGGCGCCGACCGCCGGCCTCAGCGTCTCGAAGCAGAAGCTGGAAAACAGCCTGATCCGCGTCACGCTCAACCCGGACGGCACGCTCGCCAGCCTCTATGACAAGCGCAACGGGCGCGAGGCGCTGGCGGGACGCGGCAACCAGCTCTGGGTCTATCCGATGGACAAGCCCCGCAACTGGGATGCCTGGGACCTCGAGGACGATTACGCCGCCCACGGCCTGGAACTGACCTCCTTCGAGAGCTTCGAGGTGGTCGAGGACACGCCGCACCGCGCCGCGATCCGGATTGTGCGGAAGTTCCGCGACTCGACGATCACCCAGACGCTGCAGCTCTGGGCCAACGCGCCGCGCCTCGACATCAAGACCGATCTCGACTGGCACGACCGCCGCGTCCTGCTGCGCACCCAGACCCCGGTCGACGTGCGTTCCGACTTCGCCACCTTCGAATGCGCCTTCGGCGTCGTCCGCCGCTCCACCCACAACAACACGTCGTGGGACGAGGCCCGCTTCGAGGTGCCGGCGCATCGCTTCGCGGACCTGTCGGAGCCGGGGTTCGGCGTGGCGCTGCTCAACAACGGCAAGTATGGCCACAGCATCAAGGGCAACCTGCTCGGCCTCAGCCTGCTGCGCGCGCCGATCTACCCCGATCCGCTGGCGGACGAAGGCGAGCAGAGCTTCGTCTATTCGCTGATGCCGCATGCCGGATCCTGGAACGAGGGCGGCGTGCGCGAGGAAGCGCTCGACCTGAACCAGCCGCTGCTGGCGACCCGCGCGTCGGACGTCGCGACCGGCACGCAGGCGCCGATCGCCGTCTCCGGCATCGCCGCCGGCCTCGGCGGCCTCAAGGCGAGCGAAGACGGCAACGCGCTGGTGCTGCGCGTCTACGAGCCGGCCGGCGGTCGCGGCCGCTTCGAGATCGTGCCGAAGGACGGCTGGCTGCTCTCCGGCCCGGTCAACATCCTCGAAGAGGCCGTCGATCGCGCCGCCGGACCGGACCTGAAGCCGTTCGAGGTCCGCAGCTGGCTTCTCAAGCAGAGGTAGGCCACGGCCATCCTTGACAAGCAAGCCTCCCTTGCTCTCTATCCGCCGGCGGACGATCAACCATGATCTCCCCCGGCGGCTCCGACATCCTGATGAAATCCCTGAAGACTCCGGGCGATCTCGCCGGCTCCAACTCCGGCCTGGCGGCAAGCCATAACCAGGCCGTCATCCTGCGGACCATCCGCTGGCAGGCGCCGATCTCCCGCACCGAGCTCGCCGCCCGCACCGGCCTCTCCAAGCAGGCGGTCGCCCGCATCACCGAGAAGCTGATCGACGACGGCCTGGTGGTCGAGGCGCGGCGGCGCTACGGCATGCGCGGCCAGCCGGCGATCGAGCTCGAGATCAACCCGGAAGGCTGCTTCGCCGTCGGCGTCGGCCTCGGCCGCGACCACCTGACGATCGTCGCCGTCGACGCCGTCGGCACGGTGCGCGACCGCATCCATCGCGAAACCCGCTACATGCTGCCGGACGAGTTCTTCGCCGAGATGAAGGAGGCGCTGAAGACGTTTCGCCGCCGCCACGCCATCGACGAAACGCGGCTTGCCGGCATCGGCGTCGCCTTCCCCGACTGGCTCGGCGAAATCCCCTTCATCGGCATGCCGGAGGCCTACCGGAGCTGGCGCAGCGTCGACGTTCGCGAGCGCTTCGCCCGCATCACAGACCATCCGATCCTGATCGACTACGACGCCACCGCCGCCGCGATCGGCGAGCTGACCTATGGCCTCGGCGTCGAGATCCGCAGCTTCTTCTACATCTTCTTCGGCTCCGGCCTCGGCGGCGGCCTCGTGCTCGATGGCGCCTGCTATCACGGCACCACCGGCATCAGCGGCGAGATCGGCTGGCTGCCCGTGGCGCTGCCGGACGCGCCGGCCGGCCAGCGCGTGCAGCCGCTTGGCCAGGTGGTGTCGCTGTTCATCCTCTATGATTACCTCGCCAGCCACGGCATCGCCGTCGAGCGGCCGCAGGACCTGCTGACGCTCGACGCGCGCGGACGGCGGCTGCTGACCGCCTGGCTGCGGATGGCGGCCGGCCACATCGCCGAGGCGGCGATCGACATCGGCCTGCTGATCAATCCCGACGCGGTGCTGATCGGCGGCCGCATCCCGGTGACGATCATCGACGAGCTGCTCGGCTATGTCCGCGAGGCGCTGTCGCGCGACCTCCGGCCGACACCGCGCATCCACCGCGCCGCCGGATCGGAGGATGCGGCGGCGCTCGGCGCCGCGACCATGCCGCTGTCACATGCGCTGCGGCTCGAATCCGCCGATCCCGCGCAATTGACCCGCTCGCCGCTGCGCAGCGACGATACGAGGCCCGACCGCCCCTATCTGCGCAGTATCGTCCCGGCCGAGCCCGAACGCCCCTAGGGCCGGAACGGCCGGCGCGGGTCCGGCAGCAGGAATTCCAGGAACGGCATGGCGGCGATGCCGGTCAGCACCGCCATCTCGTCCAGCGAGCCGCGCGCCAGTTCCGGCAGCCAGTAGGGCTGGGTCGGCTCGATCATCCGTTCCTGCCGTCGCGCGCCGAGCCGGCGCACCAGCGCGTCAATCCAGGCCGGCGGCAACCGCCCGCCGATGAAGATGACGCGCGGCGCTATGAAAGCCGAGATCGCGATGATCGAATCCATCAAATGGTCGCTCGCGTCCTCGATCCAGCGCGCGACCGCGGGGTGGTCGGGGCCCTCCCCCTCCAGCCCGCGCAAAGCCGCCGTCGAGGCCGCCTCGTCGAGCACCCGTCCGTCCTCGCCGGTTCGCATCGCGCCGACCCGCCCGGCCTTCTGGTCGACGCCGTTGAAAACGGAGCCGCCGATGATCATGCCGGCCCGCGCCGAACGGCCGAGCAGGACGTAGACGAAGCTGTCGGACGCCGCCGCCGCGCCGAACTGGCGCTCGCCGAGCGCCGCCGCGATCGTGTCCGCCTCGACGATGACGGGCAGCGGCGCCAGCGCCGTCCGCACCGCCTCGGCACAATCAAGCGCCGTCAGCCCGACGCCCATCACCCGCGCGGTCGTCCGCTCGGCAAGGCGCTCCAGCGCGGCCGATGCGAGCTCGACGATCACCCGAGCCGTCTCGGCAGAGTCGCCCTCCGCCACCGGCCGCTCGTCACGCAGCACGACATGGCCGGCGAGATCGATCACGACGAGGCGCGCGATCTCTTCAGCGACATCGATGCCGAGCGCCACCGCCCCCTCGGCGACCAGACCGAAGCGATTGGCGCGCGCGCCTTCCTCGGGATCCTCGCGGACCAGGCCGTCGGCGACGAGCCGGCGAACGATGTTGGTGATGCCGGGAACGGTCAGCCCCGTCAGGCTGGCGAGCTCGAGCCGGCTCATCGGCCCGTTCCGGCGCAGCGCCTCCAGCGTCACGCGCAGATTGTGGTCGGCGGCGTGCACCAGATTCTGCCCGGCCGGCTGGTGGCCCGCCCGTTCGGCGGCGGGCGCGAGGCGGGTTCTAAGCGGCGTGGTGGGGGTACGATCCATCGGCATGATCCGTTTTCGCACGAAGCGCGCCGGATTCCACCCGGCTTTTCCGGTTTCAACCCAGTCGGCCGTGATGACGCAGCACAAGGCCGACGGCGCCGAGGCAGGCATCGTTGTCGGTGAAGACGCCGGTGACGAAGCGTGTCCGCGCTTCCGGCGCGACGCCGGCCCGCTTCACCAGCGTGTGGCGCTCATAGCTCTCCGACAACGGCCCGAGCAGCATCTCGCCCGCGCGCGACAGCTGACCGCCGAGCACGACCAGCCCGGGATTGAGCGCGGTGCCGATGATCGCAAGCCCCTTGCCCGCCGCCTCCGCCATCGCGACGATCTTGCGCCGGCTGTCCTCGTCGCCTTCCCGCGCCAGCGCCACCAGCCCGTCGATACCGACCGGCCTCCCCAGCCGCCGCTCGGCCTGCGCCACCGCATCGCGGGCGCTCGCATAGAGCTCCAGACAACCGCGATTGCCGCACCGGCAGAGCGGACCGGAGGGATCGATGATCATGTGGCCAAATTCGCCGGCGCCGCCCGCAATTCCCGTGATGACGCGGCCGCGATTGACGATGGCGCCGCCGACGCCGAGATCGATCTTGAAGAAGACGAAGTCCTCGGCGCCGATCGCCGCGCCCCACATCATCTCGGCGATCGCGGCGCAATTGCTCTCGTTGTCGGCGAAGATCGGGCTCTTCAGGACGGGGCCGAAGGCGGCGCGTATGTCGGTGCCGGCCCAGGTCGGCACGCCGCTCGCGCGCAGCACCTTGCCGTCGATCGGATTGATCGGGCCGGCGACTGCGACGCCGACGCCGAGCCTCCCCTCCGGCGCGAGCCCGTGCTCCTCATAGGCCTCGTCGACCAGCCGCCGCGTCACCGCCGCCGCCTCGGCCGGCGAATAGTCCGGCTCGATCTGGATCTTGCGGTCGGAGATCACCCGGTGCGAGACGTCGGCGACGATCAGCTGGATCGCCTCCAGCCCGAACAGCACGCCGACGCAGGTGCCGACCTTCGGATTGAGCGTCAGCGCCGTCGCCGGCCGCCCGACACCGGCGCCGCGGACCGTCTCGCCATGGTCGCTCTCGATGACGATGTCGGAGCGGCGCAGCCCCGCGAGCGTCATCGACACGGTCGATTTGGCGAGGCCGGTCAGCCGCGCGATCTCGGTCGCGCTCAACGTGCCGCGCTCGCTCAGGAGGCGGACGATCCGCGCCGAAGGCGTGCCATCCGCAGGGTCATCCAGAAGAGATTTTAGTCTATCTTCAATCATTCTCGGATTTTGCCGGCGCGTTGACAGCCTAATAAGTTCAACCTAGAACAAATAGGGCGTCAGATCACGGGGAGACGGACTGAAAGCCACAAAAACAAGTACCTGCGCAAACCGGTCGTAAGTATCGGGCGCGACACCTAGGGAGAGGAACCATGACCTTCACTTGGAAGGTGAGCGCTGGACTTTTGTCCTTCGCTCTCCTGAGCGGTACGGCTCTTGCCGAACCCAAGACGAACCTGCTGCATCAATGGGCGACCGGCTCCGATGCCGCCGCCGTCGCCAAGCTCGGCGAAATGTACACCGCCGCCGGCGGCAAGTGGGAACAGACCTCGATCGCCGGCCACACGGCCAACACCCTCGCCAAGCTGCGCGCCGACGTGATCGCCGGCAACGCGCCTCCGGCCGTCCAGCTCAAGGGGCCGGAGATCGCCGAGTGGAACGCCACCGGCATGACCGCCAATCTCGATGACCTCGCCAATGCCGAGGGCTGGGAAAAGGTCGTCGCCCCCGAACTGATCGCGGTGATGAAGCCGACCGGCAACTGGGTCGCCGCGCCGATGAACATCCACCGCATCAACTGGCTGTGGTCGTCGCCGAAGGTGCTGAAGGAAGCCGGCGTCGACGCGGTGCCGAAGACCTGGGCAGAGTTCAACGCCGCCTGCGAGAAGGTGGTCGCGGCCGGCAAGATCTGCATCGCCCATTCGACCGCGGACTGGACCGATTCGACCGTGTTCGAAGTGGTCGTCTACGGCCAGGACATCGACCTCTACCGCAAGGCCTTCGTCGAGGGCGACGTCGACGCCCTGCGCAGCGAAGGCATGGTCAAGGCGCTGACCCAGCTCCGCCTGATGACGTCGAAATACATGGATCCCGGCATGGTCGGCCGTGATTGGGACACCATGTCGGCGATGGTCGGCCGCGGCGACGCCGCCTTCCACATCATGGGCGACTGGACCATCGGCCTGCTGACCGCGGCCGGCTTCAAGGAAGGCACGGACTATACCTGCAGCCAGGCGCCGACCGACTGGGGCAAGCCCGGCTTCATCCTGAACTCGGACTCGGTCGTCTTCTTCAAGCAGACCGACCCCGACTACATCGCCGGCCAGCAGCTGCTCGCCAAGACGATCCTGTCGCCCGAGTTCCAGACCGCGTTCAACCAGGCCAAGGGTTCGATCCCGGCCCGCATGGACGTCGACCTGTCGAACGGCTTCAACCCCTGCCAGCAGCTGTCGCTGAAGGACCTGCAGGCGTCGATCGAAGCCGGCACCCTGGTGCGCTCGATGGCCCACAACATGACCATCCCGCAGAAGCTGCGCGGCGCGATCATGGACCAGGTCACCGAGTTCGTGAACACCCCCGCCATGACGCCGGAACAGGCCGCGACTGCCATCGCGGACGCTGTCGAGGCCCAGCTGTAACGAACCCGTCTCCGGGCGCGGCGCCATGGCGGCGCGCCCGGCCCCTTCGTTCCGATTGGCAGGGTCAGCAATGTCGACAGCAGAAGTGGATGGCGGCCAGGTCGGGCCGACATGGCGCGAGCGCCTGACCAAGGCTTCGCCCGTACTTGTACTCGTGCCGTCTCTCGCGGCGTCCTTCGTCTACATCTTCGTCTTCACGCTCTGGACGCTGTACATCTCGCTGTCCAACTCGTCCTTGCTGCCGAGCTACGATTTCGTCGGCCTCAACAACTATGCCGCGCTGTGGAGCAACCGGCGCTGGAACATCGCCTACAGCAACCTGTTCCTGTTCTCCGCCTTCTACATCGTCGGCGCCATGGCCATCGGCCTGCTGCTCGCCATCCTGATCGACCAGCGCGTGCGCGGCGAGGCGATGTGGCGGACGATCTTCCTCTATCCGCTCGCCGTCTCGTTCATCGTCACCGGCACGGTGTGGAGCTGGCTCTACAATCCCGTCGACGGCATCCAGATGCTGGTCCGCAGCCTCGGCTGGACCGATTTCAACTTCGCCCTCGCCTCCGACCGCAACACGGCGATCTACGCCATCATCATCACCGGCATCTGGCAGAGCTCCGGCTTCGCCATGGCGCTCTTCCTCGCCGGCCTCCGATCGGTCGATCCCGACCTCGTCAAGGCGGCGCAGATCGACGGCGCCTCGACCTTCCGCACCTATCGCAAGGTCATCCTGCCGGTGATCGCGCCGATCTTCCTGGCGGTGGCGGTGATCCAGATCCAGTTCGCCATCAAGACCTTCGATCTCGTCGCGGCGCTGACGCGCGGCGGCCCCGGCATCTCGACCACCTTCCCGGCCATCTATGTCTACGACCTGATGTTCCAGCGCGGCCAGATCGGCGAAGGCGCGGCGGCGGCGATGATGATGCTGGCGGCGCTGGCGGTGGTGCTGGTGCCCTACTCGCTCTACGTCGTCTGGCACCGCCGCAAGGAGAGCCGCCATGACTGACGCCACCATCGCCGCGGTGCATGACCGCGAGGCGGCGATCGCCGGCCGCCGGCACTTCGTCAGCCGCACCATCATCTACGCGCTCCTGACCTTCTTCGCCCTGATCTACCTGGCGCCGCTGGTCATCCTCGTCTTCAACTCGTTCCGCGAGCAGCCCGAGATCGCGCAGAACGGCCTGATCGCCTTCCCGCGCAGCTTCCAGCTGACCGCCTGGGCCGACGCCTGGAGCACCTATTGCATCGGCGGCACCTGCGAGGGCATGCGGCGCAACTTCCTGAACTCGCTCTGGATGGCGGTGCCGGCGACGATCCTGTCGACGGCGCTCGGCGCGCTCAACGGCTACGTGCTGTCGAAATGGCGTTTTCGCGGTTCGGAGACTTTGTTCACGCTGATGCTGCTCGGCGTGTTCATGCCAGGGCAGATCGCGCTGATGCCCTGGGCCTTCATCCTCGGCAAGCTCGGCCTGACCAACTCGACCTACGGGCTGATCCTAGTCCACGTCATCCAGGGCATCTCGTTCACCACCCTGTTCTGCCGCAACTACTACGTCTCGATCCCGGACGACCTGATCAAGGCGGCGCGCATCGACGGCGCCGGCTTCTGGCGGATCTTCCGCAAGATCATCCTGCCGCTGTCGCCGCCAATCCTAATCGTCACCGTGATCTGGCAGTTCACCGGCATCTGGAACGAATATCTCTTCGGCGTCGTCTTCACCTCCGGCCGCGAACAGCCGATCACCGCCGCCCTCGTCGCGCTGACGGCGAGCGGCACCAATGTCCGCGCCTATGACGTGATGAGCGCCGCCGTGCTGATCGGCGCCCTGCCGCCGCTGCTCGTCTACTTCTTCGGCGGCAAATATTTCGTCCGTGGCCTGACCCAAGGCGCAATCAAGTGAGGCCAGCATGTCGTCCCTGACCATCCGAAACCTGCGCAAGAACTTCGGTGCCGTGGAAGTCCTGAAGGGCATCAACATCGAGGCCAAGGCGGGCGAGTTCATCGCGTTGGTCGGCCCGTCCGGATGCGGCAAGTCGACCCTGCTCGCCATGATCGCCGGGCTGGAGACCGTCTCGAGCGGCGAGATCCGCATCGGCGAGCGGCTGGTCAATTCGGTGGCGCCGAAGGACCGCGACATCGCCATGGTGTTCCAGTCCTACGCGCTCTATCCGACCATGACCGTGCGCGAGAACATCACCTTCGGCATGGAGAGCCGCGGCGTGCCGAAGCCGCAGCGCGACGAGGCGGTGAAGCGGGTCGCGGCGCTGCTGCAGATCGAGCCGCTCCTGAACCGCAAGCCGGGCCAGCTTTCCGGCGGCCAGCGCCAGCGCGTCGCCATGGGCCGCGCCCTGGTCCGCGACCCGAAGCTGTTCCTGTTCGACGAGCCGCTCTCCAACCTCGACGCCAAGCTGCGCGTCGACATGCGCACCGAGATCAAGAAGCTGCACCACCGCGTCGGCAAGACGACGATCTATGTCACGCACGACCAGGTCGAGGCGATGACGCTCGCCTCGCGCATCGCCGTCATGCACCAGGGCCAGGTGCAGCAATTCGACGAGCCGCAGGCGGTCTATGACCGGCCGGCCAACATGTTCGTCGCCGGCTTCATGGGCTCGCCCGCCATGAACTTCATCCCGGCCGAGATCACCACCGACGCGGACGGCAGGCCGGCCGTCGCCTTCAGGGCGGCGGGCGGCGGCACCGCGACGCTGGCGCTGCAGGAGGGCGTCGCCGGACGGATCGCCGGCCGCAACGTCATCCTCGGCGTCCGCCCCGAACACATCTTCCGCTATTCGCCGGAGCTGAAATCCTCCAAGCCGTCGGTCGCCAAGGTCGATGCCCCCGTCGAGATGGTCGAGCCGACCGGCGCCGAGACGATCGGCTTCATGCGCTTCGGCGAGCTGGAGGTGGTGGGCCGGTTCGACCCGGACGAGGCGCCGCGCATGGGCGAGACGATCCCGCTCGGCATCGACATGTCGCATGCCTGCCTGTTCGACCCGGCCACCAAGACTCTCATCTGACAAGAACCGCATCCGACCAGAAGCTTCCGACGAGCCAGCCTTCCATGACCTTCGCGAATTACCCCAGCCTTTCCGGGCGCGTCGTCTTCGTCACCGGCGGGGCCTCCGGCATCGGCGCCGACATCGTCCGCGCCTTTGCCGGAACCGGCGCCAGGGTCGCCTTCGTCGACATCCAGGAGGAGGCGGGCCGCGCGCTCGCCGACGAACTCGGCGGCGCGGCGCACCAGCCGCTCTTCCTCCGCTGCGACCTCGCCGACATCGGCGCGACCCAGGCGGCGGTCGCCGAGGTCGGGCGCAGGCTCGGGCCGATCGGCGTCCTCGTCAACAACGCGGCGAATGACGACCGGCACGAGATCGACGCCGTGACGGAGGAATACTGGGACTGGGCGCAGTCGATCAATCTGCGCCCGCAATTCTTCACCGCGCAGGCGGTGCGGCCGCAGATGCGGGCGCTCGGCTATGGCTCGATCATCAACTTCTCGTCGATCGCCTGGCGCGGCGGCGCGCCGAACATGCCGGCCTACACCACCGCCAAGGCGGCCGTGCTCGGCCTGACGCGCAGCCTGGCGCGCGCCTTCGGCGCCGACAACATCCGCGTCAACGCGATCGAACCCGGCGCGGTGATGACCGAGAAGCAATACGCGCTCTGGTACAAGACGCCGGAAAGCGTCGATGCGCTGGTCAGCCGCCAATGCATCCGCACCGTGCTGCACGGCGACGAGATCGCCCGCACCGTGCTGTTCCTCGGCGCCGACGACAGCCGGATGATCACCAAGCAATCCATCATCGTCGACGGCGGCCTGATCTGACGGCCACGCCCCTTCTCCCCCATCGCCGGATCGGAAGCGCCATGCTGCAAGTCGGACTGAATCCCTATGGTTTGACCTATTATCTCGGCCTGCAGGGACACGGCACGCCGCGCGCCAACTCTCGCGCGCGAGGCCTTGAAGGCTTCATCGAGCTGGCGGAAGAACTGGGCGCGAAGACGCTGGAAATCTTCGAGCCGTGGATCGCGGCGCTGGATGATGCAGGCGTGCAGGCCCTAAGGGCTCGGCTCGCCGCGCTCGGCATGACGCCGGTGATCAGCAGCGGGCTGAACCAGGGGCCGCTCGACAGCGCCTTCCGCTCGGCCGAGCGGCTGGACGCCAAGCTGATCCGCGTCTGCCTGACCTCGGTGCTGTGCGGCGACCGCAACGCCTGGGGCGACAAGTGGCACGAGCTGGTGCGCGGCGTGCATGCGGCGCTGGCGCTCTACGCGCCGCGCGCGGCGGCAGAGGGCCGGACGCTGGTGATCGAGAACCACCAGGATTTCACCAGCGACGAACTGGTCGGCTTCTGTGAGGAGGTCGAGGGGGGCGTCGGCCTCTGCTACGACACCGGCAACACGCTGCCGGTCGGCGAGGCGCCGCTCGACTTCACCCGCCGCATCGCGCCCTGGGTCCGGCACGTGCATCTCAAGGACTACAACGTCCAGTTCACCGACGAGGGCTACCGGCTGGTGCGCTGCGCCATCGGCGACGGCGCCGTGCCGTTCGCCGAAGTACTCGCCATCCTCGCCGAGCACCACGAGCAGCTGACCGCCGTGCTGGAGCCGGGCGCGCTCGACGTCCGCCATGTGCGGCTGCTGACGGCGGACTGGTGGAACGGCTATCCGCCGCGCCCGGCCCGCTCGCTCGCCGCCTGCCTGCAGGCGGCCCGCCGCAACCGGCTCGCCGACGACGCCGACTATCGCACCCCCTGGGAGCGCGGCGAGGACGGCGCGCTGGTCCAGTACGAGCTCGACATGATCCGCAGGAGCGTCGCCAACATGCAGGCCCTCGGCGTCATGCGCTGACCGATTTCCAACTTGTCACTTCGAACACAAGATCCAGAAGGAGCTCGCGAATGAGCCAGGAAACAAGCAGAGAACTCTCCGGCAAGGTCATCTTCGTCACCGGCTCGGGCCGCGGCCTCGGCCGCACCATGGCCGAGAAGCTGGCGAGCCTCGGCGCCGACGTCGCCATCCACGACCTCGAATGGACGGGACCGGCCAAGTATGGCGAGGCGAAGGATCTCGGCGAGGTCGCGGAACAGATCGCCAAGCATGGCGTGCGCACCGTCGCCGTCACCGGCAATATCGGCGACCCCGCCGCCGTCAGCAAGATGAAGGAAGAGATCGAGGCCAAGCTCGGCACCGTCAACGTGCTGGTCAATTGCGCCGGCGGCGACATCGGCGCTTCCGGCAACAAGCCGAAGCCGAACGACGCGCTCAACATCTCGTTCGAGGACATCACCGTCCTCACCAACAACAATCTGATCGGCACGATGCTGGTCTGCCAGGCCTTCGTGCCGCCGATGGTGGCCGCCGGCAGCGGCTCGGTCATCAACATCGCCTCGGCGGCGGCGCATATGGGCTGTTCGCCGGAAGTGGTCTATTCGACACTGAAGGCGGCCGTCGTGCACTACACGCGCTGCCTCGCCAAGGAGCTCTACGAGGAAGGCGTGCGCATCAACGCCGTCAGCCCCGGCCCGACCAAGTCGGCCCGCTTCCAGGCGACCCGCGTCGTCGACCCGGCCAAGATGGATTCCTCCGGCAAGTCGTTCAACCGCTACGCCGAGCCGTCCGAGATCGCCGACGCCGTCGCCTTCCTCGCCGGCAATGGCTCGAAGTTCATCAACGGCCAGGTGATCCGCGTCGACGGCGGCCTGACGCTGTTCCCGGGCTAAGCACCTTCACCCTGCCCTCTCCCGCAAGCGGGCGAGGGTTTCGGCCGGCGTCTCGCATCGACGCTGGAGTTAGAAAGGCAGCGCGGGCAAGCCCCCCTCTCCCGCGAGCGGGAGAGGGCTGGGGTGAGGGTTCCTTCGCGGGCAAAAACGCACCGCCGCCGCCCCCACGCTCGGCGTCATCCCGGCCTCCGAGCCGGGATCCATTCGGCCGAAGCCTCATCACGCAAAGCTCCGACGCAGCGCCGGCATGAATCCCTGCTCCGCAGGGATGACGGCGGAGGATTGGATGGGTAGCAAGCCTATCCGGTAAGGCCACAACCCCTCACCCGCCGCCCTTCCGGGCGTCGACCTCTCCCTCGGGGAGAGGTGAAAAAGCCCCTCAATAATCCCACTGCGCGCCGATGCCGAGTTCGTTGGAGCCGTCGGCGCCGGCCGCGCCCTGGATGCGGATGTTGCGGGTCAGGTCGACATCGACCGTGACCTTGCTCGAATCCGGCGTCGTGCCCTGCTGGACGCCGACATAGATCTTGTCGTTCAGCCGCTTGCCGGCGCCGATCTGGCCGCCCTTGCCGGTTGAATCCGTGCCGATGCTCAACGTGTCGACGCCGAGCGAGCGACGGATCGAATCGACCACGCCGGGGCCGCCGCCGGAGAACTGCGCAACGGTCTGCGCCACCTGCAACGCCTGGCCGGCGGTCAGCGTGCTGATCGAGCGGCCGAACAGCAGCCGGGCGATCACCTCGTCCTGCGGCAGGGTCGGCGTCGAGGTGAAGCTCACCTCGGGCGCCGAGGCATTGCCGCCGATGACGATGCTCGCCGTGACGTCGCCGCCGGACGTGTCGGCCTTGAGGTTCAGCTCCGGATCGAGGCTGCCGTTGAAGGTGATCGTGCCCTCGGTGAAGGTGAGCTGGCGGCCGACGACGCTGAAGCGGCCGCGCTTCAGCGTGAAGCCGCCCATCGTCACCATGTCGGCCGTCGTGCCGCGAAGCGTCAGGTCGCCGCCGAATTCGGCGTCCATGCCCATGCCGCGCACGAACACGCCGTTCGGGGCCGAGACTCGCAGGTCGAGATCGGCGACGAAGGGGCTGGCAGGCTGCGTCTTCTTCTTGGCCGTTGCTGCAGCGCGAGCCTGCGCCTTGGCGCGGATGCCGCCCTTCGCCGCCGTCTGCTTGCCGGCATTGACATGGCGGACAGAGAGCGGATCCAGCCCGCCGGACGGCACATCGGCGATGTTGATGTCGAGGCTGCGGACATTGATCTGGCCGGCGATCTTCGGCCGTGTCGCGACCGGGCCCTGCACGGTGATCTTGCCGTCGGAGACCAGTCGCATCAGGTCGCTATTGACCAGCGTCGCCTTCTGCAGCGTCACCTCGATGGCGGCCGGGAAGCCCTGCGCCGGATCGAGCGCGATATTGCCCTTGCCGACGATGCGCCCGCCCTGGACGGTCTGCGCCGTGAAGGAGGTGACGTTGACGGCCCGGTCCGAACCGGTCAGCACCGCCTCGATGTTGGAGAGCGAGATGCCGTTCAGCGAGTCATTGTAGCTGGCGCCCGAGACCCGCACGTTGCCCGACGCGCGCGGCGCCGAGGTCGGGCCGCCGAGCGCGGCGTCGATCACCGCCTTGCCGCGCAGATTGCCGCCCGAGGTGGCCAGCGCCGTATTGGCGATGGCGAGGTCGATGGCGCCCTTGATCTTCAGGTCCATGTCGCCGCCGGCGATCGGAACCGAGCCGTTGATCGTCAGGCCGGAGACGGAAGGCGCGTTGATCGTCGCCTCGACGCCGACCCGGCCGCCCCCCAGCTTGCCGCGGGCGGTGATGTCGAACGGGCCAAGGCCTGCCTTGGCGATGTCGGCATTGGTGAGCTTGGCGATCTTGAGATCATAGTCGCCGGCGGGGCCGGAAGCCTTGCCGGTGACGCGCGCCGAGCCGCTCAGCGACCCCTTCATGTCGAGCGTCGGCGCGGCCAGCGAGGCGAGCGACAGCGGCAGGTTGCGCAGGTCGACATTGAGGTCGAGCGTTTCGCCGGCCTTGCCGCTGACCGTGGCGCGGCCATCGCCGGTCGCAAGCGCCAGCTTGTCGATCGTGACGCCGCCCTTGGCGATGGTGATGTTGGCCGGCGCCGACAGCGTCACATTGGTGCCGGCGCGGGCGATCTTCAGCGCATCGAGGCGGATGTTGGTGTCGTCGCCGGCCGGCGCGATCCGCGCCTTGGCGTTGATGCTGGAACCGAGCAGCGCCGTGTCGAGCGTCACGTCGGTGGCGGTGCCGGCGCTCTTCGCCGTCACGGTCGCGTTCTCGATGACCTGGCCGCCGGCGCGGACGCCGGCGAGAACCGCCTTGCCGTCGATCACCGGCGTGCCGGAGAGATCGACGATGCGGGCGTTGATGTCGGCCCGGTCGACCCGGTTGCCGGCGACCTCGACGCCCTCCGCCTTCGCATCGACGGCGACGCGCTGGGCGCCGTTCGAGGCATCGAGCACGACGGTCGCGTCGAGGCGGCCGGCGATATCGGTCAGGATCAGGGCCGAGAGGTCGGCGAGGTTCGAGGCAGCGATGGTGATCTTGCCGTCGACGAGACCGGACGCGGCGAGCGCCGCCGCGCCCTTGGCGCGCACGCCACCGATGGCGAGGTCGAGATCATCGAGGCGGCGGCCGCCATCGGCGAGCGAGGTCAGCTTCGCACCGCCCTTGGCGGGCTTGCCGGCCAGCTTGCCATCGAGCGCGATCGTGCCGCCGGGGCGGCCCGTCAGGTCGGTCAGATCGACGGAAAGCGTCAGGTTCTCGATCGGCTTGTCCATCGCGACGCCGGACGGGATCGCGACCTTGCCGGCCAGGCCGAGCGCGTCGAGACCGCCGGTGAAGCGGAGATCGGCATTGGCGGCGCCCGAGACGCGCGGATCGAGCGCCTTCAGGTCGGCGAGCTTCACCCGCGCCGTCAGGTCGGCGGCGGATTTCTCGATTGCACCATCGACGGCGACGTCGAGCCCCTTGGCGGCGAGAGTCAGCCCGTTGACCGCGATGCGGCCATCCTCGGCCAGCGACACCGAACCCTTGACCCGACTCTCGCCGGCGAAGAAACCGTCGACCTGCGCGATGCCGGTATGGATCGCCTGCGACGAGCCGTCGAGGTCGAGCGCGATGCGGCGGGTCGACGGATCGGCGTCGATCCTGGCGTCGAGCACGGCGCTGCCGGAAAGCGGCCGGCCGGCGAGGCCGGAGAAGGCAGCGAGGTTGAGCCGTTCGAGGCGCAGCGCGCCCTGCACGGACTTGGCGGCGGCGCTGCCGGTGAAGGCGAGATCGAGCGGCTCCAGCGTCACCTTGGCGTCGGTCAGCACCGGGCCGGCATCGCCGAGCGACCCGGCGGCAGAGAGCTTCGCCGTCTGGCCGAGCGCTGCGGAAACCTTGGGATCCTCGGCGGTGAGGCCGGCGGCATTGCCGTAGACGGTGAAGGCGAGCCCGCCACCGCTGGCCGGCGCGGTCTTGGCGACAATCTCAAGGTCGCGGGCGCCATAGCCGGCGCCGGAGAGGCCATTGACAGTGAGCGTCGCGTCAACCGAGGGCGTCGCGAAGGCGCCCGTCACGGCGGCGTTCAGACGCCAGCCGGACCAGGTGACGCCGGGCGCGAAGGCGGCGAAGCGGGACGGATCGCCACCGACGAGATCGAGCTTTACGTCGGCGGTCCTGGCCGTCGTGTCGAGCTTGCCGACCAGCGCCAGGCCGAAGCCGGCAGCGGTAGCATTCAGCCCTTCGATGGCAATGCGGCCCTCCGGCTCGACGATAGCCGAGCCCATCAGCGTGGTCTGGTCGGCGAAGAGCGGCCGCACCGTAGCCGGCACCAGGCCGGCCACGTCGCCGGCGAGATCGAGCATGATGCGGCGGCCGTTATCGACCTGCTTGATGGCGGCCGTGCCGCCGAGATGGCCGGCGGCGCCGGCGTCGAGCGCGATGCTGCCATTCCAGTTGTCGAGCGGGGCGTTGCCCTTGACGGAGAGGGAGAGCGCCGGAAGTCCCTCGATCTGCGCCAGCCGGGCGACCAGGCCGCCGGCCGGCTCGCTCGCCGTCACGTCGAGATAGAGCGAATCCGTACCGTCGCCCGGGGCGTAGCGGGCGCGGCCCTTGATCTCGCCGGGCGCATCCTCGCGCAGCACCGCGAAATCGAGCGACAGGCCCTCCGCGGGGTCGACCAGATGGGCCGAGGCCTGCAGATTGAGGGTCGCCGCCATGCCGAGCACCGGCTCGCCGAGCTCGATCCTGGCGATATCAAGCCGGTCGAGCGCGACGCGGATGAACGGAATGCCGCTGCTGCTGCCGGCGGGCTTCGGCGGCGGAGGCGGCAGCACGGGCGTACGCGAGACGGAGACGCGATCGGCGGCGAGATCGGCGATCGAGACCTTGCCGGAAAGCAGCGACAGCGGATGCCAGGCGAGATGCAGATTCTCGACCTCGGCGAACGGACCGGTGGCGTCTGCGGCAGAGATCCGCGCAATGGTCATGTCGGACGGCACGAAGCCGGACAGGCCCTCGATCTTGACCGTCAGGCCGTCGCTGCTGGCGAGCCGGCTGCCGAAATTTTCCAGCGTCCGCAGGCCGGGGCCGGTCTGCAGGAAGCCGAACAGGGCGACGAGCGTGATCAGGACGGCTATGAAACCGACGCCGAACCAGCGCAGGATGGTGAGGGCGCGGGGCATCAGAACGATTGTCCAAGGCTGATATAGATGCCGTAGCCGGCATCGTCTGGCTCGGGATTGAGCGGGATCGCCACATCAAGCCGGACAGGGCCAATGCCGGTATAATAGCGCAGACCGAGACCGGCGGAATAGCGAAGGTCGTTCAGGTCGGGCACCGAGCCCTCCGACGCCGAGCCGATATCGACGAACGGCACGATGCCGATGGTGTCGGTGACCTTGACGCGCGCCTCGACCGAAGCGGTGACGAAGCTCAAGCCGCCGATGATGTCGCCCTGGGCGTTGCGCGGGCTCGCCGACTGATAGTCGTAGCCGCGCAGCGAACCGCCGCCGCCGACATAGAAGCGGCGCTGCGGCGGCACGTCGAGCAGGTCGGCGCCGAAGATCGTGCCGGCCGAGATCTTGCCGGCGAAGATGTAGCGCTTGTCCTCGTCGAAGGCGCGATAGGCCGAGAGCGAGCCCTTGAACATCATAGGCCCGGCGCTGGCCTGGCCGAGATAGGCGAAGGGCTCGAAGGTGCCGGAGGCGCGGATGCCCTTGGAGGGATCGAGCGCATTGTCTGTGGTGTCGTAGGCGACGTCGATCGGTATGCCGACGATGGTGTCGTCTCGCGTGCCGGTCGAATCCTGCGTGTGCGACTGCTCGAGATCGAGACCGACCTGCACCGAGAACTGGTCGGTGTAATTGCGGCGCACGCCGGCGGTTAGCGTCGCCGCCTCGCGGACGTAGGCGTCGGTCACCTCGCGCAGCACCGCCGCCTGGGCGACGAGATCGTCGATCGGCGTCAGGATGCCGGGCTTGCCGAAGGTCGCGGCGAAACGGTAGCCGAGCGGATTGGCGTCCGGCACGGCGCTGGAATTGCCGCCAAACCACGAAACCTGACCATCAAGACGCAGGGTCTCGGCGCCGCCGAACAGGTTGCGATGGCCCCAGAAGGCGTTGATCGACGAACCATCGGTCGAGGAGTATTTGGCGCCGAAGCCGACATAGCGCGGCTTGCGCTCGGTCACCTCGACATCGACCGCCAGGCGGCCATTGGCGTCGAGCTTGTCGCCCTCGCGGATGCGAACACCGGAGAAGGCCTCGTATTTCAGCAGGGACTTTCGCGTGTCGGCAAGGCGCTGCGGCGAGAACATCTCGCCCGGAATGATGCGCACCCGCTCCTGCACGAAGGAGGGTCGGACCTTCTCGGTTCCGGAAACCGTGACCTGGCCGAAGGCGACCGCCGGGCCGGGGCTGACGACATAGGTGACATTGACCAGGTTGCTGGCGTGGTCGGCGACGACGTCCTTGTCGACCACCTTGGCGAAGGCGTGGCCTTCCTTGCGATAAAAGTCGGTGATCCGGCCCTCGGCGTCGAGGATGGTGGTCGACTTCGCCTCTTCGCCGGGCAGGATGCGCAGGCTCTTCAGCGTCGGCGCCATCGCCAGCGGCCGGTGATGGTCGGCGTCGACCAGCGTGATCTCGCCGAAATGGAACAGCGGGCCGGGCGTGACGTCGACCTGGACGGGAACGGGGCCGGCCGGGCGGGCCGCCTCGATCGCCTGCAAGATGTCGGGCGCGTCGAGCTCACGGCCGGCGATGGTGATGTGGATGGAGCCGGCATAGTAGCCATTGGCGTAGAGCGCGGCGGTTATCTGGTCGATGTCGGCGCGGGCGCGACGGAGCAGGCCGGCGGCGCCGGACGGCGGCGACTTCCGCATCGACTGGAGGTTGGAGGCGGCCGTGACCGCCTTGCGCAGCGCGCGCGGCGCGTCGATGACGTTGACGGTCGGCTTGTAGGGAACCGCGTCGGCGACCGGCTCTTCCTTGGTCTTGCCGAAGAAGGAACGGATGCCGTCGAAGAAGCCGCTCTCCTGCGCGTAGCCGGCGCTGGAGCCGACCAGGACGAGAACGAGCGTCGAGGCCAGGGTCCGGTGCAACCCGCGCCGCATGCGCTTCCCGCGCGGCGAGAAAGGAGAGACTGTCAACGGTATTGCACCCTACACATCGCCGGTACGCTACGCGGCCACTACGCTCCTGTCTCTATGAGACTATCCTTAACATTTACCATACATGCGCCGTCACGCCACCACCGTGCGTTCGCAAGACGCGATTTATGCAACCGTTGGAAAGGCCGCCGGCTGCGGCGTCAGGCGGGCCGGAATTCAGCCAACATGGTCGGCAGGAGCTCCGACACGGTCGGGTGGATGTGGACGCCGCGGCGCACCTGCTGGTAAGGCCGGCGGGCATACATGACGTCGATCAGCGAGTGCACGACCTCGTCGCAGCCCGTGCCGAGCAGGGCCGCGCCCAGGATCTCGCCGCTGTCAGCATCGGCCACGATCTTCATGAAACCCTGGGTTTCACCCTTTTCGATCGCCCGGCTGACGCGGGTCATCGGCCGCGTCGAGACGAGCAGGCGCCGGCCGGTCTTCTTCGCCTCCGTCTCGGTCAGCCCGACCCGGCCGAGCGGCGGATCGACATAGAGCGCGTAGACGGGAATGCGGTCGGTGACGCGGCGGGGGTCGTCGTCGAGCAGATTGGCGGCGACGATCTCGAAATCATTGTAGGCGGTATGGGTGAAGGCGCCGCGGCCGTTGCAATCGCCCAGCGCCCAGATGCCGTCGACAGTGGTGCGGAGCGCGTCGTCGACGATGATGTAGCCATGCGCGTCCAGCGCGATGCCGGCCTTGTCGGCGTCGAGGTCGTCGGTGTTCGGACGCCGCCCGGTAGCGACCAGAAGATGCGAGCCTGAAACCGCCTTGAGGCCGTTCGAGCCGTCATGGCTGACGACGATGCCGCCTCCCGAGCGGCCGACGGCGAGGTTCGCCGCGCCGACGATGACGTCGATGCCCTCCGCCGCCAGAATATCCGCCACCGCGCGCGAAATATCCTCGTCCTCGCGGCGGATCAGGCGCGGCCCGGGCTCGAACACGGTCACTTTCGCGCCGAACCGGCGATAGATCTGCGCAAATTCGAGCCCGACATAGCTGCCGCCGAGAATCAGCAGATGCTCGGGGACGACGTCGAGATCCATGATCGTGCTGTTGGTCAGGTGCGGCACCTCCGCGAGGCCCGGTATGGCCGGCAGGATGGCGCGGCCGCCGACATTGACGAAGATCCTCTCGGCCGTCAGCACGTCGTCGCCAACCCGGACGCTGTTGCGGTCGACGAAGCGCGCATGGCCTCGAAAGACCGTGCAGTTCGCCATGCCTTCCAGCCATTTGCCGATGCCGTCGCGCGAGGCGCCGGAGACGGCGTCGGCGCGCGCCTTGACCTTCTTCATGTCGATCCTGACCGGCCCGTCGAGGACGACGCCATATTCGGCGGCGCGCCGCGCCATCTGCGCCGTCTTGGCGCTGGCGACCAGCGTCTTGGTCGGCGTGCAGCCGGTGTTGACGCAGGTGCCGCCGAACAGGTTGCGCTCGACGATGGCGACCTTCATGCCGGCGTCGGTCAGCCGGCCGGCAAGCGGGGAACCGGCCTGGCCGGTGCCGATGATGATGGCGTCGTAGGCGGGCATGCGTATCTCCGGTCGGCTGGCTTCGGCTTCAGTCGGTGACGAGATCGGCATATTCGGAATGGCGGGCGATATAGGCGTGCACGAAGGGGCAGAGCGGATGCAGCTTGGCGCCGCGCGCGCGGATGTCGTCGAGCACGGCGCGCACCAGCTTCGTGCCGATGCCGCGCCCCGCCAGTTCCGGCGGCACCTCGGTGTGGACGAGTTCGATGACGTCGCCCTGCATCCGGTAGAGAATGAAGGCGACATGACCGTCGACCTCCATCTCGAACCGCGTCGGCGTGATGAGAAGCTTCGGCTTGTCACTCATGGTCGCCCGCCCGGCGCAAAATGCGCGGGCAGAGGCTAGCAGGTCCGGGCCCCCGCCAGAAGCCGCAGATTCACGCAGTTTTGCCGGCAAAGCCGGAATTTTGTGCTCGCCGGCCGCGACACCGCAGGGTTGCAGATCCGAATGCGCTGCCCAAACAGGCATCAAACTGCCGAAAATGCGGCTCTTGACGAAACGGCGCGCTTGTAGAAATGATCAGATGTCAGACCAATTTGGATCGCCTCCGGGCGGCGCAACGGGGACGATCGCGTGATTCAGGCGAGCCGGTTTCTTGATGCTGCGTACCTCGCACCCCGTCGGGTGCGGGCATGACGCTTTCCGTTCCCGGCCTGTCGCCGCTCCCCGCTTCCGATCGCGCCAAGACCGTCATGACAGCGCTGGCCGACTACATCGCCCAGTCGGGCCTGCGGCCGGGGGAACGCCTGCCGACCGAGCGCGAACTGATGCAGTCGCTGGCCGTCGGACGCTCGACCGTCCGCGAGGTGATCCGCCAGTTCCAGGCGCTGGGCGTGATGGAATCGCGCAAGGGCAGCGGCACCTACCTGCTGCGCGGCATCTCCTCCGACACCATCCACATGCCGCTGTCGATTGATGCCGGCACGCTGCGCGAGGGCCTGCTGTCGACGCTCGACATCCGGCGCGGGCTGGAAGCCGAGGCCGGCGCGCTGGCGGCGCTGCGGCGCTCGAAGGCCGATCTCGAAATCATCGAGGACAGGCTGGTGGCGATGGAAAAGGTGCATCTCGCCGAGGGCACCTCGGGCAAGTACGACCTCGCCTTCCACCTCTCCGTCTATGACGCCTCGCACAATCCGATGTTCGGCCAGCTGCTGGAGCAGATGCGCGAGGCGTTCGAGCGCTTCTGGTCGAAGCCGTTCGACCGGCCGGACTTCGCCGGCCGCTCCTTCCCCTATCACCGCACGCTGTTCGAAGCGATCGCGGCGCAGGACGCCGAGCGCGCCCGCCGAGAGACCCTGACGATCCTGGAGATCGTCGAGGAAGACATTCGGGAGATGTCGCAGGACACCGCCCCACAATCCGACAAGGTACAGAAATGAACGACAGTACAGCGGCCTTCGACCTCGCCTCCCTCGTCGCCGCGCATGACGACGTCAACGCCTATGAGGCGGTGGTGCCGCCGATCGTCCAGACCTCTCTCTTCACCTTCTCGTCCTATGCCGAGATGGAGCAGACCTATAAGGGCCTGAAGGTCCGCCCGACCTACAGCCGCGGCCTGAACCCGACCGTCCGCATCTTCGAGGAGAAGGTTGCCGCGATGGAAGGCGCCGAAGACGGCCTCGCCTTCGGCAGCGGCATGGCGGCGATCTCGTCGACCGTGATCACCTTCGTCAAGCCGGGCGACCGCGTCGTCTGCGTCCGCCATGTCTATCCGGACGCCTACCGCCTGTTCGAGACGCTGCTGTCGCGCTACGGCGTCTCCGTCACCTATGTCGACGGCCGCGACGAAGCGGCGGTCGAGGCTGCGCTGCCGGGCGCCACGCTCTTCTACATGGAGAGCCCGACCAGCTGGACGATGGAAACGCACGACGTCCAGTCGCTGGCGGCCATGGCCAAGCGCCACGGCGTCATCACCGCGATCGACAACAGCTGGGCCTCGCCCGTCTTCCAGCAGCCGATCAAGCTCGGCGTCGATCTCGTGCTGCACTCGGCCTCGAAATATCTCGGCGGCCACAGCGACGTCGTCGCCGGCGTCGTCGTCGGCTCGAAGGAGATGATCGGCAGGATCCGCTCCGGCACGCTGCCCTATCTCGGCGGCAAGCTGTCGCCGTTCGACGCCTGGCTTCTCATCCGCGGCCTGCGCACCCTGCCGATCCGCATGAAGGCGCATGAAGCCGCCGCCCTGCATGTCGCGCGCCGCCTGCTCGATCACGACGCCGTTGCCTCGGTCGAGCATCCCGGCCTCGGCAACCAGCTGCCGGCCGGCCTGTCCGGCACGTCGGGCCTGTTCTCGTTCACCTTCCGCGAGGGCGCCGTCGACATCGCCAAGTTCACCGACGCGCTCAGCCTGTTCAAGATCGGCGTCAGCTGGGGCGGCCATGAGAGCCTCGTCGTGCCGGCGCAGGTCGTGCGGGTACAGGCCGCCGGTCCCAACTCGGCGATCGATTTCGGCGTCAGCGCCAACATGGTTCGCCTGCATGTCGGCCTCGAGGGGGCCGACGCGCTCTGGAACGATCTCGCCGCGGCCATCGATTCCGCCCGGCTTGCGTAAGACTGCAGTTAACAAGAAGAGGGAGACCAATAATGTTCAAGAAGATCGCCGCAGCCGCCGTGATGACGGCGCTGCTCGCCGGGTCGGCGCTCGCCGACACTAAGCTGAAGCTGGTCGAGGTGATCACCAGCCCCGAGCGCACCGAGACGCTGAAGGGCATCGTCAAGACGTTCGAGGAAGCCAATCCCGGCACGACGGTCGAGATCATCTCGCTGCCGTGGGGCCAGGCCTTCGAGAAGTTCGCCACCATGGTCGCGGCCGGCGAGACGCCCGACGTCATGGAGATGCCGGACACCTGGCTCTCCCTCTATGCCAACCGCGGCATGCTGGAGAACCTCGAGCCCTACCTTGCCAAGTGGGATGAGAGCGCCGACCTGAACGACCGCGCGCTCGAGCTCGGCCGCTCGGTCAAGAACACCGCCTACATGCTGCCCTACGGCTTCTATCTGCGCGCGATGTTCTACAACAAGAAGCTGTTCCAGGAAGCCGGCGTCACCGACGTGCCGAAGACGCTGGCCGAGTTCGAGGAGGCCGCCAAGAAGGTCTCCGCGCTGCCGGGCAAGGCCGGCTACTGCATGCGCGGCGGCCCCGGCGGCCTGAACGGCTGGGTCATGTTCGGCGCCACCGCCAATGGCGACAACACCTTCTTCAAGGAAGACGGCACGTCGACCTTCGCCGACGCCGGCTGGGTCAAGGGCCTCACCTTCTTCACCGATCTGTACAAGAAGGGCTATGCTCCGAAGGACAGCGTCAACTGGGGCTTCAACGAGATCGTCGCCGGCTTCTACTCCGGCACCTGCGCGATGCTCGATCAGGATCCGGACGCCCTCATCGCCATCGCCGAGCGCATGAAGCCGGAAGACTACGGCATCATGACCATGCCGAAGGGCGAGAATGGCAAGACCTTCCCGACCATCGGCTATGCCGGCTGGTCGATGTTCTCGACCAGCGAGAACAAGGACGCGGCCTGGAAGCTGCTCGCGACGCTCGAGGGCAAGGAAGGCAACATCGCCTGGAACAAGAAGACCGGCGCGCTCCCGGCCCGCAAGTCGGCCGAGACCGATCCGTTCTATGCCAGCGAGCAGTTCAAGGGCTGGTTCGCCGAGCTCTCGGACAAGGACGTCGTCCCGACTGTCATGCCGACCTACCTGCCCGAGTTCGCCTTCTTCAAGGACTCGCTCGTGATCAAGACCAGCCAGCAGGCGCTGCTCGGCGAGATCACGCCGGAGGAGCTGGGCCAGCAGTGGGCCGACTACCTGACCAAGAGCCAGCAGAAGTTCCTCGCCACCAAGTAAGGCGAGCGGCAGCGCCGGCATCCGTCCGGGCCTGAGGCCCGGGCCCTGCACGACCGTCGGACCGGCCTTCCCCGCGCGGGAAGGCCGGCACCTGGCAGACACGGTTGCGGGAGGGGCTGCCCCCTCGCCGGGGCGACATGCGCCTCCCGAAACCCATTTCCGCGACTGCGACCTCCACCAAGAGAGGTCCAGCAGGCTGCGACGAGACCAAAGGGATCGACTTCCGATGACAGAGGCCGTGAGCGCCCCGTATGGGCGAGATCGACGACCGTTCTTGCGGCGGCTCGCCAATGCGAGCGAGCCCTATCTCTATTCCGCCCCGGCGCTGATCCTGATCGTCACGGTCATGCTGGTGCCGCTCGCGATCGGCATCTCCTACGCCTTCCGCGACATGACGCTGCTCGATCCGTTCTCCGGCGGCTTCATCGGCCTCGATCATTTCCGGGCGCTCGCCAAGGACAAGACCTTCTGGCTGGCGCTGAAGAACACCGTCTACTGGACCGGCTATTCGGTGGCGCTGCAGTTTGCCTTCGGCCTGATCCTGGCGCTGCTGCTCGACAAGCCCTTCTACGGCCGCGGCCTCGCCCAGGCGCTCTGCTTCCTGCCTTGGGCCGTACCAAGCTTCCTGTCCGGCCTGAACTGGGCCTGGATGTTCAATCCGGTCGTCGGCCCGATCCCGCACTGGCTCTATGCGCTCGGCATCCTGAGCGCCCCCAACAACATCCTGTCGGATCCGGACCTCGCCATGTGGGGACCGATCATCGCCAATGTCTGGTGGGGCATCCCGTTCTTCGCGATCACGCTGCTCGCGGCGCTGCAGTCGATCCCGCGCGACCTCTATGAGGCGGCGGCCATCGACGGCGCTACGCCATTCCAGCGCTTCCGCTCGATCACCCTGCCCTTCCTGGCGCCGACCATCGCCATCACCGTCATGCTGCGCACGATCTGGATCGCCAATTTCGCCGACCTGATCGTCGTGATGACCAATGGCGGCCCGGCCGACAAGACCCAGATCGTCGCCAGCTACATCTTCACCCAGGCCTTCCGCAGGCTCGATTTCGGCTATGCCTCGGCCATCGCAATGGTGCTTCTGCTGCTGCTGATGGTCTATTCGCTGCTGATCGTGTTCCTGCGCCAGACGCTGCTCAAGGAGCGCTAGACCATGACCAGCTCCAAGCGCATCGGCATGACGGTCGCCCATCGGCTCGCCATCCTCGTCTACATCGCCTTCGCCCTGTTCCCGCTGTTCTGGCTGGTCAAGGTCTCGGTCACGCCCAACGACCTTCTCTATTCAGAGGGCGTCAAGATGTGGCCGTCGCGGGCGACGCTCGACCACTTCGCCTTCGTGCTGACGCACAGCGACTTCCCGCTGTTCTTCCGCAACTCGATGATCGTGTCGGTGTCGACCGCCTTCATCGTCACCATCCTGTCCTCGATCGGCGGCTATGCGCTGTCGCGCTTCACCTTCCGCGGCAAGATCTGGATCGTCGGACTGATGCTTCTGACGCAGATGTTCCCGCTCGTCATGCTGATCGCGCCGATCTTCAAGATGCTGTCGCCGCTCGGCCTGACCAACAGCCTCTCCGGCCTGATCCTCGTCTATGTCGCCTTCAACGTGCCGTTCGCGACCTTCCTGATGCAGTCCTTCTTCGACGGCATCCCGAAGGATCTCGAGGAAGCCGCGATGATCGACGGCGCCACCCGCTTCATGGCGTTCCGCCAGATCATCCTGCCGCTGACGCTGCCGGGCATGGCGGCGACGCTCGGCTTCGTGTTCACGGCGGCGTGGAGCGAGCTGCTGTTCGCGCTGATGCTGATCTCGGGCGTCGACGCCAGCACCTTCCCGGTCGGCCTGCTCAGCTTCGTCTCGAAGTTCTCGGTCGATTTCGGACAGATGATGGCCGCGGGCGTGCTCGCCCTGATCCCCGCCTGTCTCTTCTTCCTTCTCATCCAGCGCTACCTCGTGCAGGGCCTCACGGCCGGCGCGGTCAAGGGCTGACGGAGCATCGCAATGGCATCCATCGATATCACCGACGTCCGCAAGGCCTATGGCAACGTCAAGATCCTGCACGGCGTCGACCTGACTATCAAAGACGGCGAGTTCGTCGTGCTGGTCGGCCCGTCCGGCTGCGGCAAGTCCACCCTGCTGCGGATGATCGCCGGCCTCGAGGACATCTCCTCCGGCGAGATCAAGATCGGCGGCAAGGTCGTCAACAATCTCGACCCGAAGGACCGCGACATCGCCATGGTGTTCCAGTCCTACGCGCTCTATCCGCACATGACCGTCGCCGGCAACATGAGCTATAGCCTGCGCCTCCGGAAGATCGCGCAGGACAAGATCGCCAAGGCGATCTCCGGCGCCGCCGAGAAGCTCAGCCTGACGCCGCTGATGGAGCGCCGGCCGAAGGCGCTCTCCGGCGGCCAGCGCCAGCGCGTCGCCATGGGCCGCGCCATCGTGCGCCAGCCCAAGGCGTTCCTGTTCGACGAGCCGCTCTCCAATCTCGACGCGCGACTGCGCGAGCACATGCGCGGCGAGATCAAGAAGATGCACCAGGACCTCGGCGCCACCTCGATCTACGTCACCCACGACCAGATCGAGGCGATGACGCTGGCCGACCGCATCGTCGCCATGAACGCCGGCATCGTGCAGCAGGTCGGCAGCCCGCTCGACCTCTATGACCGTCCGGCCAATCTGTTCGTCGCCGGCTTCATGGGCTCGCCGGCGATGAACATGTTCGAGGGCGTCTATCGCGCCGCCAATGGCGGCAGCGTCGAGCTGGCGCAGGGCGTCGTCGTTCCGCTCGCCGGCCCGGCGCCGACGGCCGACGGCACCAAGGTGACGCTCGGCATCCGTCCCGAGCATGTTCTGGTCGGCAAGGATCTTCCCGGCGGCATCGCCGCGACGATCGACCTGGTCGAACCCACCGGATTCGGCACCATCCTGCACGCCAGCGCCTTCGGCAGCGACGTCAAGGCGTTCTCGCTGGAGCGCGGCCTCGCCGAGCGCGGCGACACCGTGCATGTCCAGTTCCCGGTCGAACGCATCCACCTGTTCGATACGGCGAGCGGATCGCGGATCGGCTGATCCCTGAACGCGACACTGGACCGGGCGAACGGCCCGGTCCATTCTGAATTTCTGGATCGATGGAGGATCGTCCATGCCGACCGCCCCTACCCCGTCTTCGCCAACCCCGGACCGCCTCGCCATGCTGGCGGAGCTGGAGAAGAAGATCCTCTGGCTGGCGGCGTGGACCATCCATAGCGCCAACCACCTCCGCGACAATGCGGAAGGGATCAAGGTGGGCGGCCACCAGGCCTCCTCGGCCTCGCTGGCGACGATCATGACGGCGCTCTATCTCGACGTGCTGCGCCCGCAGGACCGCGTCGCGGTCAAGCCGCATGCGAGCCCGATCTTCCACGCGATCCAGTATCTGCTCGGCCGCCAGACGCGCGAAAAGCTGGAAAACTTTCGCGGCTACAAGGGCGCCCAAAGCTACCCGTCGCGCACCAAGGACATTGACGGCGTCGATTTCTCGACCGGCTCGGTCGGCCTCGGCGTGGCCCAGACGCTGTTTTCCTCGCTGGTGCAGGACTATGTCCGCGCCAAGGGCTGGAGCGGCGAGCATCCCGAAGGCCGGATGATCGCGCTCGTCGGCGACGCCGAGATGGACGAGGGCAACATCTTCGAAGCCCTGCTCGAAGGCTGGAAGCACGGCCTGCGCAACACCTGGTGGATCGTCGACTACAACCGTCAGAGCCTCGACGCCGTGGTCCGCGAGGGCCTCTGGCAGCGCTTCGAGGCAATCTTCCAGAACTTCGGCTGGGATGTCGTCGTCCTGAAGTATGGCGTGCTGCTGGAAGCCGCCTTCCAGGAGCCGGGCGGCGAGCGCCTGCGCGACTGGATCGACAATTGCCCGAACCAGCTCTATTCGGCGCTCTGCTTCCAGGGCGGCGCGGCGTGGCGCAAGCGCCTCCTCGACGAGATCGGTGATCAGGGCCCGGTGACAAGGCTGATCGAGGCGCGCAGCGACGCGGAACTCGCCCGGCTGATGACCAACCTCGCCGGCCACGACCTGCCGACGCTGCTCGACGCCTTCGCCAAGGCAGGCCAGCATGACCGGCCGACCTGCTTCATCGCCTACACGATCAAGGGCTTCGGCCTGCCGCTCGCCGGCCACAAGGACAATCATGCCGGGTTGATGAACCCGACCCAGATGGACGCGTTCCGCACCGCGATGAACGTCCGTCCGGGCCATGAATGGGAGAACTTTGAAGGCCTTTCGGCCGAGCCTGCCAAGCTGCAGGCCTTCCTCGACGCCGTGCCGTTCAACCAGCGCAAGCCGGCTTCCGTCGCGCCGCATATCGACGTGCCGGCCGTGCTGCCGGCACCCGGCGTCGGCGGCAAGGAGCTCTCGACCCAGGCAGGCTTCGGCCAGATCCTGAACGAGATCTCGCGCGAGGACAGCGACTTCGCCAACCGCATCGTCACCACCTCGCCCGACGTCACCGTCTCGACCAATCTCGGCCCCTGGGTCAACCGGCGCGGCCTGTTCGCGCTCGAGAACATGGCCGACACCTTCAAGTCGGAGCGGATTCCCTCGACCTTCAACTGGGAATTCTCGCCCTCGGGCCAGCATCTCGAACTCGGCATCGCCGAGATGAACCTGTTTCTCATGCTCTCGGCGCTCGGCCTCAGCCACTCCATCAACGGCGAGAGGCTGCTGCCGATCGGCACCCTCTATGACCCGTTCATCTATCGCGGCGCCGATGCGCTCAACTATGCCTGCTACCAGGATGCGCGCTTCATCCTCGTCGCCACGCCGTCTGGCATCACGCTGGCGCCGGAAGGCGGCGCGCACCAGTCGATCGGCACGCCGCTGATCGGCATGGCGCAGGACGGCCTAGCCGCCTTCGAGCCGGCCTTCGTCGACGAACTCGCCACCATCCTCCGCTTCGGCTTCGACTACATCCAGCGCAATGGCGAGGGCGACCCGGACGAGCGCACCTGGCTGCGCGACCAGACCGGCGGCTCGATCTATCTGCGCCTGTCGACCCGTCCGCTCGAGCAGCCGACCCGCACCATCGACGAGGAACTGTCACGCGCCATCGTCGACGGCGCCTACTGGCTCAGGAAGCCCGGCCCGAACGCCGAGGTCGTCATCGCCTATACCGGAGCCGTCGCGCCCGAGGCGATCGAGGCGACCGGGTTGCTCGCCGAGGACCGCCGCGACATCGGCCTGCTCGCCATCACCTCGGCCGACCGGCTGAACGCCGGCTGGACGGCGGCGGGCCGTGCCCGCGAGCGCGGCCTCGTCCATGCCAAGTCGCATGTCGAACGGCTGTTCGCCGACCTGCCGCATCATTGCTCGCTGGTCACGGTGCTCGACGGCCATCCGGCGACGCTCGGCTGGCTCGGCTCGGTCGGCGGCCACCGCACTCGTTCGCTCGGCGTCGAGCATTTCGGCCAGACCGGCACCATCGCCGATCTCTACCGCCACCACGGCATCGACGCGCAGGCGATCGTCCGCGCCGCCCTGGCGCTCGCGCCGGAGCGGCCGGTCCGCTACCTGCGCGAAGCCTCGGGGCCGGGCGTGTAGGAGGGAAAACCTGCTTTCACCTCTCCCACCGGAAGAGGTCGACGCACGAAGTGCGGCGGGTGAAGGCCTAGGGACCCATCCGGGAGAGGGCTTAGCCCCTCACCCGGACCTGCGGTCCGACCTCTCCCCCTGAGAGAGGTGAAGAGGCGGCAACCCGGCTGGATGGATCCCGGATATCCGCTTCGCTGCGTCCGGGATGACGGCGAGCGTGGGGTGCGGAACGGCGCCGGTCTCTCCGACCGACGCCTCGGAAACCGCGTCAGCCGGTGCGCTTCGGCACGAAGAAGTGCTCTTCCTTCGGCAGCTTCGCCACCGTCTCGGCCGGCAGGCCCAGATTGGTCGAGAGCACAGCCGGCGGATTGGTCGCGAGCCAGGTCGACAGCTCGTTCGATTCATATTTCGGGCTGTTGAAACCGATCAGCACGCGCAGCACGCCGGGGCCGGTGTTCTTGATGTAGTGGCCCGACCCCATCGGGGCATAGCCGATATCGCCCGCCTCGTACTGGTCGATGACGACGTTGCCCTCGGCCAGGAACACCGCCATCTCGGCTGTGCCCTCGATGAAATACTGCCACTCATCGGCATTCGGGTGCCAGTGCAGCTCGCGCAGCGCGCCCGGCTGGATCTCCAGCACCGAGCCCGCCATGGTCGTCGAGATCGGGAATTCGTCGACCGTCACCGTGCGCTGCACGCCGCCGCCCGGCACCCGGCGCGGCACCTGCGCCATCAGAGGATAGCGATGGACGGTGACCAGCTCCGGTTCCTTGCGCGGCGCCGAGATGAACGAGGCGTCGTCAGGCACCGGGCCCTTGGCGAAATAGGCCTCGCCCTTCGGCAGCTTCGCCACGTCCTCGAGCGAGATGCCAAGGCTCTGCGCCACCACGTCGGGCGGCGTGCGCGATAGCCAGTCGGTGATCGAGAAGGTGTGGTCCTCGGAGAAGTCGCCATTGTCGAAGATCAGGATGAAATGGCACTCGCCCGGCCCGATCCCCTGGATCGAATGGCCCCAGCCGCGCGGGAAATACCAGACATCGCCGGGCGCGAAGGTGTCGATCGCCGAGCTGCCGTCGGGGCGCATCAGCGTGGTGCGGCAATTGCCGGAAACGACATAGCCCCATTCGGCGGCGTTGGCATGCCAGTGCAGCTCGCGCATGCTGCCCGGCTCCAGCCGCATCGACACGCCGGCAATGCCGACGCTCGCCGGAAACTCGTGCACGGAAGCGCCGCGCGTGACGCCACCCGGCCCCAGCCGCGGCGTCTCCTTTTCGAGACGGTATTTGAAGGACAATGTCGTTTCGACCACAGGCGACTCCTTGGAGGTGCAGGGAAACCGAAGCGTGCCTACACCAATAGGATGCGGCGGCCGCCTTGACCAGAGACGCCGCGCCGGCCAGCGAGCCTGCGCGGCGGCTTCCGATTCAGGCGATCGTCTCGGTCGAGGCACCGGCCTTTTCCAGCAGGGCGACGAGGCCGGCCTTCATCTGCGGCGCGCCGCCGGCGATGCGGTTGCCCTCGAGCATGCCCTCGCCGGCGAGGAAGTCGTTGTGCCAGCCGCCGGCCTCCTTGATCAGGCAGAGCCCGGCCAGGCAATCCCAGGAATTGATATGCTGCTCGTAGTAGCCGACGAGCCGGCCGCAGGCGACATAGGCGAGCATCAGCGCGCCGGAACCGTTGCGATAGAACATGCCGCCGGCTTCCAGCAGAACGGTGACGAAGCGGCCGACATCTTCCGGCGGAATGCGGTGATTGCTGCCGAAGCCGAGCAGGCCGTCCTCGATCGCGCGCGTCGGCGCGACCGCGATCGGCGCGCCGTTCAGGAAGGCGCCAAGGCCCCTGGCGCCGGCGAAGAACTCGTCGCTGACCGGCGCGTAGATGACGCCGATCTCGGCCTCGCCGGCGAAGGCGACGGCGATCGACACGCACCAGTGCGACAGGCCGTTCAGGAACGGGCTGGTGCCGTCGATCGGATCGACCACCCAGAGCACGCCGGACTTGCCCTCGACGAGGCCATCCTCCTCGCCGAGCACGCCGTCCTCCGGGAAGGCCTCGGCGATGCGGGCGCGGATCAGCACCTCGACCTCGCGGTCGGCGATGCTGACGACATCCTGGCCGCCATGCTTGAATTCGACGGCAAGCGTCGAGAGGCGCTCGAAATAGCCGAGCGCCAGCGCGCCCGCCTCGCGCGCGATTTCCTGGGCCAGGGTGAAGCGGGCGGTGCGGTCTTCGATCGAAAGGGTCACTGTGATTGGGTCCGTTCAGGCGTGGTTCCGCCCGAACGGTAGCACAGGCCCATGAAGCGGATGCAACAGGCTGAATCCGCTCCGCGCGAAGCGGCTCTAGACCGGCGCATCCATCTTCGTCGGCGCGAACACCAGCGGCAGGCTGATTTCCTGCACCAGCCCGCCGCCATCGCCATTGCGGATGACGATCCGCCCGCCGAGACGCTCGACGATTTCCTTGGCGATGGCGAGGCCGAGACCGGCGCCAGGAACCGACTGGCGGCGGGCCGGATCGACCCGGAAAAACGGCTCGAAAGCACGCTCGATCATCTCGGGCGGAATGCCCGGCCCGTGGTCGACGATGCGGATCATCGCGACGTCGCTCAGCCGCAGCACGCTGATCGTGCCGCCGCCGCCATGCGTCGCCGCGTTGATCATCAGGTTGCGCAGCGCCCGCGTCAGCGCCAGCGGCGCGGCCGCCACCTCGGCCTTTTCCAGCACGCCGACCTCGATCCGTTGGCCCTGCACGGCCAGCTCGGTAGCGAGGCGGCGGACGAATTCGTCGAGCTTCAAGGGCTCGTGGCCGCCCGCCTCCACTTCCTCGCGCACGAGGCGGATGGCGCTGTCGGCGATCCGGTCGAGCTCGTCGAGGTCGTTCAGCCAGTTCTGGCGCTCGTCGTCGTCGAGGAATTCGGCGCGGAGCCGCATCCGCGTCATCGGCGTCCTGAGGTCGTGGCCCGCCGCCGCGACGAGGCGCATCCGGCTCTCCATCGCGCTTTTCAGCCGGGCCGAAAGGCGATTGAGCGCCCCAGCGGTGGCGCGCGTCTCGGCCGAGCCGGTCTCCGGCAGCGGCGGCAGCACGCCATCCGGTCCGACGGAGGCAATCGCCGATTCGATCATCTGCAGCGGCCGGGTCAGGCGGTAGGCGATCACCAGCGCGATGCCGGCGGCGCCGACGATGATCGCCAGCATCCAGCCGATCAGGATGACCCAGCCAGCCTGCGGCGGCGCCGTGTTGGAGAGCGGCACGGCGATGTAGCCGAGGTCGTCGATCGGTATCGAGACGATCGGCGGCGCGTGCGGCCTGGGCTGCGTCACGATCACGTCGCGCGGGCGGCCGATATGCACCAGCACCTCGCGCAGCGCCTGCGTCAGCCCCTCATGCTCGGGACCGCGCGCCGGCTTCTCGCGGATGCGCAGGCCGAGATCCTTGCCGCGCATCGTGCCGCGCTGCACCTCGCCTTCGCGAAAATCCTCGGGATGGCGCTCGACCAGTTGGGCGATCAGGTCGATCTGGATCGCCGCCGGGCCGAGCGAGCGCTCCGGCCCCGGCCGGCCGATGACGCTGACGGCGACGAGCGTGGCGAGGCCGACGACGGCAACGATGGCGCCGATGACGAGCAGGCCGATCTTGAGACGGAGCGAATTCACGCCGGCGCCTCCGTCTCGACCTTGACCGCCAGCTGGTAGCCGCCATTGCGCACGGTCTTGAAGATCTGGAACTTGCCGTCGTCGCCGAGCTTGCGGCGCAGCCGGCTCATCAGCACGTCGATCGAGCGGTCGAGCGGATCCGCCTCGCGACCCTGGGTCAGGTCGAGCAGCTGCTCGCGCGACAGCACGCGGCCGGGACGGTCGAGAAAGACGATCAGCAGGTCGAACTCCGCGCCGGTCAGCGCGATCTCGGCGCCATCCGGATCGACCACGGCGCGCGTCGCCGGCGACACGACGAAGCCGGCGAAGCCATAGCTGGCGGTCGCCGTCGCCGTCTCGACCATCTCGCCCGAACGGCGCAGCACGGCGCGGATGCGCGCCAGAAGCTCGCGCGGGTTGAACGGCTTGCCGAGATAGTCGTCGGCGCCGATCTCGAGCCCGATGATGCGGTCTACATCCTCCTTCAACGCCGTCAGCAGGATGATCGGGATATGCGGCTTGCGATCGCGCAGCTGGCGGCAGATATCGAGGCCGGAGCCGTCCGGCAGCATGACGTCGAGCACGATCAGGTCGATCTGCTGGGTGGCGAGCTTTTCTTCCAGCTCGCGCTTGTCGGCGGCCAGCGTGACGCGCAGGCCCTGGCCGTCGAGATAGCGGCCGAGCAGCCGGCGGATTTCAAGATCGTCGTCGACGACCAGTATGTGCGGCGGGTTTGGCATCTCGTCGTCCCGTCTCTTGAAGCGTTCTCTCTCGAACCTGTCCATGGGGCCGGCGGGACATTGTCCGCCAGCGCGCTATCTCGCGTTGCCAGAAGCTGTACCGGCTCGATTCCCGCCCGGGGCGAGATTTTCGTAACCGATCGTCACAAAGCGCCCGGCAGCAACAGTTTGTAACAAGAATGCCGAAGCGGGACATGCTCGGCAACGAAACGACCTAGCGAGGAAACGGCGGCTTCCTAGTTTCGGCCTGCGTTCAGCAACCCAATTGGAGGACATCCATGAAACGCGCTCTCGCAGCTTTCGCCGTCGTCACGGTCGCCAGCGTCTCGGCGATCGCCGCCACGCAGGCCCAGGTGCCGGCCAAGAACGAGCAGGTCGCCCAGGCTTCGGATTCCGAACGCGGCCAGCCCGATATGCGCCGCGGTCCGCATGGCCGCGATCACGGTCGCGAACAGGGCCGTCGCGGTCCGCGCGGCGAGCGGATGCAGATGTGGCTCGCCCAGAACCTCAACGCGGCCGAGACGCTGATCGGCATCCGCGCCGACCAGCATGACGCCTGGCGCGACTATACCAACGCACTGCTGGCCATGTTCCAGCCGCCGGCTCGCCCGGCCGTCGCCCCCGACGCCAATGCGGAGCCGGCCCCCTTCGCCCGCGAGGAACGGCTGATCCAGAACGTCACCGACCGTGCCGCCAAGGCTGCCGAACTGTCGAAGGCGATCGACGCGCTCAAGGCCAAGCTGACCCCCGAGCAGCTGACCAAGCTCGCCAACGCCGATCTGCGCTTCGGTCCGCCGATGGGGCCGGGCGGTCCCGGTCGCGGCCCGCACGGCCATGGTCCGCACGGCCACGGCCCGATGGATCGCGGCGGCCCGCAGGGCGGCCCCGACGACATGAACGGCCCCGGCCCTGGCGGCAATGACGCGCCTGACGACGGCGGCCCCGACGCCGGCCCGGACGCCGGCCCGGCCGAGTAGCCCGACACCGAACCTCGCCCCCCACGGACGCGGACAGAACGCGAACCACTCCCCCCGGTGGTTCACGCCGCGTCCGAACCTGCCCGAACGAACGTCCAACAAAGAGAATACCAAATGCGCAAGCTTATCCTCGCTGCCGCTTCCCTTGCCTTCCTCGCCTCCGGCGCCGCGGCGATCGCCGCCGAGGAGACCGAAGGCACCGTGATCAATGTCAACGCCTCGTCCGGAACGCTGACCCTGCAGGGCGGCCAGACCTACCATTTCGCCAATGGCACCCAGCTCCTCGGCGTCGTGCCGGGCCAGGTCATCGGCGTCGCCCACCAGGGCAGCGAGGGCCTCGGCGCCTTCAACCCGCATCCCGCCAGCAACTGATCGGCGAACGGGCGCTCCGCACGCGCCCTGGCCGCCCACGTCCGGGAACGCTTTCCGGATTGCCGCGTTGACGAACTGAAACTGACCTCCAAATCTGACCTCCCCAATGCGGCCCCGCCCTGAACCCCAGGGGCGGGGCCATTTTTTATGCCGCCCCAAGACCCGGAAGCCGCCCGGGAAGCCTCCCTACGCACGGCATATTGCACGCGATATGCGTTCGTGCTTACATCGCTTCCGCGAACGTGGACTGGAGGAGCAGGCCGCGCTGTCGCCGAGGGAGGACATCATGATTCAACGCCACCGTGGCGCGCGCTCGCGCGTCCTGCCGATGCTTGCCGCCGCCCTGCTCGGGCTCGCCGCCGGCGCCGCGCATGCTTCCGACAACAAGATCGCGCTCATTCCGGGCGGCCCGCATCCGTACTTCGCCCCCTGGGAACAGGCCGGCAAGGACGCGGCGAAGGACTTCGGCATCGCCGCCGTCGACTTCAAGGTTCCGGCCGAGTGGAAGCTGAACCTGCAGACCGAACTGGTCGAGAGCCTGGTCACCCAGGGCTACACCGCGTTCGGCATTTTCCCGGGCGACGCCGTCGGCATCAACCAGACCGTCGAGGAACTCACCGCGAACAACATCCCGGCCGCGGCGCTTGCCGGCTGCGCGCAGGACCCGACCAAGATGTCGTTCTGCCTCGGCACCGACGTCTTCAACTCGGCCTATCTCGGCACTCAGGCGCTGATCAAGGCGATGGGCGGCAAGGGCAAGATCGTGCATCTCGCCGGCCTGCTCGTCGATCCGAACACCAAGCTGCGCATGGACGCGGTCGAGAAGGCCGTCAAGGAAACCAACGGCGCGGTCACCATCGTCCAGCACATCACCGACACCGATGCGCAGGAAGCGGCCGACCAGAAGATCAACGCCCTGCTCGGCGCCCAGAAGGACGAGATCGACGGCATGGTCTCGACCGCCTACATCCCGTCGGTGGTCGCCGCCAAGTCGCTGCGCAATCTCGGCGACAAGCGCATCAAGCTGGTCGGCATCGATGACGACCAGATCGTCCTCGACGGCATCAAGGACGGCTTCGTCGCCGGCACGATGGCGCAGAACCCGTATGGCCAGGGCTATGTCGGCGCCTATGTGCTTGACCTGATCGCCAGTGGCACCTGCACGGTCAAGGCCGACGCGCCGTGGATCAAGACGCCGCAGACCGAGCACTTCATCGACTCGGGCACGCTTCTGATCTCGAACGACAATGTCGGCACCTACAAGGACGACCTGAAGAAGATCACGGGCGAGATCCAGTCCACCTTCAAGGACAAGTATCTCACCTGCAAGTAAGCGGTTCCGCGGGTCGGCCTCAAGGCCGACCCGCGTGCTGCCGGATTCACGGCCGGCGCCGGGTTGATTCACCTCTCCCATGGGGAGAGGTCGGACCGAAGGTCCGGGTGAGGGAATACGTCCTCTCCGGAGACGTCCCAACCCCTCACCCGCCAGCTGCGCCGTCGACCTCTCCCTGTAGGAGAGGTGAAGTGGCCACCTCACACATGGCTTCACCATGACCCTTGCCGTTTCCTCCGATTCCCGCGCCCGGCCTTCCTGGCTGGCGGAACAGTCGAACCTGATCGGCCTCGCCGCCATCATCGTGCTGTTCTGGGTGTTGTTCACCAGCCTCGCGCCCGGCTTCGTCTCGTCGTTCAACCTGTTCGCGCTGTCGCGTTCGCTCGCCGTCGACGTCGTCATCGGCTTCTCGACCATGGTGGTGCTCGCCACCGGCGGCATGAATCTCGCCATCGGCTCGATCGGCGTCTGTGCGGTGATGGCGTCGGGCTACATGATGCAGACGCTCGGCCTGCCAATCCCGGTCGCCATGGCGCTGGCGCTGCTGCTCGGCGCCTTCCTCGGCTGGCTGAACGGCTTCGTCATCGTCCGCTCCGGCGTCAATTCCTTTATCATCACGCTTGCCAGCGCCAGCCTGTTCCTCGGCGCCATGCTGATCCTCTCCAAGGCGCAGACCTTCAATGCGCTGCCGCCGGAGATCGCCGCCTTCGGCCGCATGCGCTGGAAGTTCATCTCGCCGCTGCTGTTCATCGCGCTCGGTCTCGGCGCCGCCCTCGTCGTGCTGTTCCGCTTCACGGCGCTTGGCCGCGAGATCCTCGCCGCCGGCGCCAACGCCCGCGCCGCCGAGCTTTCAGGCGTGCCGGTCGGCCGCGCCATCATCATCGCCCACACCCTGTCGGGCGCGCTCGCCGCATCGGCCGGCCTGATGCTGGTGATCCGCCTCGGCGCCGCCATGCCGTCGATCGGCCAGGACTGGCTGCTGCCTTCGTTCCTCGCGCCAGTGCTGGGCGGCACGCTGCTGGCCGGCGGCTATGTCTCCGTGGTCGGCACCATTCTCGGCGCCTTCCTCGTCACCACCATCCGCTCCGGCCTGCTCGTCATGCAGGTCGGCAATTTCTGGCTCCAGCTCTTCCTCGGCCTGATCCTGCTCGCCGCCGTCATGCTGGACCGCTATCGCGGCATCTATGCCGAACGTCGCAGCCTGGGCCGCAAGGATGCCGGCCGCCGCGCGTCAGGAAAAAGCGCATGAGCACCATGACCCGCAACACGACCTTCGGCCAACGCTTCCTCGCCAATGAATGGTCGGCGCTCGCCATCGCCATCGCCATCGGCCTGGTCACGCTCGCCGTGCTGTCGCCGGCCTTCCTGACCGAATTCAATCTCTATGTGATGCTGCGCTCGTTCTGCGTCGTGCTGATCGTCGCCTTCGCGCAGATGCTGACGCTCGCCGTCGGCCAGATGAACCTGTCGGTCGGCGCGCTCGGCGGCCTCGTCGCCATCGCCGTCGGCGGCATGATGGAGAAGTGGGGCTTCCCGGTTCCCGTCGCGATCCTCTGCGGCCTCGCCATCGGCGCCGCCGGCGGCCTGATCAACGGCCTGCTGACGGTGCGCACCGGCATCAACGGCTTCATCATCACGCTCGCCACCGCCTCGGCCTTCACCGGCATCAATCTCGGCATCACCGAGTCGATCCCGTTCTACAATCTGCCGGCAAGCTTCGTCGCCTTCGGCACCGAGCGCTTCTACGCGCTGCCCTACCTGCTGCTGCCGCCGGTCCTGATCGCCATCGCGCTCGCCTTCTTCCTGGCCCGCACCGTGCCCGGCCGGCAATTGCTCGCCGTCGGCGGCAATCCGCAGGCGGCCGAGCTTTCCGGAATCCCGCGCGACCGCGTCATCGTCATGGCGCATACGCTCTCCGGCCTGCTCGCCGGCGCCGCCGCCATCCTCGCGGTGGCGCAGCTCGGCTCGGCCCAGCCGACCATCGGCGCCGACTGGCTGCTGATGTCCTTCGCGGCGCCGATCATCGGCGGCGCGGCGCTGACCGGCGGCCATATCTCGGTCGCCGCCACCGCGCTCGCCGTCGTGCTGATCGTCATCATCCAGAACGGCATGGTGCTCGCCAAGGTCGATCCCTACTGGGTGCAGTTCCTGCTTGGCGCCCTGATCCTCGCCGCCGTCGGGTTGAACCGGCTGCGCGCCGTCCGCGCGGGAGGCGCCTGATCATGCGGCTCACCATCGAAGGCATCGGCAAGGATTTTCCCGGCGTCACCGCGCTCGACGAGGTCTCGTTCGAGATCCTGCCCGGCGAGACCCACGCCCTGATGGGCGAGAACGGCGCGGGCAAGTCGACGCTGATCAAGATCATCACCGGCCTCTACCGGCCGGATCGCGGCCGCCTGCTCGTCGACGGCAAGCCGGTCGACTTCACCTCGCCGCGCGACGCCATCGCCGCCGGCATCTCGGCCGTGCACCAGGAGCGCAACCTGATCCCGCGCTTCACCGTCGGCGAGAACATCATGATCGAGCGACCGCCGACCCGGAACGGCGTCATCGACTTCGAGCGGGTGCATGCCGAAGCGCGCAAATTCCTCGACATGATCGACCCGTCGATCGACACCCGCACCGAGGTGCGTCATCTCTCGGTGGCGCAGATGCAGATCGTCGAGATCGCCAAGGCGCTGTCGCTGGAAGCGCAGGTGCTGCTGCTCGACGAGCCGACCGCCTCGATCACCGGCCATGAGGCCGAGGCGCTCTTCGCCGTCGTCCGGCGCCTGCGCGCCGAAGGCAAGGCGATCGTCTTCGTATCGCACAAGCTCGAAGAGGTGATGGCGATCTCCGACCGCGTCACCGTGCTGCGCGACGGCCGCGTTGCCGCCGCCGGCGAGCCGATCGCCAGCATGAACCGCGGCAAGATCGTCTCCGCCATGATCGGCCGCGAGGAACGCGTCGCCGAAATGGGCGCGCGCGACGTCGACCGCTCGAAGGTGGTGATGGAGGCGAAGGACGTCACCACCTCCTTCGGCCACAGGGGCGTCAGCTTCCGCCTGCACAAGGGCGAGATCCTCGGCCTCTACGGCCTCGTCGGCGCCGGCCGCACCGAGCTGGCGCGGGCGCTGATCGGCGACGGCAAGGTCGTTTCCGGTGAACTGCGGCTGAACGGCCAGCCCGTCACGATACCCGACGTGCCGACCGCCATCCGCCGCCACCGCCTCGGCTACATCTCGGAAGACCGCAAGGCGGAAGGACTGATCCTCGCCCACCCGATCCGCTCCAATGTCGCGATCACCGTCTGGCGGCGGATCGCCTCCGCCCTCGGTCTGATCACGCGATCGAACGAGCGCCGGCTGGTGCATCCATTGGTCGAGAAACTCGAGGTCAAGACGCCCTCGATCGAGCAGGCCGTCGGCAAATTGTCCGGCGGCAATCAGCAGAAGGTGTCGATTGCCAAGTGGCTCGCGGCAGGCGTCGAGATCCTGATCATCGACGAGCCGACGGTCGGCATCGACATCAAGACCAAGACGGCGATCCACGAGCTGATCGGCGAGATCACCCGCGAGGGGCTTTCGGTACTGCTGATCTCCAGCGACATGCCGGAGATGATCACGCTGGCCGATCGCATCCTGGTGATGCGCGACTTCACCCTCGCCGGCACGATCGAGAACTCGCATCGCTACGAGCCGATGAGCCGCGAGATCATGGGCTTCATCCATGCGGGCGAGGAGACGTCGCCGGTGGCCGCCGGCGCGGCGCGCGCTTGAACTGAGAGGGACAGGCGATGATGCCGGCCGATGCGCAGGCCGACGAGGCCGGGCTGCCGCTCTACGAGGTGATCTACCGGGCGCTGCGCCGGCAGATCGTCGACGGCACGCTGCCGGCCGGGCTGGTGGTCGGCGAGACGGCGCTGGCGCGGGCGTTCCGCTCCAGCCGCATCCCCGCCGGCGCGGCGCTGCGGCGGCTCGAGGACGAGGGCCTGGTGACGCGCTTCGGCGGCCGCGGCCTGATGATCGGCGCCGACGACGGCGCGCCGCCGCTCCGCCTCGACCTGGTCGAGGCCGGCCTCGTCCTGCCGGATGCCCGCGCCCTGCAGCCGACGGCGCGCAACCGCCGCGCCACGATCTATCCCGAGGTCGAGCACATCGTCGCGTGCTGCCTGCCCTATGGCCGCTTCCAGCTCAACGAGAGCCTGCTGGCCGAGCATTACGGCGTCAGCCGGACGGTGGCGCACGAGGTGCTGACGGCGCTCGACCGCGCCGGCCTCGTCACCCAGGACAGCAACCAGCGCTGGTATGCCGGGCCGCTGACGCCGGAGCGGATGCACGAGCACTTCGAAATGCGCTGGCTGCTCGAACCGCTGGCGCTGGAGCAGGCCTGGCCGACGCTGCACCGCCGCGACCTCGTCGCCAAGCGCGAGCGCATCCGCGCCGTGCAGTCCGGCAAGCGCTCGGCCGAGCTTCTGGAACGGCTGGAGCACGATTTGCATGTCGACACCGTCCAGCGCTGCGCCAACAGCCAGCTGCGCGAGGCGATCCACCGCAGCCAGCTGCCGCTGATCGCCATGCACGACACCTACCAGATCCTGCCCGACGCCGAAGAGATGCTGGCCGAGCACCTCGCCGTGTTCGATTGCCTGATCGCCGGCGAACCGGCCCGGGCCCAGCGGGCTCTGGAGCAGCATCTGCGCCGTTCGCTCGGCCCCAACAAGGAGCGGCTGGCGAATGGCGACCGGCTGGCGCCGCTGCGGCCCGTCCCCTTCCTGATCGCGGTCGGCTGAACCAATCGCCTCCGGGGCGGGAACCCGGACCGCGCCGGCGTGTTTTCCCCGCAGGGAAACCAAGGAGACACGCCATGTCGACGCCCTATGACAAGGACAAGCCCGGCGGCAACAGCAGCTTCGGCAACCGGAACCGCCCCCCCGATATCCAGGGCGACGATCCCGGCAAGCAGGCGGAGCCGCATGACCCCGCCCGGCCCGATCCCGCCAAGGTGCCGCCATCCGGCGCGCCACCGCGCCCTGGCCGCGACAGCTGATCGGTTCGGACCGGTGCGCCTGCACACCGCGCCGGTCCGAGGCGGCGGGCCCGAATGCCCCCGATTCCGGCCTGCCGCCGCATTTTCAATGAACAATTGCTCTCCATCAGATTTAATGCTCTGCTGCAAGCCTCCGCTCTCGAGCCAAGGCAGGCAGGGTCGTGTCGGCGTTCGAACTGGTCGTCTTCGATCTCGACGGGGTTCTCGTCGACAGCGAAATCATCGCCTGCGGCTGCCTGCGGGAGACCCTCGCCCGGCACGGCGTCGAACTGGATCTGAACGAGGTATTCGAGCGCTTCCTCGGCCGCAGCTTCAGCGTCGTCGAGACGGACTACCAGCGCCGCACCGGCCACCCCTTGCCGGCAAGCTTCCCCGCCGAGCTCAATGCGCTCCTCATCGCCCGTTACCGGACCGCGCTGCGGGTCATGCCCGATGCGACCCGGCTGCTCCGCAGCCTCCGCACGCCGCGCTGCATCGCCTCGTCGAGCACGCCGGAACGCATCCGCCTGTCGCTCGGCCTGACCGAGCTTGGAGAGTTCTTCGACGCCAATGTCTTCAACACGACGATGGTCGCGCGCGGCAAGCCGGCGCCGGACCTCTTCCTGTTCGCCGCCGAGAAAATGGGCGCACGGCCGGATCGGGCCCTCGTCATCGAGGACAGCGTCAGCGGCGTCATCGGCGGCAAGGCCGCCGGCATGACGGTCTGGGGATTTGTCGGCGGCAGCCACTATACCGGGCGCGAAGCAGGCGGCATGCTGCTCGACGCCGGCGCCGACCGAATCGTCGAGAGGATGGCGGACCTCCTGCCGCATCTATCAGAAGCAATCCCGCCATGACCGCCACCGATCTGGAACGCTCCCGCCTCGATGACGCCGCCCGCGCGGGCTGGCTCTATTTCATCGCCGGCAACACACAGGACGCGATCGCCCGGAAGCTCAACGTGTCGCGGCCGACGGCGCAGCGCCTTGTCTCGCTGGCGCTTTCCGAGCGGCTGATCACCTTCCGCCTCGATCATCCCATCGCCGCCTGCATGGAGCTGGAGGCACGGCTGACCGAGCGCTACGGCCTCGGCCACTGCCAGATCGTGCCATCCGACCCCGGCTCGGAGAACGCCGTCGTCGGCATCGCCGAGGCGGCCGCCGACTTCCTCGAGCAGCGCCTGCGCGCCACCGAGCCGATCGTCGTGGCGCTCGGAACCGGACGAACGCTCCGCGCCGCCGTCGAGCAGATCCCCCGCCTCGCCTGCCCGCGACACCGCCTCGTCTCGCTGGTCGGCCACATCTCGATGCAGGGTTCGGCCAGCTTCTTCGACGTGCTGGCGCGCCTTTCCGACCTCGTCCAGGCGCCGCATTTCCCCATGCCGCTGCCCGTCGTCATGCCGACGCGCGGCGAGCGCGACCAGTTGATGCGGCTGGAGCCGGTGCGGCGTATCTGCGAACTGGCGGAGGCGGCCGATGTCTCGCTCGTCGGCATCGGCCGGATGGACGAGAATGCGCCGCTCTTCATCGACGGCTTCATCTCGGCCTCGGAACTCGAAGAAATGCACCGGCTCGGCGCGGTCGGCGAAGTCACCGGCTGGGCCTTTGATGCCCAGGGCCAGATCATCGCCGGCGGCACCAATGAAAGGCTGACCAGCGTGCCGCGCGAGGTGCCGGCCACCCGATTGGTCGTCGGCTGCGCCATGGGACCCGGCAAGGTGCTGGCGATCCATGCCGCGCTGCGTGGCCGCATCATCAACGGCCTGATCACCAACGAGACGACGGCGAAGACCCTGCTCGATCTCGGCTGAGCAAGGCCGCCTTTCGCCCCGCCTTCGCGGGTTGCGGCGCCGGCAGGCCCGGACCGGACCGTATCCAGCCGATGCCGCACCGCAGCATCCGGCCTGCCCTTTGAAATTCCTCCCGAAACTTCCCCTGCGGCAGCTTGGCGCCCTCGACGGCAAGCCGGCTTCGCTGCCCTGCGGCAACGAATTGCCATTGACACGCCTGCAATTTCGGATTGAGCGTATGATCATCGCTGTAGCAATTGCTCGCAGCGCATCTGGGAGGATGACATGAGGATTGTGATCGGCGCCCTTCTCGGCGCAGCTTCCATTCTGGCCATCGGCCAGGCCGCGGCCGCCACCAAGCTCACCATCGCCACCGTCAACAATGGCGACATGGTGCGCATGCAGTCGCTGACCGACGACTTCAAGGCGAAGAACCCCGACATCGACCTCGAATGGGTCACGCTGGAAGAGAACACGCTGCGCCAGAAGGTGACGACCGACATCGCCACCAAGGCCGGACAGTTCGACGTGCTGACGATCGGCACCTACGAGGTGCCGATCTGGGCCAAGAAGGGCTGGCTGGTGCCGCTCGACAATCTCGGCGCCAACTACGACGTCGATGACCTGCTGCCGCCGATCCGCGCCGGCCTGTCGCTCGACGGCAAGCTCTACGCGGCGCCATTCTACGGCGAGAGCTCGATGGTGATGTACCGCAAGGACCTGTTCGACAAGGCCGGGCTGAAGATGCCCGAGCAGCCGACCTGGGACTTCATCGCTGACGCCGCCAAGAAGATCACCGACAAGGATAATGGCGTCTATGGCATCTGCCTGCGCGGCAAGGCCGGCTGGGGCGAGAACATGGCCTTCCTGACCGCCATGTCGAACTCGTTCGGCGCCCGCTGGTTCGACGAGAAATGGCAGCCGCAGTTCGACCAGCCGGAATGGAAGAACACGCTGAATTTCTACGTCAACCTGATGAAGGAAGCCGGACCGCCGGGAGCGGCCTCGAACGGGTTCAACGAGAACCTAGCGCTGTTCAACTCCGGCAAGTGCGGCATGTGGATCGACGCCACCGTCGCCGCCTCCTTCGTGACCAACCCGAAGGATTCGAAGGTCGCCGACAAGGTCGGCTTCGCGCTCGCCCCCAATAACGGCCTCGGCAAGAACGCCAACTGGCTGTGGGCGTGGTCGCTGGCGGTGCCGGCCGGCTCGAAGAAGGCCGACGCAGCGGAGAAGTTCATCAGCTGGGCGACCAGCAAGGACTATCTGAACCTCGTCGCCTCGAAGGAAGGCTGGGCGAACGTGCCTCCCGGCACGCGCGCCTCCCTCTACGCCAATCCGGAATACCAGAAAGCGGCGCCCTTCGCGAAGATGACGCTCGACTCGATCAACTCGGCCGATCCGGACCATCCGACGGTGAAGCCGGTGCCCTATACCGGCGTGCAGTTCGTCGCCATCCCCGAATTCCAGGGGCTCGGCACGGCGGTCGGCCAGCAATTCTCCGCAGCTCTCGCCGGTTCGTCGACGGTCGACGCGGCGCTCGCCGCCGCCCAGGCGACCGCAACCCGGGAAATGACCAAGGCCGGCTACATCAAGTAGCCCGCGCTCCGTGCTCGCCCGGCCCGTTCCGCGGGCCGGGCTCCGGGCCTCCCAAGGACTGCCACCCGACCTCGGCCGGGTGGACCTTTTTTAGGGCAGATCGAAACGGATCAAGGGCGAAGGCCGTGGCCACGAAGCAGTCGACTACTCTCGGACGCATCCTCTCGGCGCCGTCGATCATCCTGCTGTTCCTCTGGATGATCGTACCGCTGGCGATGACGATCTGGTTCTCGCTCCTGCGCTACAACCTGCTCGACCCCGGCCAGGAAAGCTTCGTCGGCCTGCTGAACTACCAGTATTTCCTCACCGACCCCGCCTTCTTCACGGCGCTCTTCAACACGCTGATCCTGGTCGGTTCGGTGCTCGTCATCACGGTGGTCGGCGGCGTGCTGCTGGCGCTTCTGATGGACCAGCCGATCCTCGGCCGCGGCATCGTCCGCCTGATGGTGATCGCGCCGTTCTTCGTCATGCCGACCGTGTCGGCGCTGGTCTGGAAGAACCTGCTGATGCATCCCGTCTCCGGGCTGTTCGCCTGGATCGCGACGCTGATCGGCGTGCAGCCGATCGACTGGTTCACCAATGTGCCGCTGTTCTCGATCATCCTGATCGTCGCCTGGCAATGGCTGCCCTTCGCCACGCTGATCCTTCTGACGGCGCTGCAGTCGATGGACGAGGAGCAGAAGGAGGCGGCCGAGATGGACGGCACGCCGGCGCTGTCCTTCTTCATCTACATGACGCTGCCGCATCTCGCCCGCGCCATCACCGTCGTCATCCTGATCGAGACGATCTTCCTGCTCTCGGTCTTCGCCGAGATCTTCGTCACAACCGGCGGCGGACCCGGCCTGCAGACAACCAACATCGCCTTCCTCGTCTATGCGCAGGCGCTGCTGCAATACGACGTCGGCGGCGCCTCGGCCGGCGGCATCGTTGCCGTCGTCCTCGCCAACATTGTCGCCATCTTCCTGGTCCGCCTCATCGGCAAGAACCTCGACGCCTAAGCATCGGAACGCTCGATCATGGCCAGACGCATCACGACGACCCGCAGGATCACCGCCACGGCTGGCGGCTGGCTCGCCGGCTTCATCATCTTCTTCCCGATTCTCTGGATGGTGCTGACCAGCTTCAAGACCGAGCTCGACGCCTTCTCGACGCCACCGCAATTCCTGTTCTTCCACTGGACGACCGAGAACTACGGCATCGTCCAGCATCGTAGCGACTACATCCATCACGCGATGAACTCGATCATCCTGGCGCTCGGCTCGACCGCGCTCGGGCTCCTGATCGGCATTCCCGCCGCCTGGGCGATGGCCTTCGCGCCGACCAAGCGGACGCGCAGCACGCTGCTCTGGATGCTCTCGACCAAGATGATGCCGCCGGTCGGCGTGCTGGTGCCGATCTACCTGATCTATCGCGACACCGGCCTGCTCGACACGCATGGCGGCCTGATCTTCATCGAGTTCATGGCCAACCTGCCGATCATCGTCTGGATGCTCTACACCTATTTCAAGGAAATCCCGAAGGACATCCTCGAGGCGGCGCGCATGGACGGCGCCACCATCGGCAAGGAGCTCCTCTACGTGCTGACGCCGATGGCGATCCCCGGCATCGCCTCGACCGTGCTGCTCAACATCATCCTCGCCTGGAACGAGGCGTTCTGGACGCTGAACCTGACCACCGTCAACGCGGCGCCGCTGACCGTGTTCATCGCCTCCTATTCGAGCCCGGAAGGGCTGTTCTGGGCCAAGCTCTCCGCCGCCTCCACGCTCGCCATCGCGCCGATCATGGTGCTCGGCTGGTTCAGCCAGAAGCAGCTGGTGCGCGGTCTCACCTTCGGCGCCGTCAAGTAATCCGGTCACGGGAACAACACCATGGGCAAGATCGAACTGGTTGGCGTCGAGAAGACCTTCGGCAGCGTCAACGTCATCAAGGATGTCGACCTGACCGTCGAGGACGGTGAGTTCGTCGTCTTCGTCGGCCCGTCGGGCTGCGGCAAGTCCACCCTGCTGCGGCTGATCGCCGGGCTCGAGGACGTCACGCGCGGCATCATCCGCATCGACGGCCTCAACGTCGTCGACCTGCCGCCGGCGAAGCGCGGCCTGTCCATGGTGTTCCAGTCCTACGCGCTCTACCCGCATATGAGCGTGCGCAGCAATATCGGCTTCGGGCTGAAGATGGCCGGGATGCCGAAGGCCGAGATCGCGCAGAAGGTCGAGGCGGCGGCGGCGGTGCTCAACCTCACCCCCTATCTCGACCGCCGGCCGGGCCAGCTTTCCGGCGGCCAGCGCCAGCGCGTCGCCATCGGCCGCGCCATCGTGCGCGAACCGAAGGCGTTCCTGTTCGACGAGCCGCTCTCGAATTTGGATGCAGCATTGCGTGTAAACATGCGGCTGGAGATCGCCCGGCTGCAGAACTCGCTCGGCACCACGGCGATCTACGTGACGCACGACCAGATCGAGGCGATGACGCTCGCCGACAAGATCGTCGTCCTGAACGCCGGCCAGATCGAGCAGGTCGGCTCGCCGCTCGAACTCTACGAGCATCCGCAGAACCTGTTCGTCGCCGGCTTCATCGGCTCGCCGAAAATGAACTTCGTCACCGGCGCGGCGGCGGAAAAGCGCGGCGCGACGACAATCGGCATCCGGCCGGAGCATGTCGCGACCTCGCAGACATCGGGCGAGTGGGACGGCGTCGTCAGCGTCGCCGAGCATGTCGGCAGCGACACCTTCCTCTACGTGACGGTGCCGGAGATCGGCGACATCACCGTGCGGGCGGTCGGCGAACTGGCGCTGAAGCCGGGCGAACGCGTTTTTCTCACACCGGATTCGACGCATATCCACCGGTTCGACCGTGACGGCAAGGTGATCGTTCAGTAGCTTGACGTCGCCCCACGGCGAATTCTCAGGAGGAAAAGAATGTATTTCGAAAAGCTTCGGCTCGACGGCAAGGTCGCGCTCGTGACGGGCGGCGGCCAGTCGATCGGCCTGGCTACCGTCGAGGCGCTGGCCGAAGCCGGCGCCAAGGTGATCATCGCCGACCGGGACGAGGCGGTCGCCAAGGCCGGCCAGGCCAGCCTGAAAGCCAAGGGCCATGACGTCGACGTGGTGGTGATGGACGTGACCGACTCGGCCCGCGTCAACCAGGTCGCGGACGAGGTCGTCGCCAAGCATGGCAGGATCGACATCCTCGTCAACAATGCCGGCATCGCCCGCAGCATGGTGCCGGCCGAGACGGTCGCCGACGAACTCTGGCTGAACGTCATCGACGTCAACCTGAACGGCACCTACTGGTGCTGCCGCGCCTTCGGCAACCACATGCTGAAAGCCGGCCGCGGCTCGATCGTCAATATCGGCTCGATGTCCGGCCTGATCGTCAACAAGCCGCAGGAGCAGGCGTCCTACAACGCCTCGAAGGCCGCCGTTCACCACCTGACCAAGTCGCTGGCGGCCGAATGGGGCTCGCGCGGGGTCCGCGTCAACGCCGTGGCGCCGACCTATATCAACACGCCGCTGGCCGCCAACGTCCTCAAGGAAAACCCTGACATGGCGGAAGCCTGGCTCGGCGGCACGCCGATGGGCCGCATGGGCGAGACCGACGAGATCGCCTCGGTCGTGCATTTCCTCGCCAGCGACGCGGCCAGCCTGATGACCGGCTCGATCGTCTCGGCCGACGGCGGCTATACCTGCTGGTAGTCAGGCCGATTGCGCCAACGCGGCCACCCGCTTGAGATCGTCCAGAAAGCGCGCGTACTCGCGCGCTTTTTCGTTTTGGTCGGGCAGGCGCAGCAGGAAGGACGGATGGATCGTCGCCAGCAGCGTCGCGCCGCCCCCGGTCGTCAGGAACTGCTCGCGCGCCGAGGCCAGCGTCATCGTCTTTCCGGTCAGGCTCCGCACCGCCGTCAGCCCGAGCGCGACGACCAGGCGCGGCCTGAGGATCGCCAGTTCCTGCGCCAACCAGTCATGGCAGGCGACGATGTCAGCGACATCAGGCTTCTGGTGCAGCCGGCGCTTGCCGCGCGGCACGAATTTGAAGTGCTTCACCGCATTGGTGACATAGACGCGGCCACGATCGATACCGACGTCGCGAAGCGCCGCATCGAACACCTGGCCCGCCGGCCCCACGAAGGGCTTCCCCGCCAGATCCTCCTGGTCGCCCGGCTGCTCGCCGACAAAGACGATATCGGCGTCCTCAGGCCCCTCGCCAAAGACGGTCTGCGTCGCCGGCGCCCAGAGCGGGCAACGCCGGCAGCCCGCCGCCTCGGCCCGCAACGCCGCGATCGTGCCGGCCATTGCCGGCGCTTCGGCCAGTGCAGCGGGCGCGGGCCGCTGCGGTCTCGGATTTTCTGGTGTCGCGGCTGACTGAACCATCTCGGCGCTCCTTCGCTCCGCCTGGTCGATCAGCGGTTTAATGAGCAAAGCCTCGGGCAGGTTGCGCCAGTATTTCCTGGGCATCTCCGACATCATCGCCTGCACCTTGAGCCGGGCGGGATTGAAGATCGCCGCGTAGTAACGCCGCCAGAGATCCTCCAGCGCGTCCTCGCCGGGAGCGGCCGAGCGATCGACGCCCTCCGAAAAGCGCAGGACCTCGCCATCCCAATGCACGCTGCGCTCCGGCGTCAGGATCGACCAGCGCATCGAGGCAAAGCGGCGGACGAAGAAGGGCGCCGCCGCCTCGACGATGTGATGCTCCGGCTCGAACCAGGCGATGAAGCATTCGCCCGCCTCCGTCTCGACGGCGCGGAAGCGGACGAAGGCATGCATCTTGTGAATGTCGCGCCGCACCGCCCTGGCGAGGCTATTGAGACGGACATTGAGCGGATCGACGCTGTCCTCGAACGCATCGTGATCGTTCCTGAGTCGGCAAAGCATCTTGTAGAGCAGCGCGAAACGTTCGGGATCCGCATGCAGGATCGCGGTTTCGGCGAGATCGAGAAAGGCGCGCGGCACGGCGAAGGCCGGCCCCTCCGGCGACGCTGCCGTCGGTTCTGAAGACACCGCGCCAAAGAGATCGACGCTTTCGCCGGCCACGCTCCAGACCACCTCGGCCGGATCGACGCCCTGCCGCGCCAGCCGCCGCGCGGCATCGCGCCAGCCCTCAAAATCGGTCGGTCCTGCAAGCGCGATGCGGTGCATGGCTAGAACGGCAGTTGCATCTGCGCCGGTTTCGGCCGCAGCAAGGCGGGCAGGCGTTCCGAATCGAGCAGGCCGGACGCCTTGTGGTCGCCGAGCACGACGAAGGGCATCAGCTTGGCGAGCGGCAGGCGCAGCCGGGCGAGGTCGTCGCTTCGCAGCGTGCGATGGCGGCGGGCGGAGATGAGCCGTTCCACCGTTTTGGCGCCGAGCCCCGGTACGCGCAAGAGCTCCTCGCGGCCGGCGCGGTTGAGATCGACGGGAAAGCGGTCGCGATGGGCGAGCGCCCAGGCGAGCTTCGGGTCGATATCGAGGTCGAGCATGCCACCCTGGCCGCCGATCTCCGACACCTCGAAGCCGTAGAAGCGCAGCAGCCAGTCGGCCTGGTAGAGCCGATGCTCGCGCATCAGGGGCGGAGCGGCCGGCGGCAGCTTGCGGCTCGCATCGGGGATCGGGCTGAAGGCGGAGTAATAGACCCGCTTCAGCCTGTAGGAGCCATAGAGATTGGCGGAGAGATCGAGGATCGAGCGGTCGGTCGATGCGTCGGCGCCGACGATCATCTGCGTGCTCTGGCCGGCCGGCGCGAAGCGGCGCGCATGCTTCAGGTGCTGTTCCGATTTCGCCTCGTCGAGCTTCAGCCGCAGCCGGCCCATGGTGCGGCGGATCGACGGAACGCTCTTTTCCGGCGCCAGCGCCGCCAGCCCCTGCTCGGTCGGCAGCTCGACATTGATCGACAGCCGATCGGCATAGAGCCCCGCCTCGGTGATCAGCGCCTCGCTCGCCTCGGGAATCGTCTTCAGGTGGATGTAGCCCTGGAAGCCGTGCTCGACCCGCAGCGACCGCGCCACCGCCACCACCTGCTCCATTGTGTAGTCGGGATTGCGGATGATGCCGGAGGAGAGGAACAGGCCTTCGATATAGTTGCGGCGGTAGAAATCGAGCGTCAGCTTGACGATTTCCGCGATGGTGAAGCGGGCGCGCGGCACGTTGGACGAGGCGCGGTTGACGCAATAGAGGCAGTCGAAATTGCAGGCATTGGTCAGGAGCACCTTCAGGAGCGAGATGCAGCGGCCGTCCGGCGCATAGGAATGGCAGATGCCCATGCCCTCGGTCGAGCCGATGCCCTTGCCGGCGGCCGCGTGCCTGGTATCGGTGCCGCTCGAGGCGCAGGACGCGTCATACTTGGCCGCGTCCGCCAGGATCCCGAGCTTTTCTAGCAATTCCATCGCCGCCACCTTTCGTATGTTCACGATATGTTCTAGGGTGACAACCCGTTGACGGCAAGGGGGCCGCCGATCGCGGGAGGGAGGGTGTCAGGTCCGCAGCGGCGGGTCGCTCTCTCCCGGCACCAGCTCCATCGGCCAGATCTTCTGCGTGACGCCCTGCGGATAATGGTCGCGATAGGCGGGCATGGTGGCGAGCAGCGATTGCGCCAGCTCGACGCCGACGTCGTGCAGCGACAGCCGGTAGCAGGTCAGCGCCGGCGACAGGAAGCGCGACTGCGGGCTCTGGCGCAGCCCGATGATCGCCATGTCGCGGCCCGGCGTGAGGCCGGCATCGAGCAGGCGGCGATAGAAGCCCATCGCCAGGCTCTCATTGACCAGCACGACGGCCGTCGGCGGCTCCGGCAACGCCAGCAGCCGGTCGCAGACCCGGTAGCCGCCGAGCTCGGTGATCTCGCCGCGGATGACGATGTCGGGATCGTAGGCGATGCCGTGCGCGGCGAGCGCGGCGCGGTAGGCCTCCTCGAAGACGAAGCTCAGATTGATGCCGCGCTCGGTGTTGGCGAGCGCGATGCGGCGATGGCCGCCGGCGACGAGCCGGGCGACCGACTGCGCGGCGATGCCCTCGAAATCCATGTCGATCCAGGAATGCTCGCCGCCCGACAGGCTGCGGCCGAGCGTGACGAAGGGAATGCCGCGCTCGATCAGATAATCGATGCGCGGATCCTGGCGCTGGGTCGCCGAGAGGATCAGCCCGTCGGCGAACTGGCGCGAGACGACGCGGCGGACATGGTCGAACGGGTCGTCCTCGGAAGCACAGGGCAGCACGACGAGGTCGAGCTTGTGGCGGGCGAAGACCATCTGCACGCCGTCGAAGACGCTCATGAAGAAGGTGTCGCCCTGCGTCCTGGTCTCGACATTGGTCTCGATGGTGAAGCCGATGACGTTGGTGGTTCCCTGACGCAGGCTGCGGCCGGACTGGTTGGCGACATAACCCATCGCGTCGGCGGCGGCGAGCACCCGCTTGCGCGTCTCCGGATTGACGTCGGCGCGGCCGTTCAGGGCGCGCGAAACCGTGCCGATCGAGATGTTCAGCTGCTGCGCCAGTTCCTTGATGCTCAACGGAGCGCCTCCTCCCTCGCCCGGTCGATCCGCTCGCGCGGAGCGCCTTGCGTACATCATTTTAGCCGGCGCGTGCACCCGGTCGATCAACATCGACCGCGGGTTGCCACGATTGCCGCGCTTGACAAGCGTACCTCAATTTGGTGTCATCGTAAACGTTTACGGCCTTATTGCATCGCACCGTAAACGTTTGCGGTGCAATGATCGAGGAACTGGCCGTGGGAGGAATACCGGAATGCAACGTGCCGTACTGATCGGTTGCGGAGCGATGAGCCGTGCCTGGCTCGCCGCTGCGAAGACCATCGACAACCTCCAGATCGTCGGCCTCGCCGACATCAATCCCGACGCGGCCCGTGCCCGCGCGGCCGAGTTCGAGCTCGGCGACATCGTCATCGCCACCAACATCGAGGACCTGATCGCCGAGGCCAGGCCGGATGTCGTCTTCGACGTGGTCATCCCCGGCGCCCGCCATCACATCGTCTCGACGGCGCTCGCCGCCGGCTGCCATGTCCTCTCCGAAAAGCCGATGGCCGAGACGCTCGACCAGGCGCGCGACCTGATCGCCCGCGCCAGGGCCGCCGGCAAGCTGCATGTCGTCGTGCAGAACCGCCGCTATCTCGAAGGCGTGCGCCGCATCCGCAACGCCATCGAGGCCGGCGCGATCGGCGACGTCACCTCGATCCATTGCGATTTCTTCCTCGCGCCGCATTTCGGCGGCTTCCGCGAGACGATGGACCACGTGCTGCTGCTCGACATGGCGATCCACACCTTCGACGCCGCCCGCTTCATGTCGGCCAACGTGCCGGAAGCCGTCTATTGCCGCGAATGGAACCCGAAGAACTCCTGGTACAAGCAGGGCTCCTCGGCCGCGGCGATCTTCGAGTTCGGCGACGGCGTCATCTTCAACTACCGCGGCAGCTGGTGCGCCGACGGGCTGATGACCAGCTGGGAATCGGCCTGGCGCATCGTCGGCACCCGCGGAACGCTCGTCTGGGACGGGCATCAGGACATTCGTGCCGAGGTCGCCGGCCAGGCGATCGACGGCCTGTTTTCCGAGGTGGCCGCCAGCGAGATTCCTCCACTCGCAGAGTCCGACCGGACCGGCGGCCACCTTGGGGTCATGCAGGATTTCATCGCCGCGACGCGCGGCGGGCCGGAGCCGGAGACGGTCGGCCACCAGAACATCAACAGTCTCGCCATGGTGTTCGGCGCCATCGAAAGCGCCGAAACCGGACGCCGCGTCGAAATCACGATCTGAACCTTGCTGGCCCGCGCCCCCCGCGACGCACGGCCTAAACGCTCCAGGGAATTGATGCCTTGACCAATCCGCTTCTCGACATCCGCATCGGTACGATGATCAAGGGGAACCTCCCCGATCCGGCCGCCTACGTCAGGCAGATCCTGCCGCTCGGCTTCGAGTCGATCGAGCCGTTCTTCTGGCAGACCATCGGCGGCAAGGACATTCCGAAGCTCGCCGCCGAGCTGAAGGAAGCGATCGGCGACGCCGACGTGAAGATCGACACGCTCGGCATGTTCGGCAATCCGCTCGAGACCACCGACATCGACCAGCAGACGCTGGAAGGCTGGAAGACGCTGATCGACAACGCGCACCTGTTCGGCGCCAAGACGATCGCCGGCTTCACCGGCCGCATCCGCGGCAAGTCGATCGAGGAGAGCCTGCCGCGCTACAAGCAGGTCTGGAGCGAGCTTGCCAAGCGCGCCGCCGACAAGGGCGTCCGCCTCGCCTTCGAGAACTGCGCCATGGACGGCAACTGGGCGACCGGCGACTGGAACATCGCGCACAATCCCGACGCCTGGGAACTGATCTTCAACGAGACGCCGGACGACAATATCGGCCTCGAGTGGGAGCCGTGCCATCAGATGGTCTATCTGATCGACCCGATCCCGCAGATCCGCAAATGGGCGCCGAAGATTTTCCACGTCCACGGCAAGGACGCGACCATCCGCTGGGACGTCATCCGCGAGAGCGGCGTGTTCGGCAAGCATCCCTTCGTGCAGATGCGCTCGCCGGGCTTCGGCGACAGCGACTGGACCCGTGTCATCAGCGAGCTGCGCCTCGCCGGCTACAAGGGCTGCATCGACATCGAAGGCTGGCACGACCCGGTCTACCGCAACGAGCTCGAGATCACTGGCCAGGTCAAGTCGCTGAACTATCTGAAGGAAGCCCGCGGCGGCCTTTCCTTCATCGCCAATCCGGCCTGATCCCTCAGCGGCCGGACACTCCCAACCCCGCCGGCACGCCGGCGGGAACTGCCCCGGGGCCCTGCCCCGCCACGCAGGAGGAGCGTGGGTTCGAGACATCGCCACCAAGGAGGAAACCGATGGCGAATATTGCGAAGAAGATCCTGTTGAGCGCGGCGGGCATGATGGCCCTGACCGCTGCCGCTGCGGCGGAGCCGGTCGAGCTGAACGTCTGGACGATCGATCGCCAGGCGGACCCGGGCTACGTCTACGTGATGGCGGACGAGTTCCAGAAGCTGCATCCCGACATCAAGATCAACATCAAGCGCGTCGAATTCGCCGACTGGGCGAACGACATGATGCGCGCCGTCGCGACGGGCACGACCCCCGACATCGGCTATGTCGACAATCCGAACATGCAGTTCCTGTCGTCGAAGGGCGCGCTGCTCGACATCACGCCGTACCTCGCCGACTCGAAGATCGTCGACACCTCGAAGATCTATCCCGGCCCGCTCTCGACCATCACCTGGGATGGCAAGATCTACGGCCTGCCGCGCGGCTCCAACACCCTCGCGCTCTACTACAACGCCGACATGTTCAAGGCCGCCGGCCTCGATCCGGACAAGCCGCCGCAGACCTGGCAGGAGCTCTACGAGACCGCCAAGAAGCTGACCGACCCGGCGAAGAACGTCTACGGCCTCGCCTTCTCGGCGAACGGCAACGAAGAGGGCACGTTCCAGTTCCTGCCCTGGGCCCAGTCGGCCGGCGCGGACTATGACCACATCGACGCCGACGGCGCGGTGAAGGCGCTCGAGCTCTGGCAGAAGATCATCGACGAGAAGATCGCCTCGCCGGACACGCTGATCCGCGGCCAGTACGATTCGATGGCCACCTTCAACGCGCAGAACGCCGCCATGGGCATCTCCGGCCCGTGGGAGCTGCCGCGCATGTCGAAGGACGCCAAGTTCGACTTCCGCGTCGCCAAGCTGCCGGTCTGGAACGTCGGCGACAAGCCGGCCTCCGCGCTCGGCGAGGGCAACAACGCCATCTTCGCCAAGACCAAGCACCCGAAGGAAGCCTTCCTCTTCCTCGAGTACCTCTACTCGCAGATGCCGCGCGTCTGGAACGAGTTCGGCTTCGTCCCGTCCTATCCGGTCGAGGTGAAGGACCCGAAGTGGCCGGCCGCCTACGCGATCTTCGTCGAATCGATGCAGAACGCCCGCGCCCGCGGCCCCTCGCCTGACTGGGCCAAGATCTCGACGCCGATCTCGACCGCGATCCAGCAGGCGCTGACGCACAAGACCGACGCCAAGACGGCCCTCACCGAGGCCCAGGCGAAGATCGACGCCGTCATCAAGAAGTAATCGAGCTGATACCGGGCCGGAGAGGCGGGACCATGTCCCGCGCCTCCGGCCCGTTTCCTCCTGCGCCCGCGATCCGCCCTTTTCCTGCGGAGGCCGGTGCTCCCCCCGCGTTTCACCATAGTTCGTCCTTTTGGGAGCAAGCCGATGTCAGCTCTTTTGCGCAGCGTTCGCGACGGTCGAGGCTTCGACGGCGTGCTGGCCCTTCTGGCGCTGGCCTATCTGCTGGTCTTCTCGGCCTTCCCGCTGGTCTACAACATCGCGATGTCGTTCCAGGAGGTGGACATGTTCAGTCTCGCCTCGCTGATCCGCCCCTTTGTCGGCCTCGCCAACTACCACACGCTGTTCTCCAATCCCGATTTCTGGCCGATCATGTGGAACACCGCGGTCTTCGTGGGTCTCTGCATCATCTTCCAGCTCGCCATCGGCTTCGGCCTGGCGCTGTTCTTCCAGCAGGATTTCATCGGCGCGACCTATCTGCGCGGCCTTTTCCTCGCTGCCTGGATCATCCCGGCGCTCGTCGCCGGCGCGGTGTGGAAGTGGATCTTCGCCGGCGATTTCGGCGTGCTGAACTACCTCCTTATGTCGTCGGGCCTGATCAACGAAAAGATCTTCTGGCTGTCGACCCCGGCGCTGTCGCTCTATTCGGTCGTCCTCGCCAACATCTGGCTCGGCATTCCGTTCAACATGATCCTGCTCTCGGTCGGCCTCGCCGGCATCCCGAAGGACATGTATGAGGCGGCGGCGCTCGACGGCGCGGGCGCATGGAAGCGGTTCTTCTACATGACGCTGCCGATGATGCGCTCGACCATCGGCGCCGTGCTGTCGCTCGGCATCATCTTCACGCTGCAGCAATTCGATTTGTTCGCCTCGCTGACCCAGGGCGGCCCGGCCAATTCGTCGAACGTGGCGCAGTACTGGTCGTGGCAGCTTTCGTTCCAGAACTACGACATCGCCACCGGCAGCGCCGTCTCGGTGCTGATGCTCGGCTTCGTCATCGTCGTCGCCTTCCTGTATGTGCGCTCGACGCGCCAAGAGCATCAGGCCTGAGGAGAGAGACCCATGAAACGCTACGTCCTCCTCGCCATCGCGCTCTGCTTCCTGGCGATCTACCTGTTCCCGCTCTACTGGATGTACCTGACCGCCTTCAAGCCGTCGTCGGAGACCTTCACCTTCCCGCCCAGCTTCTGGCCGAGCGACCCGCAGTTCAACTTCGCCAAGGTGTTCGTCGAGAAGAAGATGGACACCTATCTGTGGAACTCGCTGCTGATCGCGACGGGAACCACGGCGCTGGCCGCCTTCTTCGGCACGGGCTGCGCCTATGCGCTCGCCCGCGTCCGCAATGTCTGGATGGACATCGTCCTGTTCCTCATCCTGATGATGCAGGTGCTGCCGCCGTCGCTGATGGCGACGCCGATCTTCGTGCTGTTCAACCAGATCGGCCTGATCGCGACGCCGCGCTTCGCGGTCGTGCTGGCCCAGACTGCCAAGGTGCTGCCGCTCTACATCGTGCTCTGCCGCACCTCGTTCATGCAGATCCCGAAGGAGCTCGAGGAAGCCGCCCGCGTCGACGGCGCATCGCGCATCACCGCCTTCTTCCGCATCATCGTGCCGCTCGCCCGCAACGGCATCCTCGTCACCTCGGTGCTGATCTTCCTGCAGTCCTTCGGCGAGTATGTCTATTCGCGCACGATGATCTCGCAGGAAGAGCTGCAGACCGCCACCGTCGGCCTGATGAACTTCATGGGCCCGAACACGACGGACTGGAACGGCATCATGACCTATGCCGTGATCTACGTGACGCCGATCGTGGTGATCTTCATGCTGCTGCAGCGCAAGATCGTCAGCGGCCTTACCGCCGGCGCGCTGAAGTAAGATCGCCCAGACAGAAAGGCCCCGCTCAGGTTCTGAGCGGGGGCCCTTTTTTGTTTGGCTCGGCGATGGGGCTGAAAACCACAGCCTCACCTCTCCCATGAGGGAGAGGTCGGAGCGAAGCTCCGGGTGAGGGGTTCAGGCTTGGCCGGAGAGATCGCATCCCCTCACCCGCCGGCCTGCGGCCGTCGACCTCTCCCGCTGGGAGAGGTGAGAACGGTCCCCTGACCGCCCCCTATTTCGCCTCGGCGACCGAACCCTTCGCGACCCAGCCATCGACCGTCGCCGTATCAAATCCGAACTCGCCGAGAATCTCGCGCGAGTGCTCGCCGATGCGCGGCGCCGGGCGCTCGATTTCGGCCGGCGTCTTCGACATCTTCACCGCCGGCGCCACCACCTTGACCGTGCCGGCGGTCGGGTGCTCGTAGCTCGCGATCGCGCCGATATGCTTGACCTGCGGGTCCTGCTCGGCCTGCAGATGCGTCTTCACCTCGCCGCACCAGATGTCGACGGCGAGCAGCGCCTGCATCAGCTCCGCTGTCGTCCAGCCCTTGGTCAGCGCCGCGAGCTTGCCCCAGATCTCGTCGCGCTTGTCGAACAGGTCCTTCGGGTTGTCGTAGACGAGCAGACTGTCGTCGCCGAGCACGCCGACGAAGCGCTTGAACGGGCTCATCGCCACCGTCACCCAGCCGTCCAGGGTCGGATAGACGCCGAAGGGCGCATCCATGCCGGGATGGCCGATGCCGGATTTCGGGCGTACGAAGTCCTGCTGGAAGTTCATCGCCATCAGCATTTCCTGGCCCTGATGCGCCAGCATCGCCGACAGCAGGTCGACCTTGATCTCCTGCCCCTCGCCGGAGCGCTCGCGCCAGTAGAGCGCGGAAAGAATGCCATAGACCATGTTCATGGCGCCGACCTGGTCGGAGAAGCCGGAGCCGACGGGGACCGGCGGCCCGTCGCCACGGCCGGTCGCCGCCGCGATGCCGGTCAGCCCCTGGATCAGCATGTCCTGGCCGGGACGCGCGAGATACGGGCCGCTGTCGCCATAGCCGGAGCCCGAGCAATAGATGATGCGCGGATTGACCTTGGCGAAATCGGCATAGCCGAAGCCGAGCCGCTCCAGCACGCCGGGGCGGAAATTCTGCACCACGACATCGGCCGTCTCGGCGATCTTGTAGAGGATCTCCTTCGCTTCCGGCGCCTTCAGGTCCAGCGCCAGCGACCGCTTGTTGCGGTTCCAGGCGAGGAAGTTCGGGCTTTCCGTGCCGCCGACCCAGCGATTGTTGAAGGTGAGCGTGCGGAACAGGTCGCCCTGCCCCGGCCGCTCCACCTTGATGACGTTCGCGCCCATGTCGGCGAGCAACTGGGTGGCGAAGGGGCCCTGCAGGAGATGGCTGAGATCCAGGACGGTGACGTCCTGCAGAGCCTTGGCGGCGGTCATGGTCGGTTCCTCACACTCGTCGTTTGGCCGCCCGCCCGGCGGACGGCCAGGGTTAGTCGGTCGCGATCGCCGAGCGGCGCCAGAGCGGCGTGCCGGACGTGTCCGTTTCGATCTTCGTGACGTGCCAGCGGCCGAGATTGGCCGTGAACATCCGCGCCCCGTCGAAGGCGATATTGGTCGGGTGGGCGAGGACATGCGCGGTCGCGTCCTCGACATAGATCTCGGCGCCGCCACCGCCCGGCGCGACGCGCAGCACGCGCGACGGCTCGTAGCAGCTGACGAACAGCGCGCCGAAATCGTCGAAGGCGAGACCGTCCGGAAGGCCGGGCAGATCGTCCGAGAAAGTCGTCGCGGCGCCGGCGGACCCCTCCGCCTTGATGACGATGCGGGTGACGCGGCGCGCGAACGTCTCGCACAGGAACAGCGCGTCGCCCTCGGGCGAGAGCGCCATGCCGTTGGCATGGTCGAACGGCCCGCCATGCCAGACGGCGCCCACGCCGCTGTCGAGATCATAGGACCAGATCGACGGCCCCGGATCGCTCGGCGCGCGCGTGTCCGAAACATAGAGCCGGCCCCGCGCCCGATCGACCACGGCATAGTTCGGAACCTGGATGCCGGGCGCCGTAAATCGCTTCAGCGAACGGTCGGCGAGATCCAGACGGAACACCGCGCTATGCCGGGAATCGCAGGCGAACAGGGCCCGGTCGCCGTCAAAGGCGAGGCCGAGCAGGAAGCCGCCCGTCGAGGCGACCTCTTCGATGGCGGACCCGTCCGGCGCGATGCGCAGGATCTGGCCGTTCTCGCTGCCGACCCAGATCCAGCCATCCGGCCCGACCGCGATCCCTTCGGGATGCTGCAGGCGGGGGCTGGAAAAGATCCCGTCGAACAGCACGCTGGCGCGGTCGGCCGGCAGGACTGTCGCCCCGCCGGTCGAGAAGGCGTGCTGGATGGCTGCCGCCGACATCAGGCGCCCCGCGCCAGGAATTGGGCGTCATAGGGCACCGTCGCCTTGCCGCCGGCATCGTCGGTCAGCACCAGTTCGGCTGCCCCCGCCACGACCGAGGCGACCCGGCTCCAGCCGGCGGGCAGCGCCACGCCGCCGATGACGTTGCGGACCTCCACCTCGCCGGCCGGGTCGAGCGTCAGCGCCGTCGGGATGCCCTCTTCCGTCCACGGATTGGGGCTGATCGACGCCTTGTGGCCATGGCCGGCATAGGTGCGGCCTTCCTCGAGGCCGAGCACGCCGACATGGCGACCGTTCCACGGCGCATAGTCGCGGCCGCCATTCGAGAACCACATCATGGTGATCGGATAGTCGGCCGGGTTCTTCAGCGTCAGAAAGATATCGCGCTTGTCCGGGCGGATGGCGGCGGCCCAGCCGAGCGGATTGTTCGGATCCTCGATCAGCGACAGGAAATCCTCGTGCTTCGAGCCGAACGGATAGACGGTCAGGTCCGCCGTGCCGCCATCGGCGCGCGGCGCCTTGGCGAGGTCGGTGAAGCGCGCGGGATAGGCGAGCAGCGAGCGGCCCTTGGCCGGATCGGGCTCGATCGCGGTCGCCGGCGTGGTGGCGAAGAGCTTGGGCGAGAAGGACAGCCGGCCGCCGCCGTCGAAGCGGGTCATGCCGTGATTGGCGACGGGAATCGCGCCCTCGCCGCCGATGAAGACGTGGCTCTGATAGAGGAAAGGATGGCCGTCGCGAACGGTGAATTCCTTGATCAGCCGCGCGCCCAGCACACGCTTGTCGAGCTCGTAGCGCGCGACCTGGCCCCCCTCGGGATGCGCCTCGACGCCGAGCAGCGTCCAGCGCGAATTGCCCGGCCAGCCATGCGGCGGCGCCGGCTCGACATCGCTGGCGGAGAACGGCGCGCAGAAGAAGTCGCCGGAAAGGAAGCGGAGATTGGCGTCGAGGCTTTCGTCCTCGTAGATCGCCTTGTCGTCGACCCAGGGAGCCGTGTGCAGCGGCTCGATCGTCCGGCCGTCCTGCTCGGTCGCGAAGACGCGGACATGGCCGCCCCGGAGATCGAGCGTCGCACGAACGCCCTTGGCCTCGATCGTATGGAAATCGCTTGGGTTCATTCCGCTTCCTTCCCGTGATGATTGCCGCGCGTCACTCGCCGCGAACGACGAGGCCTCCATCGACGCGCAGGATTTCTCCCGTAATGAAGGAAGCCCGATCGCTGGCCAGGAACAAGACCGCTTCGCCAACTTCCGGCGCTTCTCCAAAGCGGCCGAGCGGATGGGCGTTGTTCCAGCTGGCGATCAGCCCCTGCGGATCGGGATGGGTGGCGAAGATCTTCTCGTTGAGCGGCGTCATGATCGTGCCGGGCGCCACCGCGTTGACGCGGATGCCGTGCGGGGCGAGGTCGATCGCCGCCTGCTGGGTCAGCGCGTTGATGCCGCCCTTCGCCGCCGCATAGGCCGCCCAGCCCTTGAAGCCGGCGAGCGATTGCACCGACGACATGTTGACGACGGCGCCCTTGCCGCGCTTGCGCATCTCGGGCACGCAGACGCGCATGCCGCGCCAGACGCTGGAAAGGTTGGTGGTGATGACGGTGTTCCAGCTGTCCTCGTCGATCTCGTCGACGACGCCGCCGATCGCCCGCGCCGCGTTGTTGACGAGGATGTCGATGCCGCCGAAGGCCTTCACCGCCGCCGCCGCCATCGCCTGCATGTCGGCCATATCAGAGACGTCGGTGCGCACGAAGATCGCCTCGGCGCCAGTGCCGCGCAGGCCCGCCGCCGTGGCGGCGCCCGCCTCCTCGTCGATGTCGGCCACCACCACGGCGGCCCCTTCCCGCGCGAGGGCCTCGGCGGAGGCGCGGCCGATGCCCATGGCCGCGCCGGTGACGACGGCAACCCGTCCGGAGAGTTCGCTTCCACGCATCGTCATATTCCCTTGAAGACCGGATCTCGTTTGTCGAGGAAGGCGTCAATGCCCTCCTGGCCGTCTGCCGTGCCGTAGAGGCGGAACAGCACTTCCTGCTCGAAGCCCTGCGCCACCGGCAGCGCCGCGTCGGGCCCCTGCCGGATCAGCCGCTTCATCTCGGCCTGCGCCAGCGGCGCGACCTTCAGCATGGCGCGGGCACGGCCGAGCACCGTCTCGGCCAGCGCCTCGTCGGCGACGCATTCGGCCGCGAGACCGAGCTGGAACGCACGTTCGCCGGTGATGCGGCGGGCGGCGAACATCATGTCGGAAGCGACGATCCGGCCGACGGCGCGGGTCAGGCGCTGCGTGCCGCCGCCGCCGGGCGACAGGCCGAGCAGCCCCTCCGGCAGGCCGAGGCGCGCGCTCGCCGCGCAGAGGATGACGTCGCAGCAGAGCGCGATCTCGAAGCCGCCGCCGAGCGCGTAGCCGCGGATCGCCGCGATGGTCGGCTTGGGCAATGCCTCGAGCTTGTCGAAGATGCGCCGGCTTTCGAGCTGATAGGCGATGAACTCGGCCCGCCGGTTGCCGCGATATTCGGCGATGTCGGCGCCGGCGACGAAGGCCTTCTCACCCGCGCCGGCGAGGATGACCACGCGCACGGCGGGATCGGCGGCGAGGCCGTCGAGATGCGCCTCGAATTCGCGCATCAGCGGCGTCGACAGCGCGTTCAGCTTGTCGGGTCGGTTGAAGGTGAGCCGGACGATGCCGGGTTCGAGGTCGTCGCGAAGAACGAGCGGGTCTGACATCGGATCAGCCTTTCACGGCGCCGGCGGTGAGGCCGGCCACGAACTGGCGCTGCAGGAGGAAGAAGATGGCGATGACCGGCACCGAGATCAGCACGGAGCTCGCCATCAGCTCGCCGTAGCGGATGCCGTACTGGCCGATGAAGTCGTTCATGCCGACGGGCAGCGTGCGCATGTCCTTGGTCGAGGTGAAGGAGAGCGCGAACAGGAACTCCTGCCAGGTGACGATCAGCACGAACACGGCGGTGGCGACGATGCCCGGCTTGCAAAGCGGCAGGATGATCAGGAAGAAGATCCGGAACGGACCGGCGCCGTCGATCGCCGCCGCCTCCTCCAGCGCCACCGGCAGCCGGGCGAGGAAGCCGCGCAGCATCCAGATCGCCACCGGCAGCGTCACGGTCACATAGGCGAGGATCAGCGATGTGTAGGTGTTCAGGAGGTCGGCCGCCTTCATCATCTTGTAGATCGGGATGATGATGGCGCTGGCCGGGAACATCTGCGCCACGATGACGAGTACCATCAGCAGCGACAACAGCCGCATCTGCGTCCGCGTGAACGAATAGGCGGCGAAGAGCGCCAGCGTCACCGTGATCACTACCGTCGACAGCGAGACGACGACCGAATTCAGGAAGTAGGTGCGGAACTCCGGCCGGAACGCGGTCAGGTAGTTCTCGAAGGTCGGGTTTTCCGGCCAGAGCCGGGCGGGGATCGCGAAGGGTTCGGCCGCCGGCTTCAGCGACACCGACACCATCCAGAAGAAGGGCAGCAGGATGACGACGCAGAGGCAGAGCTGCAGCAGCAGGAGCAGCAGGCGGGAGGAACGCGAGGGGGTCATGCCTGGACCCTCCGGCCACCGCGCTGGGTGATGAAGTAGAGCGTGATCAGCAGCGCCAGCACGACGATCGAGACGACGCCATAGCCGGCCGCCTCGCCGAAGCGGAACTGGCCGAAGCCGAGCTCGTAGATCTTGGTCGGGAAGATATGCGTCGAATTCTGCGGCCCGCCGCGGGTCAGTACCCAGATCATGTCGAAATAATTGAAGGTCAGGATGGTGGTGAGGATGAAGTTGATGGCAATCACCTCGCGCATCGACGGCAGCACGACGTGCCAGAGCCGGCGCGTCGCGCTGGCGCCGTCCATCTTCGCCGCCTCGATCTGCTCGGCCTCGACATTCTGCAGCGCCGCCAGGAAGACGACGGTCGAGAACGGAAAGCCCTTCCAGACGGCGGCGATGACGGCGGCGGCCATGGCGGTCGACGAGTCGGCAAGCCAGGCGAGGCCCTGGTCGCCGAAGCCGGCGGAAATCAGGAACGAATTGATAAGGCCGAGCTGCGGGTCGTACATGAAGCGCCACAGGATGGCGGCGACGACGCCGGGCAACACCCAGGGCAGCAGGATCAGCGAGCGCATCAGCCCCTGGCCCGGCAGCTTCTGGTTCAGGAGCAGCGCGCAGAGAAAGCCGAAGCCGTTCTGCAGCACGACGACGGCGACGGTCCAGACGAGCGAATTCCGGACGATCTGGCCGAAATCGGCGCTGCCGAAGATCTTGCTGTAGACGGCGAGGCCGACGAATTTCGGCGTCGGGTTGATGAAGGAGGTCGAGTAGAGGCTCTCGATGACCGTGCCGATCATCGGGTAGTACATCAGCACCGCGACCAGCAGGACGGCCGGCGTCACGAAGATCCAGGTGAGCCAGCGATCGCGTTTCATCATGGAAGATTCATTTCCGGTTTTTTCTTGAGTGTGCCGGCGGGACTGGAACGTCGGCGGCGGCCTTCTCCCTTTCCCGCTTGCGGGAGAGGGCCGGGGCGAGGGTGAGACGGCCTGCTCCGCCGGCCTGGCGGCAGGAAGGCAGGCAAGACCCTCACCCAACCCTCTCCCGCAAGCGGGAGAGGGTGAGGCACAGCGGATCAGTTCAGGCCGTTGATCGCGGCGCAGGCCTTCTTGGCGGCTTCGGCCGGATCGGCGCCGGAATAGACGTCCTGCGCCAGGGTCACCTCGATGTCGGAGACCTCGAGATAGCGGGCCGAGAGCGGACGCGGCTGGGCGTTGCCGAGATGCGTCATGATCTTGTCGGCGCCCTTGCGGTTGGCGTCGAGGAAGGTCTTGGCCGCCTTGACGTTGGCCGGGATCAGGTCGACGACCGCGCCATTGACGTCCTCGCGCGTCAGGAACTGGATGAACTTCCAGGCGGCTTCCTGATGCGGCGACGACTTGTAGACGACGAGGTTCCAGCCGCCATAGGTGCCGACCGCGGTCTTGCCCGCCGGCGCCGTGCCGTTCTCGAAGCCCCAGTCGATCTTCGACTTCTGCAGGGTCGGCTGCTCCAGCGCCGGCCAGAACTCGACGCCGAGCGAGCCGTTCAGGAACAGTTCGCGCATGTCGCCCGAGGACGCGTTCAGGATGCCCTTCGGCGCGAACGGCACCAGCGACTGCAGATAGGCGAGCGCCTCGACCGATTCCTTGCTGTCGAGCGCGCACTTGCCGTCCGCGTCCAGCACCTTGCCGCCATTCGAGAAGATGAACGAGTTCATGACGACGACGGTGTCTTCGCCCTTGTGGCCGAACAGGCCGACGCCGTACTTGCCCTTGGCCGGGTCGGTCAGCTTCTCGGCCGCCGCCTTGAGGCCGTCAAAGGTGGTGATCGAGGCCGGGTCGATGCCGGCTTCCTTGAACAGCGCGTTGTTCAGGAACGAGAACTGCCAGACGTCGACGTTGAACGGCACGCCGTAGAGCTTGCCGTTGTAGTTGGCCGAATCCCAGGCGCCCTTGAAGAATCCGTCCTTGGTCAGGCCGGCGGCCTTGGCCTGCTCGTCGAGATCGGCGATCGCGCCGGCCTCGGCGAAGGCGCCCTGCCAGATCTGGTCGACCGTCGAGACGTCGGGCGCATTGCCGCCCTGCACGGCGGTCAGCAGGCGCTGCTGGAACTCCGGATAGGGGATGGTCGTGACTTCGACCTTGATGCCGGGATTCTCGGCCTCGAAGCGCTTGACCGCCTCCTGCTGGTACTGGCTCAGGCCGGATTCGGTCTGCTGGTTGTCCCAGAACTTCAGCGTGATGGTGTCCTGCGCGAACGCGACAGGCGTCAGTCCCGCGAGCATGGTCGCGGCGAGAAGCAGTTTCTTCATGGTAGTCCCTCCCAGGTGTTCTTCAAAGTCGCATCTGCAGTCCGTCCGGCCGCTCAGGCCTTCCGTCTGTCCGCCACCGGCCTCCCGGTGCGGGGCGCCGCCATCTCCTCCGGCTCCTCGTCGGCAAGCGTGATGCGCGTGCCCATCGAGGCAAAGGCGAGCCGATCCGCCGGCAGCGAGGCGGAATCCGTGATCAGGTCGTCGATCGCGCCGAGCACCACGATGCGGTGGCTGGCCTCGACGCCGACCAGCGAATGGTCGGCCATGACGACGACCTCGCGCGAGGCGTCGACGAAGCGCTTCGCCGCCAGCGCCAGCCGCTCGTCCGTCGCCGAGGCGCCGAAATGCGGCGAGATGCCGTCGACCGACAGGAAGGCGCGGTCGACCCGCATGGTCTCGAACAGGGCGCCGAGGCTGGGGCCGACGAGGCAGCGATCCTTCGGCTGGTATTCGCCGCTGGTCATGATGACCTTCAGGCCCGGGCGGCCGGAGAGCCGCTCCATCACGTCGACGGCGTTGGTGACGATGGTGATGCCGGTGCGGCTCATCAGTTCGTCGGCGAGGAGCGCCGAGAGGATGCCGCCATTGATCAGGATGGTGTCGCCGGCCTGCACGAGGCGGGCGGCGCTCCGCGCGATCAGCCGGCGGATCGCGGCGATCTCGCGGGCGATGCCGGATTGCGGCGCGGCGATGCGAAGCTCGAAGCCGAGCGCCTCGGCCCGCTCGCGCATGGCGCGCGCCATGTTGCGATACCAGTCATGCGCCGGATAATGCGGCACGAAGCCGATGGCGCGGCGCGGCCCGACCGAGCGGACGAAGGCCGGTCGCTCGGCGCCGCCGAGGATCGAGGCCTCCGCCTCCGGCGCCAGCCCCCAGCCGGCGCCCGCCTTGCGATAGTAACGGTCGAGCGTATCCGGCGTGACCACGACATGCGGCGTGCGGACCTCCTCCGGCATGGCGCCGCCATGCAGCGCACTCGCCAGCGTCTCGACGGCGCGGATGCCGACGATTTCCGGGAACAGCGCCGAGGCCGCCTTGAGCTTGCCGCGAGACGCCAGCGCATCGAACAGCGCGCCACCCTCGCCGCCGACGGAGAAGGCGCTGACATCGGCGACGCCGGCGCGGTCCGACGCCTCGATCGCCGCCAGCACCGAATGATCGTTGACGCCGAAGATCACGTTGATGTCGGGATAGGCGGCGAAGGCATCGAGGCTGGCGCGCAGCGCGATTCGGAAGCTGCCCTGGCCGTCCACCCGCCAGGGCCGGACGACGCCAGAAAACGTCTCGCCAAAACCCTTGATGAAGCCGTCGCAGCGGGCGCGCGTGTTCGGCAGCGTTTCGAGCGAGACGAGCAGAAGCCGTGCCTCGGCAATCGCCCCAGCCATCATGCGGCCGGCGGCGCGGCCAAGCTCGCGGCCGGCGGTGAAATTGTCGGGGCCGAGATACACGCCGCCTTCCTGCGGCGAGGATTCGGCGAGGAACGGGATATGCCGGCGCTTCGCCAGCATGCGCAGCGTGTCGGCGCCGCGCCCGCCGATCGGCGGCAGCACGATGGCGTCAACGCCCTCGATTTCGTCCTGCAGCGCGTTTTCGCGCGGCGCCGGCGCCTCGGCGACCTCGGCGGAGGCCGACTGCAGCAGCGCGCCGCCATGCGTGCGCTCGACCCGGCCCTCCCCAGCCAGCCGGACGATGTCGCGCCGGATCGTGACGCTGGAAACGCGGCCGATGCGCTGCGCGATCTCCAGCACGGAGACCTCCTCGCCCGCCTGGGCAAGGATCTCGAGGATCCGGTTTTCGCGCTGCCTTTTGATCATATTGATCACTTTTCCTGATGTCTCGATCATTATCGTCAGCGGATTTCGGCAAGCAAGGCGCGAAAACACGGCGAGACACATTGATCGATTTGATCGATTTGTCGTTCTTGACTAGCCGAGCGGATCGGCTTGAGCAGGATGGCGCGAGGCGTCGGCGGGGAGAAGTCGGGGCGCTTCGACACGGGGCCTGTTCAGCACCGCGATTCTGGACGATCTTGGCCGCCCCCGGCGCCGGCCTGCCCGCCGCCTTCCGAAGAGAATGGGGCGCCCGGCGCCCCCGAAATGACCAGGACCCGACATGGCCGAAGCCACATCCGCCCCCATCAAGGTGATCTACGACACCGATCCCGGCATCGACGACGCCATGGCGCTGCTGTTCCTCGAATATGCGCCCAGCATCGATCTCGTCGGCATCACCACCGTGCTCGGCAATGCCTCGATCGACACCACCACGCGCAACGCGCTCTACATGAAGCAGCTCTTCAACCTCGCGGCGCCGGTGGCGCGCGGCGCCGGCAGGCCGCTCGCCGTGCCGATGGTCGAGGAGCCGCACTACATCCACGGCCATAACGGCCTCGGCGACGTGCCGATTCCCGAGACCCTGTCGGTCAAGGAACACGAGCTGCCGGCGCATCGCTTCATCATCGACATGGTGCGCAAGCACCCGCATGAGATCGTCATCGTCGCCGTCGGCCGCATGACCAACCTGGCGCTGGCGCTCCGCGAGGACCCCGGCATCGCCGAGCTGGTCAAGGAAGTCGTCATCATGGGCGGCGCCTTCGGCTTCTACGGCCATTCCGGCAATGTCACGCCGGTGGCGGAAGCCAACATCATCGGCGACCCGCACGCCGCCGACGAGATGTTCGCGGCCAAGTGGCCGGTCGTCGCCGTCGGCCTCGACGTCACCCAGGAATGCGTCATGACGACGGCCTACATGGAGCAGCTGCGCGACAAGGGCGGCAAGGCCGGCCAGTTCTGCTGGGACATCTCGCGCTTCTACGAGGACTTCTATCGCCGCGCGACCGGCATCGACGGCATCTTCGTGCACGATTCCTCGGCTGTCGCCTACCTGATCGATCCGAGCCTGTTCACCACCCGCTCCGGCCCGATCAAGGTGGTCACCGAGGGCATCGCCATCGGCCAGACGATCCAGAAGTCCGCGCTGCGTTCCTTCCCGCCGTCGGCGTGGGACGGCCTGCCCGACCAGAAGATCTGCACCGCCGTCGACGGCCAGCGCTTCCTCGACCTCTACTTCGACACCATCGTCAAAGGCGCCGCCGAGCGCGCATAGGCGACTCTACCCTACCCTCGCCCGTCCGCGGGCGAGGGGTTCCGGCCGGCTTCCACTCGATTTTGCCTCTCCCCGGCCGGACAACCTCCGCCGTCATCCTCGCGGAGGCGAGGATCCATGCCGCCGGGTTCCCGCCGCATGAATCTCCCGAAGCCTCGGCTGAATGGATCCCGGCTCGGAGGCCGGGATGACGGTGAGCGTTGGCGGGCGCCCGAGAACAACCCGCCACCGTCCGGGCTCTCGCCTTCCCCAACCCTCCGTCGTCATCCCTGCGAAAGCAGGGATCCATGCTGCCGGGCTCCCGCCGCAGGAGCCTCCCAAAGGCTCGACTGGATGGATTCCGGCCCGGAGGCCGGGATGACGGCGAGCGTGGACTGACGCCCGAGAACAACCTGCCGCCGTCTGGGCCGATGCCACAGGCCCCAAAACGATTGACTCTGCCGCTACGAGAGCCTATCGGTTTCACATAAGTGATCGCGTCTCACATTTGTGAAAGCAATGCCGAGCGTCGCCAACCCCGTTCCGCCGACCCGTGACGAGCAGCGCGAGCACCGCATGGTGCAGGTCGCGAAGCTCTATTACGACCTTGAGCGGACCCAGAGCGAGATCGCCGAGGAAGTCGGTCTGACCCGCTGGCAGGTCAGCCGGCTGCTGCGCGACGCGCGCGAAACCGGCATTGTCCGCATCGCCATCGTCCCCCGCGCCCAGCGTCTGCCCGCGCTCGAATCTCGGCTGCAGACCGCCTTCGGCCTGCGCGAGGCGATCGTCGTGCCGTCGATGGGCGACGGCGACGTGGCGCAGGACGCGGTGGCGCAGGCAGCGGGGCAGTACCTGGCCGGCCTCAGCCCGCGCCCCGGCCTGGTCGGCGTCTCCTGGGGCCGCACCATGGCCTCCGTGGCGCACTGGCTGGCGCCCGGCTGGAACGACGGCGTCCGCGTCGTGCTGATGAACGGCGCCACCAATCTGAAATCGGCGACGCTGAAGACCAACACCGTTGCCGAGCGCTTCGCCGAGGCCGGCAACGGCACGGCCACGCTGCTGCCGGTGCCGGCGATCGTCGGCCGGGCCGAGACGCGAAGCGTCATCGAGGCCGATCCGGTAATCGCAAGCGTATTGAAACTCGCCGACGAGGCCCCCGTCGCCTGCTTCGGCCTCGGCGGCATGGCCGGATCGGTGCATGTCGAATCCGGCTACCTGACCGCCGCAGACGTCGACGGCCTCGTCGCCAAGAAGGCGGTCGGCGACCTGCTCGGCCGCTTCATCGACGCGGACGGCGCCATTGCCGACCCGACGCTCGACGCCCGCACCATCGGCCTGGCGCCGGAACGGCTGCGCGCCAAGTCGCATTCGATCGGCGTCGCCTCGGGCCGCGCCAAGCACGCCGTCGTGCTCGCCGCCCTGAAGGCGCGCTACGTCAACGTCCTCGTCACCGACGAGGCGACCGCCCTCCACGCCTTGTCGAACCAAGCCTTGTCGAACCAAGCCTTGTCCGACCAAGCCACCAACGAAAAAGCCCTTTCCGAAGACCGGGAGAACACCCATGCCGGCTGACGGCTCCACGGAGCGCAAGACTGCGCCCGCATCGAATACCCCGCCCCTATCGAACGCCCTGAAGCGCAATGACGGCACGCCGCTGCATGTCGACTGGTTCGAGGGCGCCCAGGTCAACACCTCCGCCGCCGAGCGCCGCGCCGCGACGCTGACCACGCGGCGGACGGTGAAGAAGGAATACCAGGCCGCCTGGCTGGTGAAGGCGGTGACGCTGATGGACCTGACGACGCTCGCCGGCGACGACACGCCCGGCCGCGTCCAGCGCCTCTGCGCCAAGGCGCGCCGGCCGTTCCGCGAGGATCTGGTCGAGGCGCTCGGCCTCCAGGCCAACCCGCCAAAGGTCGGCGCCGTCTGCGTCTACCCGACCATGGTCGCCCCGGCCGTCAAGGCGCTCGAGGGCTCGGGCATCCCCGTCGCCTCGGTCGCCACCGGCTTCCCGGCCGGCCTGACGCCGCTGAAGCAGCGGCTGGAAGAGATCCACTACGCGGTCGGCGAAGGCGCGCACGAGATCGACATCGTCATCACCCGCGCCCATGTGCTGAACGGCGACTGGCAAGCGCTCTATGACGAAGTGGCCGCCATGCGCGAAGCCTGCGGCGAGGCGCATCTGAAGGCGATCCTCGCCACCGGTGACCTGAAGACGCTGCGCAATGTCTACAAGGCGTCGATGGTCGCCATGCAGGCCGGCGCCGACTTCATCAAGACCTCGACCGGCAAGGAAGACGTCAACGCGACGCTGCCGGTCAGCCTGGTCATGTGCCGCGCCATCCGAGACTACCTGGCGCTGACCGGCTTCAAGATCGGATTCAAGCCGGCGGGCGGCCTCCGCACCGCCAAGGACGCCATGGCCTGGCTGATCCTGATGAAGGAAGAGCTCGGCAATGACTGGCTCGAGCCCGACCTCTTCCGCATCGGCGCGAGCTCGCTCCTCGCCGACATCGAGCGGCAGATCGAGCACTACGTCACCGGCCGCTATTCCTCCACCATCCGCCACGCGCTCGCCTGAGGGGAACGATCATGGCACTCGTCAAGGACATCCTCGTCAGCATGGATTACGGCCCGGCCCCCGAAGCGAACGAACCCGTCGTCGGCTGGCTCGACCTGCACAAGGACGGCTTCAACCACTTCATCGACGGCAAGTTCGTCGCCCCGTCGGAAGGCAAGCGCTTCCCGGTGTTCAATCCGGCCCATGAGACCGAGCTGGCCCAGGTCGCGCAGGGCAGCGCCGCCGACGTCGACAAGGCGGTCAAGGCCGCCCGCAAGGCGTTCAAGTCGTGGTCGGCGCTGTCGGGTCATGAGCGCGCCGTCTATCTCTACGCCATCGCCCGCCACATCCAGAAGCGCGAGCGCTTCCTCTCCGTTCTGGAGACGATGGACAATGGCAAGCCGATCCGCGAGACGCGCGACATCGACATCCCGCTGGTCGCCCGCCACTTCTACCACCATGCCGGCTGGGCCGAGCTGGTCGAGAGCGAGTTCCCCGGCGAAGGTCCGGTCGGCGTCTGCGGCCAGATCATCCCGTGGAACTTCCCGCTGCTGATGCTGGCCTGGAAGATCGCGCCGGCGCTCGCCGCCGGCAACACGGTCGTGCTGAAGCCGGCCGAATACACGCCGCTCACCGCGCTCGCCTTCGCCGAGATCTGCCGCGAGGTCGGCCTGCCGGCCGGCGTCGTCAACATCGTCACCGGCGACGGCGTGACTGGCAACGCCATCGTCGAGCATGCCGACATCGACAAGATCGCCTTCACCGGCTCGACCGAGGTCGGCCGCATCATCCGCGAGAAGACCGCCGGCACGGGCAAGAAGCTGTCGCTCGAACTCGGCGGCAAGTCGCCCTTCATCGTCTTCGAGGACGCCGATCTCGATGGCGCGGTCGAGGGCGTGGTCGACGCGATCTGGTTCAACCAGGGCCAGGTCTGCTGCGCCGGCTCGCGCCTACTGGTGCAGGAAGGCGTCGCCGAAGCGGTCTACGCAAAGCTGCGCGCCCGCATGGCAAATCTCCGCGTCGGCGATCCGCTCGACAAGTCGGTCGACATGGGCGCCATCGTCGACCCGGTCCAGCTGAAGCGCATCAAGGAACTGGTCGCGAAGGGCGAAGCCGAGGGCGCGACCCTCTTCCAGGCTAACAAGGGGTTACCAGCGAAGGGCTGTTTCTTCCCGCCGTCGCTGTTCACCAACGTCGCCCCGGCCTCCACCATCGCCGAGGTCGAGATCTTCGGACCGGTGCTGGCGGCCATGACCTTCCGCACCCCGGACGAAGCGGTGGCGATCGCCAACAACAGCCGCTACGGCCTCGCCGCCTCGGTCTGGTCGGAGAACATCAACCTGTCGCTCGACGTCGCCGCCAAGCTGAAGGCCGGCGTCGTCTGGATCAACGGCACCAACATGTTCGACGCCGCAGCCGGCTTCGGCGGCTATCGCGAGAGCGGCTATGGCCGCGAGGGCGGGCGCGAGGGCATGGCCGAATATCTGAAGCCTGTCACCGACAAGTCCTTGAAGGCAGACGAGAAAGTCGCCGCCAAGCTGTCGCCGCTGCCGGTCGCCGACGAGGAGATCTCGGGCCTGCCGTCGATCGACCGCACCGCCAAGCTCTATGTCGGCGGCAAGCAGGCACGGCCCGACTCCGGCTATTCCTACACGGTGCTCGGCCCGAAGGGGCAGCCGATCAGCCAGGCCGGCCTCGGCAACCGCAAGGACATCCGCAATGCCGTCGAAGCGGCCGGCAAGGCGGGCTCGTGGGGCGGCGCCACGGCGCATAACCGCGCGCAAGTCCTTTATTACGTTGCGGAAAACCTCTCTTCCCGGGCCAAGGAGTTCGAGGCGCGCATCGTCGCCATGACCGGCGCCTCTGCCAAGGCGGCGGCGGAAGAGGTCGCGGTCTCGATCCGGCGGACGTTCTGGTACGCGGCGCAGGCCGACAAGTTCGACGGCGCGGTGCACTCGACCAAGTCGCGCCACGTCACGCTCGCCATGAACGAACCCTTCGGCACCATGGGCATCCTCTGCCCGGACGAGGCGCCGCTGCTCGGCTTCGTCTCGCTGGTGATGCCGGCGATCGCGATGGGCAACCGCGTCGTCATCGTCCCGTCCTCCAGCCATCCGCTGGCGGCGACGGACTTTTACCAGATCCTCGACACCTCGGACGTTCCGGCCGGCGTGGTCAACATCGTCACCGGCGAACGCGACGTCCTCGCCAAGACGCTGGCCGAGCACGACGATGTCGCAGCGCTCTGGTACTTCGGTTCGAAGGCCGGCAGTGCGCTGGTGGAGAAGGCTTCCAGCGGCAATCTGAAGCCGGTCTGGGCCAACCAGGGCATTCCGCGCCGCTGGACCGAAAACTCGGCGCAGGGCCGCGAATTCCTGCGTCGCGCCACCCAGGTCAAGAACATCTGGGTGCCTTACGGCGAATAGGCCTCAAGCTGGCTGCCCCTCCGCTTCGCCTGGCGCGGCGGAGGGGCCCGCCGACCGCTCTTGAGCCCGGGCCCGCGATCGACCATGCTGCGCCACCGGCCGTGGGGGGAGCCATCGGTCCGGCAGGAGGGGCCATGGCCAACCAACTGGAGTCCGAAACGTTTCGCTGCGACGTCCCGAACGGGCCCGACGACGGAACGCTCCGCTATATCGAGGCGGCGGGCGCCTGCTTCGAGGATCTGCGCGCCGTCACGGCGCAGCTTGGCGGCCTGCTGCTGCTTGCCGCCAGCGGCGCCCGTTCGGCCGGGCCGCATCATCCCATGCTCGCCGTCGCGGCGGACCTGCTGGATAGCGCTCGCGAGGCCACGCTTCGCCTCGCGCCATGCTCCGCCCGAACCCGCCATCACCATGACCACCTCGCCGCCGCCGTCACGCGATTGACGGAAGCGCTCGCGCTTGTCGACGCCGCGCCGCTCGACGGCGACGGCCTCACGGAGCCGATGCGGCGGCTCAACGCTTCCTGGACCGAGCTCGGCGCGGCATCGCGCGCGCTGCCCGGCTTCGACCTGATCGATCTCTCCGGCGCCTGCTGCGCCATGCATGCGCCGGGCCTCGCAACAGCCTAGAGCGTTTTCGATCGAAGTGGATTCTGGCTCGCGTAAAGAAAACGCGACACAACAAAGAGTTAGCGCGGCCGGGAGGGCCCATGTCCATCTATTCGATCTGGGTGCTGGAATACGCCTATATTCCGGAGATGCCGCTGAGCGCGCTGGTCTATGGCGATCACAACAAGGGCACCTGCAAGCTTCCCTATGCCTACACGCTGCTGAAGAGCGACGAGCACACGATCCTGATCGATTGCGGTCATGACGACGCGGCTTACGGCAAGTTCCTCGCCGACCGCTCCGGCGTCGTGAATTTCGCCGCGCCGCGCGACGTGCTGGCGGAAGTCGGCATGACGCCCGAGGACATCGACCACGTCATCATCACCCACGCCCATTTCGACCATATGGGCGGCCTCGCCCTGTTCCCGAACGCAAAATTCCACATCCAGGAAGCCGAGCTATCACGCTGGATCTGGGCGATGTCGCTCGACCGGCGCTTCCGCTGGCTGATGCGCACCACCGATCCCGGCGACATCCTGCGCTGCGTCGAGCTGGCGCGCGACGGCCGCCTCGTCTCGGTGAACGGCGACAGGGAGGACGTCTTCCCCGGGATCGATCTTCGCATCGCCGCCGACACGCATACGCCGGGCTCGCAATTCGTCGTCATCCGCAATGACGGCCGGCGCGAAAGCGAAGACAGCTTCGTCGTCACCGGCGACCTCGTCTACCGGATGGAGAACCTCGATGGCGGCGAACCGGCCGACCCGTTCTACCGGCCGGTCGGCATGGGCATCGGCAGCCAGACCAACATGGTGTTCGCGCTCGACGCCATCGTTGAGGCGGCTGGCGGCGATCACGGCCGGGTCGTCCCGCCGCACGAGGCGCGGCTGCCCGAGCGCTTTCCTTCCCGCCTGACGGAAAGGGGCCTGCAGGTGATCGAGGTCGCACTCGCCGACGGCGCGACGAGTTTTGTAGAGAGCTAGGTCAACGCGAGCGGGCGCCACCTCTCCCATGGGGAGAGGTCGACGCACGCAGTGCGGCGGGTGAGGGGTTAAGGCCCAACCTGTGACATCGCATCCCCTCACCCGGAGCTTCGCTTCGACCTCTCCCTGTGGGAGAGGTGAGGTGCCGCCTCTACCTCGTCGAATCCCCGAGCCCCTACACCTCGCCCCAGACGCGCGGCAGCGGGTCGCCGGCTGTGGGACGGCCGCCGAGGACGGTCGTCGCCTGCGCGCCCGCCTCGACGCCGCGATGCAGGCAGACATCGATCGCCTTGCCGGCCAGGCGAGCCGCCAGGAAGCCGGCGAGGAACGCATCGCCGGCGCCCGTGGTATCGGTGACCTCGACCCTGGGCGCCGCCGCCTTCAGGCGAACCGACCGGCTGGCCGCCTCGGCGCCCTCGGCGCCGCGCTTGATCACGGCCAGCTCGTAGCGGGCGGTGAGAAAACGGATCTGCTCGGCGGCGTCGCGGCTGCCGGTCAGGCAGGCGGCCTCCTCGGCATTCGGGAAAATGATCGAGGCGTCGCTGGTCCAGCCAAGGAAATTCGACGGGCCGACTTCCTCCAGGAAGCCGACCGAGGCCGGGTCGACGGTGACGGTAATGCCGCGGGCCCGCGCCACCGCCATCAGCGCCATGACGGCGGCGCGGGGGCCGGGCGTGAACAGCGCATAGCCCGAGACATGCACGAGATCGAGCTGGTTCAACATCGAGAACGGCAGGTCATCGGCGCAAAGACCGTCATTGGCGCCGCGGTCGGTCAGGAAGCTGCGCTCGGCATTGTCCGAGAGGATGGCGATCAGCATGCCGGTGGTGCGCTCGTCGTCGGCCGCGAGCACCGGCACGACGCCGGCGTCCCGCAGCGCCTGCTCCTGTTCGGCCAGATCGCGGCGGCCGACCCGGCCGGCGAACGCCACCGGAATGCCGAAATGCGCCAGCCAGGCGGCCTGATTGCAGCCGGAACCGCCCGGATAGAGGCCGATCTTGGCGCGCCGGTCCGATCCGACGACCAGCGGCCCGTCCGGACGCACGATGACGTCGGTCATCACGTCGCCAATGACGAGCATGCGAGGGCGGGGCAAATCGGAGGCAGTCATGGCGGAACTCGAATCGGACAGAGGTTGATCACCCTCCTATAGAGAGGAATGCGGCCGGCATTAAGCTTGAACCATGCCGGCAAACCCTCCATGTCTGGACCAGCTCATTCTGACCGAGGCCCGCATGACCGCTGAAAATCCGCTTCTCGCGCCCTGGAACACGCCGTTCGACGTCCCGCCCTTCGCCGCCATCGAACCCGCCCACTACACCCCCGCCTTCCAGGCGGCGATCGCCGAACACGAAGCCGAAATCGCTGATATCGCCGACAATGCCGAGGCCCCGACCTTCGACAACACGATCGCGGCGATGGAGCGGGCCGGCCGCTCGCTCGACCGGGTCGCCAACGTCTTCTTCAACCTGACCGGCGCGCACACCAATGACGAACTCGAAACGATCGAGCTCGATCTCGCCCCAGTGCTGGCGCGCCACAGCAACGGCATCTACCAGAACGCCAGGCTGTTCGACCGCATCGACACGCTGTTCAAGGCAGGCGATGCCGGCCTCGACGCCGAGCAGGCGCGCGTGCTGGAGCGCTATCACACCAGCTTCGTGCGCGCCGGCGCGGGCCTATCGCCGGAAGCCAAGACGCGCCTCGGCGCCATCGCCGAGCGGCTCGCGACGCTCGGCACCAATTTCGGCCAGAACGTTCTCGCCGACGAGAAGAGCTGGAGCCTGACGCTCGAGGGCGAGGCCGACCTTGCCGGCCTGCCCGACTTCCTGCGCGATGCGGCAGCCCAGGCGGCCAGGGATCGCGGCCTCGACGGCAAGCATGTCATCACGCTGTCTCGCTCGTCGATCGAGCCGTTCCTGCAGTTTTCCGCCCGACGCGACCTGCGCGAGAAGGCGTTCGCCGCCTGGATCGCGCGCGGCGAGGCCGGCAAGACCGACAACCGCGCCATCATCGCCGAAACCGTGCAGCTGCGCGCCGAGCGGGCGAAGCTGCTGGGCTTCCCGAGCTTCGCGCATTTCCGCCTCGACGATTCCATGGCGAAGACGCCGGAAGCGGCTATGGGCCTGCTCCGGTCCGTCTGGAAGCCGGCGCGCGCCCAGGCCGTCGCCGAGCGCCAGGCGCTGCAGGCGCTGGCGCAATCCGAAGGCGGCAATTTCGACATCGCCGCCTGGGACTGGCGCTACTATTCGGAGAAGCGCCGCAAGGCCGAGTTCGATCTCGACGAGAGCCAGCTGAAGCCTTACCTGCAGCTCGACAAAATCATCGAGGCCGCCTTCGACACCGCGACGCGGCTGTTCGGCGTCACCTTCACCGAGCGCTTCGACGTCCCCGTCTATCACCCGGACGTTCGCGTCTTCGAGGTGAAGGACCGCGACGGCAACCCGGTCGGCCTGTTCCTCGGCGATTATTTCGCCCGTTCCTCGAAGCGCTCGGGCGCCTGGATGAGCGACTATCGCGGTCAGGAGAAGCTCGCCGGCGACATCCGCCCGATCATCGTCAACGTGATGAACTTCGCCAAGGCGGCCGCGGGCCAGCCGACGCTGCTATCCTTCGACGACGCCCGCACCCTGTTCCACGAATTCGGCCACGGCCTGCACGGGCTGCTCTCCGACGTCACCTATCCGCGCATCGCCGGCACCAATGTCGCGCGCGACTTCGTCGAGTTCCCGTCGCAGCTCTACGAGCACTGGTTCGAGCAGCCGGACGTGCTGGAGCGCTTCGCGCTGCATTACAAGACCGGCGAGCCGATGCCGAAGGCCCTGATCGAGCGGCTGATGGCGAGCCGCACCTTCAACCAAGGCTTCGCTACGGTCGAATATGTCTCGTCGGCGCTGGTCGATCTCGAACTGCACCTGCTCGACGATACGGAAGGTCTCGACGCCTCCGCCTTCGAGCAGAAGGTTCTGGACGAGATCGGCATGCCGCAGGCGATGGTGATGCGGCACCGCTCGCCGCACTTCCAGCATGTCTTCGCCGGCGACGGCTATTCCTCGGCCTACTACTCCTATCTCTGGTCGGAAGTGCTGGATGCCGACGGCTTCGGCGCCTTCGAGGAGGCCGGCGACATCTTCGCGCCCGAGGTCGCCACGAAGCTCCGGGACTACGTCTATGCGGCCGGCAATCGCCGCAAGCCGGAAGAGGCCTATCGCGCCTTCCGTGGCCGCGATCCCGAGCCTTCGGCGCTTTTGAAGAAGCGCGGCCTGCTCGAGGCCGCCGAATAGGCCGCTCCACCAAGTAACCGCCCTCTCCCTGCCCGGGAGGGGGCCATAACCACCGGATTAGCCGCGAAAACCGCGATCCACCGGCCGCGCTTCACGAATTCTCGGCGCAGCGCTAGTCTTGGTCGGAATTATCGCTATTGTCCGCGGCCAATCATCAAGAGGATCAGCGCCATGGCCGTTTCCAAGTCCGACCTTTCCCAAATCGAGCTGAAGACGCTCGCCCGCGTCTCCCGCCCCGGCCCCTATGTCGGCCTGAACGGCAAGGCCGTGCAGAAGCTGATCGAGCTCGGCCTGGTCAAGACCCGCGTCGCCGGCTACGTGCTGACCGAGGAAGGCATCAGCCTGCTGCGCGCCGACGCCGAGTAATCGGCCCGGGACATCGCGGATAGCAAAAGGCCCCCGGCGACGATCGCCGGGGGCCTTTTTCATTCCGTTCGCCCACCCTCAATCCGGCAGGACGACGCCGATCTTGGCGAGAAGGCCGCCATCGACCTTGTATTCGCCGCCGGTGCAGAAGGCGGCGCGCGGACCGGCCAGGAAGGCGATCATCGCACCGACGTCCTCGATGCGGCCGACGCGGCCGATCGGATGCGCCAGGCCCCAGGACGCGATCACCTCGTCCTCGGTCTTGCCGTCGAGATTCTCGCTCGCCGCGAAGCGCAACATCGGCGTGTCGATCGAGCCGGGGCAGACGGCGTTGACGCGGATGCCGTCCTTGGCGTGATCGAGCGCCATGGCGCGGGTGAGCGCCAGCAGGCCGCCCTTGGAGGCGACATAGGCGGCGACATTGGTCTGGCAGGCGATGCCCTGCACCGAGGCGATGTTGACGATCGCACCGCCGCCATTTCTGCGCATGACCGGAATCGCGTGATGGGCGGTGAGATAGGTGCCCTTCAGGTTGACGCCGAGCACGCGGTCCCACTCCGCCTCGCCCATCGTCTCGACCGTGCCATAGGGCTGGATCGCGGCGCTGTTGACGATGATGTCGATGCGGCCGAAATTCTCCACCGTCTCCGCCACCAGCGCCGCCACGGAGGCATCGTTCGCAACGTCGCCGACGACGCCATGCGCGGTGGCGCCGCTTGCCGTGAGCATCGCGACCGCCTTGTCGAGCGCCGCCCGGTCGATGCCGAAGAGCACGATCGTCGCGCCCTCCTTCGCCAGCGCCTCGGCGCCGCCAAATCCGATGCCGGTGGCGCCGCCTGTCACGATCGCCACCTTGCCCGCCAGTTCCGCCATGCCCGTCTCTCCCTGTAGCGTTTGCCGCCGAGCGGGCGACCGGCTTGCTGCCCGCATCCGCCCACCGGCTGATTTTCTCGGCGCGCCGCCCCCTCCGGAATCAGGCGCGCCTGTTGGATCGGGCTAACCTGCCACCGGCCAGGGCGGAGCGCCATCGCTTCCTCGGCAGCGATGCTTCGCGGGGAGAAATTCAGGCGGCGGGTTCGGCCGCCAGCAGCGCGGCGACGAAGCGGACCAGGCTGTGGCGGACATGCTCGGCGACCGAGCCCTGCGGATCGAAGCTCCACCAGATCAGCGAGCCTTGCCACTGCGCCGCCATCAGCTGGCCGATCTCGGCCGGGGCGCGCGGCGTGTCGGCGAAGCAGGCGTCGAGCGCGGCGGCGAGATCCTCTTTCCAGCGCGCGCCGCGCGCCCGCAATTCCGGATCGCGCAGATCCTCGCGCAGCAACAGCAGCCCCTCGGCATAAGCCTCGATCTCGCCGAAGTCGGAGAGCCCGACCAGCAGGGCAATCGCCCCGGCCGGGCTCCTCGGAACGGCGGCGGCCAGCGTGGCGGTGCGATCGTCGAGCCCGTCCCAGGCCTGCATCAGCGCTGCCTGCTTCAGCGCCGCCTTGCTGCCGAAGCGCTGCACCAAAGTCGAGCCGGAGAGCCCGCTGGCGCGGGCCAGGTTCTCGAAGGTCAACGCCTCCGGGCCGCGCTCATGGATCAGCGCCAGCGCCGCTTCCAGCACCGTCTCGTCCGTCATGGCCTTGTGGCGGGGCATGTTGACTTCCTTTTATAAACGAACAATCATTTATATATAGAGACTCCACGCTGCACCAGCCCAGGTGCGCATCGAATCGCAGGAGAACGCCATGTCGCTGACGGGAAAAGTGGCCCTGGTCGCCGGCGCCACGCGCGGAGCCGGCCGCGGCATCGCCGCCGAGCTCGGCGCTGCCGGCGCCACCGTCTATGTCAGCGGGCGCACGACGCGCGACCGCCTTTCCGAGTACCAGCGCGCGGAGACGATCGAGGAGACCGCCGAGCTGGTGACGGCGCTGGGCGGCCATGGCATCGCGGTCCCGACCGACCATCTGGAGCCCGAGCAGGTGCAGGCGCTGGTCGAACGGATCCGCCGCGACCATGGCCGGCTCGACATCCTCGTCAACGACATCTGGGGCGGCGAAAATCTGTTCGAGTGGAACAAGCCGGTCTGGGAGCACAATCTCGACAAGGGCCTGCGACTGTTGCGGCTCGCCATCGACACGCACCTGATCACGGCGCATTTCGCGCTGCCGCTGTTGATCGAGCGACAGGGCGGCCTGCTGGTCGAGGTGACCGACGGCACCGCCGACTACAACGCCACGCATTACCGGCTGTCGCCCTTCTACGATCTCGCCAAAACCTCGGTGAACCGGATGGGGTGGGCGCATGCCCAGGACCTGGCCCCACATGGCGCGACCTCCGTGTCGCTGACGCCGGGATGGATGCGCTCGGAAATCATGCTGGAGACCTTCGGGGTCCGCGAGGACAACTGGCGCGACGCCACCGCGGCCGAGCCGCATTTCGTCATCTCGGAAACGCCGCGCTTCGTCGGCCGCGCCGTCGCAGCACTTGCCGCCGATCCAGAGCGGGCACGCTTCAACGGACAATCGCTGTCGAGCGGCGGACTGGCGCAGGCCTATGGCTTCACCGATCTCGACGGCTCGCGGCCGGATGCGTTCCGCTATCTGGTCGAGGTGCAGGAAGCCGGAAAACCCGCCGACGCCACCGGCTACCGGTGACGCGGCCCAGCGCGAACAGGCAAGCCGAGCCCCACCGCGACGTTGGGTAAGTTGGCAGTTCGGAAAATATCGAAGCGCTCCAAGTTTATCGGCATTTACCGCTCAGTAGATGATTCGTGTTTTCTTTCCGCTTTCTTTGGAGAGGAAAGCCCAATGCAAATCACACGGCTCAGCAAGACGGCCCTGACTGCCTCGATTGCCTTCTTCGCGACGCTGGTCGCCTTCGGCAACATCACCGACTATGGCTCGAACTTCGAGTTCGTGCGCCACGTCCTGCTGATGGACACCATCTTCCCGAACGCCACCATCCACTATCGCGCCATCACCAGCCCGACGCTGCACCACGCGCTCTACATCCTGATCATCGCCGCCGAGACGCTGACGGCGATCCTGTGCTGGATCGGCACCTTCGCCATGCTCGGCCGCCTCGGCGCCGACGCGCGTTCGTTCAACCGCTCGAAGAAGTGGGCGATCGGCGGCCTCGCCTTCGGCTTCCTCGTCTGGCAGGTCGCCTTCCTGTCGATCGGCGGCGAATGGTTCGGCATGTGGATGTCGCAGACCTGGAACGGCATCGAATCGGCCTTCCGCTTCTTCATCACCATCATCTGCGTGCTGATCTTCGTCTCGATGCCGGACACCGAACTGAACGACTAGGGCGCGTTGCCACGTTTGCCAGAAGAGCCCGGCCGGACCTCCTGTCGGGCTCTTTTTTTCGTCATCGCGCACAGGAGATCGTCGGCGTGCACCGCGTCGGATCGACAGCGGCCGCTGGGTAAACTGATCGGTGCCGCGCCGCCCGCCCCCCACCATCCGGCAACCCGATTCCATCGCCGATTTCCCAACCCTTGCGGACATACCGACCATTCGGTATGTTTAAATCATGACTAGCGCCCATGAACGCAAGAAGCAGCCCGAACAGGTCCGCCGCAGGCTCCTCGACTGCGCAGCGAATCTCGCCGTCGAGACCGGCTTGGCGTCGCTGACCATCCAGGCCGTCGCCGACGCGGCCGACGTTACCAAGGGTGGCCTGTTCCATCACTTCGCCAGCAAGGACAAGTTGATCGAGGGGGTTTTCATCGACCTTCTCGACAAGCTCGACGCGGAGATCGACGCGATCCTGGCGGAAGACCCGGTCGTTCCCGGCCGCTTCACCCGCGCCTATGTCGATTCGGCGATCCGGTTGATGGAATCGAAGGCACCGAGCCCGTGGGGCGCGCTGTCGATCTCTATGATGACCGATCCGGCGCTGCGCCGCCTGTGGTCGGACTGGTATCGCGCGCGGCTCGCCCGGCACGCCGACACGGATTCGGCGCCGATGCTGGAGATCGTGCGCTACGCCGCCGACGGCATCTGGCTGTCCGACCTCTGCGACATGGACCCGGCGCTGCGCATGGACCGCGCCGCCCTGCGGAACCGACTGATCCGCATGACGACCGAACCCGAAAGAGACCCGGCATGAGCACGCCGCTTGCCACCTATGCGTCGCTCGGTATCGCCATCGCCTGCGAGGTGATGGGCACGACGCTGCTGCAGCAGACGCAGCAGTTCACGCGGCTGCTGCCGACGCTCGGCACCGTCGCCTGCTATGGCGCGGCATTCTATTTTCTCACCATCGTCCTGAAGACGATGCCGGTCGGCATCGCCTATGCGATCTGGAGCGGGCTCGGCATCGTGCTGATCTCGGCCATCGGGTTGGTGCTGTTCCGACAGACGCTCGATACCGCCGCGCTGGTCGGCCTCGGCTTCATCATCACCGGCGTGCTGATCGTCAACCTGTTCTCCGGCTCGGTCTCGCACTGAAGGACGGCCGAACGAAATCGGAGCGCGCCGACAAGGCACGCCCCGAAGGAGAAAGCCGATCGCCGCCGCCTCAGAGCGAGAGGCCGATCACCATCAGGCAGTAGCCAACCAGCGTCGAGTTCACCAGCGTCAGGTAGAGGTGAGGCTTGCGCGCTTCGCCCTGGAACAGCAGGAAATTATGGAAGAGCGAGGTCGCGCCGATCAGGAACAGGATCAGCAGCGCCGCGCCCCAGCCGGGCAGGATGCCGAGCGCGACGGAAAGTCCGCCCACCAGCTGCGAGGCGAAGCCCAGCGCCACCAGCGCCGCTGGCAGCTTGAAGCCGTAATTGGTCTCGGTCGCGCTGGCATTGGCGAAATTCGCGAAATTGCGGATGCCGGCGATGACGAAGAACAGGCCGAGAATGATGCGGCCAATCAGAAGCAGAGTAACTGCGAGCGTCATTGAATTCCCCCCGTGATACCAATTGAGCTAGCGGATCGCCGGCAAATAGAAAAGAGGGTACCGCCGACCCGACGGCCTGGGATCCGGAACGCGCCCGGCACCCGGTTAGCCCCGCCAACCGAGAACGGTCAGCCGGATATCGGGCGACAGGCTCGCCAGCAGTTCGGCCGTCGAACGCGAGTAGTCGACCGCGCCGCCGATGACCGTGCCCAGCACCGCCTCGCGCACATCCGCATAGCCGTAGCCATGAGCGAGAAGATTGACGATCGCGGCCTGGATGGGCTGGATCGTCGGATTGAAGGCGACGCTCTCCATGGCGATGCCGCTGACATGGTTGCCGTCGGCGAGCGTCAGCACCACCGCCCCGGGGCAGCGACTATAGGGCGAATGACTGTGGCGGCCGGCTGCGAGCAACGCTGGCGCCTCCGGATGATCGGAAGCTTCCGCGAACGCCAGTTCGGGCCAGAGGACCCGCCCCGGCATCGCGCCCGGTTCGCCCAGATAGGCCGGGTCGAACGGCCAGGGATAGAGCTGCGCCAGCGACAGCGTATGGCCGAGCGGGTCGATCAGTTCCAGTTCGCCGCTTCGCGCATATTCGGCCAGGCACTGGCGGCAATGGGCGCAGGGATGCGCCTCGCCGATCGCCAGCGTGGAGATGTTGGCGCCACGGCTCATGGCGCGGATGACGATAAAGCCCTCACCATGCAGCGTGTAGCCGAGATGCGAACCCGGAAACTCGACATTGCCGCCGAGGATCAGATTGCCGGTCTCCGCCTCCAGCCCGACCGCGCCGACATGGAAATCCGAGATCGACGGGTGGGCATAGCCCTTGGCGACGTCGAGCAGGAGCAGCATCAGTTCCCGCACGGATGAAAGCTGGAACCGCCCGATCAGATCCTCCGCCACGGCACGGGGGATCACACTGCCTTCATTGCCGAGGGGCGCACGCGCGCGAGACGCCAGCACGCCCTTCGCCGCCTGCTGAACCGCTTCGCGCAGCTCGGGGCCGAGGCTGGCGAGACGGGCCGGAATGGCCGGATCGGCCTTGAACGGATTGGAGCTCAAGGCGCTATGCCCAAAGAATGGTCATGGCGGCGAAATGCTGCGCAGACGAATAGTATGCCCTTGAATGCATTTGACAAAATTCCGTCGAAGTGGCTTTAGCTTCCTATCTAGAACGGTTTCCCGATAGTAGGTCAAATGGGTTCTACTCTTCTCCGCGACGCGACTGTTTTGACCGTCGACAGCCAAAACACCGTCCATCCTGCAGGCTGGCTCGCCATGGTCGATGACCGCATCACCGGTGCGGGTCCTATGTCGACTTGCCCGGACGACGCGGGTTTCGACAGGGTCCTGTCGCTGCCGGGCCATGTAGTGATGCCGGGCCTGGTCAACGCGCACACCCATTCGGCCATGATCCTGTTTCGCGGTCGCTCGGAAGGTCACAGCCTGCTGACCATGGAAGGCTGGTACAACACCATTCGCGAGCCAGAACTGTCGCTTCTCTCTTCCGATATCGGCCCGGCCGTGGCGCTCTCCTGCGCTGAGATGGCGCTCTCGGGCACCACGACCTTCTGCGAGCAGTATTTCTTCGCCGACGAGATCGCCGCCGCCGTCGCCGAGGCGGGCCTCCGCTCTGTGATCGCCTATGGCATCGTGCAGCTTGGCGACGAGGCGCGTGGCGACGAGGAACTGAAGAACGCCGCCGCCTTCATCGAGCGGCAGCGCTCCGGCGACGGGCGCATCGTGCCCTGGTTCGGACCGCATGCGCCCTATGTCGACAATTCGGAATCCCTGCTGCGCGCCGAAGTGGATCTCGCGGTCGAGTATGGATGCGGCATGCATCTGCACATGGCCTGCGGCCCCGAGGACAATGAAGAAACGCTTGCGCGCTATGGGCTGACCGCGACGCAGGCGCTGCATCGGGACGGCTTCTTCGCCGGCCGGGTGCACGCGGCGCATTGCCTAGATCTCTCCGACGAGGACATCGCCGTCTTCGCCGCGGCGCCGGCAGCGTCCGTCGCCTATTGCGCCACGGCTGGCCTGCGCTCGGGCCGCGAGGGCATGTGCCCGGCGGTAAAGCTGAAGGCAGCCGGCGTCGTCGTGGCGCTTGGCACCGACAACGTCGCCGCCAACAATGCCTATGACATGATCGCCGAGATGCGGGTCGCCGGCCTCGTCGCCTCGCATCGCGAGGGCAAGGCACAGCCGATCTCCAGCCGCGAGCTGGTGCGCATGACGACGATCGACGGCGCCCGTGCGCTCGGGCTCGACCACGAGATCGGCTCGCTGGAGGCCGGCAAGGCCGCCGACGTCATCGCCATCGACGTCTCCGGCCCCGGCTATTCGGAAGCCCCCGATATCGAGACCCTGCTGGTCTATTCCGGCAGCGGCCGCGACGTCCGCCACAGCTGGGTCGCCGGCGAACAGCTGGTCGCCGACCGAAAGCTGCTGCGGCGGCCGCTCGCCGAGATCAAGGCCGACTACTCCGCGACCTACCAGTCGTTCTGGTCGCGCGTCGAGGCCGCCCGCGAGCGGGCCTGACGACCGGCGATCGGCCGCAAAGGCCGGCAGGGAAGCGGCGGCACTCCTCGCCCTTCCTGCGAGGCTCGCGCTGAAATTCGCCGGTGCCATGGGCGGCACGGTCCTTGCTTTGCGCTAGCCGAAGCCGGCCCGGCCTTGGCCGGGCATGCCTTGTTGAGGACGAGAACGACGTATGGCTTGAATTCCGGCCGCTCCCATAGGCTGATGGAAGCCTGTATGCATGCCGCCGCCCCTCGCCCGCCCCGCCCTCACCCAGCCCTTGCCTTGCCAATCCAATGACGACGTCCACAGGAGTTCCTCGATGATCAAGACCACCCTTTCGCGCCGGGCCTTCGGCGGCCTGCTGACAGCAGGCCTGATCGCGGCGACGGCCGGATCGGCCGCCAAGGCCGAGGACAGCCCGAAGCGGCTCAAGGTGGCGCTGGTCGTGCACGGCACGCTCGGCGACAAGAGCTTCCTCGACAGCGCCGCCGCCGGCCTGAAGCGGGCGGAATCCGACCTGCCGGTCGACGTCACCGTCATCGAGGCGGGCCTCGATCGCGGCCGCTGGCAGCCGGCGCTCGCCGACGCCACCGACCAGGGTTTTGACGTCGTCATCGCCGGCACCTGGGAGATGACCGGCTTCATGGCCGAGCTGGCGCCCGAATATCCCGACACCAAGTTCATCATCTTCGACGATGCGCCCGATTTCTCCGGCGGCAAGTTCGGCAACATTCTGGCGATCAACTACCGCGTCTCGACGGCCGCCTATCTCGCCGGCCTCGCGGCGGCGAAGATCAGCAAGACCGGCAAGATCGGCGAGATCCTCGGCGTCGAGGGCGCGACGATCCTCGAATTCGCCGTCGGCTTCGAGCAGGGCGCCAAGGCCGGCAATCCGGACGTGCAGGTTACCCGCGCCGTTGCCGGAACCTTCACCGATCCTGCCAAGGGCAAGGAACTGGCGCTCGCCCAGTTCGACCAGGGCGTGGACATCGTCTTCCCGATCGCCGGCGGCACCGGCATCGGCGCCCTGCAGGCCGCCCGCGACAAGGGCAAGCTCGCCGTCGGCGTCGACAGCGACCAGGCCCTGATCTTCGAAGGCAGCGACCCGGCCCAGGCCGCTGTGATCTTCACCTCGGTGGAGAAGAAGGTCGGCGACTCGCTCTACACCGCCCTGCAGCAGACGCTCGCCGGCACCGCGCCCTATGGCACCAACCTGCTGCTCGGCCTCGCCGACGGCGCGGTCGGCATCGCCAAGAACAGCTATTACGAGAAGCTGGTCCCGGCCGATGTGCGCGCCGCGGTCGATGCGGCGGAAGCCGAGATCATCTCCGGCAAGATCGTCGTCGAAACGGCGATGAAGTGATAGGTCGGGCTCCGCCTCCAGGCGGAGCCCTTCTTTCTGACGCGAAGGACGCAAAGGCATGGCGCCGCTGCTCGAAGCCATCTCCATCGGCAAGACCTATCCGGGTGGTACGGTTGCCAATAACGGGGTCAACCTCTCGATCGAGGCGGGCGAAGTCCACGCCGTGGTCGGCGAGAACGGCGCCGGCAAGTCGACGCTGATGAAGATCCTGTTCGGCATCGAACAGCCGGACAAGGGCGAGCTGCGCCTGGAAGGCAAGCCGGTCTCCTTCGCCAATCCGCGCGAGGCGATCGACCACGGCATCGGCATGGTGTTCCAGCATTTCTCGCTGGTGCCGTCCTTCTCCGTCTACGAGAACGTCGTGCTCGGCTCGGAGCCGCGCGCCGGCATCAAGTTCGACCGCGAGGAAGCGATCCGGAAGGTGCGCGCGCTGTCGGAAAAATTCCGCCTCGCCGTCGATCCGCTGCCGCCGGTCGGCCAGCTGCCGGTCGGCCAGCAGCAGCGCGTGGAGATCCTGAAGGCGCTCTATCGCGACGCGCGCATCCTGATCCTCGACGAGCCCACCGCCGTGCTGGCGCCGCAGGAAGTCGAGGAGCTTTTCGTCGCCGTGCGCGCCCTGGTCGCGCAGGGCCGCACGGTGATCTTCATCGCGCACAAGCTGCCGGAAGTGCTCGAGATCTCCAACCGCATCACCGTCATGCGGGCCGGCAAGACCGTCGGCTCCGTCGACGCCAGGGAAGTCACCGAGGACAGCCTCGCCACCATGATGATGGGCCGCGAGATCACGCTCCGCGTCGATCGCGCCGAGGGCCGCGGCGCCGTCGCCTGCGAGATCTCGGGACTGAAGATCGAGGCGGAAAGCGGCGCCGTCATCGCGGAGCGCCTCGATCTCAAGGTGCATGCCGGCGAAATCCTCGGCCTCGTCGGCGTCGAGGGCAATGGCCAGGCCGAACTTCTCGAAGCGGTCGCCGGGCTGCGCCCGGTCGCCGATGGCGACATCCGCCTCGACGGCGGCCGGCTCAACGGCCTCAGCGTCCTGGAGCGGCGCGAGCGCGGCGTCGCCAGCATTCCCGAGGACCGCATCGCCCGCGGCCTGGCGACGGGCGCGACGATCGCGGAAAACCTCGTCGCGACCCGGCTCGCCGACAGGCGCTTCGTTCGCCGTGGCCTGCTCGATCTCAAGGCGATCAAGGCGCATGCGCTGGCGCTGATCGAGCGTTATTCGGTCCGGGCCGGCGGTCCGGGCTTCGCCGTCGGCACGCTGTCGGGCGGCAACATGCAGAAGGTGGTGGTGGCGCGCGAGCTTTCCGAGCAGCCGAAGCTGCTGCTCGTCAACCAGCCGACGCGCGGCGTCGACCTGGGCGCGACCCAGTTCATCTGGAAGTCGCTCGCCGCCGCGCGCGACGGCGGCGCCGCCGTGCTGCTGAGCTCGGCCGATCTTTCCGAACTTCTCGCCCTTTCCGACCGGCTGGTCGTCTTCTATCGCGGCAAGATCGTCGCCGCCTTCGTCAACCATGACGATCTCAGCGCCGAAACCTTGGGGGCCTACATGCTCGGCCTCACGTCCCAAGAACCCGAAACCATGCGGGCCGCCCTGCAATGAGTGCTTCCTCCCCCTCCCGCCTGGCGACGTTCAGCCGCGAAGCGGGACGCGCGATCACCGCCCTGGCGATTGCGCTCCTCGTCGCCTGGCTGGTCATCCTCGCCACCTCCACCGACCCCGCCAAGGCGTTCCGCACGCTGCTGACCGCGCCGCTGACCTCGAGCCGCACGATCGGCCTCTGGATCGACGACGTCGCCAAGCTGACGCTGACGGGCCTCGCCTTCAGCCTCGTCTTCCAGGCGCGGCAGTTTTCCATGGGCGTGCAGGGCCAGGTCTATGTCGGCGGCCTGTTCGCCGCCCTCGTCGCGCTGTCGCCGATCGGCGCGACGCCGCTGGCCATTCCGCTCACCATGGCCGCCGCGATGCTCGCGGGTGCCGCCTATGGCTTCATCCCCGGCTATGCCAAGGCGCGCTTCGGCGCCAGCGAGATCGTCTCCTCGCTGATGCTCAATTACATCGCCATCCTGGTGGTCAACTATCTGATCCGCGCCCATCTCGCGCCGGCCGGCACCGGCCAGCTGATGACGGCGAAGTTCCCGCCGAATTCCATCCTTCCCGCCATCATCGCCGGCACGCGGTTCGACCTCGGCATCGTCATCGCCCTGGTGGCGACGCTCTTGGTGTGGTTCCTGCTCTACCGCACCAACTGGGGCCTGAAGCTGCGCCTGGTCGGCCACAATCCAGGCTTCGCCGAATATGCCGGCATCCGCTCCAGCTTCATCATGGTGTCAGCCATGACGGTCGCCGGCGCCTTTGGCGGCCTCCTGGGGGCCGTCTTTGTGCAGGGCCGCGCCTTCGGCAACCTGGCGCAGAATTTTGACGGCAACCTCGCCTTCGAGGGCATCCTGATCGCGATCGTCGCGCGCAGCCGGCCGCTCGCCGTGCCGATCGTCGCCCTCGCCTATGGCTATCTCCGCCAGGGCGCTCAGCTGATGGGCATCCGCACCGACGTGCCGATGGAAATGATCTCGGTGGTGCAGGCAATCATCATCCTGCTTGTGGCGTCGTCCTTCACCCTGCCCGGCCGCAAGCTGCTGGCGCGCCTCACCGGCGGCTCCGCTCCTGCCGTCGCCACCGCGGAGGCCGCCAAGTGATCGAGCTCCTGCTGACGGTCTTCTCGGCCGCCTTCTTCGTCACCGTCGTGCGCACCACCACGCCGCTGCTCTTCGCGACGCTGGGCGGCCTGATCTCGGATCTCTCCGGCGCGCTCAACGTCGCGCTCGAGGGCATGATGCTGATCGCGGCGCTGACCGCAGTCATCGTCTCTGTCTATGCGCCCTGGTATGTCGCGGTGCTGGCGGGAGTCGGCGCCGGCGCCCTGCTCGGCGCGCTGATGGCGCTGTTCCACCTGCGCTTCAAGGCCGACATCATCCTGGTCGGCTTCGCCGTCAACATCCTCGCCACCGGCGGCACGGTGTTCGCGCTGGCGCAGGCGACGGGCGGCGACAAGGGCACCTCGATCAACCTCGTCTCCAAGGCGGTTCCGGCCGTCGACCTGTCGTTCCTTTCGGCCATTCCCGCGATCGGCCCGACGCTCACCAGCCTACTTTCGGGGCATTCGATCCTGTCCTGGCTCGCGGTCTTCACCGTCTTTGCGGTGTGGTTCTTCCTCTACCGCACGCCGCACGGGCTCTGGCTGCGCGGCGTCGGCGAATATCCGGCCGCGACCGAGGCGGCCGGCATTCCCGTCGACAAAGTCCGCACCTGGAGCCTGATAGCGTCTGGCGCGCTCGCCGGCATCGGCGGCGCACAGCTGGCGATGTTCAACTATATCGGCTTCACCCGCGACATGACCTCGGGGCGCGGCTTCATCGCGCTCGGCGCGGTCCTGCTCGGCGCGCGCCACCCGATCGGCGCCATGCTCGCGGCGCTGCTGTTCGGCATCTTTGAGGCGCTCGCCATCGTCATCCCGAACCTGTTCAGCTGGATCCCGGGCGAACTGATCCAGACGATCCCGTTCGCGATGACCTTCCTGGCCCTCATCCTGTTCAGCTACCGTGCCCAGCGCGCCCGCCAGCTCAGGACGCTGAGCAAGGTGTGACGGCGTCCGGGGCGGGGAGCAGGACGAGACGGACCGTTGCGATCGACCCCGGGCCGATCGCAACCGCCGGTGCAGCCCGGCATCCGCCCGTCGGCAGGGCCCTAGGTCGAGTGCCGCCTCGCGAACTCGATGATCGCGGCGCTTACCCGTTCGGGGCTCTCCTGCGGCGCCCAATGGCCGCAGGCCTCGAGGAACAGAGGCGGCTCGAGCCCCGGCACCAGGGTGGGCATGGCAGCGATAATGTCCCGCATTCCCGGCATGCTCAGCCCGACATCACGATCCCCCACGACATAGAGCGCGGGAATGTCGACGGTCCTGCCCTTCAGGGCCGCCTGCAGCGCCCAGTTTCGATCGAGGTTGCGATAGTAGTTGAGGCCGCCCCGGAAGCCGCTTCGGGCAAAGGCGGCGACGAAGGCCTGCAGATCCGCCTCCGTCAGCCAGTTCGGCAAGCCATTCGGCAGCGGCAAGGGCGCAAGCAGGCCGTCCTTTCGCGACACCATGCCGAACGGGTTCGGCGTGCCATCGCCGGGCACGCGCGGCCCCGCGTCGCCCGACGCCGCATAGAGCAGCTTGCGCAGCGTCGTCGGCACGTCCCGCTCGAACTCGGCTTCGGCCACGCCCGGCTCCTGGAAATACAGCGTGTAGAAGAGCGCCTCGGCCGTCTGCGGGAAGATCCGGGTCGGGGGAACCGGAGGCTGTCCCATCATGGGCACGCCGATCGCCACGACGCCGCGGAAGCGGTCCGGACGCATCAGCGCAGCCTGCCAGGCGACGCTCGCGCCCCAGTCATTGCCGGCGATGATCGCCGTCGGCGCGCCGAGCGCGTCCAGGATGCCGATCATGTCACCGACGAGATGGAACAGCGTGAAGGCCTCGGGGTCGGCGGGACTGTCCGTCTCGCCATATCCGCGCATGTCCGGCGCCACGACGTGGAAGCCCGCCGCCGCCAGCGCGGCGACCTGATGCCGCCAAGCATGCGATGTCTCGGGGAAACCATGGCACAGCAGGACCAGCGGCCCCTCGCCTTGCTCCGCGATGTTGATCCGGATCCCATTCGCTTCGATAAACCGATGCTGCATCCTATCCTCCGGCCTGGCGGGTGGTTTCGCGGTGGCGCTGCGGACGGGAACCGACGCCAGAGCCGAAGAAGCCGCCCCGGCCAGACTGGCCAAAAATGTCCGTCTCAACATGTGCCACACCTCGTATGCGAAACTACATAAGTTACACATTCGGACGAGTCAATAATCCGTAACAGGATCAGTTACAGACGAGGATACCGCCTTGCGAAGCGACAGCCGCCTTTCCCGGATGCTGCATGTGCTCGTCCACATGCAGCTTCTCGGAGGAACCGAGACATCCGACACCATCGCGCTGATGCTGAAGACGAATCCGGTCGTCGTGCGTCGCACGATGGCCAAGCTGAAGCAGCATGGGATCGTTTCGTCGGAGGGAGGTCCCGGCGGCGGCTGGCGACTGCTGCGCGCGCCCGCGGACCTGACGGTGCTGGAAGTCCACCGCGCCCTGACCGACGCCTCGGTCTTCACGCTGGCGCTATCCGCCGATCATCCGGCCTGCCCCGTCGAACGCGCGGTCAATGCCCGACTCTCCCATGCGATGAGCCGCGCGGAAGCCGTGCTGGCCGAGGAGTTCGGAGCAACGACGCTCGCCGACATTGCCCGCGAATTCCAGCCGGCGGGCTAAAGCGGCGCGATCCGGAACTCCCGAAGAGGCCGCGGATTACGGCAGGTCGGTCGTCGACCCGCCGCCAAGCCGCCCGAAATATCGCCGGACCGAAGCGAAAAAAGCGCCCGAAAGGGCGCCACGACGTCATTAAGCAAACAAGGGAAATGGCGCGCCCGAAGAGATTCGAACTCCTGCCCCCCAGATTCGTAGGCTCTCTGGGCCATTGACTTCATTAAATTGCGTTCCCAACCGGGCGGACGGGAATGGCATGAAGGCGGCTCTCGACGGGAGCCGCCTTTTCTATTGCAGTTGCAGCTTTAGGACTTCGATGGCGCGGCACTGGGCGCTGCGGAGGCAGTTGCGACTCGATCGCCTTGATCGTCGCCTGCGGCATCTTGTTGCCAAGATCTGCTTGCAGGTCGTTGGCCGATCAGCCCATCGAGTGAACGCGATAAACGCTCCAGCCGCGCACATCGAGCGACAGTTCGCGCGACTCGAAATCCTGCTCTTCGGCGATGACGCCTCTGCTCTCGACGAACGTGCGACGGGTGATCTCGACCATGGGGCCTACTGCATTTGGCCCGGTCGCATTTGAATTCGAGTGAGGACCCACGCGCCGCCTCGCTCAGCCGCTCCAGGCTCCGGCAGCCTCAACCAATCTCTTGGTCCAAGCGGGAACGGACACGGCGGATGCGTCCTTCCCACAGCCCGGTGCCGAGCATGACGAGGCTGGTCAGCCATCCCGCGACCAGCAGGTCGGCGCTGAGCAGGACGGGGATCAGCGCGACGAGCACGATCGCGCCGACGACATGCGATACCGGAAAGGCGCCGTAGACGACCTTCTTGTAGATCGCGCTGCCGGCCAGATAGAGCACCGGGCCAAGCGACAGAATCAGGCCGTAGGCGAGCTTCACCTCGTCATGCGGATGCGCCATGACGAGGTCGTTGCCGACCGCCGTCGCAATGATGCCGGCGATCAGGATGGCATGCACATAGTGGAAGGCGGCGCCGATCCGGCCGGGATCGTCGGAATGGGTGATGGCATCGGTGGCATCCTTGCTCGACGTCCCGAAATAGAGCCACCACATGGCAAGCGTGCCCATGAAGGTCGCGAGCATCGCCGACAGGACCGGCACGTCCCAGACTTCCGCGCCGGCCAGCATGGCGCCGGTGGCGAGCAGCGTCTCGCCGAGCGCAACGATGACGAAGAGCTGGCAGCGTTCGGCGAGGTGGCCACCTTCGATCGTCCAGTCCCGGGTCGAGGAGCGGCCGAGGCCCGGCAGGGCGAAGCCGAACATCGGCGAGACATATTCGCAGAGAACCGCCACGGCCCAGAAGCCGGCGCGCAGCCAGGATTCCGAAAGCCCGCCGGCGATCCAGAAACACGCCGCGATCAGCAGCCAGCCGAGCATCCGCCGGTAGTTGGCGGCGAGCGGATGATCGCGCCCGAGCGAGAACAGGATGAAGGCGGTGCGCCCGACCTGCATGGCGGCATAGGCGCCCGCGAACACCAGGCCGCGATCGCCGAACGCGCCATCGAGCGCCGAGGCCATCACCAGGGCCAGCGCCATGGTGGCGAACAGCACGCCGCGAATGGGCGGCGCCTCGGGATTGAACCAGTTGGTGAACCAGCAGGTATATTGCCAGCCGAGCCAGACCGCGAACCAGAGGATCAGCGTCTGCAGGATGCCGACCGGGCCCAGATCGTGCAGCAGTTCGTGGCTCAACTGCGTGACGGCGAAGACATAGACGAGATCGAAGAACAGTTCTTCGAAGGTCACGCGCGCATGGTGCCCGTCGCGCCGGCGCAGCAAGGGATGGTGATTGGCCTGTCCGCTCATGTCCGTCCGTCTCCCTACCGCCCGACACGCCAGAGCGCGACACCGGCAAGCGCCGCCGGCACCGTGAAGACGATGACAAGGATCGGCAGCTCCTGCTTCACCGAATAGCCGGCGCGCGTCACGCCGACCCACAGATTGGCCAAAGCGACCAGCGCCCAGACCGGTATGAACAGCTTCGCCGCGAGGGCGAAGTCCGGCGCCGTGCCGCCCCAGAGCCTGCCGAAGAGCAGGAACAGCCCGAGCAGCACGGCCCCGCCACCGATCACCAAAAGCACATGCATCGTTCTTCTTTTCCCATCCTGCGGGAGTCGAAAAAGACGCCGGCCTGCCCGCCCGGCGTCTTGTCTTATTCAGGTATTGCGTCGCCGTGCGACTACCACTTGACGCGGAAGCCGGCAGTCCCCTTCAGGTCGTAGCTGTCGGCGACGTTCTCGAGACTGGTGTTGACCGAACCCTCACCATAGATCGAGTACTTGTCGTCATTCCAGTCATAGGATCCACCGAGGCCGACGCCGCCCCACAGCCGGTCGGAGCGGCTGGCCAGAGTCGCGCCGGAGACATCGACGGAGGTCCCGTCGAGGAACTCGTAGTAGAGGTTGGCGATTCCGTAGACGTGGCTACGCGACACCAGACCGTTGTCGCCACGCCAGGACTTGTTCTGGTCGAGCGACATGCCGAGACGGCCGCGCAGGCTGTCGTTGTTCAGCAACGAGATCGCGGCAACGTCCTCACCGCCATAGGTCTGCGTGAACGAGTCGAAGTCGACGGAGGAATAGACCAACTGGGCCTGCGGCGTGAGCGAAAGGCCATTGTCCAGGCCGATCCGCTTGCCGGTCTCCAGCGACAGGGCATAGCCCGTGCCGTCATTGCCGGAAGCGAGGTTGCCCAGCACATCCGAGCCGAGATCGCTGTCGTACCAGCTCACCTGCGCCTGACCGTCGACATAGAAGCCGCTATTGCCGTACCAGGTCAGCGTGCCGCCGAAGCCCGCGCCGTCCGTGCTGATCGAGCCATTACCGAACGAGGACGAGATATCGGCCGATGCATGACCATAATGCCCGGTAACGGCACCGATCAGCTTGCCGGATTCGTTCTCGAGGACCGCGAAGTCGACGCCGGCCTGGAACTTCAGCGTGTCGAAGTCATAGCTGGAACCCGTGGTCGAGACGGCCGGATCGATCGAGTTGTGTGCCGCCTCGATGCGACCCCAGATGCCGCGACCCTCGATGCCCGACAGGGGCTCAGGAGCCAGCTTGGAGTCTGTGTCGACCGGACCACCGCTCCACGAGCGGTTGCCGACGCGCTGCTGCAGGGTCGGCAGGCTGTTCAGGCCGAGCAGGACACCGGCATAGGCCTCGAACACCGGCGCGCCGGGCTGGTAGAGGAGACCGCCCGGGTTCGAGCCGGTCGGAGCGAGCTGCGAACGCAGGTACCAGTCGCCGTCATCCGGGGTCGAGATGCCGTTCTTCCACAGCGTGTAGCCGTAAGCACCGCCAAGGACGGCCTGCTGTCCGGCGATCTCGTAGTCGCCGACCAGCGAGAACGTGCCGTCCGAAGTACCCGTAACGTCGATGATCTTGATGCCTTCGACCGTCTGGGCTCCCAGTCCGCCGGTATTGTTCACCGCGACGCTTGTGGTGCCTTCGGCCGTGCCGCCATTGAAGTACAGCCGGTCGGTGACGGAGGTGTCATCGCCAAGTACCGTGTCGATCAGGATCGCGCCGCCATCGCCCGAGTACTGGCCGCCGATCGTCAGCGTATCGCCGGCAGCGCCGACACCGGCCGGCGTGGCAAGCGAGACGAGGCCGTCATTGTGGAGGCCGCCGAGGATCAGGACGCCGTTCCCGACCGCGTCGCCGCGGGAATAGAACGTGCTGGTCGCGTCGATCGAGAGGTTGCCGTAGGAGTCGTAGTCTGGGTTCTCGCTGACATCGAGCACCGAATTGTGCAGGAAGATGCCGTTCGACATGTCCACTGCCGCACCGACATCGGTATCCGTGCCGGTCGAGAGCTTCAGCGTGGTGTCATAGAGGTGGATCGAGTCCCAGGGACCGAGTGCGTCGGCATCATAGGTGCTGTTGGCATCATAGACATTCAGCGTGTCGCCGATGGTCTTGCCGCCATAAAGCGAGGTGATGCCGGAGAAGCCGCCATGCAGGTTCAGCACGTCGACGCCGTCACCGAGATTGATCTGGCCAACGATGGCGTTCGAGGCCTCGGAGGCGTCCCAGATGGTGACGATGCTGTCGCCGTCGGCGTTGAAGATGGCAAGGTTGCTATCCGCCTTGACGGTCGAGCCAGCAAGGACATCGATCTTGGTCATCACGCCGGGATCGGTATCGGTATAGATGCCCCAGCCGGTGCCGGCCTTGATGTTGCCGCGGGTGACGATGGTCAGGTCGTTGCTGGGATCGCCCGGGCCGACGGCGTCGGAGACGTCGACGACATAGATGCCGTAGTCGGCGCCCTTGGCGTTGTTGACGTCGAGGTTCACGTCCTTGACGGCGCCGTTGTCGAGGACAAGCTCGATGGCGTCATCGCCGGAGTCGATCGAACCCCTCACCGTGACGTTGACAGAGCCGGTGCCGCTGTGGACGGCATTGATGCCATCGTTAGCGGCCGTGATGTTGTTCACATCAATGGTGAGGTCCTTCGTGGTCCAGTCCGTGTCGAGCCAGATGCCGACAAAGCCTGAGTCGATATCGTTGGCAGTGACAGAGACGTCGCCGGAACCCCAAGTGTTGAACCGGATACCGCTGGCGCCTGACGTAACGTCGTTCACCTTGATCGTGAGATCGGTCGTATTCGCATTCGCTTCGAGATTGATGCCTTCGTTGCCGGCGTAGATATCGCCGACATCGATGGTCGTCGCGCCCGCGGCGAGGCTCGGATCGATATCGATCCAGATGCCGTTGGTGCCGGCCGTGATCGAGTCATGCACCGTTATGTTGGTGTCGCCGGTGCCGCTGGAGAAGCCGTAGATGCCGTTGGCGTTCGTGGACGTGATCTTGTTGACGTCAATCGTGAAGTCGTGCGTCAGCGGACCATTGTCGAAATGGATGCCGTTGCTGCCCGACTCGATGTCGTTGGCCGTAACCGAAATGTCGCCCGTGCCGGAATTGCCATTCAGAAGGACACCGTAGACCCCGGCATTGATATCATGGGCGTCGACGGTCAGGCCGTCGGTATTCGCCCCCATCGTGGCGGTGATACCCGAGAAGTTCGTGCCCGAAGTAACATCGTTCGCCGTGATGGAAAAGGTCCCGGAGCCAAAGTGATAGGCGTGGATGCCCTCGTTACCGCCATGGACGTCATTGACTTCGATGGTCAGGTCCGAGGAATTCGACCCCCCTACGACATAGATGCCGTCATAGTTATCCGACTGGACGTTGTTGGCCTTTATGTTGACCGCGCCCGAGCCGTAATAATTGTCGATCCTGATGCCGTATCCAAATCCGTTGACGTCGTTGACGTCGTAGGTCAGCCCGGTCTGGTTGGTGGTGCCCGTGTAATAGATGCCGGCACCGCCCTGCCCCGTGATCGTACCATTGGACGTGATGGTGACCGAGCCCGCGTTGCTGCCGTCGACCACTATACCAGCATTGCCGCCGCCGATGATCGTTGACTGGTTGGTGTCGGTGAACGAGACGTCGCCAGTGCCGCTGCCCACGAGCGTGATGGCCGTGCCGCTGGCGTCGATCCCGAAGCCCGGATCGGTCGTCACCGCCGTCGCGCCAGGATTATTGATCACGATCGGCGTGTCGGTGCCGGGTGCGCCCGCCGCGCCCGAGCATTCGAAATTGGTGTTGTCGGAGGTGCTGCACGTGCCGGCGTTCGCGACAGAACCGGAGAACGCGACGACACCCAGCGCGACAAGTCCGGCCGAGGCCAGATGAGGGGCGACGCTGCCGACGATGCCCTTGTACTTGACCATGCGCCCGCCCCTCACGAGGAACGCGCGCCAGCTGGCTTCTCGTGAGGCGTTGTCCCGGCTCGTTTCGCCAGCGGATGTCGTGGGAATTGCGTTGCGCATGGTTCGTTCCTGGTGATGCGAATGGCTATTCGAGGTCATGGGAGGCGATCATCGAGGCGGGACTTGCCAGCGCTCGAGCCGATCAGAGACAGTTGAAACGTCCCGGGGCCCGGGCACGGCAGTCGACCTGCGCGGCGGGGACGATGCGGCGAGCATGGCGAGCGGATGCAGAAACTCGTCCGCCTTGCGCCCGCTGCCGATGCTGCTTTTTCGGTGGTAGGACTATGAGATTGGTCGAAGACGACCGACGATACCCATGGCGATCGGCTGTGAAGCGATCGAATGGATCGCCCCGCGAGACGCCATTGGTCCAAACGTCTTGGCACGTCTTGCTTGAGTAGGTTCGACCTGCTTTGCCAGGTCCGTCGAGCAAAACCCGATCCATACTAACCCCGCCTGCACGCGACGAAGTCATCACCGCATATCTAGCGATGCTCGTGCATGCATTTCTCATTCGAGCGCGCCAATCGCGCACTCTTCCCCTCCCTTACAAATAATTAATGAGACGATTCTTCACAATTTCAGTATCTGTCGCCTCCTGTCACTCGCTGTCACTCGAACTAACGTTGACACCAAGGACTGCCAGCGAACATTACGCTACGACATCTTGCAGGCCATCACCGGAGCGGGCCATTTTACTCGGCAAAAGCAAAACCCTGCCCACGCACGGCATGGAGAGGGAGGCGCATGTCGCATTTCTCCGCTCTTCGGCGCAGGCGGCTCGCAATGGTGTCCAGGTGTGCATAGTTGAATTCATAGACATCGGCGCCAAGGGCCTCCACGAGCGCACGGCGCTCGACGGTTTTCCCGCGCTCCTGGAACAGGCGCTCCAGAAAGCGCTGCTCCGAGACGGTGAGGCGGAGGCGATGGCCCAGACCATCGGTCAGCACCCAGCCGGCCTCCACCAGCGCCCAGTTCGGCGTTGGCGGCGATGCGGCAAGTGCGTTCCGGTTCAGCCGCGCATGGAGAGCGATGACCGTGGCAGCGAGTTCGCGGACGTCGATGGGCTTTACAAGATAGGCGTCGGCGCCCTGCTCGAGGCCGTGTACCTTGTCCTCGATGTCTCCCCGGCCCGTCGCCATCACGATCCCGACCGATTGCGAGGCGCGCAAATGGTTTGCAATCGACAGACCGTCTTCCCCTTCCAGGGCGATATCGAGAATGACGATATCGCAGGGTCTACCGGCATAGGCCCGGTAGAACTCGGAAGCGTCATTGAATCCGTGGGTGTTCAGGCCCAATCTGGATAAGCCAAACACCATTTCGTCCCGGAAATCCTCGTCGTCATCAACGAGGTAGACGAGCGGAGCTGGTGTGCCGTCGTTAGATCTGGGCTTTTTGCTGGCCATCAATGCGAAGCTCTGGTCGTGCTTAGATATGGAAATCGGTAGAGGCGGATCGGCCACCCGCGGCAGCCTGAGGCCGGCGCACGCGTCGTCCGACGCTATTCGTCCGGCACCACTGCCGGTGCGCTGCCAGCATCCTCGGTCGGGCCTGGCTCACGGGACTGCCGGCCGAGGACAGGCGCCTTGAGGGTCCGCTTCACTCGGTGGTTCGCGTCCGCTTTCGAGAGGCCCGAGGGTGAAACACCCTTCAGATAGTTCTTCTGCCATTTCTGTTCTTCGGTCAGTTCGTCCCGCATCTGAAGTCCGGCATTGAACAGCCGACGCTCGCTGTTCCAGATCTTGTGCTCCCGGTGGAAATCAGGATCGTCCTCCATCGGCAGGATGACCGGCTGCACGTCTTCGATGGCGACGCTCGGTGTCATGGTGATGAAGCAGAACGGCTCCCCCTTGGCGAAGGTCACGGCGCCGGGGCGGGTGAACTTCCAATTCATGGTGAAGCTGAATGGAAGCCAGTTGGTCTCCACGAGGCCGTCGAGCGGATGGATACCGTCCTTGATGCGATTGGGGCCGCCACGAGCCCAGACCATCCAGCCCGGATCGGTACGGAAGACATAGCCGGGATGGAAGGTGACGATGCCATGGCCAAAGGTCGACGAGATGAAGCGGTGCGTCACGCCCGGCTCGTGCACGCGGATGATGATATCGCTGGTGCTGTTGTAGCCCGTCCAGATGACCGTCACCTCATGCGGGTTGAGGAGTTCCCATCCGGAAGCGTTGGCGATCGACAGCGGGGTGCAGCGATAGGCGAAATGCTCGTTGGTGGCATCCATCCAGTCGCGCTGGCCGGGAGCCGGCACGAGAGCCGGCGGATTGGGCGACTGGATCATGCATTCTAGGCGCGGTGGGGCCATCTTCTGCTCGCGACAGTGGGCGCTTGAAGTGTCCATTGCCATGCTTCTGGCCGGCCATTTCAGCTTCTGGCAAGGTTGACGCATCGGCAGCGGGATGAGCAAGCGTTGCATGATGCCCGCAACACACCCATCCTGGGAATTCCTGCCTTTTCACGCCCTGGAAACGACCATCGCGGCAAGCTGCCGCGATGGGTTCCGACGGACGATGTCGTGGATCAGCCGGAGGCACCGGGGGCGCCGGGCGGGCCCGTCGGCCCTTCCGGCCCGGGATCTCCCGGTGCACCCGGAACACCGGGCAGGCCATCCTTGCCTGGACTTCCCGGCTGGCCGTTTGCTCCCGGAGTTCCCGGCAAGCCGTCCGATCCGGGCGTACCGGGCAGGCCATCCTTTCCTGGCGTGCCGGGCAGACCGTCCGATCCGGACGGCCCTGCCGGGCCCGTGGGGCCGGTAGGGCCAGCGGGCCCCGTGGGGCCTGTAGGCCCAGCGGGCCCGGTAGGTCCCGTGGCTCCATCGCTGCCAGGCGCACCTGGTGCGCCCGGCTGGCCGACGACATTGACCGAACGCGGCAGATCGCCCGCGTCGCGACCGAGATAGGTCGGCAGGTAATCCTCGCGATCGCGCCGGATGAGGGACTTGTTGCCCGTTCCGAAGTGGAAGCGAAGTCCGCCCATGGCGGTCACGTCATTGCCCCCGCCGTCATTGCCGCCGACGTCGAACGCGACATCGCCGAAGATCGACGCGGCGGTACCGGTCGAGAACTGGGTCAGGTATTCCGCCCCGCCGACGACCTCGGTCCTGTCGCTGCCAAACGCATCGGCGTAGCGCAGGCCGGCATTGACCTTGAAGTTGTCGGTCGCATACCAGCTGGCTCGCCCCTCGGCGAACAGGCCGGCATTGTCGTCCAGCGAATCCCAGTTGACGCCGGCGAGACCCTCCAGGGTGAAGCGGTCGAGATAGAGCTGGCCCTCGACGCCGACCTTCGCCTGCGAGACTCCCTGTTCGAAGCTATCGCCGTCCTGATACGAGCCGTTGCCATAGAGGTAGCTGGCATAGGCGCCGACCGCTCCCTTTTCGGGATCGCGCGTGAACAGATGCACGGCGGAGCCGGCAAAGCCGTTCTCCTGCGAAATGCCGCCCAGCGCATCGAGCTGGACCCCTCCGCGCTCGCCGAGCGGTATGGCCAGCGACCCCTCCGTATAGCCATAGCCTTCGTAGCGGCCATTGCCGCCGCCACCGCCGATGCGGAAGTTGGGAGCTGCCACCGCGAGGCGGCTGGGCGGCGCCTCGCCGCCATAGTCCACCATCATCCGGCTTCCGGCCGCCTGTGCGGAGATCTGCCCCTGAATGGCGGTCGATGCAGACCGGACCTCGGCGAGCTCGGCCTGGGCCCTGGCCGTTTCGGCGCGGGCCGCCATCAGTTCACCCTCCAGGCGACGCTGACCCTGCTGGAGGTCCAGGATCATCCTGTAAAGCTGGTCATTGCTGGGCGTCCGAGCCATCGCCCCGGGGATCGCCCGACCGCGGGGCTGGCTGGACTGCTCCACATAGCCTTGACCTTCAGCGAGGTCTGCGGCTCGGGCGAGCCCACTGCCGAAGACGGCGGTAAGGGCAAGAACCGAGCAACTTATAAGCAGTCTATTCCGATCTGGTTTCATTCCATTATCCCCCGGGGCTGAATAGAACTCAGGGTTTTCGCCGCATGTTCAATCCACGCTAACTCCGCCGGCCCTCAATCCTGCCCAGATCGGTCCCGCGATACGCGCCAGCCAGATTGGAATTGATGTCGGTTTGATCGATACCGTTAACGATCTCCTGCGTAATGGCTCGTTTGATTTGCGACAATTTCAGAGACTGTCAGTTACTGACACTTGCTTTCACTTGATGAGAATTTGCGCAACAACGCCCTAAATTCGCTCTGTCTAGGCAAACGAAGAACTTGATTGCCGACACCGAAGAAGAGAACTCTGTTTAGTGAAAGCGGATGGCTGGGGAGCATGAGACGGTGAAATGAGGCTTGATGGACCCTTGGCATCGCCGGCGTCTGCCCAAACGGGGCCTGACCCATTTGCGCAGCCAAGAGAACAGGCGTTTCAGACAATCGGCCCTAGACCCAAGCCCGGCCGGCCCACAGCGGTATCTGGCACCTCGCAATCCATGGGCGCGGAAAGGATGAGAGCCTATCCATGACAAGCACGAGGCCGGATCAAGCCGCTTCGGGCCAGAGCATTCCTACTGCGGGGGAAGAGAGCCCGGCTCAGCCACGACGCAATCGGAAGATGCTGCCGCTCGTTCACCGACTAACGTTGAGTGCAGCCCTGACCTGGCTGGTACTGGTGGCCGTCGCGGGTTTGTGGATGTCGCAGCGCACGATGACGGCTCAGCTTGGCAGCCTGACCGCCAGCGCCGAATACGAGGCCATCACCACCGCACGCGTGATGGACCGGCTGTTCACCGAAATGGTCAGCGTCTCGAACATGGTGGCGAGCCAGGGTCAGGTGATCGAACTCGCGACCCGCTACCGCACCGATCTACCCGGCGCTGCCGAACTGACACGCCAGCAGCGGGCTGCCCAGTTCACCCGCGACCCGCTGGTTCGGCAGGTCGGCGACTTCATGAATGCGCTGGCAGGCGATCTTCGCTATGCCCGCATCTACATGAACAACATGTCCGACGACACGGTGACGGCCAGCAACTGGGCCGAACCGGAGAGCATCGTCGGCATGATCTACACCGGTCGCCCTTACCTCATGGACGCGCTGCGTTACGGCAAGGGCGCATCGTTCGGCATTGCCCGCATCAACAAGACCCCATCCTATTTCGTGGCCAGCCGCGTCGACGACGCAAACGGTATTCCGCTGGGCTCGGTCACTGTGAAATTCGACGCACCCGACGTAGCCCACTACCTCACGGGACGACACATTGCTCTGGTCGTAAACCGCCAAGGGCGCGTCATCACCACCACATCCGAACCCTTCATGCTGCGCAACGTGGCGGCGTTGCTGCCGCCCGACAGCATCGAGCCCCCCGACGGCGGGGAGGAACTGGGCGAGCCGATGGCCATACGCGCGCTGGCCGACGCGGGCCAGGGGGACCAATGGTCGATCGAAGGCAACCCTTATCTTCTGCGCAGCCAGCCCCTGACCAATACGCCATATCAATTGCTGATTCTGGCCGCGCTGGACGAACTGGCCCCCATGCGCACGCAGCATCTCGTGACCACGGGACTGGTGGCGGGCTTCGGCCTCGCCCTCATCCTTCTGTGTGGCCGTATTGCTGCACAGTTGGGCGAGCGCCGTGCGCGCGCGGAACAGGATCGCGTCCTGGCGATCTCCCAGGCGGCAGAACGCGACCTGACGATCAAGGTACGCGAGCGAACATCGGAGCTGTCGGACGCGAACGCATCGCTCAAGGAAGAAGTGGATCGGCGTCACGTCCTGGAAACCAGGCTCCGGCAATCCCTGGACTCCGTCAACGAAGCGCTTTCCCAGCAGCGGGACTTCCTGGCGGTCGTCTCGCACGAGTTTCGCGGCCCCCTCGCCGTCATTGCAGCAGCCGCCGACAACCTGTCGCTTTCCGCGCCCGAAGGCGCCGATGACGTCAAGACCCGAAGCTCGAGGATCCGACAGACCGTCAAGCGAATGACCCTGCTGATCGAAAACGTCCTGGCCGGCGACCGGCTTGACGCCGCGGAGACGCCCAACGCGATCGTCGAAACATTCGATATCAACGAGATCCTGCGGATCGCGCAGACGGGACTGGATGACGATGCCGCCGGTCGGGTCAGCTTCTTTGCCGGCGAGCCAGCCCTGGTGAACGGCGACCGCTACCTGCTGGAAATCGCGCTGCAGAACCTTGTCCAGAATGCGCTCAAATATTCGACGCCTCCCAGCCCGGTGATAGTTCGCCTGTCGACCGAGAGCGGCTTCGTGCTGGTGAGCGTGACAGATCAGGGCATGGGCGTCCTGCCGGAGCACCGCGAATTCATATTCCTGAAGTACTACCGAGCCGCCGGCCACCGGACCAAGGGCTCCGGCCTGGGACTCTACATATCGAGGGAAATCGCGCGGCAGCACGGCGGAGAATTGGCGCTGACCGCCAGCGACGGAAGCGGATCGACATTCTGCCTGTCCCTGCCGCTCGCTCCCCGGCCTTCCGGAGACACATAGGTCGAGCGTACCCGCCTTCGAAACAGGAGGGCTAAATCGAAACTATGTATGCGACCAGACGCACAAATTTGCATGACATCGCCACGTCAGAAGATGACAGGAAATGTAACAAAGCGACAGTTACGTATATCTCGATAGCGAAGGTCTCATCGACTTCGCGACATCGAAGCCCGGCCGCGAGATGAAGATCGACACGACGCTCTATCCGCTCATCTCGGCCGAGATCGCCAGGGTGAAGCCGGCGGACCGCATCGGGCCGATGATCATCGACGAACGCTCAGGGCTGCCCTACTCCGAAAAGGAGTACAGCAAGCGCTGGCGCAAGATCGCGACGGCGGCCGGCGTGCCAAAGGAAGTCTGGAACAGGGACAGCCGCGCAGGCGGCATCACCGAAGGACGGGATGCGGGCGCGGCCGTGGAAGATGTGTCGAAGCATGCCGCCCATACCGACGCGACCGTCACGTCACGCGTCTACGATCGCGGCGAACTGGAAGCCTCACGCCGCGTCGCGACGAAGAGAAAGGAGCACCGGGAACGCGTGGGGAACGTGTAATGGGGAACGCGTGGGGAACGCGTTACAGGAAACTTCGGCTAAGTCATTGAAAAGATGGCGCGCCCGAAGAGATTCGAACTCCTGACCCCCAGATTCGTAGTCTGGTGCTCTATCCAGCTGAGCTACGGGCGCCTGTCGATTTGCACCACCCTGAAGCAACACTCCCGGGCGCCGCGCCGACCCTCAGGTCGTCGACGAGGGGATTGCTACAGCCTCACTTCGCCGATTGCAAGCGCCGAGTTGGACGAGGCTGTGGAGAATTTTCTATCCCACCTAAAAACCCGAGGCAGTGCCGCGCGGCGCGGGCGGCTTTGCCCGAGCTGCGTCGTCCGCCGGAAGCCGCGCTAGCCGACGCGGGCGCGCGCGGCGAGATCGAAGTCGATCGGCCGGTCCGGCAGCGTGATCTCGAAGGCCGCGCCCGGCGCGCTCTGGTCGACCAGGGCGATGGTGCCGCCATGGGCGCGCACGATCTCGGCCGCGATGGCGAGGCCGAGGCCGGCGCCGCCGGGGCGGACGCCGCCCTGGAAGGCCTGGAACAGATGCTGGCGCGCCTTGGCCGAGACGCCAGGGCCGGTATCGCAAATACGGATGACGACGACGCCGCCCTCGCGCCGCCCCTCGACGAACAGGCGGCGCACGACGGCCGGGTCGGCCTCGCCGTCCATCGCCTGCACGGCATTGCGGCAGAGATTGAGCAGGACGCGGAACAGCTGGTCCGGGTCGGCGTCCACCTCGAAGCCCGCCTCGATCCGGCTGTCGAAGACGATGGTCGCGTGATGGTCGAGCCCGAGCACGTCGGCGACCTCGCGACAGATCCGGCCGAGATCGACGAGGCGGCGCTGCGGCTCGCGCTCGCGCGCCCGGCCATAGGCGAGCGTCGTCTGGCAATAGTCGATGGCGCGGCCGAGCGTGGCGATCAGCTTCGGCGCGAAGCGCTGCACCGCCGGGTCCGGCAAGGCCGCGATGCGATCGGAAAAGAGCTGCGCCGAGGCGAGCAGGTTGCGCAGGTCGTGGTTGACCTTGGACACGGCGAGACCGAGATCGGCGAGATGTCGCTTCTGCGCCAGCGATTCGGTCAGGTGGTTCTGCATGGCGGCGAGCTTGTCCTCGGCGATGCCGATCTCGTCGGAGCGGCCGCTCGGCTCGATGATGCGGGACTTGTCCTCCGGATCCTCCGAATAGCGCACCATGGCCTGCGCCAGCTGGCGCATCGGCCGGATCAGCAGGCGCTGCAGGCTGATATAGATCAGCACGGCCGTGAGGATCGAGATCACCGCCGACAGGATCAGGATATTGGCGGCGAAACGCATCATCGCCGCCCGCAGCGGCCGGTCGCTGATCACGAGCTCCAGGCTCTTGCCGTCCCGGTCCGCGCCGATGACACGCAGGGTGCGCGGCGTCCAGGCGGTGAGCGTGGTGAAGGCGGCCTGGGCGGAGCGCCAGAGCGAGGTATCGCGCAGGTCCGCCACCTCGTCGACGGATGGCGGCATCTCAACGGCGGCGAGCAGCCGGCTCGCCTTGCCGGTGCGCAGCACGATGGCGGTGGCGCCAACGGTCGCAAGCAGCTCGTCCTGGACGGTGCGCGGCACATTATCCCAGGCGGCGGAGCCGAGCAGCACGGCGGCGGCCTGCGCGGTCGCCAGCTTCTCTTCCAGGAAGCGGACGCGATAGCTCGAGACGGACGGCACGAAGGCCGCCACTTCGCTGACCATGACAAAGACGATCGTCAGGAGAATGAGCTTGATCGACAGGCCGAAGGCATGACGCCGTGGCCGCGCAGGAGCGACATCCGGCAAGGGGACCTGCGCGACTAAACCGGATTGCAAGGGGCTCGCGTTGAGATCCGTCACTTTGGCGTCATTCAATCGGCGCTCCCATCTCGGGCCGACGACCCCTCTATGATGACTCGGGCGGGTGGACCGCGTCAAATTCACGTCGGAATCGCCGTGGACCACGGAATTTCGCGTTATTCATGGCATTGGGTGGCCGCCAACGCCTTCTCTACGCGGCGCGCCGGACTCGCGTTGACTTGGCTGGACCTTCTCCGTATAAGCCGGGCTCACGAGAGCACGCTTCCTGTCGTGTCATGGCTTCGGCCGTGGCCGCGGCGCCAAACCGCCGGGACGGCTCGCTCATCCGATGACAAACTCTGAATTCGAGGGGCCGCCCCAAGCGGTGACGACGCATGAAGCGCACCTATCAACCTAGCAAGCTCGTTCGCGCCCGCCGCCACGGCTTCCGTTCCCGCATGGCCACCGTCGGCGGCCGCAAGGTCATCGCGGCTCGCCGCGCGCAGGGCCGCAAGAAGCTCACTGCCTAATCAGGCGGTCGAACAGCCGGCCGGCGCCCGGAAAGGCCTCCCATGGATCACATGAAGACCATGGATCGTCTCAAGAAACGCGCCGAATTTCTTGCCGTCGCCGGTGGGCCCCGCGCCTCCCGGCGCGGTTTTGTTTTGCAGAAACGCAGCCCGCGCGCCGAGGAGGCCGATCGGCCGGCGCGCATCGGCTACACGGTCACGAAGAAGATGGGCAATTCGCCCGAGCGCAACCGGATCCGCCGGCGCCTGCGCGAGGCGATCCGCATCGCGGGCGGCGAACATGCCGCCGTCGGCACCGACTATGTCCTGGTCGGCCGCCGCGCCGCTCTGTCGCAGCCCTTCGAACTTCTCGTTGCCGACCTTATCTCCGGCTTCGACGCGCTGCAGCGCCCGACGCCGGCTTCGCGCCCGAAAGCGCGCGGCAAGGAAACGGCCCGGCAGCCGGGCCAAGCGACTCACCCGAAAGACGTGAACGATGACCGATAACCGCAATCTGATCCTAGCCGTCGTCCTGTCGGTGGCGGTCGTCTTCGGATGGCAGTATTTCGTCGCGGGCCCGAAGGTCGACCAGGCGCGCCAGCACGCCGCCCAGACCAGCACGGCCACGCAGACCACGGGCGCCGCGACGTCGACCGCGGCCGGCACGGAAGGCGCGGCGACAACGACCGGCGCCGCCCCCACCACGGCGGCACAACCTGCGGTCATGACCCGCGACCAGGCGCTCGCCGCCAACCCGCGCGTGCCGATCAACACCGCCTCGGTGACCGGCTCGATCAACCTGAAGGGCGCCCGCTTCGACGACCTGCATCTCGACGGCTTCCGCGAGACGGTCAATCCGAACAGCCCGACGATCGTTCTGCTGTCGCCCTCCGGCGCGCCGAACGGCTATTTTTCCGAATTCGGCTGGGTCGCACCCGCCGGCGTCGCCGCTCCCGGCCCGGACACGCTCTGGAAGGCCGAGCCCGACGCCAAGCTGACCGACACCACCCCCGTCGTGCTGACCTGGGACAATGGCGCCGGCCTGACCTTCAAGCGCACGATCTCGATCGACCCGCGCTTCATGTTCACCGTCAAGGACGAGGTGGCGAACGCCACCGGCGAGGCCGTCAGCCTGTCGCCCTATGGCCGCGTCGTGCGCCTCGGCGAACCGACGGTTGCCGGATACTACATCCTGCATGAAGGCCCGCTCGGCGTGCTCGGCGAAAAGGGCCTGCAGGAGATCACCTACAAGAACCTGCGCAAGGCCGGCTCCGAATCCTTCCAGAACATCGAGACCGGCTGGCTCGGCATCACCGACAAGTACTGGGCCGCCGCCGTCGTGCCGCGCGACACCAAGTCGTTCGACGCCTCGTTCAGCTTCGTCGACGGCCAGACGCCGCTCTACCAGACCGACTTCAAGAGCAAGGCCGTCACGGTCCCCGCCGGCGGCAGCGCCTCGGCCGAGGGCCTGCTGTTCGCCGGCGCCAAGCAGGTGTCGGTGATCCAGGACTACCAGAACAACCTCAAGATCGACCGCTTCGACCTGCTGATCGACTGGGGCATGTTCTATTTCTTCACCAAGCCGCTGTTCTTCCTGATGGACTATTTCTTCAGGCTGTTCGGCAATTTCGGCGTGGCGATCCTGCTCGTCACCGTCATCGTCAAGGCCGTGTTCTTCCCGCTCGCCAACAAGTCGTACAAGTCGATGAGCGCGATGAAGAAGGTGCAGCCGGAGATGCAGGCCATCCGCGAGCGCTTCGCCGACGACAAGGTGAAGCAGCAGCAGGAGCTGATGGCGCTCTACAAGAAGGAAAAGATCAATCCGCTCGCCGGCTGCTGGCCCGTGCTGATCCAGATCCCCGTCTTCTTCTCGCTCTACAAGGTGATCTTCGTCACCATCGAGATGCGGCACGCGCCGTTCTTCGGCTGGATCCAGGACCTGTCCGCGCCCGATCCGACGACGATCTTCAACCTGTTCGGCCTGATCCCCTGGACGCCGCCGCACATGCTGATGATCGGCATCTGGCCGCTGATCATGGGTCTCACCATGTGGGTGCAGATGCGCCTGAACCCGGCCCCGGCCGACCCGGCTCAGCAGGTGATCTTCAACTGGATGCCGGTGATCTTCACCTTCATGCTCGGCACGTTCCCGGCCGGCCTCGTGATCTACTGGGCCTGGAACAACACGCTGTCGATCGCCCAGCAGTGGGTAATCATGCGGCGCCAGGGCGTCGACGTGAACCTGCTCGGCAACATCATGGCCACCTTCAAGAAGAAGCCCAAGGACGGCGGCGACAAGACCTCCGTGCCAACCAAGGCCAAGAGCTGATGCCGGAAATCGACCCGGAAGAGATCGACCGCATCGAAAGCGGCCGCCTGTTCTTCGCCAAGGCGTGGGACTTCGTGATGAGCGTGCCCACGATCGGGCACCTGCCGCCGATCGACGTCGCCGAGATCGCCTTCGCAGGCCGCTCGAATGTCGGCAAGTCGTCGCTGATCAACGCGCTGACCAACCGCATCGGCCTGGCGCGCACGTCGAACACGCCGGGCCGCACGCAGGAGCTGAACTTCTTCACCTCCGGCAGCGGCCTGTCGATCGTCGACATGCCGGGCTATGGCTATGCCGAGGCGCCGAAGAAGCTCGTCGACGCCTGGAACCGGATGATCCGCGACTATCTGCGCGGCCGCGTCAGCCTGCGCCGCGTCTACGTGCTGATCGATTCGCGCCACGGCATCAAGGCGAACGACAAGCTGACGCTCGATCTCCTGGACGAGACGGCGGTCTCCTACCAGATCGTCCTCACCAAGGTGGACAAGCTGAAGACCGGCGAACTCGCCAAGGTCAAGGCGGCGACTGAGTCGGCGATCGCCCGACGTCCGGCCGCTTATCCGACCGTCATCGCCACCTCATCCGAGACCGGCGAGGGCATGGACCTGCTGCGCGCCGAGATCGCCCAGCTGGCGAGCTGACGAAAGCGGGGCGGCGGACGCGTCACCGTCATTGTTCCGCCATCTCAAAATCGCTATAGAGCGCTGCCTTTAGCGGAGCGGAGATTTGAGGATGGATATGCGGGTAGAGGACAGCACGGATCCGGTGCTGACCGCGCGACTGATCGCCACTGCGCTGCCCTACATGCTGCGCTATGACGAGAAGACGGTGGTGGTCAAGTTCGGCGGCAATGCCATGGGCTCGGAAGAGCTCGGCAAGGCCTTCGCCGAGGACATCACGCTCCTGAAGCTCGCGGGCATCAATCCCGTCGTCGTCCATGGCGGCGGCCCCCAGATCAACGCCATGCTGAACCGCCTCGGCATCAAGTCCGAATGGGCGGCCGGCATGCGCATCACCGACAAGCCGACCGTCGAGGTCGTCGAGATGGTCCTCGCCGGCTCGATCAACAAGGAGATCGTGCAGACGATCACCGAGGCGGGCGGCCGCGCCATCGGCCTGACCGGCAAGGACGGCAACATGGTCACGGTCAAGCGCCTGACGCGCAAGGTCGTCGACCCCGACTCCAACATCGAGAAGGTCGTCGACCTCGGCTTCGTCGGCGAGCCGACCCGCGTCCGCACCGAGGTGCTGGAAGTGCTGGCGAAGTCGGAAATCATCCCGGTCCTGGCACCCGTCTGCGCGGGCGAGGACGGCGAGACCTACAACGTCAACGCCGACACCTTCGCCGGCGCCATCGCCGGCGCGCTCGGCGCCAGCCGCCTGCTGTTCCTGACCGACGTCCCCGGCGTTCTCGACCGCAACAAGCAGCTGATCAAGGAACTCACGGTCGCCGAGGCGCGCGCCATGATCGCCGACGGCACGATCTCGGGCGGCATGATCCCCAAGGTCGAGACGTGCATCGAGGCTCTCGACCGCGGCGTCGAGGGCGTCGTCATCCTCGACGGCAAGACGCCGCACGCCGTCCTGCTCGAGCTCTTCACCGAGCGCGGCGCCGGCACGCTGATCAAGCGCTGAGCCGGAAATGAGCGGAAGCCCAATGTCGGCGGATCCGGCGCTCGCCCGGTTCGCCGACATCCGCGCCTGGGTGTTCGACCTCGACGACACGCTCTATTCGAGCCACACCGGCCTGTTCCGGCAGGTCGGCGACCGCATCCAGCTCTATCTGCAGCAGTTCCTGTCGATCACGCCCGAAGAGGCGGTCGAGGTCCGGCGCGACTATTACCGTCGCCACGGCACCACGCTGCGCGGGCTGATCGTCGAGCACGGCATAGCGCCCGACGCCTTTCTCGACTTCGTGCACGACATCGACCATTCGCCGCTCGACCCGGATCCGGAACTCGTCGCCGCAATCGAGCGGCTGCCCGGCCGACGCTTCATCCTGACCAACGGCTCGCTCAGCCATGCGGAGCGGATCCTGGCGCGGATCGGTTTCGACAAGCCGTTCGACGACATCTTCGACATCATCCGGGCCGACTTCCTTCCGAAGCCGAATCCGGACACCTATGCCCGCTTCCTCGGCCAGAACGGCATCGACCCCGCCACGGCGGTGATGTTCGAGGACCTGCCGCGCAATCTCGAAGTGCCGAAGTCCCTCGGCATGGCGACCGTCCTCGTCGTGCCGCGCGGCACCAGCGACGTGCCGCTGGAGGCGTGGGAGACCAGCGCCAACGCGGCGCATATCGATCATCTGACCGATGATCTCGGCGCGTTCCTCGCCCGACTCGGGCCGCTCGGCTAGCGCCTCGGCCGCAGCATGAGCGTGGCAGGAAAGTCACGCCGCCCCGCTTTCACCGCATTTCGCCCGGCCGCGCCGCCAGCGCCGGCCGGCCTCTTCCTGGCATCGCCGCGCAACTCGCCCGCATGGCGATCCCGCGCGCATCATGGCGAACGCTGCGTCAGCTCCAAGCCCGTCCCGACGTCAACCTTCCTCCAAACTAGACTAAGAACATCTCTAATATTCGATTCTATATTTGAACGATAATAGATCATAATTTTGCCATTTCGTTGACACCGCGCAAATCGAGGCACTAAGCAAGCCCCGACCTGCCAGCAGCCAGCGATTGCAAGACAACAAGCCAGCGACTGGTCTCCCCAATTTATCGCAGGAGGCTCTATTGCACCCTCACGCCGTGAGTGTGGCGCACTTGTTGTTGTCCACGACGATCCTTGCAACATCTTTGACAATCTTGACGACGACTGCGCACGCCCAGAGCGCCGCGGTGACGTCGCCGGCCGCTACAAGCGAAGAAGAAGCCGAGGCCAGGAAGAAGGCCGACGCGCAGAAGGTCACCGTTCTCGAGCCGATCACCGTCACCGCCGGCTCGGTGATGGACGCGCCCTACATGACGCCCGGTGGCGTCAGCGTCGTCGACGGCAATGTCGTGCAGGAGAAGTTCGGCGGCGACGCCAACGCCATCATCCGCTCGATCCCCGGCACCTTCACCCGCATCACCTCCAGCCAGCCGGGCGTCGCCGTCAACATCCGCGGCTTCGAGTCGGACGGCCGCGTCAAGACGATGATCGACGGGGTGCCACAGACGTTCCGCAACACCAACGGCCACGCCTCGACCGGCGGCGAACTGCTCTACATGGACACGATCCTGCTGGCGGGCATCGGCGTCGAGCGCGGCGCGGTCAACGGCGCCAACGGCATGGGGGCGCTGGCGGGCGCGGTCAATTTCCGCACCATCGACTTCGAGGACGTCGTCCTCGACGGCCAGAATGTCGGCGTGATGACCCGGCTCAAGACCGGCAGCAACGGCTTCGGCTTCTCCAGCATGATCGCCGGCGGCGCCAAGGCCTCGCTGCCGCAGTTCGGCACGGCCAGCATCATGGGCGCGCTCAGCTACAGCGAGCACGAGAACTACCGGCGCGGCGACAACGGCATCATGAACACGCCCGACGCCAGCAACTCGCCGACTTCGGGCCTGGTCAAGCTGCACTACGAGCCGAATGGCGAGCACGACCTGAAGCTGGGCGGCCGCTGGTACGACAACGCCTTCATCGTCTCGGGCTATGACTGGGGCGTCAAGAACGCCACCTACACGGCGAACTACCACTACGACCCGGACAATCCCTGGATCGACCTCAAGCTCAACGCCTTCTACAACAAGACCGACATGTCCTACGATCCGACGGTCGGCGGCTCCTATCGCTACCGCGAGACCGAGGCGGTCGGGCTCGGCTTCGACATCGCCAACACCAGCCGCTTCAACCTAACCGACACGATCGGCGTCAGCTGGAACTACGGCGCCGCCTATACGTCGGACGACTACACGGTGAACCAGTACCGCGGCGCCAACCCGCCCGGAAAGATGGAGAAGGCGCGCGCCTTCACCGATATCGGTTTGAACTGGGGCATGTTCGACCTGAACGGCGGCCTCAACTACGACTACTGGACGCTGTCCGGCCACCAGAGCCCGTGCACGGCCGGCGTCGGCTTCTGCCCGGATACCGGCGGCGACGTCGACGTCTCGCGCGACGGCAACTCGCTCAACCCGAAGATCACGCTGTCGGCCAAGCCGCTCGACTGGCTGCAGCCCTATGTCACCTATGCCCACACCTATCGCCCGCCATCGGCGCGCGAGGCGCTCTGGGCCCTGGTGCCGATCGGCGCCGGCATCGGCGGCGGCCAGTATTCGAACTTCTACCTGGAGCCCGAAACCAGCAAGGGCTGGGAGTTCGGCGCCAACGTGCTGAAGAACGACCTGCTCTTGGCCAACGACGCGCTGCGCCTCAAGGTCAATTATTTCGACATGGCGATCGACAACTACATCGTCAACGACCTGCTGACCCTGCCGGGCGACCCCTACCAGCGGGCGATCTGGGTCAACGTGCCGGGCACGACCCATTCGCGCGGCGTCGAGATCGAGGGCGGCTACGATGCCGGCTTCGCCTATGTGAACCTCGGCATGACCTTCTCGGACATGAACCAGCCCGTGGGCTGGGGCGCCGGCATCGGCAATGGCGACTCGACCTTCCTGCCGGAAGACTATTCAACGGTCGATATCGGCATCCGCCTGTTCGACAAGGCGCTGACCATCGGCGGCAAGATGAACCATGTCGGCGGCAGCCGCTATGCCACGGGTCTCGGCGCAACGGCCGAGAAGGAGGCCTACACGCTCTACGACCTCTACGCCTCCTACAAGGCGAACGAGCATGCAACCGCCTTCGTCAATGTCGAGAACCTGACCGACGTCGCCTATAGCCCGGCCGTGTCGGGCGACTCGACCGTGCAGAGCGGCCGCGGGCGCACCATCGTCGGCGGCGTCACGCTGCAGTTCTGACAATCCGTCCCCGCCGGCCGCCCCTGCCGGCGGGGACGTCTCTCCCCCACCTCCCCGCTCCCACCCCGCCCCGGAATGGCCGACTGGCCATCGGGGCGGGCAGACGCCGGCAAACCGAACGCACGAGCGGCGCAAAACCGCCCTCTCCGCGCCTTGCGCGTTGACTTCCCCCGATTGGCCGATATCGTCCCGGCCGAACCTATCCGGCGGCCTCCGCGCCGGGGGATGTCCGCTCCAAGGAAAAAAGATGACCACGCACGACCTCGCCGCCCTGAAGTCCACCGTCGAAGCCGCTTTCGAGGATCGCGCGAATATCGGCCCCGCCACCCAGGGCGCCGTCCGCTCGACCGTCGAGACCACGCTTGGCCTGCTCGACCGCGGCGAGGCGCGCGTCGCCGAGAAGATCGACGGCGACTGGGTCGTCAATGACTGGCTGAAGAAGGCCGTCCTTCTCTCCTTCCGCCTGAACGACATGGGCCCGATTCCGGGCGCGCCGAACGGCTCGACCTGGTGGGACAAGGTGCCGACCAAGTTCGAGGGCTGGGGCGCCGACGAATTCACCAAGGCCGGCTTCCGCGCCGTGCCGGGCGCGGTCGTGCGCCGCTCCGCCTTCATCGCGCCGAGCGTCGTGCTGATGCCGTCCTTCGTCAATCTCGGCGCCTATGTCGACAGTGGCACCATGGTCGACACCTGGGCAACCGTCGGCTCCTGCGCCCAGATCGGCAAGAACGTCCATCTTTCCGGCGGCGTCGGCATCGGCGGCGTGCTGGAGCCGCTGCAGGCGAGCCCGACCATCATCGAGGACAATTGCTTCATCGGCGCGCGCTCCGAGGTGGTCGAGGGCGTCATCGTCGGCGAGGGCTCGGTGATCTCGATGGGCGTGTTCATCAGCGCCTCGACCAAGATCGTCGACCGCGAGACGGGCGAGATCCATATCGGCCGCGTGCCGCCCTATTCCGTCGTCGTCTCCGGCTCGCTGCCCGGCAAGAACCTGCCGAACGGCCAGCCCGGCCCGTCGCTCTATTGCGCCGTGATCGTCAAGAAGGTCGACGCCAAGACCCGCTCGAAGACCAGCGTCAACGAGCTGCTTCGCGATTAAGACCCGGCCGGCTCGCGTCTTCGTCTCGCGAGCCGGCATTTCCTATATTCGAACTGCTCGGGCAGGACCCAACGCCATGGCCAGCGATCCCATTCGCATCCTGCAAGACCTGATCCGCTGCCCGTCGGTGACGCCGGCCGAAGGCGGGGCGCTCGCCTATCTCGAAAGCGTCCTGACCGAGGCGGGTTTCACCGTCGATCGGCCGGTGTTCACCGAAGCCGGCACGCCGGACGTCGAAAACCTGTTCGCCACCATCGGCAGCGGCGCGCCGCATTTCGTCTTTGCCGGCCACACCGACGTCGTGCCGCCGGGCGACGAGGCGCACTGGCAGCACGGGCCCTTCTCCGGCGAGATCGCCGACGGCATGCTCTACGGCCGCGGCGCCGTCGACATGAAGGGCGGCATCGCCGCCTTCGCTTCCGCCGCGCTCGACTTCCTGTCGGAAGGCGGGCTGAAGCAGGGCACGATCTCGCTGCTGATCACCGGCGACGAGGAAGGTCCGTCGGTCAACGGCACGGTCAAGCTGCTCGACTGGGCGGCGAAGAAGGGACACCGGTTCGACGCCGCGATCGTCGGCGAGCCGACCAACCCGCAGGCGCTCGGCGACGCGATCAAGGTCGGCCGGCGCGGCAGCCTTTCCGGCACGATCATCGTCCAGGGCCGGCAGGGCCACGTCGCCTATCCGCATCTGGCGGTAAACCCGATCCCGCAGCTGACGACGCTGATCCGCCGGCTGACCGCCGAGGCGCTCGATGCCGGCAGCGAGCGCTTCGATGCCTCCAACCTGGAATTCGTCGGCCTCAGCGTCGACAACAAGGCCTGGAACGTCATCCCCGCCGAGGCCAAGGCGCGCTTCAACATCCGCTTCAACGACCAATGGACGCGCGACACGCTGGAAGCCTGGCTGATAAGCCGGCTGGAGGAGGCGGCGCGCGGCGCCATCGAATTCGAGCTCGACCTCGAGCCGGGCGGCAGCGAGTCCTTCCTGACCCACTCGGAGACGCTGATCGGCACGCTGTCGGACGCGGTCGAACGGTCGACCGGTCGTCGCCCCGAACTCTCGACCAGCGGCGGCACCTCGGATGCCCGTTTCATCAAGGACTATTGCCCGGTGGTCGAGTTCGGCCTCGTCGGGCAGACGATGCATCAGGTCGACGAGCGTGTCGCCGTCGAAGATCTCGTCACGCTCACCGCCATCTATCGCTGCTTCCTCGACCGGTATTTTGCGTGACGGCAGAGGCGCGATGATCTCCCCCTCGTCATCCAGCGCGCTGACCGGCGCGTTCGAGCTGTTTCTCGGGCGGCGCGAGGGATTGCAGCGCTTCGATTTCAGCGTCGAGGGCTTCTGGCGCTCTTTCGGCGCCATCTTCTTCATGCTGCCCTTCTTCGCGATCAGCGTCGCCGTCGAGCACCGGCTGCGGCCGGAGGACGTCACCGTCGCCGGCCCGACCGACGCGATGTTCATCGTGTCGCGCGGGCTCGACCTGATCCTCGACTGGACGGCGATGCCGGTCCTGCTGGCGATTTTCGCGAGAAGGCTCGGCATCGCGCGCAGCTATGCGTCCTATATCGTCGTGCGCAACTGGGCGTCGGTAATCATGGCGGCGCCGCAGGCGGGCGTGGCGCTGCTGGCCGGGCTTGGCCTGATACCGATTGAGTTCGCGGCCGTGGTGTCGCTCGCCATCGTCGGCGTCATGCTGCGCTACCACTACCAGATCGTCGGCGCGACGCTCGGCAAGTCAGTCGGCTTCCGGGTTGGGCTAGTCGCCGCCGACCTCGCCCTAAGCCTCGTCCTCAGCGGGGTCTTCACCCAGCTGTTCGGCGCCTGAGCCGTAGTCGACCTGCACGAGATAGAGCCCGCCGGGCGGCGCCACCGGGCCGCAGGCCTTGCGGTCGCACGCTTCCAGCACCTCGCCGACGCGGGCGACGGGCCACTTGCCCTCGCCCACCTTCTTCAGGGTGCCGACCATCGACCGCACCTGGTTGTGCAGGAAGGAGCGCGCGGAGACCCCGAACAGGACATGGTCGCCCTCGCGGGTGATCTCCAGCCGGTCGAGCGTCTTCATCGGGCTCTTCGCCTGGCAATCGGCCGAGCGGAAGGTGGTGAAATCATGCCAGCCGAGCAGCAGGTTCGCCGCCTGCTGCATCGCGTCGATATCGAGGCGCTTGCGCACGTCCCAGACGCGGTTGATCTCGAGCGCGGCGGGGGCGCGACGATCGAGCACGCGATAGATGTAGTGCCGCTTGACCGCCGAACGGCGCGCGTCGAATTCGTCCGGCACCGGCTCGGCCTCGATCACGGCGATCGGCTCGGGCCGCAGCTGGGCGTTCATGGCGTCGCGAATGCGCAGCCCGGTCCAGTGCCCGGTCAGGTCGAAATGCACCACCTGGCCCGTCGCATGAACGCCGGCATCGGTGCGGCCGGCGCCGCGCGTCGGTACCGCCTCGCCGGAAAAGCGCAGGATCGCCTCCTCCAGCGCCTGCTGAACGGAAGGCGCATTCGCCTGTCGCTGCCAGCCGGCATAGGGCACGCCGTCATATTCGACGAGAAGCTTGTAGCGAGGCATCGACCGGCTAGCCGAGGACGGCGCCCGGCGCGATCGCCGCGCCGCGCAGGAACTCGACGGCGCCGAGCGGCTTGCCGCCGGCGCGCTGCACCTCGACGAGGCGCACCGCGCCGTCGCCGCAGGCGATCACCAGTTGGTCGTTCAGCACGGTGCCCGGCGCACCGGAACCGGCCGCCAGCGTCGAGCGCAGCACCTTCACCCGCTCGACCTTGTCGCCGAACGTCATCTCGCACCAGGAGCCTGGAAAGGGCGACAGGCCGCGAATGTGGTTGTGCACCTCGGCGGCCGGCTTCGACCAGTCGATCCGCGCCTCGGCCTTGTCGATCTTGGCGGCGTAGGTGACTCCCTCTTCCGCCTGCGGCACGGCATCGAGGCCGCCACGCGAGGCGGCGGCGAGCGCCCGCACCATCAGATCGGCGCCGAGCCGCGCCAGCTTGTCGTGCAGGTCGCCGGTGGTGATGTCAGGCGCGATGGCCAGCTTCTCGGCCATGGCGACCGGGCCGGTATCGAGGCCGGCCTCCATGCGCATGACCATCACGCCCGTCTCGGCATCGCCGGCCATGATGGCGCGATGGATCGGCGCGGCGCCGCGCCAGCGCGGCAGCAGCGAGGCATGCAGGTTGAGGCAGCCCTCGCGCGGCGCGTCGAGGATCGCCTGCGGCAGGATCAGCCCATAGGCGACGACGACGGCGACGTCGGCATCGAGCGACGCGAAGGCCTCCTGCTCGTCGGCACCCTTCAGCGATTTCGGCGTGAAGACGGGAATGCCAAAGCGCTCGGCCGTCTCGTGCACGGGCGACTTGCGCTCGGCCATGCCGCGGCCGGCCGGACGCGGCGGCTGCGAATAGACGGCGACGACCTCGTGCCCCTGACCGATGATCTCGACAAGCGTGGGCACCGAGAATTCGGGCGTGCCCATGAAGACGACGCGGAGGCTCATCTCGGCCTCACATCTCGTCGGGGGTGTGCGACTTGAATTCCGGCCGGACGCCGGACTTGGCGGCCTTGACGAACTTCTTGATGACCATGTCGCGCTTCAGCCGCGACAGGTAGTCGATGAACAGCTTGCCATCGAGATGGTCGATCTCGTGCTGGACGCAGGTCGCGAGGATGTCGTCGGCCTCGATTTCCTGCAGCTTGCCGTCGCGATCGAGATAGCGGATGCGCACGGAGGCGGGGCGCTCGACCTCGGCATAGTAATCCGGGATCGACAGGCAGCCTTCCTCATACACCGAGCGCTCGTCCGACGAGGTCAGGATCTCGGGATTGATCAGGAACAGCGGCGCGGGCTTGCTGCCCTCCTCGCGGCCCGAGACGTCGATGGTGACGACGCGGCGCGGCACGCCGACCTGGATGGCGGCAAGGCCGATGCCCGGCGCCTCGTACATCGTCTCCAGCATGTCGTCCATGAAGCGCAGCAGTTCGTCGTCGATGCGCTCGACCGGCTCGCTGACGAGCCTCAGCTTCGCGTCCGGCAGGGTGATGATGTCGAGAAGAGCCATGAAAACCTCGGTTTGAGCCGTTTCAGATAAGAGATGCGGCCGGGTCGGTCAACGAGGAATGATGGGCGGGACCTCAGGCCGCGCCGCTCATGTTCTTGTTTTGATCTCGTCTATCGGCCCGAATCTGCTATGAAGGTGGGATGCAGGACACCCTCTTTCTCCTCGGCGACCGGCCGATCACCGTCGCCATGCTGGTGCTGGCCGCCGTCCTCCTCGGCGTCGTGCTGCTTTTCGTCGTGCTGGTCGTGGTCTGGCGAGGCATGCGCCGCCGGGATCTGGCCGAGGCCGACCAGGCGATACTCGGCGGCGAATTCGAGCGCCGGATCGCCGATCTGGTGCGCATCCAGAGCGAGATGACCGGCCGGATGCAGGCGATGGCCGAAGTCTTCGGCTCGCGGCAGTCCGAATTGCTGCAGGGGCTTTCCAGCCGCATGGACGGGCTCGGCCACCGGATCGGCCAGACCATGGTCGAATCGACCCGCCACACGCACGAGAACCTCACCCGGCTGAACGAACGCCTCGCCGTCATCGACACGGCGCAGCGCAACCTGACCGAGCTTTCCAGCCAGGTGGTCGGACTGCAGCACATCCTCGCCAACAAGCAGACGCGCGGCGCGTTCGGCCAGGCGCGGATGGAGGCGATCGTCCAGGACGGCCTGCCCCTCGGCGGCTACCAGTTCCAGGCGACACTCTCCAACGGCAACCGGCCGGATTGCGTCATCGCCTTTCCGAACGGTGCCGCCAGCCTGGTCGTCGACGCCAAGTTTCCGCTCGAGGCCTGGAACGCGATCCGCGCCGCCGAAGGACCGGACATGGCGCGCGCCGCCGAGACGCAGTTCCGCCGCGACGTCACCAAGCATCTGAAGGACATCGCCGAGCGCTATTTGATCCCCGGCGAGACGCAGGACACGGCCTTCATGTTCGTGCCGTCGGAATCGATCTTCGCCGACATCCACGAGCGCTTCGAGGATCTGGTCCAGGCGGCGCACCGGCTGCGGATCGTCATCGTCTCGCCCTCGCTCCTGATGCTGTCGATCCAGGTGATCCAGTCCGTGCTGAAGGACGCCGGCATGCGCGAGCAGGCGCATCTGATCCAGGGCGAGGTAATGAAGTTGATGGAGGATCTCGGCCGGGTGGACGAGCGCGTCCGCAAGCTGAAGACGCATTTCGACCAGGCGTCGAAAGACATCGACGACATCCTGATCTCGACCCGCAAGCTGACCGCCCGCGGCGCCAAGATCGAGGCGCTGGAGTTCGGCGACGAAGGCTCGCCGGCCTATGACCGCCAGCCGGATCTCCTGGCCGGGGAGTAGCCCATGGGCGCGATCCGGGCCGGAGCGATCTACTTCCTGATCGTCTTCGCGATCGGCTTCGTGCTCGGCTCGGCGCGGGTGCTGCTGCTCGAGCCCCGGATCGGCGCCCTGGCGGCAGTGGCGATAGAGCTTCCGTTGATGCTCGCCGCAGCCTGGATCGTCTGCGGCGGCATCCTGCGCCGCTCGCAGGTTCGCGCGCGGCGCGGCGCCGACCTCGGCATGGGAGCCGTCGCCCTGCTGTTGCTGCTGGCCGCCGAGTTCGCGCTAGGCCACTTCGGCTTCGGCCGTGATATGACCGCTCTATTCGCGGCTTATGGGAGGTCGCCCGGCCTGCTCGGCCTCGCAGGCCAGATCGGCTTTGCCGCGATCCCGGCCGTCCGATGCCGATGGCTCAGTAGCCGCGGCCATCCTTGAGAAACTCGATCTCTTCCGGCGTCGAGGCGCGGCCGAGATCGGCATTTCGATGCGGGAAGCGGCCGAAGCGCCGGATCAGGTCGCGGTGCTTCTCGGCATAGCCCACAAACGACTGATAATCTTCCTTGTCCGCCTCCGGCACTTCGGCCAGCAGCGCCTCGTAGAGGCTGACGGAGAGATCCTGGTCCGCCAGTTCCTCGCTGTGTTCGAACGGAAGATAAAGGAAGACACGCTCGATCGGCGCGAAGCGCTCGACGCCGCCGGCGATCAGCCGCCGCACCGCCGCGCGGGCGCGCGCGTCATAGGCAAAGGCGCGGCCGTCATCGCGGAACAGGTTGCGCGGAAACTGGTCAAGGAAGAGGACGAAGCCGATGCCGGCCGCCGGCGGCAGCGTCTCGAACGACCAGTCGGTATCGGCGACGGCGTCGAGGTGAGCGCCGAACCGAACGCGGCAGGCGTCGTCCGTCGCGTCGTGGCGCGAGAACCAGACCTTGACCCGCTCGGCCGGCACGTCGATGCCGGCAACCAGCTCCTCGAACCAGAAGCAATGCGCATCCAGGAGGATGGCAGGGTCGAGCGTATCAGTCGTCATGGTTCTTTTTCCCCGTATGTCGCAGGTCGGTAAGGCCCCTCCCTCTGCACGGCGCGGTGCAGACATCAGAGCCAAGCCGGCTCCGGCAGTCCCCTCTCCCGCTCGCGGGAGAGGATTGGTGAGGGTCTATTCAGAAAGGCGTGCGGGCGCGGATAGCTGCGGCGAGCGTGCCCTCGTCGAGATAGTCGAGCTCACCGCCGACCGGAACGCCATGCGCGAGGCGCGAGACGCGGACCGGCGTGCCGGTCAGACGGTCGGTGATGACATGCGCCGTGGTCTGGCCATCGACGGTCGCGTTGACGGCCAGGATCACCTCCGCCACCTCGCCGGTCGAACAGCGGCTCACCAATGATTCGATGTTCAAATCTTCCGGACCCACGCCGTCGAGTGGCGACAGCGTGCCGCCCAGCACGTGGTAGCGCGCCTTGATGGCACCGGCCCGTTCCAGCGCCCAGAGATCCGAGACGTCCTCGACGACGACGATCGTCTTCGTGTCGCGCGCCGGATCGCTGCAGATCGTGCAGGGATCGGAGGTGTCGATGTTGCCGCAGGTCGAGCAGGTCAGGATCCGCTCGGCCGCCACCGTCATGGCGCCGGCCAGCGGCACCAGCAGCTGGTCCTTCTTCTTGACCAGCGCCAGCGCCGCGCGGCGGGCCGAGCGCGGGCCCAGGCCGGGCAGCCGCGCGAGCAACTGGATCAGGCGTTCGATCTCGGGGCCGGCGGTGCTGCGCGACATTCTTATTCCAGGGCTGCGGCGGGTCGGAGCGGATGCCTCGGCACCCGCCCCTCAGAAGACTAGAACGGCAGCTTGAGGCCGGCCGGCAGACCGAGGCCGCCGGTCAGCGCTTCCATCTTCTCGGCCATGGTGCGCTCCGCCTTGGCGCGCGCATCGGCATGGGCCGCGGTGATCAGGTCCTCAAGGATTTCGACGTCTTCCGGCTTCAGCAGCGACGGATCGATCGAAAGCTTGCGCAGGTCGCCCTTGGCGGTCATCACAACCTTGACGAGGCCGGCGCCGGAAGAGCCTTCAACCTCGATATTGGCGACCTCGGCCTGCATGTCCTGCATCTTCGACTGCAGTTCCTTGGCCTTGCTCATCATGCCGAGAATGTCGCGCATGCGGGTTCTCCTGGTTCGATTGGAATTGATTGCGACGGATCAGTCGTCGTCGGGATCGGGCGCTTCGTCCGGATTGTCGACGGGAACGGCCGGCGACGGCAGGCCCTCGGGCTCCTCGGCGCCGCGGATCTGGATGTCGACGATCTTGGCGCCCGGGAAGCGGGAGAGCACCGCCGCGACCAGCGGATCGGCGGCGGCGTCCGAGCGCGCCTTGTCGCGGGCGAAGGCGCGCGCCTCAGCGATCGTCGGCTCGGTAGCGCCGCGCCCGAGTGCCACGACCCAGCGTTCGCCCGTCCAGTCGGAAAGCTTGCGGCCGAGATCCTGCGCGAGCGTGCGCGGCGCGTCCTCGGTCGGCTCGAACTCGAGCAGGCCGGGCTCGAACCGGATCGGCTTGACCTGCTGTTCGAGCGCGAGCTTCAGCGGGATGTCGCGCTTCAGACCGACATAGGCGACGAGGTCCTCGAAGCGCTGGAAGCGGATCGCCGGCTCGGCCTTGGCCTGGGGCACTCCAGCCGGCTGCGCCATCGACGCGGCGGCCGGCATGGCAGCCGTGTTGGTGATCGTGCGCATCTGGCCGATCGGCCCGCCATTCGAACCGCCCGAAGCCTGCGGCGCGGAAGCCGGCTGGTAGGAAACCTGCGGGGTCGCGCCGCCAGCCGAAGAAGCGGCGCCGAACTGGCCGCTCTTCAGCAGGCGCAGCGCCTCGTCCGGCGTCGGCAGGTCGGCGGTGTGGGCGATGCGGATCAGCACCATGTCGGCGGCGGCGAGCGGCCGGCTCGAGCTCGACACTTCCTCGATGCCTTTCAGCAGCATCTGCCAGGCGCGCGCCAGAACGCGGAGCGAAACGGTCCCGGCCAGCGCGCGGCCGCGCGTCCGCTCGTCCTGCGGCAGCGCGGCGTCCTCGCCCGAGTCCGGAACGACCTTGAAGCGGGTCACGGCATGGGTGAAGGCGGCGAGATCCTGCAGCACCACGGCCGGGTCGGCGCCGATGTCGTATTGCTCCTTGAGCAGCGCCAGCGCTTCCGCGATGCGGCCGCCCATCAGCGCCTCGAACAGGTCGATGACGCGGGCGCGGTCGGCGAGACCGAGCATGCCGCGCACGTCTTCTGCCGTGATGGCGCCGGCGCCATGCGCGATCGCCTGGTCGAGCAGCGAGAGCGAATCACGTGCCGATCCCTCGGCGGCGCGGGCGATCATCGCCAGCGCGTCGTCACCGATCTCGACATGTTCCTTGTCGGTGATCGAGCGCAGCAGGCCGATCAGCCGGTCCGATTCGATCCGGCGGAGGTCGAAGCGCTGGCAGCGCGACAGCACGGTGACGGGAACCTTGCGGATCTCGGTCGTCGCGAAGATGAACTTCACATGCTCGGGCGGCTCCTCGAGCGTCTTCAGCAGGCCGTTGAAGGCCGCGCCGGAGAGCATGTGCACTTCGTCGAGGATGTAGACCTTGTAGCGCGCCGAGACCGGCTTGTAGCGCACGGCCTCGATGATCTCACGGATGTTGTCGATGCCGTTGTTGGAGGCGGCGTCCATCTCGAGCACGTCGACATGGCGGCCTTCCATGATCTCGGCGCAATGGACGCCGAGCTCCGGCATGTCGATGGTCGGACGGTCGACCTTGCCGGGAACGGAATAGTTCAGGCCACGGGCGAGGATGCGAGCCGTCGTCGTCTTGCCGACACCGCGAACGCCGGTAAGCATGTAGGCCTGCGCGATGCGGCCGGTCTCGAAGGCATTCTTGAGGGTGCGGACCATCGGCTCCTGGCCGACGAGGTCGTCGAAGCTACGAGGCCGGTATTTGCGCGCAAGGACGCGGTAGGCGCCGGTCGCGCCATCCTTCGGGGTGCTGGAAAGATCGCCGCCGTCCATGCGTCGCCGTTGCCGTCCCTGCTTCCGGGTCCAATCCGCGCCACCCTCGCGGGCAAGCCTCTTCGACCTTAGCACACCCTTGAGGGCGCGCCGTCATCGAGGCTGACGCGATGGCTGGGGAAAAGGTGGGAGGCTGGCACGCGACCCGTGCCGTGGCTCGTTGGGGCTGCTTCCTTCCGGACCTGACCCGGTTGGCGAGTGGCTCGTCCACCACCAACCTCCCGCGGAGACATATCGTCGTTCCCGATCGAAATGGCAAGCCCGAAGCGCAAGGAGGGGCTATCGCCGGCCGAAACCCTGTGGCGTAATCACCGGATTGTTTTCGAGTCGGCGCCCGCCGACCCGCTTTCCAGCACCACAGCAGCACCATGACCCGCAGTTTTTTTGATCGATTGCCGCCGGTCGAGCCGAGCACGACCGTCGGCTTTTCCGGCAATTCGCTCGACCGCCGCAGCGAGGCGCGCAACGAATCGACCTTCGCCGCAGCCCTCGCCGATCCCGGCGCACGGGTGTTCCTGCTGCGCGGCGACGAGGCGATGCTTCGCTCCGGCGGCGCCGCCGAAAGCCTGTTCACGCTGAAGGAAGCCAAGGCGCTCGGCGCCGCGATGGACGACGCCATCCTGCTCGGCTGGGACAATTCCGCGCCGCGCATCGCCGCCACCGTCGGCAGCGACACGTCGTTCGACGTCGACGCCTTCCACGCAGTGCCGCTGCGGACGCTCGCGATCAACGCCTATTCCGGCAGCGTCCTGTCCGACACGGTCGAGCCGGGAACGCTCGGCGCGCTGGCGCAGGCGCGCGCCCTGCTGCACTGGCACGCCGCCAACCGCTTCTGCGGCCGCTGCGGCACGCGATCAGCGATGGCGCAGGGTGGCTATCGCCGCGACTGTCCGAATTGCGGGCTGCAGAAGTTTCCGCGCACCGACCCGGTCGCGATCATGCTGGCGGTCGATGGCGACCGCTGCCTGATGGGGCGCCAGGCGCGCTTCGCGCCCGGCACCTATTCCTGCCTCGCCGGCTTCATCGAGCCGGGCGAGACGATCGAGGATGCGGTCCGCCGCGAGATCCAGGAAGAGGCCGGCATCCAGATCGGCCGCGTCGCCTATCACGCCAGCCAGCCCTGGCCGTTCCCGATGTCGCTGATGATCGGCTGCATCGCCGAGGCGACCTCGACCGAGATCGTCCCCGATACGGAAGAGCTGGAGGATTGCCGCTGGTTTTCGCGCGAGGAAACGCGCGCGATGCTCGACGGCGACCATCCGGACGGCCTCTCGACGCCGCCGCGCATGGCGATCGCCCACACGCTGATTCGCGCTTGGGTGGAGGCCGGCTGAAGCCGGCCCGGGCGCCCAAGGCCCCGACGCACCCCTCTCCCGCGCGGGAGAGGGTCAGGGTCTGCTAGACCACCACGCGAAAACTTCCTAGCTGGGCTCGACAATGTCGGCGCGGAACGGCGCCGCCGGATAGACGCCGAGAATGCGCAGCTCGGCCGAGAAGAACGCCAGTTCCTCCAGCGCATGGGCGAGGCCCGTATCCTCCGGATGGCCCTCGACGTCGACATAGAAGCGCGTCGCCGAGAAGCGGCCGTCGAGCTGGTAGCTTTCGAGCTTCGTCATATTGACGCCGTTGGTGGCGAAGCCGCCGAGCGCCTTGTAGAGGGCGGCCGGAATGTTGCGGACGCGGAAGACGAAGGTGGTGATGACAGGGCCGGCGCCATAGGCGGCGGGCTGCGGCTCGCGCGACAGGATGACGAAGCGGGTCGTGTTGTGGGCGGCGTCCTCGACATTCTCGGCCAGGATGTCGAGGCCGTAGATCTCGGCGGCGAAGCGCGGCGCGAGCGCGGCCCGCGTCAGATCGTCGGTTTCCGAAATCACGCGGGCGGCGCCGGCCGTGTCGCCGGCGACGATGGCGCGATAGCCGTGCTCGCGCAGGATGCGGCGGCACTGGCCGAGCGCATGCACATGGCTTTCCACCGTCTTGATCGTCTCCAGCGTGGCGCCCTTCAGCGCCATCAGCTGGAAGCGGATCGGCAGGAAGTATTCGCCGATGATGTGCAGGCCCGAATCCGGCAGCAGATGGTGGATGTCGGCGACGCGACCGGCGAGCGAGTTCTCGATCGGGATCATGGCGAGGTCGACATCGCCGCGCGTGATCGCCTGGAAGCAGTCCTCGAAGGTGGCGGCCGGCACGGCCTCGTAGTCGGGATAGACGTCGGCGCAGGCGATGTGCGAGTTGGCGCCAGGCTCGCCCTGGAACACGATCTTCTTCATGGGATTGGGACTTCTGTTCGAGAGTGCCGGTTCTAGGAGCCGTGCGGGACGGCCAGCAGGGCGCGCGCCCTTTCCAGATCGGCCGGAGTATCGACACCGAGCGGCACGGCGTCAACGAGAGCGACGTCGATGCGCATGCCGGCCTCGAGCGCCCGCAACTGCTCCAGCTTTTCGCGCTTTTCCAGCGTCGAAGGCGGCAGCGCGACATAGCGGTCGAGGGCGGCGCGGCGATAGGCGTAGAGCCCGATATGGTGCAGCAACGGCCCCGGGCCCCAGGGCGCGGTGGCGCGGGTAAAGTAGAGCGCCCGCAGGCGTTTCTCCGAGAGCGGCGACCCGACGATCTTCACGACGTTCTCGTTGGTGCGGTCCTCGTCGCGATCGATCACCGCGGCGATCGTAGCGATGTCGACGGCCGAATCAGCAAGCGGCGCGAAGCAGGCGGCGACCGAGGCCGGCTCGATCGTCGGCAGGTCGCCCTGCACGTTGACGATGACGTCGTAGCGCCGAGCCGGATCGAGGATCGCCACCGCCTCATGAATGCGCGCGGAACCGTTCTCGTGATCGGCACGGGTCATCACCGCCTCGCCGCCTGCGGCGCGCACGGCCTCGGCGATACCGGCGTCGTCGGTCGCGACCACCACCGGCCCGATCTTCGCCTCGCTGGCCCGGCGCCAGACATGGACGATCATCGGAACGCCGTGAATATCGGCCAAAGGCTTGCCCGGAAGCCGCGTCGCCGCCATGCGGGCGGGGATAAGCACCAGGGCCTCGGAGGCGGAAGACATCGGGGTTTTCCTCATATTTGCCCGATGAAGGGCATGCAGGTGTCAAAACGTCTCAATCTGGAAGCGTTCATACGTATTGCACCCAACACTGGAAAGCTTGTAGTTTCCGCGCCACATGCGGGGGCGATGGCGCCGAGGCGGCTGCCGACCCCTATCGTCTATTCGAAGCGTCTGGGGCCAAGACCGATGGATTCTTTCGAGCTCAACAAGATCGTCGGTGCGATCCTGTTTACGCTTCTGGTTGTGATGTCGCTGAGCATCTTCTCGGGAGTGATCTATTCACCTGCCGTCCCGGAGAAGCCCGGCTTCGTCATCGAAGTCGCCGAAGAGGCATCCGAGGGCGGCGCCGCACCGGCAGCCGCGCAGGATCCCGCGATCTCGACCCTTCTGGCCAGCGCCAATGTCGATGCCGGCGCGGCCGTCGCCAAGAAGTGCGCCGCCTGCCACAACTTCGTCGAGGGTGCCGGCGCCAAGGTCGGCCCGGACCTCTACAACGTGATCGACCGTCAGATCGGCTCGGCCGAGGGCTTCAAGTATTCCGCCCCGCTGCAGGCCGCGCATGACGAAGGCAAGAAGTGGACCTACGAGCACCTCTACCACTTCCTGAAGAACCCGAAGGCCGACATGCCGGGCACGGCAATGGGCTTCGCCGGTCTCGCCAAGCCGGAAGATCGCGCCAACCTGATCGCCTACCTGCGCACGCTGTCGCATGAGCCGGCCCCTCTGCCGGCCCCCGAGGCTGCCGCCCCGGCGGAAGCGGCTCCGGCCGCCGCCGAGGCTCCCGCTGCACCGGCTGCTGCCGAACCGGCGCCGGCTGCACCGGCCGCCGAGCCTGCACCGGCAGCCCCCGCGGCTCCGGCCGCAGAGCCCGCTCCGGCGGCTCCGGCTCCCGCAGCCGAGCCGACCCCGGCCGCTCCGGCACCTGCCGAGCAGCCCGCGGCGCACTAAGCCCCGCACATCCCTGCGACAATTTCGAAAGGCCGGAGATCACTCTCCGGCCTTTTTCTATTGCCAAGTCGGTTGCATGCGGTCACGCGGGAGTTGCCCTTCGCGCGATCCGCCTTAGTAATGAGCGTAACCAGCCGGAGAATCGCCGATGAAGCTTGCCGCCGCCGCCCTGCTCAGCCTGTCGCTCCTGCTGCCCGCGACAACAGGTGCGAAAGCGGACGACGTCTGGCGCACATCGACCTCGCTGATCGGCAAGCCGAAATACGAAGACGGCTTCAAGCATTACGACTACGTCAACCCCGACGCGCCCAAGGGCGGCACGCTGAACCAGGCGGCCGTCGGCACGTTCGACAGCCTCAATCCCTATATTGTCCAGGGCAGCCCGGCGGCGGGCCTGTCGCAGACCGGCGGCGGCCGGCTCTACGACACGCTGATGGACACCGCGACCGACCAACCCGGCACGGGCTATCCGCTGATCGCAGAGGCACTCAGCTATCCGGACGATTACAGCTGGGTGAAGTTCCGCCTCAATCCGGCGGCGCGCTGGCATGACGGCACCCCGATCACGACGGACGACGTCGTCTGGACTTTCAATACGCTGAAGGCGCAGAGCCCGTTCCACAACAAATACTACGCCAACGTCGTTAAGGCCGAGGCCACGGGCGAGCGCGAAGTGACCTTCACCTTCGACAAGGGCGGCAACCGCGAACTCCCGAACATCATGGGCGAAATGGTCGTGCTGCCGAAGCTCTGGTGGGAGGGCACCGACGCAAGCGGCAAGAAGCGCGACGTCACGAAATCGACGCTCGAACTCCCGCTCGGCTCCGGCCCCTACAAGATCGATTCGATCAGTGCCGGTCAGCGGATCACTTGGGCCCGCGTTCCCGACTATTGGGCCAAGGACCTGCCGACGCAGCTCGGCCGCAACAACTACGATCGGGTGGTCATCGACTATTACCGCGACCCCAACGCGGCGTGGCAGGCCTTCCAGAAAGGCGGCCTTGACGATATCCGCCAGGAGAACCGCATCGCGCGCTGGATTCAGGAGTACAATTTCCCGGCCGTGAAGCGCGGAAATGTCATCCTGCACTCCTATCCGATCGCTTCCTCGGGGCGCATGCAGGGCTATGTGCTCAATCAGCGCCGCGACCAATTCAAGGACCCGCTCGTCCGCGAAGCGCTGAACTATGTATTCGATTTCGAGACGATGAACCGGACGCTGTTCTTCGACAAATACAAGCGCATCAACAGCTACTTCGCCGGCATCGACCTCGCTTCCAGCGGCCTGCCCCAGGGCCAGGAACTGGAGATCCTCGAAACGGTTCGGGACGAGGTGCCGCCGGAAGTCTTCACCAAGGAATTCAAGGGACCGGTCAACGACACGCCGCAGGCATTGCGGGAAAACTTCCGCACGGCGCTGCAACTGTTCGAGAAGGCCGGCTGGGTTCTGAAGAACAACAAGCTCGTCAACGCAAAGACCGGCCAGCCCTTCACCATCGAATTCCTCGAGGCGGACCCGTCCTTCGAGCGCGTCGTGAACCCGTATATCCAGAATCTGAAGCGGATCGGCATCGATGCGAGCCTGCGTATCGTCGACACGGCCCAATACATCGCCCGCATCAACGACTTCGATTTCGATGTCGTCTCGACCGTGATGGGCCAGTCGCATTCGCCCGGCAACGAGCAGCGCGAGTTCTGGGGTTCGGCCGCCGCCGACCTGAAGGGCAGCCGCAACCTGATGGGCATCAAGAACCCGGCGGTCGACAAGCTGATCGACCGCGTCGTCTATGCCAAGGACCGCGAGGAGCTGGTTGCCGCCACGCACGCGCTGGATCGAGTGCTGCTCTGGAATTATTACGTCGTGCCGCAGTGGTACAGCGACACGATCAACGTCGCCTACTGGAACAAGTTCGGCATCCCGGAGAAGCAGCCTGAATATGTCGGTATCGACATTGATTCATGGTGGGTGGATCCGGCCAAGGCAGCGGCCCTGGGGGCCAAGCCTTGAGCGGCGGGCCGTTGCACGACGCACATCACCGACCGAGTCTGACGCGGCGTGCCTTGCTCACAGGGGCGGCGGCGGGCGCCATCGCGCCGATGATCGGCCTTCCGCCGTTCCACGCCATCGCGGCAGAGTCCACGAATTCGCACGGGCTCTCCGTCTTCGGCGACCTGAAATACCCGCGTGATTTCAAGCATTTCGACTATCTGAACCCGGCCGCGCCAAAGGGCGGCAGCTTCGTCTTCGCGGCACCAAACTGGTACTACAACCAGAACGCCTACACCTTCAACACACTGAACGGCTTCACCTTCCGGGGCGACGCGCCGCCGCGGATCGAGCTCTGCTTCGACACGCTGATGGCGGCAGCCTCCGACGAACCGAGCTCGGTCTACGGCCTCGTCGCCGAAAGCGTCGCCGTCTCGGAAGACGGCAACACCTACGTGTTCCGCCTGCGCGATGACGCGAAGTTCAACGACGGCTCGGCACTGACCGCCGACGACGTCGTGTTCTCGTTCCAGACGCTGAAGGAAAAGGGTCATCCCGACATCTCGCAGTCGATCCGCGATATGGTCTCGGTGACAGCGACCAATCCGCGCGAGGTGACCGTGGTCTTTTCCGGCAAGCAGAACCGGAAGGTGCCGCTGATCGTCGCCTCGACGCTGCCGATCTTCTCGAAGGCCTACTACGCCGGCCGCGATTTCGAGGCCTCGACCATGGACCCGCCGCTCGGGTCCGGCCCCTATCGCGTCGGCAAGATCAGCCCCGGCCGCTCGATCGAATATGAGCGCGTCGCCGACTATTGGGGCAAGGATCTGCCGGTGGCCGTCGGCGCTTACAATTTCGACCGCATCCGCGTCGAGTTCTACCAGGACGACGAGGTGCAGTTTCAGGCCTTCGCCAAGGGCGAACTGCTGTTCCGCGAAGAAGTCTCGTCCAAAACCTGGGCGACGGGCTACGATTTTCCGGCCGCCCGCGACGGCCGCGTGCAGAAGCCGTCCTTCGCGGCCGAACGCCGGCCGGACATGTATGGCTGGTTCTTCAACCTGCGCCGCGCCAAGTTCGCCGATCCGCGCACCCGCCAGGCGATCGGCATGGCGCTCGATTTTCCCTGGACCAACAAGAACCTGTTCTTCGGCCTCTATGTCCGGGCGACCTCCTTCTTCGCGATGTCGGATTTCGCCGCCTCCGGCTTGCCCGGCCCGGATGAACTGGCGCTGCTAGAGCCGTTCCGCGACCAGCTGCCGGCCGAGGTTTTCGGCACGGCGGTCATGCCGCCCGAGGCCGACGGCAGCGGGCGCGATCGCAAGCTGCTGCGCCAGGCCGCCACCCTGCTGGCGGATGCGGGCTGGCAACGGAAAGGCAATGACCTGGTCAATGCATCGGGCGAGACGCTGACGCTCGAATTCCTGATCCAGTCGCAGGCGTTCGAACGCGTGCTGTCGCCCCTGATCGCCAATCTGAAGGCGATCGGCGTCAACGCGTCGATGCGCATGGTCGACGCCGCGCAGTACCAGAGCCGCAAGAACAGCTTCGATTTCGACATCATGGCGCATCGCATCATGTTCGACGCCACGCCGATCGACGGCATCGAACAGATCTTCGGTTCCGCCAGCGCCGATCTGCCGAGCGGCTCCAACCTGGCCGGACTGAAGAATCCGGTGGTCGACGCCCTGGTGGCGAAGGCTGCCAACGTCCGGGACCGCGCCGAGCTGGAGACGCTGATGCGCAGCCTGGACCGCGTGCTCAGATCCCTGCATATCTGGTTCCCGGCCTGGCTTTCGACGGCGCATCGCGTCGCCATCTGGGATATGTTCGGCTGGCCGGCGACAAAGCCGGACTACGGCTTTTCGCCGGAAACGACATGGTGGCAGGACGACGCCAAGGCCGCCGCCATCGGCAAGGCCGGCTAGGGCGGGAGACAGATGGCAGCCTATATCTTTCGACGCATCCTGCTGATGATCCCGACGATCTTCGGCATCATGGCGATCAGCTTCATCATCGTGCAGTTCGCGCCCGGCGGTCCTGTCGAGCGCGTCATCGCCCAGTTGCAGGGCAATGACGTCTCCGCGACCAACCGGATCGGCGGTGGCGGCGGCGCCGATGCCGGCATGGGCGGGCAGGACCGGACTCTGGGAAGCGCTCCCGTCTCCTCGAAATATCGCGGCGCGCAAGGGCTCGACCCGGAGTTCATCGCCAAGCTCGAAAAGCAGTTCGGCTTCGACAAACCGCCGCTGGAGCGCTTCGGCCTGATGCTCTGGAACTACATCCGCTTCGATTTCGGCCAGAGCTATTTCCGCGATATCAGCGTGCTGCAGTTGATCAAGGAAAAGTTGCCCGTCTCGATCACACTCGGGCTCTGGATGACGCTGATTTCCTACGGTATCTCGATCCCGCTCGGCGTCGCCAAGGCGGTTCGCGACGGCGCCCGCTTCGACATCTGGACCTCGGCGGTGATCGTCGTTGGCTATGCCATCCCCGGCTTCCTGTTCGCCATCCTGCTGGTGGTACTGTTCGCCGGCGGCAGCTTCTTCGACTGGTTCCCGCTCCGGGGGCTGACCTCGGACAATTTCTCCAGCCTGTCGCTCGGCGGCAAGATCGTCGACTATTTCTGGCACATCGCGCTGCCGATCATCGCCATGTCGCTATCACAATTCGCCACGACGACGCTGCTGACCAAGAACTCATTCCTCGACGAGATCCGAAAGCAATATGTCGTGACGGCGCGCGCCAAGGGGCTGTCGGAGCGCAAGGTGCTCTACGGCCATGTCTTCCGCAACGCGATGCTGATCGTCATCGCCGGCTTCCCCGGTGCGTTCATCACATCCTTCTTTGCCGGATCGCTGCTGATCGAGACGATCTTCTCGCTCGACGGGCTCGGCCTGCTCGGCTTCGAATCCGTCATCAACCGCGACTATCCCGTCGTGTTCGCAACGCTCTTCATCTTCTCGCTCATGGGGCTCGTCATCGGCCTGCTTTCCGACCTGACCTACACCTGGATCGATCCGCGCATCGATTTCGAAAAGCGGGATGTCTGACGTGACCGATGTCTCCATACAAGCCCGCGAAATCGAGCCGAGCCGCTTGGCGCTCTCGCCGCTCAATCTCCGCCGCTGGCGCAATTTCAAGGCGCACCGGCGCGGATACTGGTCGCTCTGGATCTTCCTGGCACTGTTCGGGCTGACGCTCTGCTCGAACTTCATCGCCAACGACCGGCCGCTGGTCGCTTCCTACAAGGGCGAATTGCTGCTGCCGGTCTTCACCGACTATCCGGAGGAGAAGTTCGGCGGCTTCCTGGCGACCACCAACTTCCGCGATCCCTTCATCCAGGAAGAGATCAACGCCAATGGCTGGATGATCTGGCCGCCGATCCGCTATTCCTACGACACCGTCAACAACGACATGGCGACGCCGGCGCCCGCCCCGCCCTGGTGGATGATCCCGAAGGAAGATCGCTGCCGCGCCTATCCGCTCGGCGACGCCGACCCCAATTGCACGCTCGGCAACTTCAACTGGATGGGCACCGATGACCAGGGCCGCGACGTCGTCGCGCGCCTGCTCTATGGCGTGCGCCTGTCCGTGCTGTTCGGCCTGGTACTCACCGTCGTCTCCTCGGCGATCGGCATCCTCGCCGGCGCGGTGCAGGGCTATTTCGGCGGCTGGCTCGACCTGATCTTCCAGCGCTTCATCGACATCTGGACCTCGCTGCCCGAGCTCTACATCCTCTTGATCATGGCCTCGATCCTGGTCCCGAGCTTCTGGGTCCTCCTCGGCATCCTGCTGCTGTTCTCCTGGGTCCGGCTGGTCGGGCTGGTGCGCGCCGAATTCCTGCGCGCCCGAAACTTCGAATATGTCCGAGCGGCGCGGGCGCTCGGCGTCAGGAACCGGACGATCATCGTCCGCCACGTCCTGCCCAACGCCATGGTGGCGACGCTGACCTTCCTGCCCTTCATCCTGAACGGCTCGATCACCACGCTGACCTCGCTCGACTTCCTCGGCTTCGGCCTGCCGCCGGGCTCGCCGTCGCTCGGCGAATTGCTGGCGCAGGGCAAGAACAACCTTCAGGCGCCCTGGCTCGGCCTGACCGGCTTCGTCGTCATCTCGGTGATCCTGAGCCTGCTGGTCTTCATCGGCGAGGCCGTGCGCGACGCGTTCGACCCCAGAAAGACGTTCGGCTGATGACGGAAAAGACCATGACCGCCGAACCCGGCACCGCCCCGCTCCTCGCCGTCGAGGACCTCTCCGTCCACTTCCTGCAGGGAGAGACGCGCACCGTCGCCGTCGACCGGATCTCGTTCACCGTCGGGCGCGGCGAAACCGTCGCGCTGGTCGGCGAATCCGGCTCCGGCAAGTCGGTGACGGCGCTCTCCATATTGAAGCTGCTGCCCTACCCTTCGGCCGAGCACCCGACCGGCCGCATCCTGCTCCACGGCAAGGACCTCCTGACCGCCAGCGACCGCGAGTTGCGCAAGGTGCGCGGCAACGACGTCACGATGATCTTCCAGGAGCCGATGAGCTCGCTCAACCCGCTGCACACGATCTCGCAGCAGATCGGCGAGATCCTGAAGATCCATCGCGGCATGTCTGGCAAGGCGGCGGAGAAGCGTATCCTCGAGTTGCTCGTCGAGGTCGGCATCCGTGACGCGGAAAAGCGCCTGAACGCCTATCCGCACCAGCTTTCGGGCGGCCAGCGCCAGCGTGTCATGATCGCGATGGCGCTTGCCAACGAGCCGGACCTGCTGATCGCCGACGAGCCGACCACCGCGCTCGACGTCACCGTTCAGGCGCAGATCCTGAAGCTCCTGAAGGAGATCCAGGGCCGCACCGGCATGGCGATGCTGTTCATCACCCATGACCTCGGCATCGTGCGCAAGATCGCCGACCGGGTCTGCGTGATGACCAAGGGCAAGATCGTCGAACAGGGGCCGACGAAGGAAATCTTCGCCCACCCGCAGCACAGCTACACCAGGCACCTGCTGGCGGCCGAACCGAAGGGCGCGCCGCCGCCGGCCGACGACAGCGCACCGGTCGTCGTGCAGACGCATGATCTCAAGGTCTGGTTCCCGATCAAGCGCGGCATCTTCCGGCGCACGGTTGACAACATCAAGGCGGTCGACGGCATCGACGTCGCCGTCCGGCGCGGCCAGACGCTCGGCGTCGTCGGCGAATCCGGCTCGGGCAAGACGACGCTCGGCCTCGCCATGATGCGGCTGATCAGCTCGAAGGGCGCGATCGACTTCCGCGGCGAACGCATTGACAGTCGCGGCTTTCAGGCGATGCGGCCGCTGCGCCGGCACATGCAGATCGTTTTCCAGGATCCGTTCGGCTCGCTCAGCCCGCGCATGTCGGTCGGCGAGATCGTCGCCGAGGGGCTTCGCGTGCATGAGCCGCAGCTCTCGTACCGCGAGCGGGAGCGGAAGGTGGCGCAGGGGCTGGAGGAAGTCGGCCTGGATCCGGCGACCCGACACCGCTATCCGCACGAATTCTCCGGCGGCCAGCGCCAGCGCATCGCGATTGCCCGCGCCATGGTGCTGGAGCCGCAATTCGTCATGCTCGACGAACCGACCTCGGCACTCGACATGTCCGTGCAGGCACAGGTCGTCGACCTCCTGCGCGACCTGCAGAAGCGGCACGGCCTCGCCTATCTGTTCATCAGCCACGATCTCAAAGTGGTGCGCGCGCTCGCCAACGAGGTCGTCGTCATGCGCGGCGGCAAGGTGGTCGAGCGCGGCGCCTCGGAGAAGATCTTCACCGCGCCGGAAACCGACTATACCCGCGCCCTGATCGCAGCCGCCTTCTCGATCGAGACGGCCCCGGAAGGCATCGTTTCGCAATGACCGACAAGACCGTTCTGCCCGGCGTCCTGATCGCCTCCGGCAATTGGGCGCCGGAGCCGTGGGCGGCGCCCTTCGGCCGCGAGCCGGAGCGGCCGCTGGCGATCTGGCCGGACGTGCCGGACCGGGCCGCCATCCACTATGTGCTGGCCTGGCGTCCGCCGGCGGAGGCCTTTGCCGATCTTCCCAACCTCAAGGCGGTGTTCTCGCTCGGCGCCGGCGTCGATCATGTCGTCGGCAACACAGCCCTGCCCGACGTGCCGATCGTCCGCGTCGTCGATCTCGACCTCACCACCCGCATGACCGAATGGGTGACGCTGCAGGTGCTGCTGCACCACCGCCAGCATCTCGCCTACGCCCGCCAGCAGGCCGCGCGCCAATGGCGCGAGCTGCGCCAGCCGGTCGCCCACGACGTCCGCGTCGGCATCATGGGCCTAGGCGAGCTCGGACGCGACGCGGCGGAAGTGCTCGCCCGCCTCGGCTTCCAGGTCGCCGGCTGGAGCCGCTCGGCCAAGGACATTGCCGGCATCGAGTGCTTCCACGGCGAGGACGGCCTCACCGCCTTCCTCGGCCGCACCGACATCCTCGTCGCGCTGGTGCCACTGACGCCGGATACGCGCGGCATCCTCAACGCCTCGGTATTCGATCGGCTTGCCAGGGACGGAGCGCTCGGCGGGCCGGTGCTGATCAATGCCGGCCGCGGCGGGCTGCAGGTCGACGCCGACATCCTCGCCGCGCTCGACGACGGCCGCCTGATCGGCGCCAGCCTCGACGTGTTCGAGCCGGAGCCGCTCGCCGCCGACAGCCCGTTCTGGGGCCACCCGCGCGTGGTCGTGACGCCGCATGTCGCCGCTTCCAGCGAGGCAAGCGTGCTCGCAGTCGGCATCCATCGACAGATCCTCGATTTCGAGGCCGGAAAGCCGCTCGGCAATCTGGTCGATGTCACGCGCGGCTACTAACCAACGCGCTATCTGAAAAAATTGGAGCGCTTCACGTTTCCATGAAGCGCTCCGGAGGGTGCCGGCGAACCGGGGGGCACGCCGACGACCTTTCTCGATCCGGAACCTAGCCGCGCGTCTCGCCCGACGCGGACGGCAGTCCCTCCGCGGCCCGCTCTACGTTCGCCCTGGCCTCCTCCGAGGCCAGCTTGAGCAGATAGGCCAGGTCCTGGAGGCCATGTTGCTGAGCGAGTTGGCTCAGCTGACCCGACAGCTCCTCGATATATTTGGCGGTTCTTTGCATCGCCGACCCCATCGTCCTGCGCCCCGATCGCCCCGAACGAAGTGTTTCAAACGGTTCTAAACCGTGGCGAGCCAATAGCATTGACCTGCCTCAAGCGGGAGGCCAGATCGCCCTGATTACGAAGAAGTAAGGAAGCGGCAGGGTTACGGTTAGGATCAGGGGCGTCGAACGGTAGTTGCGACGAGGCCTATACCGGCATAGCGCCCAAGAACATCCGCCAGCGGTTCCGAAACGACAACCATCTGCAGGCCACTTGCATGCAGCAGCGTTTCGGAATCTCGCAAGATGCCGACATGCCCTTTCCAGAAAACGAGATCACCCCGCCGGAGCGAGCCATCGATACCTTTTTCGACCCGCGAACCGATCGCCTGCTCTTGCTGGTCGGTATCGCGAGGGACCCGGACGCCAGCCTCCGCCAGAGCGACCTGCACCAGCCCCGAGCAATCGAGCCCGAAGCCGGACCGGCCACCCCATAGATAGGGCGTTTCGAGGAAGCGCTCGGCGACCGCGACATAATCGGGGGCTGCCGCCTCGTCCAGCGCCGCGACGTGACGGGCGATGACGGTGCCGCTGCCGTCCCCCAGCCAGCGATAGCGCGTGCCGCGTGTCTCCGCCTCGCCGCCGAGGGTTAGCAGGCTGCCGATCGAGAGCGCGGTGACCGGCGGAAACTTCAGATCGGCCACCGGATAGACGAAGGTGCGGAGCGCGGTGACGCGATGCGTTGGCGCAGGATCGACCGGCCCCAGCGCGTCCGACGAGACGAAGCCGACATAGGAGTCGGTTTCAAGCTGGATCCAGGCCCAGCCCTCGGCGGTCGCCTCGAACACCCGCACCACCTCGCCGCGCAGCGCCTCGCTGTTGATCGACGCGTCGGAGCGCGGCGCGCTGCGGATCGGCGTGGTCGGCGCGGCGACACGGCGCCGTTCTCCCTCGACGAAACGCGCGGCCTCGACCTGTGCCTGCAACCGGATATCCGCAAGATCCGGACGGTAGGCATGCATGCGGGGATCCAGCGTCAAAGCGGCAGTTCCTTGTGGCGGGCGATGACGAGATCGCCGAGGCGTTCGACCGCCAGCGCCCCGGCAACGGTCCTTTGGATCACGACATTGCGGCGATCCTTGGCATCGCGGTGACGGCTGACGAGGCCGAGCCGCCCCATCGTGTCGAGCGCGCGGGTGATCGCCGGCTTGGTCACGCCGAGCTTGGCGGCGAGACCGCGCACGGTGTGCGGCGGCAGCTCGAGATAGACGGTTAGCAGCACGGCCATCTGGCGGGCCGAGAGATCGTGCTCGCCGTCGCGGACCAGATCGAGCGTCACGTCATGCCAGAGGCGCAGCGCCTGGGTTGGACGCAGTTCGACGGGCATGGACGGCTCCCCTCATCCAATCGTTTCGGATCCGATCTATCTAAGCGCCCGCCTGCCTCCTCCACAAGACAAGGTTGCGATTCCGCTCCTATGCCGTGCCGAATCGCTCCTGGATCAGGGCGAACAGGGCGCGGATCGTCTGCGCCTCGCCGCCCTCCGGCCGGCCGGGCCGGCTCGACGCGTTCCAGGCATAGATGTCGCCATGGATCCACGGGATCGTCTTGGGAACGAAACGGTCCAGGAACAGCGCCGCCGTGATCGAACCGGCGAAGCCGCCGGCGCCGGCATTGTTGATATCGGCGATCTTGGAATCGATCATCGCCTCATAGGGCGCCCAGAGCGGCAGCCGCCAGAGCGGATCGAGGCGCTGGACGGCATGGCGGGCGAGATCGGCAGCAAGCGCCTCGTCATGCGTGTAGACCGCCGGAAGCTCGGGGCCGAGCGCGACGCGCGCCGCGCCGGTCAGGGTGGCGAGGTCGATCAGCAGCGCCGGATCCTCCTCCGCCGCGACGGCCAGAGCGTCCGCCAGGATCAGCCGCCCCTCGGCATCGGTATTGCCGATCTCCACCGTGACGCCGCCGCGCGAGCGCAGCACGTCGCCGGGCCGGAAGGCGGGGCCGGAGATCGCGTTCTCGACCGTCGGCACCAGGAGACGCAGCCGGACGGGCAGCTTCGCCTCCATGATCATGTGCGCCAGGCCCATCGTGTTGGCGGCGCCGCCCATGTCCTTCTTCATAAGCAGCATGCCGCTCGACGGCTTGATGTCGAGACCGCCGGTATCGAAGGTGACGCCCTTGCCGACCAGCGTGACCTTGGGATGGGCGGGATTGCCCCAGACGAGATCAACCAGGCGCGGCTCGCGATCGACGTCGGCGGCGCGGCCGACGGCATGGATCATCGGCAGGTTGGCCGAAAGCAGTTCGTCACCGACGATCTCGCTGACCTTGGCGCCGAAGCGCGCGCCGAGATCGTGAATCGCCTGCGACAGCTCCGCCGGGCCGAGATCGTTCGCCGGCGTGTTGATCAGGTCGCGGACCATGGTGATCGCCCGCGCCATGCCGCGCGCCTCAGCCGGGTCGACGCCGCGCGGCACCACGAGGCGGGGAATCGGCGACAGATTGGTCTTGTAGCGCTCGAAGCGGTAATTGCCGAGCGCCCAGCCGACCGCGCCCAGCATCGGATCAGGCAGCTCGGTGGCGAACTGGTAGTCGCCCTGCGGCAGCATCGCCGAGAGCTTGCCGGTGATCATCGCGGCGCGGCTCCTGTCAGAGCGGCCGAGGCCGAACAGCACCCGGCCGATGCGGCCGCCCGCATCGGCGATGATGGTGACGGCGCCGGCCGCGGCGTCGAAGCCGGTCGAGCGCGCCCAGGCCGCCTCGACCTCGCCGATCGACGCCAGCAGCGCATCGAGCCCTTCCGGATCCACCGCGTGGATCGGAATGGCGACGTCGGAACTGTCGATCAGGCTGTCGCTCACGGCATTCATCCTTGGCTTGGTTCGAGTCGAAACGGGTGCCGATCATGGCCTCCCGCCCGGCGCGGATCAATTGCGCCGGGGTGACGCGGCAACCGGCCTGGCGGATCGGCAGATATAGCTGATCGCGCCGAATTTCGGCTAAGCTGCGACGGGGCTTCAACTCTCCATCTGACGAAGGACATCATGCCGCCTGCCGCCGAAGCTCTCCCTGACGACCGGATGGCATCGCCTCGCGATACCGTGACCCTGGACGGCTCGGCCCTCCGCCTTTCGACCCTCTCCCTGATCGGGCGCGGTCTTCTGCATGTCGTTCCCTGCGAGACCCGCCTCGTCGAGGTGGCGACCGCCTATGAAGCGGTGCGCGGCGCCGTCGAGGGCGGAAGGCCGCTCTATGGCGTCACGACCGGCGTCGGCGCCATCAAGGATCGCGCCGTCGCGCTAGCGGCCTCGGCCGACCGCACCGACCTGGTGCGCGCCCATCATTTCGGCGTCGGCGAGCCGCTCGCGCCGGAGATCGTCCGCGCCGGCATCGCCATCCGCGTCAACACCGCGCTTTCCGGCATGGTCGGCTGCAGTCCGGAACTGGTGCGCGCCTATGTGGCGGCCCTCGACGCCGACATCGTGCCGGTGGTGCGGCGGCTCGGCTCGATCGGCGCCGCCGATATCGGGCTGATGAGCCAGGTCGCGACGGCGCTCGCCGGCGAGGGACAGGTGTTCCATCGCGGCGTACTGAGATCGGCCGCCGACGCGCTGCGCGCCGCCGGGCTGACGCCGCTGGTGTTCCGCCTGAAGGACGCGCTTTCGGCCGTCAGCACCAATGCGCTGACGATCGCCAGCGCCGGCGCGACGCTGATCGACGCGGCGCAGACGGTGCGCGTCGCCATGGCCACAGGCTCGAGCGCGGCGGCGGCGCTGCGAGCGTCGCCGGAGCCCTGGCGGGTCGCCATCCGCATCGGTTCGCCGCGGGAGGCCGCCGCTGGCACCGTGCTCACCGCCGTCGCCGAAGCCTTCCCGTGGGCGCCCGCCACCCATCTGCACGACCCGCTCAGCCTCCGCATGATGGCGCAGATCTTCGGCGCTTCGGCCGGCGTGGTCGCCTTCGCAGCCGCCGCCGTCGAGGCGGCGACGGCGCGGCCGGACGACAATCCCGTCGTCATAGACGGCATTCCGATGGCCTCGGGCGGCTCGCTGCCGCTGGAACTGGCGCTGACGCTGCAATCCGTCGGGCCCGGCCTCGCCCATCTCGCCCGCAATATCCTGAACCGCATTGTCCTGATCGCCAATGGCGGCCGCGGCGTGCTGCCGGCCAACCTCGTCTCGGAGACGACCGACGCCACCGGCTTCGGTCCGCTGGTCAAGCTCGCCGGCGACCTCGCCAGCCGCGTCATGGGCGAGCTGGCGCCGGTTTCCGCCATGCCGCTGCTGATCGCCGGCGGCATGGAGGACGAGGCGATGTTCGCGCCGCTGATCGTCGAACGGCTCAACCGCCAGGTCGCGGCGCTGAAGATGATGACGGCGATCGAGGCGCTGCTCGCCGCGCAGGGGCTCGACATGCAGGGGATGAAGCCGGCCGGCCTGGTCGCCGCCGTCTATGATTCCGTCCGCTCCGAGGTGGCGTTCCTGCACAAGGATCGCGCGCTGTCGCTCGACATCGAGACCATCGAACGCAACCTTTTTCAGCCGGCGCTCTTGGAGACAGTCAGGAATTTCTACGAATCCATAACAACGGACGAGCTGATTTTCTCGCGTTGACGCGCGCGGAACCCTAAGAAGAAAGCAAACCGCCAGATCCACCGACAGTAGAGGAATTCCGCCATGAAAGCCTTGAAGACCCTTGCGGCCGCCACCGCGCTCCTCGCCTCGCTCGGCGCGGCGCACGCGGCCGATGTCGTCGTCTCGTCGAAGATCGATACCGAGGGCACGCTGCTCGGCAACGTCATCGCCCAGGTGCTCGAGGCCAACGGGATCACGGTCGAGGACCGCATCTCGCTCGGCGGCACGCCGGTCGTGCGCAAGGCGATCACCGCCGGCGAGATCGACATCTACCCGGAATATACGGGTAACGCGGCCTTCTTCTTCAACAAGGCGGACGACCCGCTCTGGAAGGACGCCGCCAAGGGCTACGAGACGGCGAAGACGCTCGACTATGACGCCAACAAGATCGTCTGGCTTTCGCCCTCGCCCGCCAACAACACCTGGGCGATCGGTCTTCGCGGCGACGTAGCGAGTGCCAACAGCCTGAAATCGCTCAGCGATTTCGGCAAGTGGGTGACAGGTGGCGGCAAGGTGAAGCTGGCCGGCTCGGCCGAGTTCGTAAATTCCGCCGCGGCGCTTCCCGCCTTCCAGACCGCCTATGGCTTCGCGCTGAAGCCCGAGCAGCTGCTGGTCCTCTCCGGCGGCGACACCTCGGCGACGATCAAGGCGGCGGCCGAGCAGACCGACGGCGTCAACGCCGCCATGGTCTATGGCACGGATGGCGCGATCCAGGCGGCCGGCCTCGTCGTGCTCGACGACGACAAGTCGGTGCAGCCGGTCTATGCCCCGGCGCCGATCATCCGCGAGGAAGTGCTGAAGAAGTTCCCGAAGATCGAGGAAGCGCTGAAGCCGGTGTTCGCCGCGCTCGATCTGAAGACGTTGCAGGAGCTGAACGGCCGCATCCAGGTCGGCGGCGAGCCGGCCAAGGACGTCGCCAAGGCGTTCCTGACCCAGAAGGGCTTCGTGAAGTAGCGCCCGGGCGCCGAAACCCGCTTCACGTGAAACCCGGACGGCGTCGAAACCACGCCGTCCGGCGGCTGTTAACAGCATGCTCGCCTGTTAGCCCCGCGTTAACCTTGCGGTACGCCGAATTGCCCTTAAGCTCTTCGGCAACGAGAGGGAGCCATCCGGCGTGACGGAAGCGAGCCAGACCGCAGCCCAGCCCCTGACCGCGCGCCTCGACCGCGTCGGCGTCGTCGTTGCTGTTATCGCCGTGCTCGGCATGGACTGGCAGCCCTTCGCGACCCTGAAACCCAATCGCCTCATCTCCGGCCAGGGCCTCAGCCTGTCCGCCTCGCTGCCGACACTGTGGGCGGCGATCGGGATCGGCGTGCTGTCGATCGCCACCATCGTCGCCGTTCTCCGGACCGGGGCGCTGCTCCGGCTCGCCACCGGCATCGGGTCGCTGCTGCTGCTCGCCATCCTGATCGGCATCGTGCCGGCGACCGTCGTGCCGCCCGAAAACACCTATGCCCGCGTCTCGCCGGCTTCCGGCTTCTGGCTGATGGCCTTCGCCTTCGACGTGCTCACCACCGACGCCATCGCCAAGCTCCGGCTCGGGCCGCTGGCGCGGCTCGCCATGCTCGCCGGCGCCGTGGTGGCGGTGGCGGTCATTCTCGGCTCCGGCCACTGGGACGGGCTGTCGATCCTGAAGGAATACGCCACCAATTCGCAGAAGTTCTGGCGCGAGGGGGCGAAACACATCGAACTGGCGCTGGGTTCGCTCGCCGCCGCCGTCGTCATCGGCCTGCCGCTCGGCGTCGCCTGCCACCGCAACGCGACGCTGCGCGGCATCACGCTTCCCGTCCTCAACATCATCCAGACCGTGCCGTCGATGGCGATGTACGGGCTGATGATCGTCCCGCTCGGCCTGCTCGCCGCCTGGTCGCCTCTCGCCGCCTCGCTCGGCATCCGCGGCATCGGCACGGCGCCGGCGCTGATCGCGCTGTTCCTCTATTCGCTGCTGCCGGTCGTCGCCAACACCGTCGTCGGGCTCGGCGAGGTGCGCCGCTCGGTGGTCGAGGCGGCCGAGGGCATGGGCATGACCCGCCACCAGCGCCTGTTCCAGGTCGAGCTGCCGCTGGCGCTGCCGGTCATCCTCACCGGCATCCGCATCGTGCTGGTGCAGAACATCGGCCTCGTCACCATCGCGGCCCTGATCGGCGGCGGCGGCTTCGGCACCTTCGTCTTCCAGGGCATCGGCCAGGCCGCCACCGACCTCGTGCTGCTCGGCGCGGTTCCCACCATCGCGCTCGCCTTCACCGCCGCCGTCCTGCTCGACGCGGCCATCGAGCTTTCCGAAAGGCGCCGGCTTTGATCGAACTCGAACATGTCAGCCGCCGCTTCGGCGACCAGATCGCCGTCGACGACGTCTCGCTCTCGGTCGAACGCGGCACCATCACGGTGATCGTCGGCACGTCGGGCTCCGGCAAGTCGACGACGCTCCGCATGATCAACCGGCTGATCGAGCCTTCCGCCGGCACGATCCTGATCGACGGCAAGGACACCGCCGCTGTCTCCGGCGAGGAGCTCCGGCGCGGCATCGGCTATGTCATCCAGGGCAACGGCCTGTTCCCGCACTGGACGGTCGCCCGCAACATCGCCACCGTGCCGACGCTGCTCGGCTGGGATTCCGCCCGCATAGCCAGGCGCGTCGACGAGCTGTTGACCCTCTTCAGCATGAAGCCGGCCGATTTCCGCGAGAAATTCCCGCATCAGCTCTCCGGCGGCGAACAGCAGCGCGTCGGCGTCGCCCGCGCGCTCGCCGCCGAGCCCGGCCTGTTGCTGATGGACGAGCCGTTCGGCGCGCTCGACCCGATCATCCGCGCCAAGGCGCAGGAGGATCTCCTCGCGGTCCAGCAGCGGCTCGGCATCACCGTCGTGCTCGTCACCCACGACATGGAGGAAGCGATCCATCTCGGCGACCGGATCGCCGTGATGGACAAGGGCAAGCTGCTGCAATACGCGACGCCGACCGAGATCCTCGCCCGGCCGGCGCCCGGCTTCGTCGCCCGGCTGGTCGATGGCGTCGACCGGCCGTTCCGGCTGCTTTCGCTCGCGCCGGTCTCGCAGATCGTCGAGCCCGGCACGGCGGAGGGGCCGCCCATCCTCGAAACCGCGACCCTGCGCGACGCGCTTTCCGAGCTGCTCTGGCAGCAGCGCGACGCCCTCCCCGTCACCGCCAGCGACGGCAGCGCCCGCGGCCGGATCTCGCTCGCCGCGCTGATCGCGCATGCCGGCGGCCCGACCGGCGGCCTGCCGGCAAGCGGTCCGGCAGCGAGCAGTCCGAGATGAGGCGGTTCGTCGGCCCGCTCGCCCGCCTCGCGGCGCTGGCGCTGCTCCTCGCGCTCGTGCTTCGGCCCGAATGGTTCGAGCCGATCCTGAAGCCGTTCACCGAGAACAACGCGCCGGTGATCTACACCCAGTCGAGCCTGCTCAGCCTGACGCTCGCCCATCTCGCGCTCGTCGCGGTGGCGAGCGTGATCGGCGCCGCGCTGGCGCTCGTGATGGGGGTGTTCGTGACGCGGCCGATGAGGGCGGAGTTCCTGCCGCTGTCGAGGAGCCTGGTCAATATCGGCCAGACCTTCCCGCCCGTCGCCGTCCTGGCGCTCGCCGTGCCGGTGGTCGGCTTCGGCGTCAAGCCGACCCTTATCGCGCTCGTCCTCTACGGCCTGCTGCCGATCTTCGAGAACACGATCACCGGGCTCAAGGAAGTGCCGGAGAACATCGTCGAGGCGGGGCGCGGCATGGGCCTCAGTCCGTCGCAACAATTGTTCCGGGTCGAGCTGCCGCTGGCGCTTCCCGTGATCCTGGCCGGCATCCGCCTGTCGGTGGTGATCAACATGGGCACGGCGACGATCGGCTCGACGGTGGCGGCGAAGGGGCTCGGCGAAGTGATCATCGCGGGCCTCTTGACCTCCAACACCTCGTTCATCCTGCAGGGCGGCATCATCGTCGCGCTGCTCGCCGTGCTGATCTATGACGGGCTGGCGATCCTCGAGCAGCATGTCGCCAAGCGGACGGGGCGGCTGGCCGAAGGGTCGCTGTGACTTCAGTCACAGCGTCGGCAAACGCCCTTCACTATCGACCCCTTGGGCCGCATGCAGCGGCGTGGCCACTGGCGGGGGCGAAATGGGTCTGGAATCGAAGGTCGGCGACGGCGCCGCCGGCGCAGCGCGCCTCTCTCACAGAACGGCCTTTCCATTTCGACGGCAAAGCCGTCAACATGGCGGCAAGCCTGCGCCGTGGACGCTTCGCCCCCGCGATTCGATCCCAGCCAACCCCCCGGTGACCGCATGAGCGATTTCGATCTCGTCCTGTCCGGAACCGTCGTCACCGCCGATCGCCTGATCGAGGGCGGCTTCGTCGCCGTGCGCGACGGCAGGATCGCGATGGTCGGCCAGGGCGAAGCGCCTTCGGCGCCGGAACGGCACGAATTGGGCAAGGCCCTGATCCTGCCCGGCGCCATCGACGCGCAGGTGCATTCGCTGAGCCAGAAGGACCAGGAGGATTTCATCTGGTCGACCCGCTCGGCGGCGGCCGGCGGCGTCACCACCATCGTCGACATGCCCTATGACGAGGGCAATCTCGTCTGCTCGGCCGAGGCGGTGCGGAGGAAGGTGGCGCATGCTGGCGCGCAGGCGCGCGTCGATTTCGCGCTTTACGGCACGATCGATCCAGAGGAAGGCACGTCGCGCATCCGCGAAATGGTGGCGGCCGGCGTCGCCGCCTTCAAGTTCTCCACTTTCGGCACCGACCCGAAGCGGTTTCCCCGCATCGCGCCGGCGCTTCTGGCCGACTGCTTCGCCGCCATCGCGCCGACCGGGCTGACGGCCGGCGTCCACAACGAGATCCACGAGGCGGTCGACGCCCACATGGCGCGCGTCCGCGCCGCCGGCATCACCGACTGGCGGGCGCATGGCCTGTCGCGGCCGCCGATCACGGAACTCCTCGCCGATGTCGAGATCTTCGAGACCGGCGCTATGACCGGCTGCCCGGCGCATGTCGTTCACTCCTCGCTGGCGCGCGGGGCGGAACTCGCCGCGCGCTACCGCGCCGAGGGACACGCGGCGACGGTCGAGGTCTGTATCCACTATCTGACGCTCGACGAGGAGCACGACGTCTGCCGGCTCGGCGGCAAGGCGAAGATCAATCCGCCTATCCGGCCGCGCGCCGAGGTCGAAGCGCTGTGGCGGCAGGTGGCTGAGGGCAGCGTCACGCTGGTCTCGACTGACCATGTCTCGTGGTCGGAGGACCGCAAGACCAGGCCGGCCATGCTCGACAACGCCTCCGGCGTGCCCGGGCTAGAGGTGATGGTGCCGCTCTTCGTCAAGGGCGCGCTGGAACGCGGCATTCCGCTCACCTGGGCGGCGCGGCTGATGGCGGCGAACCCGGCGCGGCACTTCCGCATCGACCATGAAAAGGGCGCGCTGGAGGTCGGCAAGGATGCCGACATCATCGTGCTGACACCGGAGCCGCAGCTCTATGACGCGGCGGCGAGCGGGCATAATGTCGTGGGCTGGAGTCCGTATCACGGCATGACCCTCCCCTGGCGGGTGAGCGGCACGTTCCTGCGCGGAAATCCGGTCTTCGATGGCCGGAACGTCCTGGCCGAGCCCGGCTCGGGCCGTTTCGTGCGTCCCCTCGCGTCCCTGCCGATCGAGATCTGAACCTTATGCGTACCAATCTGCCCATCGACGCGACCCGGCTCTGGGACGACCTGATGGCGCTCGCCGAGATCACGGACCCCGACCGGCCGTGGACCCGGCGCGCCTTCTCCACCGTATTCCTGGAAGGCCGCGCCTATGTCGCCCGACGCATGCGCGAGGCCGGGCTGACGGTCCGGCTCGATACGGCCGGCAACATGATCGGCCGGCGCGAGGGCCGCTTCCCGGGCCACAAGGCGATCGTCCTCGGCTCGCACACCGACACCGTGCCTGACGGCGGCCGCTTCGACGGCACCGCCGGCGTGATGGCGGGCATCGCCGTGGCGCGCAGCCTGCACCGCGACGGGGTCGTGCTCGATCACCCGCTCGAGGTGATCGACTGCCTGGCCGAGGAGGTCTCGATCTTCGGGCTTTCCTGCATCGGCAGCCGCGCCATAGCGGGCCAGCTTTCGACCGAGCAGCTCAGACGCCAGGCGCCGGACAGCCACGAGATCCTGCACGACGCCATCAACCGCATGGGCGGCGACGCCGCCGATGTCGGCGCGGCGCGGCGCGACGACATCGCGGCCTATCTCGAGCTGCATATCGAGCAGGGGCCGGTGCTGCAGGACGAACGGCGCGACATCGGCATCGTCACGGCGATTTCCGGCATCACGCGACTGGAGATCGTCATCGAGGGCCAGGCCGACCACGCCGGCACGACGCCGATGCATCTGCGCCGCGACGCGCTGGTCGCCGCCGCCGCCGCCGTCACGGTGATCCGCAAGGACGCGCAGAGGCGCGCCGCCGCCGGCCACGGCCATTTCGTTGCCACCGTCGGCGAATTCCGCGTCGAGCCCAATGCCGGCAATGTCGTGCCGAGCCGGGTGACGCTGCTGGTAGACGCGCGGGCCGAGGAGCGGAGCTTCATGGAGGGCTTCGTCGCCGAGCTGCCGCCGCTGATCGAGCGGGCGATTTCCGGCTCTGGCGCCGAGATCACCAGCTTCCGCGCCATCTCCGACAATCGTCCGGCGCTCTCCGATCCGCTGCTGCTCGAGGTGCTGGAGCAGTCGACCGAGAAGTTCGGCTTCGCGGCGCGCCGGATGGCGTCCGGCGCCGGCCACGACATGGCCTGGTTCTCGCGCGTCGCGCCCTCGGCGATGATCTTCATTCCCTCGCGCGACGGACGCAGCCACACGCCGGAAGAATGGACCGAGCCGGGCGAGGTCGCCGCCGGCGCCGCCGTGCTGCACCAGGCCGTGCTCTATCTCGACAAACTGCTCGCCTGACAGAAGGAGACCGACCATGGGCCGCATCCTGACCGAGAAGGACGTCGAGCCCGCCGTGCGCGGCGGCTCGGTCTACGCGGCCGGTGGCGGCGGCTGGGCCGACCACGGCCGCATGCTCGGGCTCGCGGCGGTGCGCATCGGCCGGCCCGAACTGGTCTCGGTCGAGGAACTCGCCAAGGACGACTGGGTCGCCACCGCCGCGGCGATCGGCGCGCCGGCCGGCACCACGGCCTGGGAGATGCAGGGCGTCGACTACGTCAAGGCGGTACGGCTGCTGCAGGAGGCGATGGGCGAGCCGATCGCCGCGCTGATGGTGGGCCAGAACGGCCGCTCCTCGACGCTGAACGGCTGGCTGCCCTCGGCCATCCTCGGCACGCGGGTGCTCGACGCCGTCGGCGACATCCGCGCGCACCCGACCGGCGACATGGGCTCGATCGGGCTCGCCGCCTCGCCGGAACCGACGATCCAGACGGCGGTCGGCGGCAACCGCGCCGAGAACCGCTACATCGAGCTGGTCGTGCGCGGCGCGACGGCCAAGGTGTCGCCGGTGCTCCGGACCGCTTCCGACATGTCGGGCGGCTTCATCGCCTCGGCGCGCAACCCGGTGCGCGCCAGCTATGTGAAGAAGAACGCGGCGCTGGGCGGCATCTCGATGGCGCTGGCGCTGGGCGAGGCGATCCTCGCCGCCGAGGGCCGGCATACCGGCCACAGCAAGGGCGCCGCCGTCATCGACGCGATCTGCAGGACGACGGGCGGCCACATCGCCGTTTCCGGCCGGATCACGAAGAAGGACGTCGTCTACACCAACGCCGCCTTCGACATCGGCACCGTGGTGATCGGCAGCGGCGACCAGGCGATGACGCTGCATGTCATGAACGAATACATGGCGATCGACGACGCCGGCGGCGCCCGCCTCGCCACCTTCCCGGACGTGATCACCACGCTCGACAAGGACGGCGAGCCGCTGTCGGTCGGCCAGCTCCGTGTCGGCATGACCGTGCATGTGCTGCATGTGCCGAAGGCGATCATCCCGCTCTCGGCCGGCGTGCTCGATCCCTCCGTCTACCCGCCGGTCGAGGCGGCTATGGGCATCGAGATCGCGCGCTATGTGTTCGAGGAGACGCCGAAGAAGAAGCGGAAGGGCAGGAAGTGATGCGGAACCCCCGCTATCCCGTCACCTCGGGAACGACGCTCCGCTGCAAGGGCTGGCGGCAGGAGGGCCTGCTGCGGCTCCTGGAAAACGTACTCTCGGTCGGCGAGGACCCCGACAGCCTCGTCGTCTATGCCGCGCTCGGCAAGGCGGCGCGCAACTGGGCGGCGCATGACGCCATCGTCGAGGCGCTGACGACGATGGAGGAAGACGAGACGCTGGTGGTGCAGTCCGGCAAGCCGATCGGCCTCCTCCGCACCCAGGTGCAGGCGCCGATCGTCATCATGGCGAACTGCAACATCATCGGCCAATGGGCGAAGGCCGAATATTTCTACGAGCTGGAGAAGAAGGGCCTGATCTGCTGGGGCGGGCTCACCGCCGGCGCCTGGCAGTATATCGGCAGCCAGGGCGTCATCCAGGGCACCTACGAGATCTTCATGCGCATCGCCGAGAAGCACTTCGGCGGCGATCTCGCGGGACGCTTCATCCTGACCGCCGGGCTCGGCGGCATGGGGGGCTCGCAGCCGCTCGCCGGCCGCATGGCCAATGCCGCCATCCTCACCGTCGATGTCGACCCGGAGCGGGCGGAGAAGCGCAGGGCGATCGGCTATGTCGACGAGATCGCGCCCGACCTCGACACGGCGCTGCAGCGCATCGCGCATGCCCGCCATCACCGCGAGGCGCTGTCGGTCGCGCTCGTCGGCAACGCCGCCGAGATCTACCCCGAGATTTTTCGGCGCGGCATCGTGCCTAATATCGTCACCGACCAGACCTCGGCGCACGACCTCGTCTACGGCTATGTGCCGGCGGGCCTGCCGCTCGCCGAGGTCCGGGCGCTGCGGCAGAACGATCCGGCGAAACTGATGGCGCTGTCGCGCGCCTCGATCGTCCCGCATGTCCGCGCCATGCTCGATTTCCAGAGACATGGCTCGGTCGTGTTCGACAACGGCAACCTGATCCGCACCCAGGCGCGCGAGGCGGGCGTCGCGAACGCCTTCGACATCCCGATCTTCACCGAGGCCTATCTGCGGCCGCTGTTCGCCCGCGCCATCGGCCCGTTCCGCTGGATGGCGCTCTCCAACGATCCCGACGACATCCGCCGCATCGACGACCTCGTGCTGGAGCGGTTCCCCGACAACGCCATCGTCACCAACTGGATCCGCCTCGCCCGCGAGAACGTGCCGTTCGAAGGCCTGCCGGCGCGGATCGCCTGGCTCGGCCACGGCGCCCGCACCGAGCTGGCGCTCGCCGTCAACGACATGGTGGCATCAGGCGCCCTCTCCGGCCCGATCGCCTTTTCGCGCGACCATCTCGACGCCGGCGCTATGGCGCATCCGAACATCATGACCGAGAAGATGCGCGACGGCTCGGACGCGATCGCCGACTGGCCGCTCCTTGACGCGATGGCGCTATCCGCCTCCGGCGCCGACCTCGTCACGGTGCATTCCGGCGGCGGCGGCTATGCCGGCTACATGACCTCGGCCGGCGTGACCCTGATCGCCGACGGCCGACCGACGGCGGGCGAGCGGCTGGCGCGGGCGCTTACCAACGACACCTCGCTCGGCGTCATGCGCTATGCCGACGCCGGCTACGAGGACGCGCTCGACGAAGCGGCGGCAAAGCACATCCGCCGCTTCGACGTGCCGTCGGAGGCGGTCGAGCGGCGGGGGTGACCTTCGACGCGCGCCGGCACACGCGCCGTCGTCCTCTCCACCCTCGCCGTCATCCCGGGCTTGACCCGGGATTCATGCAGCCGTGTTTTCACAGGACGAGACCCCCGTTGCCTCGAAAGATGGATCCCTGCTTTCGCAGGGATGACGCCTGAGTCCGGGGAGATGGCAGAGCGGACTTGCCGAGCCCTACCCGTGCGGACGGGAGAAGATGTCGGCCAGCATGGCGACGAAGCGCTTCGGGTTGGCGTCGAAGGCGACGTCGGCGTTCGGCGCGCGGTTTCCCCGGAAATGCGTGTCGATGACGGTGCGGCCGACGGTCAGCGCGCCGCCGGTCTCGACGTCGACATGCAGGTGCCGCGTCGTCAGGATCTCGCGGTCGACGAGATAGGCGACGCAGACGGCGTCATGCACCGGCGCGGTGCCGAGCACGTCCATCTTCTGGGCGATGTCGTGCATCTCGATACGGAAGCGGACGATGTCAGAGGTCGCCTGCGCGGCCGGGGTGCCGAGCATGGCGAGATGGTCGCAATCGGCATAGGACACCAGCGCCCGGTGCGTCGCGTCGAGCGTCACCAGCGTCACCTTCTCGAAGCCGGCATTGAAGACGCGCGCCGCCGCTTCCGGATCGGCCCAGATGTTGAACTCGGCCGACGGCGTCATGTTGCCGATCTCGTGGCCGCCGCCCATGATGATCAGCTCCGGCACGCGGCTGGCGAAATCCGGATCGGCGGCGAGCGCCGCCGCGATGTTGGTGAGCGGGCCGACCGGCATCAGCACGATCGGATCGGTGGCATTGCGATAGGTCTCGACCAGATAGTCGACGGCGCCCTTGTCGGCCTTCCTCGACTTCGCCGCCGGCACGGGCAGCGTCTCGACATGGAACTTCGACGCCTGATCGGTGACGCCGCGCGCGACCGGGAAATTGTCGCGCACCAAGGGACGGTTCGAGCCCTCGTAGACAGGGATGTCGGAACGGCCGATATGGTCGAGCACGCGCAGCGTGTTGTCGGTGCAGAACTTCACCTCGACATTGCCGTTGACCGTGGTGACGCCGATCAGCTCGATCTCCGGGTGCAGCGCCGCCAGCATGATGGCGACCGCGTCGTCGGTTCCGGTATCGACATCGAGAATGAGCTTCTGGGCCACGCGCGGCTCTCCATGGGCAGGAACAACAGGAAGGCGGGAAATTCCCGGCGCCGGCCGAACCGTCGTCGGCGGGCTGGGCCGGCGGACGTTAGGGGCGCGCGCCTCGAAGCGTCAAGCGCGAGTTCGACGCCCGGCCGGGTCCCACCGATCGCCCGGGGCGGAACCGGCGCGGCGGCCGCGGGTTTACCGGAGGGCGGGCCGCGGGCGCGGCGCCACCCGCCGCGCATTCCGCCGCTTTCGGCGCGCAACCTGCCGGCGGCACCCGCTATGGTGTTGCTTTGGCAATGATTTCCACGCCAATCTCCGCTCCAGCCTATTCGAACGGGAGTCCCCCATGTTTCCGACGCCGGTACCCAAGCTCGTCCCCAACACCTACGACTTCGAATCGAAGCCGATGGTGAAGCCGACGGGCTTCCGGGAGTACGACGCGCGCTGGCTGTTCGGGGACGAGATCAACCTGATGGGCGTGCAGGCGCTCGGCATGGGCCTCGGCACGCTGCTCGGCGAGCTCGGCGTCGCGCGCGAGCTCGTCACCGGCCACGACTTCCGCTCCTATTCGGCATCGATCAAGCAGGCGCTCGTCAACGGCCTGATGGCGGCGGGCGTCAAGGTGCACGACATCGGCCTCGCCGTGACGCCGATGGCCTATTTCGCCCAGTTCGACCTCGACGTGCCGGCCGTCGCCATGGTCACCGCCTCGCACAACGAGAATGGCTGGACCGGCGTCAAGATGGGCGCGGCGCGGCCGCTGACCTTCGGCCCCGACGAGATGAGCCGGCTGAAGGAGATCGTGCTCACGGCCGCCTTCGACCTCTCCGGCGGCGGCTCCTATGTCTTCCACGAGAACTTCCCGGCCCGCTATCTCGCCGACATCACCAACCGGCCGAAGCTCAAGCACCCGATCAAGGTGATCGCCGCCTGCGGCAACGGCACGGCCGGCGCCTTCGCGCCCCGGGCGCTGGAGATGATCGGCGCCGAGGTCATCCCGATGGATGCCGAGCTCGACTACACCTTCCCGCGCTACAATCCGAACCCCGAAGACATGAAGATGCTGCACGCGATCCGCGACGCGGTGCTCGAGCATGGCGCGGCGGTCGGCCTCGGCTTCGACGGCGACGGCGACCGCTGCGGCGTCGTCGACAACGAGGGCGAGGAGATCTTCGCCGACAAGGTCGGCGTGATGCTGGCGCGCGACCTGTCGGCGCTGCACCCGAATTCGACCTTCGTCGTCGATGTCAAGTCGACCGGCCTGTTCGCCACCGATCCAGTGCTGATCGCCAATGGCGCCAAGGCCGATTACTGGAAGACCGGCCACTCCTACCTGAAGCGCCGGGTGCACGCCCTGAACGCGCTGGCCGGCTTCGAGAAATCCGGCCACTATTTCTTCAACAAGCCGATCGGCCGCGGCTATGACGACGGCCTTGTCTCCGCCTTCGCCATCCTCGACATGCTCGACCGCAACCCCGGCAAGAGCATGGCCGAGCTGAAGAACGCGCTGCCCAAGACCTGGGGCTCGCCGACCATGTCGCCGCATTGCGACGACGAGAAGAAATACAGCGTCATCGACAGGGTGGTGAAGCGCTTCGAGGAGAAGAAGGCGAAGGGCGAGCTGGTCGCCGGCCAGAAGATCATCGACCTCGTCACCGTCAACGGCGTGCGCGTCGTCAACGAGGACGGCACCTGGGGCCTCGTGCGCGCCTCGTCGAACAAGCCGGAGCTGGTCGTCGTGGTCGAGAGCCCGGTCTCGGAAGCGCGCATGCGCGAGATGTTCAAATCGGTCGACGAAACGCTTCGCGAGAATCCGGAAGTCGGCGCCTACAACCAGACGATCTGATCTTTTGATCCCAATAAGCCCGCGGCCGGCACGCCGGTCCGGGCCGATAATAAACGCAGAGAAAAACACCCAACGGAGAGAATGCCCATGACTTCCCGCACCTTCGGCACGATGCCGGATGGCACCCCCGTCAAGTCCGTCACCATTTCGAACGGCGACCTGACGGCCACGATCCTGACCTTCGGCGCCGTCATCCAGGACATCCGGCTTGCCGGCGTGCCGCATCCTCTGGTGCTCGGCTACGACAACATCGAGGCCTATCGGCGCAACCGCACCTATTTCGGCGCGATCGCCGGCCGCTTCGCCAACCGCATCGCCGAGGGCCGCTTCTCGATCGACGGCCAGGACTACCAGGTGTCGCAGAACGAGGCGCCGAACCACCTGCATGGCGGCTTCGACGGCTTCGGCACCCGCGTCTGGACGCTGCTGCGCTCCAGCCCGTCCAGCGTGACGCTCGGCATCACCAGCGCCGACGGCGAGGAAGGCTATCCCGGCAAGGTCGAGGTCGAGCTGACCTATTCGATCGAGGCGCCCGGCACGCTGAAGACCGAAATTTCCGCCACCACCGACAAGCCGACGCTGGTGAACCTGGCGCAGCACAGCTATTTCAACCTCGACGGCGCCGGCACCATCCGCGACCATGTGCTGACGATCCCGGCCGAGACCTACCTGCCGATCGACGCCGGCAAGATCCCGACCGGCGAGTTCCGCCCCGTCGCCGGCACCGAATACGACTTCCGCAACGGCCGGCGCTTCGGCGAGGGCCATGACGGCGTCGTCGAGAGCTACGACCACAACATGGTGGTCCGGCGCGAGAAGGTATCGACGCCGCAGCCGATCGCCGTGCTCGCCTCGTCGAAGAGCGGCGTCGCGCTGGAAGTCACCTCGACCGAGCCCGGCGTGCAGTTCTATGGCGGCCAGATGGTGGCCTCGAAGGACAAGGGCATCAACGGCGAGGTCTATGGCGCCAATGCCGGCCTCTGCCTGGAGGCGCAGCTCTTCCCCGACGCGCCGAACCAGAAGGATTTCCCGAGCGCGGTGCTCCGCCCCGGCGAGACCTACCACCAGGAAACCCTGTTCCGCTTCAGCCGCACGGGCTGAGGACAACACATCCCGTCCCCTCCCTCACGCGGGAGGGGACACATCCACGGTCCCCACCCTCGCCGTCATCCCGGGCCTGACCCGGGATCCATCCAGCCGGGTTTCGGGACAAGCGAGCCTCCCCATGCTTCGGCGGCATGGATCCCCGCCTGCGCGGGGATGACGCAGGGGGCGCGCTTCGCGGAACCGCTCCAAACACGCGATTTTTCTTCCCTTCCGCAGCGGCGCGGCCCATTCTGACGTGCTCTCGCAGTCCGGTTCGCTGGAGCATCATGACGACGATCAACCGTTCGACGCATATCCGTCTCACCTCGCATCCAGGCGCCCAGGCGCCGGTCCGCTTTCCGATCCGCTGGGGAAATGCCGATCCGCTGAAGCGCGGCCCCGTCATCGGCACCGTGTCGAACCCGGCCGACCGCAACACCGTCGGCACGCATGGCGGCTCCTATTCGCTCTATCGCGCGCTCGCCGTCTCCTCCGGCGCGCTCAACCCGATCCAGCGGCCCGATTTCCGCAACACCGCGCCGGTCACGCCGATCGGGCCGCATCCGCAATGGTCGGAGCCCGGCAGGATCGTCTCGCTCGACCCGTTCGGCCATCTCGCCGCGCAGATCTTCGCCGACCGCATCGCCGAGGGCGTCGACATCCGCCCGACCATCGCCATCACCAAAGCGCGGCTCACCATGATCGAGCTGCACGAGGCGATTCGGCTGAAGCGGCTGCCGATCGACGGCGCCATCGTGCACGACAATGGCGACGTCGCCGTCACCAAGGCGGCGATCGACCCGGTCTGGCACCTGCCGGGCATCGCCGGACGCTTCGGCGTCAGCGAGGAGCAGTTGCGCCGCACCCTGTTCGAGCAGACCGGCGGCATGTATCCCGAGCTCGTCACCCGGCCCGACCTCGAGGTCTTCCTGCCGCCGATCGGCGGCATGACGCTCTACATCTTCGGCGATCCGGCCGCGCTGGCCGATCCGGCGCGCCGCCTCGCCTGCCGCGTGCACGACGAATGCAACGGCTCCGACGTGTTCGGCTCCGACATCTGCACCTGCCGGCCCTATCTCGTGCACGGCATCGAGGAGGCGGTGAAGGAGGCGCAGGCGGGCGGCGTCGGCCTGATCGTCTACAACCGCAAGGAAGGCCGCGCGCTCGGCGAAGTGACGAAGTTCCTCGTCTACAACGCCCGCAAGCGGCAGGAGGGCGGCGACCAGGCCGCCACCTATTTCGAGCGGACCGAATGCGTCGCCGGCGTGCAGGACGCGCGCTTCCAGCAATTGATGCCCGATGTGCTGCACTGGCTGGGGATCACCAAGATCGATCGCTTCGTCTCGATGTCGGACATGAAGTTCGACGCCATCACCGGCTCCGGCATCGCGATCGGCGAACGGGTGCCGATCCCGGACGAACTGATCCCGATCGATGCGCGCGTCGAGATGGAGGCGAAGAAGGCGGCCGGCTATTTCACCGCCGACGCGCCGCCGACGGCTGACGAGCTCGCCCACACCATCGGCCGCTCGCTGGAGAAATACTGAGGGCGGGCCGCAAACGGTCCCCTCCCCCTTGCGGGGAGGAGACCTCCGGAGACGGCATCCAGCGGTCGGGACGGACGCAACTCTTGCCTCCGCCTCGAGGGATAGGTCGGGGCGACGCTCCGGGCGAGGGTTTACGCCCTCTTCGGAAACGCCGTACACCTTGTCCCTGTCCGACCTCTCGTCCTGCCGGAGCATCCCTTGGCCTCGATCCCCTCCCTCCTCACCGCCGCCGCCGTGCGCGAGCGCGCCAACCGGCTGCTCGAACTCGGCGTCGCCGGCAAGCTCGACCATTTCGCCGTCGACCTCGACCGGCTGCCGACGGTGGCGGACTTCGTGATCGATACGGCGCGCGAAAGCTATCCGGACCTCGACATTCCGTTCCATTCCCGCTGGCGTCATTTCGAGGCCGGACGGATCGACCGCTTCGGCGGGCTGATCGACGCGGCCGGCATCACCGATCCCATCCGCTTCGGCCGCACCGCCTATGACCTCGCCATCGTCAGCGTGCTGCTCGATGCCGGCGCCGGACCGGACTGGCGCTACCACGAGGCGGCGACCGGCGAGACCTATTCACGCTCGGAAGGGCTGGGGGTCGCCAGCTTCGCCATGTTCGCCTCGGGCCTGTTCTCGCAGGATCCGGCCGACCCGCTGCGCGCCGACGCGGCGGCGCTCGCCGTGCTCGACGCGGCCGATCTCGCCGAGGGCTTCCAGGTCACGGCCGAGAACCCGATGGTCGGGCTCGACGGCCGGGCCAGGCTGCTGAACGCGCTCGGCCGGGTGGTCGCGGACCGGCCCGACCTCTTCGGCACCGGCGAGGCGCGGCCGGGCGGCCTGTTCGACGCCGTGCTCGCCACCGCCGACGCCGACGGCCGCGTGTCGGCGCCCAGAATCCTCGAACTGGTGCTGGAGGCGTTCGGGCCGATCTGGCCGGGCCGGCTGCTGCGCGACGGCGTGGCGCTCGGCGACACCTTCGAGCACCGCAAGCTTGTCACCGACGACGCCACCGCCGGTCTGATGCCGTTCCACAAGCTGTCGCAGTGGCTGACCTATTCGCTGATCGAACCGCTGATCTGGACCGGCGTCGAGGTGATCGACCTCGACGGACTGACTGGCCTGCCGGAATACCGCAATGGCGGGTTGTTCCTCGATTTAGGCGTGCTGGTGCCGAAGGATGCGTCCGCCGTCAAGCGGCGCTGGAAGGCGGGCGACGAGTTCATCGTCGAATGGCGCGCGCTAACCGTGGCGCTGCTCGACCGCACCGCGCGGCTGATCCGCGACAAGCTGGGGCTGGATGCCGATTCGTTGCCGCTGGCGAAGGTGCTGGAGGGCGGCACCTGGTCGGCCGGCCGCCGCATCGCCCGCGAAAAGCGCGCCGACGGCGTCCCGCCGCTCACGATCGAAAGCGACGGGACGGTGTTTTAGGGATCGGATTGGTTGCTTCACCTCTCCCACGGGGAGAGGTCGACGGCCGGAGGCCGGCGGGTGAGGGGTTCAGCCCTCACCGGAGAGATCGCAACCCCTCACCCGGAGCTTCGCTCCGACCTCTCCCCATGGGAGAGGTGGCGAGGGGGCGGCCGATCAGGAACAGCCTCAGCCCTTCTTGCCCGGCTGCAGCAGATAGACCCAGGCGAGCAGGATCGGGCCGATGGTGAGCGCGACGTCGGCGAGGTTGAAGACGAAGAAGCCGCGCTCGTTCCAGTGCAGGAACAGGAAATCGATGACGTGGCCGTGCCAGACGCGGTCGATCAGGTTGCCGAGCGCGCCGCCGACGATCAGCGCGAAACCGGTGGCGGCGATCCGGCCGCCCTCGGTCGAGCCGCGCCAGACATAGATCACGACCGCCGTCACCACCGCCGTCAGGGCGATCAGGATCAGGCTGTCGGCGCTGTTGCCGAGCGAAAACGCGATGCCGGTGTTGTTGACGCGATAGAGCGCCAGCAGGGACGGGATCAGCTCGATGCCCTGCTGGTAGACCAGATTGGCGTCGGCGATCCATTTCGACAACTGGTCGACGACAACGGTCAGCCCCACGATGGCGAGGCCGAGCGCCGAGAGCGGGCCGGGAATGCGGGTGGCGGCGGGGGCGGCCTCGGTGTCCGTCTCTGGCGTCATCGCGTCCAAGCCTTCATCGTCGTCCTGCCTGTTGTCAGAGCTTCAGCTTGTCGCGGCGGATCTCGTAGAGCATCACGCCGGTGGCGATCGCCAGGTTGAGCGAATCCGCCCTGCCCGCCTGCGGGATCTTGACCAGGTGATCGCAGAGCGCGGCGAGGTCGTCGGGCAGGCCCGACTGCTCGTTGCCCATGAACAGCATCACCGGCCGGTCATAGTCGACGGCGCGATAGTCCGACTTGCCGGAAAGATGGGTGCCGACGACGATGCCGGGCCAGCCCTTCCGCCAGGCCTTGAACTCGTCGACGGCCATGCGGGCGAGCTTCATGTGGAAGATCGAGCCCATGGTGGCGCGCACCGCCTCGACGCCGAACGGATCGACCGTGTCGCCGACCAGGATGACGCCCTCGGCGCCGACCGCGTCCGCCGTGCGGATGATGGTGCCGAGATTACCGGGATCCTTGATGCCCTCGAGCGCAACCCAGACGCCGGCGGGGCCCGGCCGGACCTCGCTCTTCGGCGTCAGCTTCTGCTCGAACACGCCGACGACCATCTGCGGATTGTCGCGGCGGGTGATCTTAGACAGCACCGCTTCCGAGACTTCGAGCACGTCGCCGCCGCGCGCCCGCGCCGTGGTGGCGACGCGCTTGACGACGGGGTGGTCGGCGACCTTGGCGCCATAGACAAGGATCTTGATCGGCCAGTTTTCCTCGACCGCGTCGGCGACCAGCTTCATGCCCTCGGTGACGAACAGGCCGCTTTCCTTGCGGTTCTTCGGCAAAGCGAGGCCGCGAATGTCCTTGATCGTCGGATTGGTCAGGCTCGTGATGGTCCTGACCGCGCCGGGCGCGGCAATGTCGGAATGATCAGCCATCGCGGGACCACCGGGAAAAGAGCGACGTGGAAAGGAAACGGCCGCCGCCTTCCTCGCGGATCAGCAGCTCGCCGGATTCGAGCGTGCCCGGCAGGCCCGAAAGCGCCTCGGCCGAGGTCTCGTGGATCGCCATGAACGAGGCGCGGATCGAATAGGCGGAAAGGCAGAGGAACAGCGCGTCGTCGGCGAGAAGCTGGCGGCAGAGCGCCATCATCTCGGGCAGGCGCTCGAAGATGTCCCAGACCTCGCCATTCGGGCCGCGACCGAATTTCGGCGGGTCGAGGATGACGCCGTCATATTTCGAGCCGCGACGCACCTCGCGCTGCACGAACTTCATCGCGTCGTCGACGATCCAGCGCACCGGCAGGTCGGCGATCCCCGACATCTGCTGATTGTCGCGCGCCCAGCCGATCGCCTTCTTCGAGGCGTCGACATGCGTCACCTGCGCGCCCGCCATGGCGGCGACGAAGGAAGCGATGCCGGTATAGCCGAACAGGTTCAGCACCTTCGGCTGCCGCTTCGGATCGGCATATTGCGCCTCGCGGATCTTCTTGCCAAACCAGGCCCAGTGCATCTCCTGCTCGGGGAAGAAGCCGACATGTCGGAAGGCGGTGAAGCGGCCGAGGAAACGCACCTCGCCCTCGCCGACGGCGCGCGGCAGCGGCCAGGCCATCGGCCAGGTCTCGCCGATCGGCTTCCTGTATTTCCAGCGGCCGTCGGAATCCTCGTCCTTGGCGCCGGTGAAGATCGCGTCGGCGCGATCCCATTCCTCGGCGGAGAGACGCGGCGTCCACAGCGCCTGCGCCTCGGGCCGCACGATGCGGTAGGGACCATAGCGCTCGAGCTTGCGGCCATGGCCGGAATCGATCAGCGCATAGTCGGGCCAGCCCTCGGTCGTCAGCATGACCGGCCAGCGGGACGCGGGCGCTGTCGCGCCGGAGGCGGAATGGGGAATGTCGGAAGCGATCGTCATGGTCGGTTCATAGCGTTCGCCGCGGCGAAAGCCAATCTCGTCCTGGCAAGCGAGACGACGGCCGGCTTGCCGTTCCGGGGGGCCCATGCAAGATAAACTCACAGGCGACCCGCGCGTGGATGCACGCGGCGAAAACGGTCGGCCGGCGGACGAGGACGACGATCGATGGAGATGACGGGCGAATATCGCATTCCCGCCAGCCGCGACGCGGTCTGGCAGGCGTTGAACGACCCGGAAGTCCTGAAGGCCTGCATTCCCGGCTGCGAGGCGCTGGAGCGCACGGCGGACGACGCCATGAGCGCCAGGGTCACTGCCAAGGTCGGGCCGGTGAAGGCGACCTTCGTCGGCCAGGTCACCTTCTCCAATGTGCACGCGCCGGAAAGCTACACCATCACCGGCGAGGGCAAGGGCGGAGTCGCAGGTTTCGCCAAGGGCGGCGCCGATGTCCGCCTCGCCGAGGACGGCGACGCGACCGTGCTGACCTATGACGCCAGGGCGCAGGTCGGCGGCAAGCTGGCGCAACTCGGCTCAAGACTGATAGACACAACCGCGAAGAAGCTGGCCGACGAGTTCTTCGGCGCTTTTGCCACCCGACTTTCTGGAGACGAGCCGACGATGGCCTCACCCACCCTGACCACCCCGACCGATGCCGAGCCCGCCGACGCGGCCGCCCGCGAGGAACTGACCGACCGCATCGAGCACAAGATCGACGACGAATCGCTCGATCTCGGCGAAGTCGCGGAAGAGATCGAGGAAGAGGTCGAGGTCGCGGCCGGACGCGGCTTCCTGGGCGGCCCCTATGTATGGGGCCTGCTGGCGCTGATCGTCGTCATCCTCTTCCTGGCGGTCGTCAGCCGCTAGGCCTGGTTCGACATCGAGCAAGAAGGACGCTCCGGGGAAATCGCCTCCGGGGCGGTCCGACCCGAAAGGGAAAGACTGGCGTCGTCAGAGGTTTCGGGGTCCCGCAAGGGCAGCCGGAAAGGAGGCGTTGGATGACAAGCATCTCCGTCACGGTCAACGGCACCGTGCGGCAGGCGGATGTCGAGGGGCGGACGCTGCTCGTCAGCCTGCTGCGCGAAACCTTCGGCCTGACCGGCACGCATGTCGGCTGCGATACCTCGCAATGCGGCGCATGCGTCGTTCATGTCGACGGCAGGGCCATCAAGTCCTGCACCATGCTGGCAGCGCAGGCCGACGGCTCGACCGTGCTGACGATCGAGGGACTGGCGCGGGACGGCGCGCTGCATCCGGTGCAGGCAGCGTTTCACGAACATCACGGCCTGCAATGCGGCTTCTGCACGCCGGGCATGATCATGGCCGCAATCGACATGATCGAGCGGCATGACGCCGAACTCGACGAGGCGACGATCCGGCACGAGCTCGAGGGCAATATCTGCCGCTGCACCGGCTACCACAACATCGTCCGCGCCATCCGGGCCGCCGCCGACCGCATGGCCGGCCTGCGCCGCGCGGCGGAGTGAACCAGGGAGGGAGTCGCCATGTACGAGACGAACTATCATCGTCCGCGCGATCTCGCCGAGGCCGAGAGCCTGTTCGCCGCCGCCGCCGAGGGCCGTTATCTCGCCGGCGGCATGACGCTGCTGCCGACGATGAAGCAGCGCCTCGCCGCGCCGACAGACCTCGTCGATCTCGGCCGGCTGCCGGCACTGAAGGGGATCACAATTGCCGAGGGAACCGTGACGATCGGCGCCGGCGTCGTCCATGCCGATGTCGCCGCCTCGGCCGAGATCCGCGCCGCCCTGCCGGCGCTCGCGGCGCTCGCCGGCCAGATCGGCGACCCGCATGTGCGCCATCGCGGCACGATCGGCGGCTCGCTGGCCAATGACGACCCGGCCGCCGACTATCCCGCCGCCGTGCTGGCGCTCGGCGCGACCATCGTGACGACGCGACGCGAAATCGCGGCGCAGGATTTCTTCCAGGGCCTGTTCACGACGACGCTGGAGGAAGGCGAGATCCTCGTCGCGGTCCGCTTCCCGGTTCCCGTGCGCGCGGCCTATGCCAAGTTTCCCAATCCCGCCTCGCGCTATGCCATGGCGGGCGTGTTCGTGGCGCAGTTCGCGGACGGCGAGGCGCGGGTCGGCGTCACCGGCGCCGGGCAGGACGGCGTCTATCGCGACCCCGCCTTCGAGGCGGCGCTCACCGCGCGCTTCGATCCGGCGGCGCTCGACGGCGTTTCCGTCGACGCGACGAACATGCTGGCCGACCTGCACGGATCGGCCGCCTACCGGGCCAACCTGGTCAAGGTCATGGCGAAGCGGGCGGTCGCCGCCGCCCTCGCATGATCCGGCGTCATCGAAACGCCCTCATCGCGGCGGAAAACGACTGAACGCGCGACGGGGTGCGGCACAACCGGAAGAAGATTGGCAGTCCGGTGGCGGATTGCGCCGGCAACGTCTATCTTTGACCAAACGGAAGCCCACGGAGGCAACCCCAGTCCCCTGTCATGATCGTCTGTTCCTGCAATACCCTCACCAAGGCACTGATCCTCGAAACCGCCGAACGCCTGGCGCGTGAAACGCCGGGGCGGCCGTTGACGCCCGCCCGCGTCTACCGCGCCCTCGGCATGAAGGCGCAATGCACGGTCTGCTTCGCGCTGGTGCGCAAGCTGCTCGCCGAATCGGGCGCCATCATCACCTGCCCCGAACCGCTCGGCAGCGGCGCGGAAGAGCCGGAAGACGTCGCGCTGTTCGGCTGAACCCAGGCACCAACCCTGCCGGGTGCAAATCGCGTTTGACCATCGACGCGACGCACCCTAGTCTGGATTAGAACTATTCCAGACAAAAGGGTGCCGCGATGAAGGGTGATGCCAAGGTCATCGAATATCTCAACCGGGCGCTTCGCCTCGAGCTGACCGCGGTCAACCAGTACTGGCTGCACTACCGGCTCACCGAGGATTGGGGCTACGCCAAGCTCGCCAAGAAGGAGCGTGCCGAATCGATCGAGGAGATGCACCACGCCGACAAGCTGATCGCGCGCATCATCTTCCTCGAAGGCTTCCCCAACCTGCAGGTGCTCGACCCGCTCGAGATCGGCCAGAACATCAAGGAAGTGCTCGAGGCGGACCTGCGCGGCGAATACACGGCGCGGAACTACTACAAGGAAGGCCGCGACGTCTGCTTCGCCGCCGGCGACTATGTCTCCATGGCGCTGTTCGAAGAGCTGATGAAGGACGAGGAAGGCCACATCGACTTCCTCGAGACTCAGCTTGGCCTGCTGAACGACCTCGGCAAGGAGTTCTACTACCAGCTGCAGGCGGCCCCGAGCAACGAAGCCGAATAGCTTCGCGCCAGCACAGGTTCCGTTAGCCTCGGCGTCATCCGAGGCTCGCCGGCGCCGCCGCGGTACACCACACCGCGCCGGCGCCGGTTTTCTTTTGCCGGCTCGGAAAACCCCGCCGGGGCAGCGATCATCACCCCAGCCACTGTCCTGATCCTGTCACAGAGCCTGCCGTATTCCTGTCCGCCATGGCGCCATGCGGCGTATCCGGGGCGGCAGCGGGGGCCGGGTGATGGCAGAACGACAGGCGGTTCCACACAGGGACTTTTCGGCCGGCGGCAAGACCGCGCCCCCCCTGCGCGCCCGACCCGGCGACGCCCCGCTATCGCTGACGCGGCTCTACGGGGCGATGGGCATGCTCGCCGCCGTCTCGCTCTTCTTCATCGCGTTTCCCGGCCTCGACCTCCATGTCGCCGCCCTCTTCCATGCCGATGGCGGCTTCCCGGCGACGCAGAATCCGTCGCTCGTCGCCCTGCGCGCGCTCGGCAAGAACCTCGTCGTGCTGGCTTGCGCCGTCCTTATCGCCGGCCTCGCCATGCAGCTCGTCCGCTCGCCGCGCCGGATGCCGATCCGCGCCAGCCACATCTGGTTCCTGCTCGCCTCGCTGGCGCTCGGGCCGGGGCTGATCGTCAATGGCATCCTGAAGAGCCTCTGGGGCCGGCCGCGCCCGATCCAGGTCGACCTCTTCGGCGGCGCAGCGCCGTTCGAGACGGCGTGGACGATCAGCGGAGCCTGCCAGTCCAATTGCTCCTTCGTCTCCGGCGAGGCGGCGTCCGCGTTCTGGCTGCTCGGCCTCGTGCTGCTGGCGCCGCCGCGCTACCGGCCCGCGCTCGCGGCCGGCATCGGGCTGCTCGCCTTCGCCCTGTCGCTGAACCGGCTCGCCTTCGGCGGCCATTTCCTCTCCGACATACTGATTTCCTGGGCCATCACGCTCGTCGTCATGTTCGGCCTCGCCCGCCTCATGCTGGAGGAGCCGTTCCGCAGCCGCATCGACGCTGCGACCGAAAGCGCGCTCGGCCAGCTTGCCCTTGCGTCTCGGGCCGCGTTGGGGCGTATTGCGCGGCAGCGAACCTCGGACCATCGCAGCGGACCGGACAGAGTTGACCCACCGAATTGAGATGCATGCCGGCGCGCGGCCCGTCGCGGAAAGCCGCGTCGGCCTGCTCGTCCTCCTCCTGGCCGTCATCACGCTGGCACGCCTGCTGGCGCTGCGCTTCTCGGTGACCGACCTGCAGGTCGACGAGGCGCAATACTGGGATTGGTCGCAGCATCTCGCCTTCGGCTATTTCTCCAAGCCGCCGCTGATCGGCTGGACCATCGCCGCCGCCAACATGGTCTGCGGCACGGGCGTCGCCTGCGTGCGGGCGCCGTCGCCGCTGTTCTATTTCGGCACCTCGCTGCTGATCTACGCCACCGCCGTCAGGCTCTACGACCACCGCATCGCCTTCTGGGCGTCGCTCGGCTTCGCCTTCGCGCCGGGTGTCGCCTTCTCGTCGGCGATCATGTCGACCGACGTGCTGCTGCTGTTCTTCTGGGCGCTGTCGCTCTACGCCTTCGTCCGGCTGCGAGCCGGCGGCGGCTATCGCTGGAGCCTGCTGCTCGGCTTCGCGCTCGGCTGCGGCCTGCTGGCGAAATACGCCATGGCCTATTTCGTCGGCTGCGCGCTGATCGCCGCCGTCCTCGACCCGCAGTCGCGCGCCGTCATCCGCTCCGGCCGGTTCTGGCTCGCCGTCGCGATCGGGCTGCTGCTGCTCTCGCCCAACATCGGCTGGAACCTCAACAACCACCTGGTCACGCTGCGCCACACCAACGAGAACATCTCGGGCGACGGCCTGAAGATCAGCCTCGGCAACGCCATCGGCTTCCTCGCCGCCCAGTTCGGCATCATCGGGCCGTTCCTGATGGGCGGCGCCTTCGCCGCGGCGATCGCCGCCTGGCGCAAGGGCGTGCCGGACGAGGACCGGATGCTGCTCGCCTTCGCGCTGCCGGTGATCCTGGTCGTCACAATCGCCAGCGTGCTCACCGTCACCAACGCCAACTGGGCCGCCTCCGGCCTGGTCGCCAGCGCCCTCGTCGGCACCGCCTTCCTGATCCGCGCCGACCGCTTCTCACTGGTGCGCGCCGGCCTCGTCATCGGCATCGTCGCGCAGGTCGTGCTCATCGCCGGCAACACCATCGCCGACAAGGTGAAGCTGCCGCTCCTGAAGCATGGCGACATCTACAAGCAGGTGCTCGGCTGGAGCCGCCTCGGCGATGCCGTCCGCGCCGAGGCGAAGGCATCCGGCGCGACCATGGTGGTGACGCTCAGCCGCGCCGACGCGGCGGCGCTCGTCTACTACCTGCGCAACGACCCCGTCGCGGTCACCGTCTGGCCCGACGATCCCGGCCCGGACAACCAGTTCGAGCTGACCCGCAGCATCGTCGATCATGCGCCGACCGGCCCTGCCCTGCTCGTCGCCGGCTGCGCCGAGGCGGCCCGGCTCGGCCCCTTCTTCGGCGGCGTCGAGGACAAGGGCCGGCTGACGATCCCGAGCGGCCCGGGTTCAAGCCGGCAATACCAGCTGTTCCGGCTCGACCAGCCAATCGCGCCGCTCAGGACCGTGCCGCTCTGCGTCCGCGACGCGGACTAGGGTTCTCGGCGGCGCGTGGCGCGCCGCGCGCAGGCCAGGCCCAACGCCGCTGCGGTTGCTGGCGGGTGGCGCGCATACTATAAGCGCAGCCATCCTTCATCTTCGCGGAAACGGCCTTACCATGTCCGATGTCAAGAAGGTCGTCCTCGCCTATTCCGGCGGGCTCGACACCTCCATCATCCTGAAGTGGCTCCAGCTCGAATACGGCGCCGAAGTCGTCACCTTCACCGCCGACCTCGGTCAGGGCGAAGAGCTCGAGCCGGCCCGCAAGAAGGCCGAGATGATGGGCATCAAGCAGATCTACATCGAGGACGTGCGCGAGGAATTCGTCCGCGACTTCGTGTTCCCGATGTTCCGCGCCAACGCCCTCTACGAGGGCACCTACCTGCTCGGCACCTCGATCGCCCGGCCGCTGATCGCCAAGCGCCTCGTCGAGATCGCCCGCGAAGTCGGCGCCGACGCCGTCGCCCATGGCGCCACCGGCAAGGGCAACGACCAGGTCCGCTTCGAGCTCTCGGCCTATGCGCTGAACCCGAACATCAAGGTCATCGCGCCCTGGCGCGAATGGAGCTTCAAGTCGCGCACCGACCTGCTCGATTTCGCCGAGAAGAACCAGATCCCGGTTCCGAAGGACAAGCGCGGCGAGGCGCCGTTCTCCGTCGACGCCAACCTGCTGCACTCCTCCTCCGAGGGCAAGGTTCTGGAAGATCCCTCGCAGGAAGCCCCGCCCTACGTCTTCATGCGCACCATCGCGCCGGAGGATGCGCCCGACGTCGCGACCTATGTCGAGATCGGCTTCGAGAAGGGCGACGCGGTTTCGATCAACGGCGTGCACATGTCGCCGGCGACGATCCTGACCAAGCTGAACGAACTCGGCCGCGACAACGGCATCGGCCGTCTCGACCTGGTCGAGAACCGCTTCGTCGGCATGAAGTCGCGCGGCATCTACGAAACCCCCGGCGGCACCATCCTGCTCGCCGCGCACCGCGCGATGGAGAGCCTGACGCTCGACCGCGAGGCCGCCCATTTGAAGGATTCGATCATGCCCCGCTATGCGGAGCTGATCTATTACGGCTTCTGGTTCTCGCCGGAGCGCGAGATGCTGCAGGCGCTGATCGACAAGAGCCAGGAGCATGTCGAGGGCACGGTCCGGCTGAAGCTCTACAAGGGCAGCGCCACCGTCGTCGGCCGCTCGTCGCCGAAGTCGCTCTATTCCGACGCGCTCGTCACCTTCGAGGACGATCGCGGCGCCTATGACCAGAAGGACGCGGCCGGCTTCATCCGGTTGAACGCGCTCCGTCTGCGCACGCTGGCCGCGCGCGACAAGCAGGGCTGAGGCCCGGACGAGCTTTTCGCGTTTCGAAGGGACGCGGAAAGGCAAATTGCTCAACCCGGTTGCGTCTTCGGACCTAGGAGCCATAGCCGGCTCACCCGGAAACGCCCGAAAAAGCGAGGCAACAGGCCAACGTCATTGGCCTGTTGCTAAAGCTTCATTTTAGAGTTAGGTTATTCGGACTGGCCCGGCCCCCACCTCGGGGGCGGGACCGGTCCGGTGCCTGAAAGCGCCGGCGCCTCGGACACAAGACACGGACGGCCGCAAGATGCGTATGGATCTCGTCAGGAAAGCAGCCCGCACGGCCGACAAGAAGGCTTCGGAAGTGCGCGTGATGCTGCGTACGGCGGGCCTGCGTCCGACCCGGCAGCGCCTGGCGCTCGCGGAAATCCTGTTCGAGCGCGGCAACCGTCACATCTCGGCCGAAGGCCTGCACGAAGAAGCGATGAGCCATCGGGTGCCGGTGTCGCTCGCCACCGTCTACAACACGCTGCACCAGTTCACCGAAGCCGGCCTGCTGCGCGAAGTCGCCGTCGACGGCTCGAAGACCTATTTCGACACCAATGTCGACGACCACCACCACTTCTTCGTCGAAGGCGAGAATCGGGTGCTCGACATCCCGATGTCGTCGCTGCGCGTGGAAGACGTGCCGGTGCCGCCGGAAGGCATGGAAATCACCCGCGTCGACATCGTCGTGCGCCTGCGCCGCATCGGCAGCTGATCCCGCCCGATACCGAATTCACAACGCCGCGCCGGCCCACCCGCGCGGCGTTTTTGTTTGTTCGCTTTTGCGCGCAGGAATGGTGGCCGCGGCCGGGCGAGGCAAGACAGGTGCGGGAGCGCAGCGAAGCAAGCCCCTCAGTCGATCACTTCGTCCGGATAGACGCCCCAGAGATTGGTCTGCTTGATCCAGCCGCGAAAGCGCTTGTCGACCAGGCGGCACCAGCCGCCCTCGCAGGTCGCCACCGAGGAGACGACCTTCGGCTGCAGATAGGCGGTGATCTCGGCCGTGTCGTTCGGCGCAGCGCGGATCGGCAGCGGGTCGCCGTCCTGCCAGGGCGCGACCACGGCGGTGCGCTTGCCGACGAGCAGGCTGTGGAAAACCCAGCCCTCGGTGCCGTCGGAATCGCGGATGCGGCGCCAATTGTCGAATTCCTGCACGATCTCGACCGGCAGGGCCGAACGGGTGAACACCCACGAGACCTTGTAGCCCTGGCCGGGACCGACGCGGACATTGACGCGGCCGGCCTTGAGCGAGACGAAGCGCGGCAGAGGCAGGCCGCTTGGCCCAAGTTTCGGCGCGGCGCCGGCGGCGCCCTGCGCGTTGGCGGAGCCGGTCGGCTGGGCGACGAGGACGAGCGCGGCGACCATCGCCATGCCAAGCGCGGAGGGGATTGCGCGCGCCTTGTGCAGCCGACGGGACATCCCCTGGAACACAGCCCAAACCATCACGCATTCACCCCTCTTTACCGCCCGTTGCTGCGACCGGAAGTGCTTTCCCGAAAGCCCGACCACCGATACGGTTGTGATCGTCGGGCTGTCTGGTAAGGGATCGCGATACGCAGCGACGGGGTACACCAGCCGACGCGCATAGTCTGACGCTCCATGGTTAAGGAGCTCTCAACGGGGAGGCCGCGATGAAGAAGAAGCCGCTGGTCATCGTCACGCGCCGGCTGCCCGACGCGGTCGAGGCGCGCATGCGCGAACTGTTCGACACTGAGCTCAACATCGACGACCGGCCGATGTCGCCGGCTGAGCTGATCGAGGCGGTGAAAGTGGCCGACGTGCTGGTGCCGACCGTCACCGACCGCATCGACGGCGCCATCCTCGCCGAGGCGGGCGAGCAGCTGAAGCTGATCGCCAGCTTCTCGAACGGCTTCGACCATATCGACGTCGAGAAGGCCTTGGCGCGCGGCATCACCGTCACCAACACGCCGGGCGTGCTGACCGAGGACACCGCCGACATGACGATGGCGCTCATCCTCGCGGTGCCGCGCCGGCTGGTCGAGGGCGCGCATGTGCTGCGGCCGGACCACGACTGGGCCGGCTGGTCGCCGACCTGGATGCTCGGCCGGCGCATGTCGGGCAAGCGGCTCGGCATCGTCGGCATGGGTCGGATCGGCCAGGCCGTCGCCCGCCGCGCCAAGGCCTTCGGCCTGTCGATCCACTACCACAACCGCCACCGCCTGCCGGCGGAGATCGAGGAAGGGCTGGAGGCGACCTATTGGGACAGCCTCGACCAGATGCTGGCGCGGATGGACATCATCTCGGTGAATTGCCCACGCACGCCCGGCACGTTCCACCTGCTGTCGGAACGTCGGCTGAAGCTGCTCCGGCCCGAGGCCTATGTGGTCAACACCTCGCGCGGCGACGTCATCGACGAAAGCGCGCTGGCGAAGCTGCTCGAGACGGGCGCCATCGCCGGCGCCGGCCTCGACGTGTTCGAGCACGAGCCGGCGGTGAACCCGAAGCTGCTGCGCCTCGCCGCCAAGGGCAAGGCGGTGCTGCTGCCGCATATGGGCTCCGCGACGATCGAGGGCCGCATCGCCATGGGCGAGAAGGTGCTGATCAACATCCGCGCCTATTTCGACGGCCACAAGCCGCCGGACCGCGTGCTGCCGTCGATGCTCTGAGTCGGCTAAGCGCCGGAGCTAAGCCGGATTCGGATTTTCGGAATGACCTCACCTCTCCAATGGGGAGAGGTCGGAGCGAAGCTCCGGCGAGGGGTTGAGGCCGGCTCCGAGCCACCACATCACGCGACCCACTCCGCCATCATCCTGAAGTGCTTCGTGAGCGAAGCCTCGAAGGATGATGGGCGAGCTCGGGAAGACGTCGCGAACGTCTTCTTGTCTGACCCGATCGGACCGCCCTACCCGGTCCTCGGCGCTGCCGTCGACTGACGGACCAGCAGTTCGACCTCGAAGCGCTCGCGGCGCGGGCTGTCGATGCCGTCCAGGATCATCTCGGCCGCCATACGGCCCATCACGTCGATCGGCTGCGCCACGGTGGTGAGCGGCGGCTCCGATACCTCGCCTTCCGCGACGCCGTCGAAGCCGATGACCGAGACGTCGCCCGGCACGGAAAGGCCGCGCTGGCGCAGCCAGTCGAGCGCAATCAGCGCCGACCGGTCGGACATGCACAGCAGCGCCGTCGGCCGGCGCCCCTCGGCATAGAAATGCTCCAGCGCCGCGCCGACCGTCCGCGCATTGTTCTGCGTCTCGAAGACGGGGACCGCCACCGGATCGACGCCGAACTCGGCCAGGCCGGCGAGATAGCCCTGGATGCGGTTTCGCGTGCCGGAATAGAACGCGGCCTCGACCTCGCCCGGCGCGACAGGACCGATGCGATCGTCGACCAGCTCCAGCGACACGACGGCGACGTCGCGATGGCCGAGCGCGCCGATATGGCGGGCGGCGGTGCGGGCGCCTTCGAAATCATCCACGCCGATCACCGAGATCGTCTCGTCCGAGGCGTCGAGCTGCAAGGCGACGAAAGGCAGCCGGCGCTCGCGTGACAGCTCGACCAGTCGCTCGCCACCCTCGATGCAGAAAAGGACGAAACCGTCGACGATCGCGCTCTGGATGTTCCACGACAGCTTTTCGTCATTGGCGGCGGAGATCAGCGATATGCCGGCGCCGCGCTCGTCGCAGGCGGCGGAGATCGAGGCCATCACGGCGCGGGCATAGGGATCGGCGAAGAAATAGTCGAGCGTCTCGGTGGTGGCGACGCCGATGGCGTTGACCTTGCCGGCGCGCAGCAAGCGGCCCTTCGGATCCGGCCCGGCATAACCGAGTTCGCGCGCCGCCGCCTCGACCTTCTCACGCACTTCCGGCCGGACGATTTCCGGACGATTGAACGCATTCGAGGCGGTGCCCTGCGACACGCCGGCGGCCTTGGCCACATCCGAAAGCTTGATCACGCGATTCATGCCGGTCTCTTGCCCGCTCCATCTCTGCGCCGGGGCGCCTGCCTGCCGTCTCTCCCTACCATAACGCCCGGCTTCGCGCGCCGCACCCGTCGTCGCGCCCGCCTCTCCCGGCGATACTGTCTGTTCACGTCTTCTTGTATCGGTTCAATTTCCGCTTGACCAGCCCCGCGAGCGTACCTAGATTTGAACCGGTTCAATCGGACGCATCCGCGTCGAAATTGAATCGATTCATTCCAGCCCACACGGGAGCGGAAGCCATGATTCCCGCCAGCTATCTGTACAAGAGCCTGTATCAGGACCGGTTCGAGCGCGAGCTGCCGCCGGCCGAAACCCGCGACACGCGGACGCCGCCACAGGATGGCCTGCGCGGCGCGCGCCATCCCGCCGTGCCCTTCCTCGCTCTGCTCGGCCTGTTCGGCCTCGCGCGCTAGAACCATTCCGTGTTTCATGGAAACACGGAATGGTTCTAGCTCTTTGTTTGGTCGCGTTTTCTTCACGCGAACCGGTATCCACTTCGCTCGGAAACGCTCTAGGATTCCGCCGGGCGCGCCTTGCGCCTGTAGCGGATGGTCTCGAAGCGCATGGAGAGCGCGTCGACCAGCAGCAGCCGCCCGACCAGCGGCTCGCCGATGCCGAGGACAAGCTTCAGCACCTCCGCCGCCTGCAGGCTGCCCAGGATCCCCGTCAGCGCGCCGAGAATGCCGGCCTCCGCGCAGCTCGGCACAAGGCCGGGCGGCGGCGGCGCCGGAAACAGGTCGCGATAGCTGGGGTTCTGCGCGCCCTCGGCATCGACCGTCCAGGGCAAAAGCGTCGTCAGCGAGCCGTCGAAGCGTCCGACCGCCGCCGTCACCAGCGGCCGCTCCAGCGCAGCGCATCGGTCGGCGGCGAGATAGCGCGTCTCGAAATTGTCGGTGCCGTCGGCGACGACGTCATAGGCGGCAAGCAGCGCATCGGCGTTTTCGGCCGTGAGCCGCAGCGCATGCGCCTCGACGGCGACATGCGGGTTCAGCCGATGCACGGCGGCGCGGGCACTCTCGACCTTGAGGGCGCCGACCGCCGCCGTGTCATGGATGACCTGGCGCTGCAGGTTGGAGAGCGCGACGCGGTCGTCGTCGACGACGCCGATCGTGCCGACGCCGGCGGCGGCCAGGTACTGGATCAGCGGCGCGCCGAGCCCCCCGGCCCCCAGCACCAGCACCCGCGCGGCGGCAAGCTTCTGCTGGCCGGGGCCACCGACCTCGGCGAGCAGAAGATGGCGCGAATAACGCTCGATCTCGTCGGCGGAGAACGCCATGTCCGTTGTCCGAAACCGGCAGCGCGGAGGCCGGACCGAAGCCCGGCCTCCGACGCTTGGGTCCTTACTTGGTGCCGTACATCCGGTCGCCGGCGTCGCCGAGGCCCGGAACGATATAGCCCTTCTCGTTCAGCTGCTTGTCGATCGAGGCGGTGAAGATCGGCACGTCGGGATGAGCGCCCTGGAAGTTGGCGATGCCTTCCGGCGCCGCCAGCAGGCAGAGGAAGCGGATATCCTTGGCGCCGCGCTCCTTCAGCCGCTCGACCGCGGCGATCGCCGAATTGGCGGTCGCCAGCATCGGGTCGACGACGATGGTCAGCCGCTCGTCGAGGCTGTCCGGCGCCTTGAAGTAATATTCGACCGCCTGCAGCGTCTTCGGATCGCGATAGAGGCCGATATGGGCGACGCGCGCCGCCGGCACCAGGTCGAGCATGCCCTCGAGCAGGCCGTTGCCGGCGCGCAGCACCGAGGCGAACACCAGCTTCTTGCCGGCCAGCGTCGGCGCTTCCATCTCGGTGATCGGCGTCTCGATCGTCGTCGTCGTCATCTCGAGGTCGCGCGTCACCTCGTAGCAGAGCAGCGTCGAGATCTCGCGAAGGAGCCGGCGGAAGCCGGCGGTCGAAGTGTGCTTGTCGCGCATGATGGTGAGCTTGTGCTGCACCAGGGGGTGGTTGATCACCGTCACGCCGTTCATCATTGGCCTCGCTTGTCTTGGTTGCGCCTACCGTAGCCTGCCAGCCCGGCGCTGGAAACCGCGCCGCTGCGTCAGCTCGCCGGCAGCCGCCGATTGTCCCCACGGATCGCCCCGCTTGTGACCGTGGCCAAGCCTGGCCTATCTTGTCGGCCCGATCGCTCAGGTTGTCCCTTCATGCCGCGCGCCATTCTGATTGTTCTCGATTCCGTCGGTATCGGCGGTGCTCCCGACGCCGAAGCCTATGGCGACGCCGGCGCGGATACGCTCGGCCATATCGCGGAAGCCTGCGCCGCCGGGCGCGGCGACCGCGCCGGCCTGCGCGCCGGGCCGCTGGCGTTGCCGAATCTCGGTCGCCTCGGCCTCGGCGCGGCGGCGGCCGGCGCCAGCGGCATCTGGCCGGCCGGCCTGCCCGAGCCGGCGCCGACGGCGATCTTCGGCCGTGCGGCGGAAGTCTCGAACGGCAAGGACACGCCGTCCGGCCATTGGGAGATCGCCGCCGTGCCGGTGCCGTTCGACTGGGGCTATTTCCCCGAGACCGAGCCCTGCTTCCCGGCCGAGCTGACCGAGGCGATCCTGCACGAGACGGGCCTGCCCGGACTCCTGGGCAACAAGCACGCTTCCGGCACGACGATCCTGGCCGAGCTCGGCGAGGAACACATCCGCACCGGCAAGCCGATCGCCTACACCTCGGCCGATTCGGTCTTCCAGATCGCCGCGCACGAGACCCATTTCGGCCTCGACCGGCTTTACGCCCTCTGCGAGACGGTGCGCCGCCTGGTCGACCCCTACCGGATCGGCCGCGTCATCGCCCGGCCCTTCATCGGCGAGACGGCGGAGACCTTCGAGCGCACCGGCAACCGGCGCGATTATGCCGTGCCGCCGCCCGAGCCGACCCTGCTCGACCGGGTCATAGCCGCAGGCCACACCACCCGCGCCATCGGCAAGATCGGTGACATCTTCGCCCACCAGGGCATCGGCAGGCTCTACAAGGCGGCCGGCAACAAGGCACTGACCGACGCGACGCTGGCGGCGATCCGGGACGCGGCGGACGGCGACCTCGTCTTCTCGAACCTGGTCGATTTCGACATGCTCTATGGCCATCGCCGCGACGTTCCCGGCTATGCGGCGGCGCTAGAGGCGTTCGACGCCCGCCTGCCGGAGATCGAGGCGGCGCTCAGGCCCGGCGATCTCGTCGTCATCACCGCCGATCATGGCTGCGACCCGACCTGGCGCGGCACGGACCACACCCGCGAGCAGGTGCCGATCCTCGCCTTCGGCCCCGGACTACCGGGAAAAGACATCGGCGCGCGCGCCAGCTACGCCGATATCGGCGAGACGGTCGCGGCGCATCTCGGGCTCGCGCCCGGACGACATGGACGGAGTTTTCTCTGATGGTTGCCCAACTTCTCAAGGCCGAGCTGCATTGCCACGTCGAGGGTGCGGCGTCGCCGGAACTGGTGCGCCATGTCGGCGCCCGCCACGGCGTCGACCTGACCGGCCTGTTCGACGAGCAGGGCGCCTTCGCCTGGCACGACTTCACCTCGTTCCTGAACGCCTATGACCGCGCCGCCGCCGTCTTCCGCACGCCGGAGGACTATCGCGACCTCACCTTCACCTATTTCTCCAGCCTCGCCGCCGAAGGCGCGATCTATGGCGAGGTGTTCATCTCGTCCGACCACGCGCTCGCCTCCGGCCTTTCCTATCGCGACTATGTAGAGGGCCTGGCGCAGGGCATTCGCGATGCGGAAGCTGCGACCGGCATCGTCGGGCGGATGATCGCCACCGGCGTGCGCCATTACGGCCCGGACCGCATCCTCGTCGCCGCCGAGACGGTGGCGAACGAGCCGCATCCGCTGGTCACCGGCTTCGGCGTCGCCGGCGACGAACGCATGCACCACCCCAGGGACTTCGCCGACGCCTTCCGCATCGCCGGCGAGGCCGGACTCGGGCTCACCGTGCATGCCGGCGAATTCGGCGGCCCGGAGAGCGTGCGCGCCGCGCTCGACCATCTCGGCGTCACGCGGATCGGCCATGGCGTGCGCGCCATCGAGGACGCCGACCTCGTGCGCCGCATCGTCGAGGAAGGCATCGTGCTGGAGCTCTGCCCCGGCTCCAACGTCGCGCTCGGCCTCTATCCGGCGATCGCCGACCACCCCTATCGCCGCCTGCAGGACGCGGGCGCCCGCGTCACTGTCAGCTCCGACGATCCGCCCTATTTCCGTTCTTCGATCGGGGCCGAATATGGCTGGCTGTCGCGCGATCTCGGCCTGTCCGACGCCGCGCTCGAGCAGGCGACCCGCACCTCGATCGAGGCTGCCTTCGTCGACGAGCCGACGCGGAGCCGCCTGCTCGCCCGCCTGCCCGCCTGAGGAGAAGACATGCGCCGCGCCCTCGCCTGGATCGCCCTGCTGCTGACCTTGACCGCGCCGGCCTTCGCCAGCTGGCGCGACGACGTCGGCACGCTGCGGGTCGGCTTCATCGCCGGCGACAATCCGAACTACGAGGTAGCGCGGCTGGAGAAATTCCGCTGGCAGCTGCAATACGCGCTCGCCGTTCCGGTCGAGCTGTTCCCGGCCAGAAGCTATGAAGCGCTGATGGAGGCTCAGGCGACCGGCCGCGTGCAATATGCCGTGCTGTCCTCGCTGGCCTATATCACGCTCGACCGGCGCTGCGATTGCGTCGAGCCGCTGGTACAGCCGACCTCGGCCGACCATCTGCGCGGTTTCCGCGCGTTGCTGGTGGCGCGCACAGACGGCCCGGTTTCCACCCTCGCCGAGGCGCGCAACATGCGGCTTGCCGTCGGCGGCAAGGATTCGCTCTCCGGCCGCCGCGCCGCCTATGCGGGGATGGCGAAGGAAGGCATCGATCCCGCCAGCTATTTCCTGCGCATCGTCGAGACACCCGACAGCGCCGCGGCGCTCGCCGCCCTTGCCGCCGGCGAAGTCGACCTCGCCACGGCATGGTCGATGGCGTCCGATCCGCTGAGCCCCTCGATCGGTTCCGGCCCGTTCGGCCAGCTCGCCGGCGACGGCGTGCTCTCGCCCTCCACGCTCAAGATCGTCTGGCAGTCGGATCTGATCCCTTTCGGGCCGCATGTCGTCCGCAAGGACCTGCCGGAGATGGCGAAGTCGAGCCTGCTGCAGGCGCTGACGGAAATGCGCAATGTCCAGCCCGAGGCCTATGACGCGATCGAGCGCGGCCTGCCCGGCGGCTTCGTCGCCGCCGATCCCGCGCTCTATCGCCAGTTGGCCGAGACGCTGAACCTGCCCCGCCGCCGCGACTAGGCCCTCTTCGCGTGCAGCAACTCGGCGCCGAGCACGCCAGCGCCGGCACGCCCCCCCAAACGAAAAAGCCCGCGTCGATCGAAATCGGCACGGGCTTCAACTGGATCAGGCTCGGGTGGCCGGGCGCATCGCTGCGCCCAGTGGATCAGACGAGCACGTCGTCGCTGGCGAGGATGTTGTCCTGCATCTTCAGGAGCGCCAGGCGCATCGTCTCGATGACGGCCGGGTCGATGCCGCGCTCGGCATCCTCGCGCACCGTCTTGCCGACGGCGCGGATGCGCCGCACGACGCCGGCGGCGTTCGGCGTCAGCCGGATCAACTTGGCACGGCGGTCGGCCGGATCCTGGATCCGCTCCACCAGCGTCGCCGCCTCGAGCCGGTCGAGGAAGCCGACGAGCGTCATCGGCTCGACGCAGAGCTCCTCGGCAAGGGTCGACTGGCGAAGGCCGGGATGACGGCTCACGAAGGCCAGGGTTCGCGCCTCGGCGACCGTCAAACCGAGCCCGGCGTTTTCCAACGCCTTCTCAAAGCGCCGACGCAGCAATCGCGCGACATCGACGAGGACGAGACCAAGCGGATCTTCGGTCGTGGCTGCCAAAAGTTGACTCTCCAGCGTATAATAAGAATTCCATATTATAAATCGCGATGGCCGGAAAAGTCAACGCGACGCTGGGGAAAGCGCGATCCGCTGGTCAAACTTACGTTACGTCACAAGCCGAGCCTTCCGTAGCGTCATCACAACCCCCGCAAGGGAGGTTGCGTTTTACGGCCTTTTCGATCATTTTGCGCCGCAAAATCTGCCGGCCGTCTCGAGGCACCTGTCCGACGCCGCCGTGCCTTTTCGGATTCGCACATGACCCTTCGCAATATCGCCATCATCGCGCACGTCGATCATGGCAAGACAACCCTCGTGGACAAGCTGCTGCAGCAGTCCGGCTCCTTCCGTGACAACCAGCGCGTCGCCGAGCGCGTCATGGATTCGAACGACATCGAAAAGGAGCGCGGTATCACCATCCTCGCCAAGGCGACCTCGATCACCTGGCACGATGCCCGCATCAACATCGTCGACACCCCCGGCCACGCCGATTTCGGCGGCGAGGTCGAGCGCATCCTGAACATGGTCGACGGCGTGATCGTGCTGGTCGACGCCGCCGAAGGCCCGATGCCGCAGACCAAGTTCGTCGTCGGCAAGGCGCTGAAGCTCGGCCTTCGCCCGATCGTCGCGATCAACAAGGTCGACAAGGCCGACGCCCGCGTCCAGGAAGTCGTCAACGAGGTGTTCGACCTGTTCGCCGCCCTCGACGCCACCGACGAGCAGCTCGACTTCCCGATCCTCTACGGTTCCGGCAAGAACGGCTGGATGTCGCTGTCGCCCGACGGCTCGCATGAGGAGGGCATGGCGCCGCTGTTCGAGCTCGTGCTGAAGCACGTGCCGGAGCCCCGCGTCGAGGAAGGCCCGTTCCGCATGATCGGAACGCTGCTCGAATCCAATCCCTATCTCGGTCGCCTGATCACCGGCCGCATCACCTCCGGCAACGTCAAGCCGAACCAGATGCTCAAGGTGCTGTCGCAGGACGGCTCGACCGTCGAGTCGTTCCGCGTCTCCAAGATCATGGCTTTCCGCGGCATCGAGCGGCAGCCGATCGAGGAAGGCGTGGCGGGCGACATCGTCGCGATCGCCGGCATGACCAAGGGCACCGTCGCCGACACCTTCGTCGACCCGGCCGTCACCGAGCCGATCAAGGCGCAGCCGATCGATCCGCCGACCGTGTCGATGACCTTCATGGTCAATGACAGCCCGCTCGCCGGCACCGAGGGCGACAAGGTCACCAGCCGCATGATCCGCGACCGCCTGCTGAAGGAAGCGGAAGGCAATGTCGCGCTGAAGATCGAGGAATCGTCCGAGAAGGACTCGTTCATCGTGTCCGGCCGCGGCGAGCTCCTGCTCGCCATCCTGATCGAGAACATGCGCCGCGAAGGCTACGAGCTGGCCGTGTCGCGTCCGCGCGTCGTGTTCCAGAAGGACGTTTCGGGCCAGACGCTGGAGCCGATCGAGGAAGTCATCATCGACGTCGACGAGGAGCATTCCGGCGTCGTCGTGCAGAAGATGTCCGAGCGCAAGGCCGACCTGGTCGAGCTGCGCTCGTCCGGCGGCGACCGCCAGCGCCTCGTCTTCCACGCGCCGACCCGCGGCCTGATCGGCTACCAGGGCGAGCTTCTGACCGACACGCGCGGCACGGCGATCATGAACCGCCTGTTCCACGCCTATGCCCCGCACAAGGGCGAGATCCCCGGCCGCCGCAACGGCGTGCTGATCTCGACCGACCAGGGCGAGGCCGTCGCCTTCGCGCTGTGGAACCTCGAGGATCGCGGCCCGATGATGATCGAGCCCGGCTGGAAGGTCTATGGCGGCATGATCGTCGGCGAGCACACCCGCGACAACGATCTCGAAGTGAACGTCCTGAAGGGCAAGAAGCTGTCGAACGTCCGCGCCGCCGGCAAGGACGAGGCGGTCCGCCTCACCCCGCCGATCCGCATGACGCTCGAGCGCTCGCTTTCGTGGATCTCGGACGACGAGCTGGTCGAGGTCACGCCGAAGTCGATCCGCCTGCGCAAGGCGATGCTCGACCCGATCGAGCGCAAGCGCGCCGACCGCTCCAGCAAGACGGCCTGATTCAACGGCCTGATCCGGGCCCATCCGCCCGGCGGATCCAATATTCCGGACGGCGCCCTCGCGGCGCCGTCTTCGTTTCATGCGTCGTTCCGGTGACACCGGCGTCACGGCTTGGCGAACGCGCTCATCAATCCCAAAATCCCTCTTCCCCGATGCGAAACTCGGACATATCTTGATCGACATGAGCACTCTGTCGATCGGTGTCCGTCGCGCAGAAGCCAGTGACGCGGAAGCAATCACCGCGGTTCACGACAGCGCTTGGCGTCAGGCGTATGATGGGTTGATCCCGGCTCGGGAACTCGGCCGGATGATCACGCGGCGCGGTCCTGCGTGGTGGAGCCGGGCGATCCGGCGGGGCACCGGCATCGTCGTCATCGACGTGGGCGGCACGGTCGCCGGCTATGCCACCTTCGGCCCCAACCGGGCGCGCAACCTCGTCCAGCGCGGCGAAATCTACGAAATCTACATGCGGCCGGAATATCAGGGCGTCGGCCTCGGCACCCGCCTGTTCCTCGCGGCGCGGCGCGAACTGCTGCGGCACGGCTTCGATTCCGCCGTCGTCTGGGCGCTGGCCGAGAACGAGGGCGCCTGCCGCTTCTACAAGAATGCCGGCGGCCGCAAGGTCGCCCGCGGCAGCGAACGCTTCGGCGACACGGTGCTGGCCAAGGTCGCCTTCGCCTTCGCCCGCGGCTGAGCCGGCTTCCCTTCAGCGACCGGATCGGGACCGCGGCGTGCTGCGCTGCGGCGAATTCGGACTTGCGGGCCGGCATGGCGACCTCGTAAAGGAAAGCGCCCTTTTCACTCGAGGTACCACCATGCGCATCGACGCTGTTCCGATCGGCAAGAATCCCCCGCACGACATCAACGTCATCATCGAAGTGCCGGTCGGCGGCGAGCCGATCAAGTACGAGATGGACAAGGACGCCGGCGCGCTCTACGTCGACCGCTTCCTCTACACGCCGATGCGCTATCCCGGTAACTACGGCTTCGTCCCGCACACGCTCTGCGGCGACGGCGACCCGATCGACGTGCTCGTCGCCAACCAGCGCGCCATCGTCCCCGGCGCGATCATGAGCTGCCGCCCGGTCGGCGTGCTCAAGATGCGCGACGAAGGCGGCGAGGACGAGAAGATCCTGGCGGTTCCGTCGACCAAGCTGACCCGCCGCTACGAGACCGTGAAGTCCTACAAGGACCTGCCGGCGATCACGCTGCAGCAGATCGAGCACTTCTTCCGCCACTACAAGGATCTCGAGAACGGCAAGTGGGTCGAGATCACCGGCTGGGGCGACCTCGACGAGGCGCAGCAGCTGATCGTCGACGCCATCGAGCGCGCCAAGAAGGGCTGATCCGATGACGCTCACGCGGCGCGGCGTCGCGCGGCTTTTCCTGGTCGCGACGCTCGGCGCGGCGGGCTTTTCGACCTCTGTCGGATCGTCGGTCGCCGCCGACGATCCGGAAGCCTTCGTCGCCTCGATCTACGAGCGCTACGAGAATGGCGGCGACGGCGTGCCGCTCGACGATGCCGCGACGATCCGCGCCCTGTTCGAACCGCGCCTGGCCGAGATGATCCTCGCCGACCGCGACGAGGCGGCCGCTGTCGGCGACGTGCCGAAGCTCGACGGCGACCCCTTCGTCGACGCGCAGGATTTCGACATCACCGATCTCCGCATCGACGTCGAGGACGGCACGCCCGACCGGGCCGAGGCCCATGTCAGCTTCCTGAACTTCGGCGAGCCGAAGCGGATCGACCTGCGGCTGGAGTGGCTTGAGACCGGCTGGCGCATCCGCGACATCTACTGGCCGGAAGGGTCCCTGCGCGGACTCTATACGCACTAGGAATCGAAGCTGCGGGGTTCCGGGCTCAGCCCGGGGCCGCCGCCCCGCCGAGCCGCCGGACGATCGCGTCCGCGTCGCCCTCGATGCGCAGGCTCTTCAGCCGCGCCGTATGGCCGGAGAGAATCGTGACCGCCGAACGCGGCACGCCGGCGGCCTTCGCCAGCACCGCCTCGATAGCCGCGTTGGCGGCGCCCTTGTCCGGCACGGCGCGCACCCGCGCCAGCAGCACCTTGCGGCCGTCGGAGAGCTCGCCGACTCCGTCGAGCCCGTCGCGGCCGGCCTTCGGCGTCAGCCGCAACTGCACCACGACATGGCCGTCGCCGACGCGATAGAAACCGGCCTCGCTCAAAACACGTTCGGGTAGATGTACCGGATGATGACCTGCTGGATCAGGATGATGCCGAGCAGCAGGATGATGGGCGAGATGTCGATCGCGCCGAGATTGGGCATGAAGGCGCGGATGCGGCGCAGCGGCGGCTCGGTCGCCTGGTAGAGGAAGCGGCCGATCGACGACACGACCTGGTTGCGCGGATTGACCACGCCGAAGGCGTAGAGCCAGCTGAACAGGGCGCTGGCGATCACGATCCACCAATAGAGGTTGAGGGCGATCATAACGACGTCGAGGATAGCGCGCATGGGTTTCCCGGATCTGACGCGGAACAGGTCGCTCCTGATGTAGCGGTCGCCTGTCGCCATCGCAACCCGGGGACGCGGCGCTTCTCGCCGCCGGCAAATCCGCGCCGGAGCGGGCGCGTCCGGCCCGGACGGCGCCGGCCGGCCCAAGCGACGAATAGCGAGCGCGCCCCGAAGCCCGGGAAACGCCAACGGGCTTCCCGGCCGCACGGAAGAAGCGCCTGCCGCCCCGCGGATCGGGCCCCGGCCGAAGCGTGCGCCGGCAAGGCCGGCCTTCGCGCCCGTCCTTCCACACCACACTTCGCAGAGCGCTTGACAGCCCTCGGTGCCCCCCTCTAAATGGCGCCCGTCGCGACGCGACGGGGCCGTAGCTCAGATGGGAGAGCGCTGCAATCGCACTGCAGAGGTCAGGGGTTCGATTCCCCTCGGCTCCACCAATTTTCCAAGCCATTCGTCTTTCTGAAACATGATGGCTTGCTGTCGCACTCGCTTTCCGCATTCCTGACGATGAAATCGGCGGAGCCATCGGCTCGCTGCACGACCTGCGCTGCGCCACGATTGACGCGGTCCTTGCCTCGGTCGAGATCCGAGAATGCGGCGGAGTTCGCGCCCCGCCGCGTCGTCTTGAGAAGTACCGCGCGCGGGTCAGGCGAGCGCGCGCCGGAGGCCGGGCAGGAGGCGCAGGAGCGTCGCGTCGAGCAGGAGCACGGCGACGATGGTTGCCCCGGCCAACGGAAAGGCGATGCCGAGGACGACGACCAGCGCCGCCGCTCCCTTCCAGAACGGCACATCTTCAGGTCGCGGCGGCGCCGCCAGCCTTCCCGCCCCGCTCGGCCGCCGCCGCCACCACATCACCAGGCCGGAAACGGCCACGCCGATGACGGACAGGCAGAACACCGTGTTCAGCACGAAGTTCCAGACGCCGAGATCGCCCTCGTGGAACGCGATGCCCCAGGCCATCGCCTTGGCATAGGGCGAATAATCGGCATAGCGGACATCCGCCAGGACGTTGCCGGTGAAGCGGTCGATATGGATGGTGCGATCTGCCGCCGGATCGGGACCGTCATTCGACATGCTGTCATGGCTGATGGTCCAGACGCCGGCATCCCCCTTCGGCAGATTGACCTGGAAGCGGCCGACGAAGCCGAGGCTGCGAGCGAAGTCCGCGACACTGTCGATGTCGACGGTCCCCTCAATCGCCGCGGTGCCCTTCAGAGAACCCGAGGCCGGCATCGGCGTCTGCTCCAGCCCCCACGGCACCTCCTTGGCGGCGCCGTGATTCATGCCCGCATGCACGTCGTCGGACAGGGGCACGCTGTCCCATTTCTCGGCCGGGAATGTCGACCAGGCCTGGACGATCTTCTCGCCCCAGATGCCGGCCCAGCTCAGGCCGGAGATCAGGAAGACGATCAGCATCAGCGACACCCAGAAGCCGACGACGCCATGCAGCGACTTCCAGAACGTCCGGCCTCGCGCCGAGAGACGCGGGACCAGCGCGTTCCGCCAGGAGGCGCCGCGCCGGGGCCAGTGCAGATAGACGCCGCTCGCCACCATCACGAGCCCGAGGCTGGCCGCGATCTCGATCAGCCGGTCGCCGAATGCGCCCAGTAGCAGCGTGCCGTGGATCTTGTTGGCCAGGTCATAGGCGCCGGCCCGCCACGGGAAGGTGTGCAGCACCTCGCCCGTATAGGGGCTCAGCGCGACGCCGGTGTTGCCGGCTTCGGTCGCCACCGAGAAGACGGCGACGCGATCGGCCGCCAGCGGCTCGACATACTGGATCGCGCGGCCGCCCGGTATGGCCGCTTCGGCGGCCATCTGCAGCGTGCTCGCGGACAGGGCCACCCCGCCCGGCTGGACGGCCATGCGCTCGGCGCCGACGCCGGCCATCCACGAGATCCAGAGCATGACCAGGCCGGTCGTCGCCAGCATGATCAGGAACGGGATCACGTAGAGCCCGGCGTAGAAGTGCCAGCGCCAGGCGATGAAGTAGAACTTGTTGGCGGCAGGGGACTGCGCAGCCGCCAGCGCCGACCCGCCGGTGCGAACCGGGGGAATTGTCGTATCCGTCATGGTTCCCTCGATCTCAGGCGCCGGCGACCAGCCGCTTCAGCTTTTCCAGCATCGTGTCGCGCGCTTCGCCATAGGCGAGCGTGCCGATGAATTGCCCTTTTCCGTCCATGAGATAGACGGAAGCGGTGTGATCGATCGTGTAGTCTCCGCCCTCGACGGGGACGCGCTTGTAGTAGACGCGATAGGCCTTGGTGACGGTCTCGATCTCCGCCTCGGTGCCCGACAGGCCCTGGATGCGGCCGTCGAAGGCGGAGAGGTAGCTCGCCATCTCCTTCGGGCCGTCACGACCCCAATCGACCGAGACAAAGACGAAGTTCATCTTCTCTGCCTCGGGTCCGAGCTCCTTGATCAGCCCGGAGAGCTCGTAGAGCGTCGTCGGGCAGACCTCGGGACAGAAGGTGAAGCCGAAGAAGATGGCGGTCGGCTTGCCGAGGAAGTCGCGCTCGGTCACCGCCTTGCCGTCGCTTCGCGTCAGCGTGAAGGGGCCGCCAATGCTGGCGACCCCCGTGACGACCTGGCCGGCGGGCGTCGACTGCCGCGACTTCACCAGCGCGGTGAAGCCGACCAGCGTCAGGACGATGGCGAACGCACCGCCGACGAGAAGGCCTATGTGCCGCGGTCGCATCAGTTCGCCCCCCCGTGCGATGCACCGTGATCCATCGCGCCGTGCTGCATCGCCGGGGAGCCGAGCGCGCCGGCAGCCAGTTCGACGTCGACCGCGCCGGCATGCTCGAAGCGGAGGGTGACCGGCACCTTTTCGCCCTCGCGGATCGGCGCCTTCAGGTCGATCAGCATCAGGTGAAAGCCACCCGGCTCGAGCTTGACCGTTTCGCCGGGCGGGATCGGCAGGCCGTCGGCCAGTTCCCGCATCTTCATCACGCCATCGACCACTTCCATCTTGTGGACCTCGACGCGGCCGGAAGCGGACGACGAACCGCCGAGCAGGCGGTCGGCGGTCTGGCCGTGATTGATCAAGGTGAGATAGCCGCCGCCGACCCGCGCGGCCGGCGGCGTGGCCCGCGTCCAGGGATGGCCGATCTCGATGTCGCCGGCCTTGTATTCGTGGGCGAAGGCGGAAGGGGCGGCCAGCAGGATGGCGGCCGCGAGCAGACGCGAAAAGATTCGCATGATGATTCTCCAAATGCGCGAGAGCGGCCGGCGCGCGGGATGCGCGCCGAGCCGTGAAATCAGGCGTCAGATGGAGAGCGAGGGCGGTCCCCGGGCCTCGGGAACCAGGCGGGTTTCGGAAGGCGGGCCCCTTACCGTGCCGGCCGGGCGCCATTGCGCGGGCCGGGCATCGACCCGGAAGGCGAACACGACCGGAGAGGGAGCCAGTGACGGCCCGATGGCGCTTGCCGCCTGGCAGAGCGTCGAACAGCAGTCGCGCGCCAGCGCCTTGATCGGATCCTCTGCGTCCGCCCCGCCGAGCGGAGAGCAGATGATGAAGCGGGGCCCTGCCTCCGCCGCGGCCATTGCGGTCTGGGCGTAGGCCGAAATCAGCCCTTGCGAGAGCAGCAGATAGACGACGCCGACCGCCAGAAGGGCAGTCTTCAGCTCTTGCCAGATGAGCTTGCGCAACGCGTCCATGAATCGCTGATCGCATGAGGCGGGGGCTTTGTCACCGCGACAATTCTCCCCGTGATCGCCAGGCGGGCGGGAAAGCACCCCGCGGACCCTCGCCATTTCAGGTTGTGAGTATGAACTTTTTGACTCGACATCATACTCGCTTACCACCTAGCCTCGCATCCGGCAGAGAAAATCACTTAGGGGTTGATGGATGCGCGGAATTCTGGTCGGGGCGCTGCTCGGGATCGCGGCGGCCATGGCGCCTGTTTCGGGCGCGGTCGCGGAGACGCTGAATTTCTCCTGGCCGTCCAATGTCGGGCCGCTCGATCCGCACGGCTATGCGCCGAGCCAGATGTTCGCGCAGGGCATGGTCTACGAATCGCTGGTGAAATACCGACCGGACGGCAGCGTCGTCCCCTGGCTCGCCGCCTCCTGGACCGCCTCCGAGGACGGCCGCACCTATGTTTTCAGGCTGCGCGACGACGTCACCTTCGCGAACGGCGAGCGGTTCGACGCGGCGGCGGTGGTCGCCAACCTCGAGACCGTCATGGCCAATCGCCGGAGTCATGACTGGCTGGAGCTCATCCACCAGCTCCGGTCGGTCGAAGCGCTGGACGACTTCACCGTCGAACTGAAGCTGAAGGACCCGTATTACCCGCTGCTGCAGGAACTGGCGCTCGTGCGCCCCGTGCGCTTCCTGGCGCCGTCGCAGCTCGCCGCCCCGGGCGGCATCAAGGCGCCGATCGGAACCGGCCCATGGAAACTCGCCGAAACGCGGCTCGGCGAATATGACGTGTTCGAGCGCAACGACCGCTACTGGGGCGAAAAGCCGGCCTACGACAGGGTCGTCGTCAAGGTCATCGCCGACAGCAACACGCGCGCCGTCGCGCTCGAGACAGGCGACATCGACCTGATCTACGGCGACGAGGGCCCGATCACGCCGGACACCTTCGCCCGCCTCAAGGCGCAGGGCTACCAGGCGGGGATCTCGCCGCCGCTCGGCACGCAGGCCATCGCGCTCAACACCAACAAGGCGCCGACCAGCGAGCTCGCCGTGCGCCAGGCGATCAACCACGCCATCGACAAGGACACGCTGATCGCAGCGATCTATCACGGCACCCAGACCCGCGCCGACACGCTGTTCGCGCCGACCGTCCCCTATGCCGATATCGGCCTGAAGCCCTACGGTTATGACGCGGCGCTGGCGGCGAGCCTGCTCGACAAGGCCGGCTGGACGCTCGCGCCGGGCGCCGCCTTCCGCGCCAGGGACGGGCAGACGCTGCGGGTCGATCTCGCCTATATCGGCACCGACGCGGTGATGAAGTCGGTGGCGGAGGTGCTGCAGGCCGATCTCGCCAAGGTCGGCATCGAGGCCACCCTGCTGGGCGAAGAGGCCAATTCGTTCTATGCCCGCCAGACGGACGGCAATTTCGGCATGATCTTCGGCAGCACCTGGGGCGCGCCCTATGATCCGCACGCCTTCGTCAGCGCGATGCGCGTGCCGGCGCACGCCGATTACCAGGCCCAGCTCGGCCTCCCCGACAAGGCGAAGATCGACGCCGAGATCGGCCAGGCGCTGACGAGCACCGACGCGACGAGGCGCCAGGCGCTCTATACCGACATCCTGACCCGGCTGCACGAGGAGGCGGTCTACCTGCCGCTGACCTATTCGACCGCCATGCTGGTCGCGCGCGGCAATGTCGGCAATCTCACCTTCGGCGCCACCTCGTTCGACTATCCCTTCGCCGACCTCAAGCCGAAGGACTGAGCGCCGCCATGGCCGGCTTCATCCTCCGCAGGTTGCTCCTGCTCGTCCCGATCCTGCTCGGCGTCTCGATCCTGATGTTCGTCATCCTGCGGATGGCGCCCGGCGATCCGGCCGTCGCCTATCTCAAGCTCTCGAACATCCCGCCGACGCCGGGCGCCGTCGCCGAAGCACGCCACACGCTTGGCCTCGACCAGCCCATTCTCTCGCAGTATGTCAGCTGGATCAGCAACGCGGTGAAGGGCGACTTCGGCGTCTCGCACGTCACGCGGCGCCCCGTCCTCGACGACATCCTGCACTATCTGCCGGCGACGCTGGAGCTCGCCGGGCTGGCGCTGCTGTTCACGCTCACCGTCTCGGTGCCGCTCGGCATCTGGTCGGCGCGCTACAGGGACCGCTGGCCCGACCACCTCGTGCGCGGCTTCGCCTTCCTCGGCGTCTCGACGCCGAACTTCTGGCTCGGCTTCCTGCTCGTGCTGCTCTTCTCGCTGACGCTCAGATGGCTGCCGCCGATGGGCAAGGGCGGCTGGCAGCACATGATCATGCCGGTGCTCGCCGTCTCGTTCATGTCGCTCGCCATCAATGCCCGCCTGCTGCGCGCCAGCATGCTGGAGACGGCCAGCGCCCGGCATGTGCTCTATGCGCGGCTGCGCGGTCTCTCCGACCGGCAGGTGGAACGCTCGCACATCCTGCGTAACGCCATGCTGCCGATCGTGACGGCGACCGGCATGCATGTCGGCGAGCTCTTGGGCGGCACGCTGGTGATCGAAAGCGTGTTCGGCTGGCCGGGCATCGGCCGCTATGCCGTGTCGGCGATCTACAGCCGCGACTTCCCCGTCATCCAGTGCTTCACCCTGTTCCTGGTGACGATCTTCGTCGTCTGCAACCTGCTGGTCGACGTCCTCTATGCGTGGCTCGATCCGCGCATCCGCCTGAATGCGGAGGCCGCCCCGTGACCCTTGCCAGCCTCGACGAACACGCGCCCCGGCGCCCCGCCTGGCGCTTGCCGCTGCGCGACACCTGGCTGGTGCGGCTCGCCCTTGCCATCGTGGTCGTGCTCGCCATCGCCGCCGTCGCCGCGCCGTGGATCGCGCCCTATGACCCCAACGCCGTCGACCTGACCCAGCGCCTGCAGGGGCCGAGCCTGGCGCACTGGCTCGGCACCGACCATCTCGGCCGCGACGAACTCTCCCGCCTGATCTATGGAACGCGGATATCGCTCGGATCGGTCGCGCTCTGCATCGTGCTGATCATGACGCTCGCGATCGCCGTCGGCGGCGCGTCCGGCTATCTCGGCGGCCGGGTCGACCAGGCAGTGATGCGCTTCTGCGACATCTTCCTCGCCTTCCCGACCATCGTGCTCGCGCTGTTCCTGATCGGCATCCTCGGCACCGGCATGGTCAACGTCGTCATCGCCATCGCGCTGTCGCACTTCGCCTGGTACGCGCGCATGGTGCGCGGCCTCGTGCTTTCCTTCCGGCAGCGCGATTTCGTGCTCGCCTCGCGCGCCGCCGGGGCGGGCCGGGTACGGATCTTCATGGAGCACCTGCTCCCCGCCATCCTGGCGCAGATGATCGTGCTCGCCACGCTCGACATCGGCCACATGATGCTGCACGTCGCCGGCCTCTCCTTCCTGGGCCTCGGCGTGCAGCCGCCAACCGCCGAATGGGGCGTGATGATCGGCGACGCCCGCCAGTTCGTCTGGTCCAACCCGATGCTGATCGTCTGGCCCGGCCTCGCGCTGCTCCTGAGCGTGATGGCCTTCAACATACTGGGCGACGCGGTGCGCGACCGGCTCGATCCGAGCCTGCATGGAGACCACCAGCATTGACCGAGACGCTCACCATCGAAGACCTGCGCATCGCGGCCAGGCATGGCGACCACGACCACGTCCTCGTCGACGGCGCCAGCCTGACGATCCGGCGCGGGCGCATCCTCGCCCTCGTCGGTGCCAGCGGGTGCGGCAAGTCGATGACCTGCGGCGGCGCCCAGGGCGTGCTGCCGCCCGGCGTCCGGGTCACCGCCGGCCGCGTGCTCCATGACGGCCGGCCCATCGCATCGGAAAAGCTGCGGGGCCACCTCGTGGCGACGATCCTGCAGAACCCGCGCTCGGCCTTCAATCCGGTCCTCACCATGGCGGATCACGCCAGGGAAACGCTGCGCGCGGTCGGCAAGCTCGATTCCGGCTGGCGTGGCCGGACGCTGGAGGCGTTCGCGACCGTCGGCCTCGAGGATGGCGACGCGGTACTACAGTTGCATCCGTTCGAGATGAGCGGCGGCATGCTGCAGCGGGCGATGATCGCGCTGGCGCTGCTTTCGGACGCGCCGTTCCTGTTCGCCGACGAGCCGACCACCGACCTCGACCTGATCGTCCAGGCGCGGATCCTCGACCTGCTCGACGACCTCGCCCGCCGCCGCAATCTCGGCGTCCTCATGATCACGCATGACATGGGCGTCGTGGCGCGGCTCGCCGACGAGGTAACGGTGATGGAGAACGGCCGCATCATCGAGACGGCGCCGACCCGCGAGATCTTCGACAACCCGAAGCGCGCCGCGACCCGCGAACTGGTCGAAGCGCACATGGCGCTCTATCCGGAGGTCGCATGAGTCCCATCCTCTCCGCGCGCTCGGTGTCGAAGGTCTATTCCACCACGTCGCTGGTCGGGAAATCCGCGCCGAAGGCGGCGCTCCGCGACGTGTCGCTGGATATCGCGGCCGGCGAGAGCATCGCGCTGCTCGGCCGCAGCGGCTCCGGCAAGAGCACGCTCGGCCGGCTGCTGCTCGGCTTCGAGCGGCCGGACGCCGGCAGCGTCGCCTTCGAAGGAAGCGATCTGCGCGGCCTCTCCGGCGAGGCATACCGGACCTACCGGCGCTCGGTGCAGATCGTGTTCCAGGATTCGATCGGGGCCACCAACCCGCGCCATACGGTCGGCCGCATCATCGCCGAGCCGTTGCGCCACCTGACGACGCTCGACGCGGACGCGCGCGAGCGCAGGGTCCGTTCTCTGCTGATGCAGGTCGGCCTCGCACCGGATGATGCCCGCAAGCTGCCGACGCAGATGAGTGGCGGCCAGCTGCAGCGCGTCTGCATCGCCCGCGCCATCGCGCCGGCGCCGAAACTGCTGGTGCTGGACGAAGCCGTCTCCAATCTCGACCTCGTGCTGCAGATGCAGATGATCGCGCTGCTGAGGGAACTACAGTCGACCCTGAAGATGGCCGTGCTGTTCATCACGCACGACCTTCGCCTGGTGCGCCTCTTCTGCAGCCGCGTCATCGTGCTGGCGGAAGGGCGGATCCAGGAGGACGCCGCCGTCGGACGCGGGCTGGAACTGCGCTCGGCCGAGGGCCGGCTGCTGCAGGCCGCCATCCTGCCGGCGCGGCCGGTGCATCGATCGCTGGAACCGGCCTAGCCGACCGGCGCGCCGGTCAGCCCGCGCGCATGGTGGCGCGGCCGGCGGCCTTGGCGGCATAGAGGCCGCGGTCGGCGCGCGCCAGCCAGTCGGCCGCCGTCTCGCCGGAGGCGAGAGTCGCGAGGCCGATGCTGGTCGAGGCGGTGCCGCGCGTCGGATGCGGGATCGCCGCCGCCGCGAGATCGTCGAGGAGGCGCTGCGCCACGATCGCCGCGCCGGCCTGGTCGGTGCCGCTCAGGATGAGCGCGAATTCCTCGCCGCCGACGCGCGCGGCCAGGTCGTCGGAACGCCGGGCCGAGCCGGGCAGCATCTGGCCGAATCGCGCCAGCACGGCGTCGCCGCCGGCATGACCGAGCCCGTCATTGATCTGCTTGAAATGGTCGAGGTCGATCAGGAGCACCGAGGCGGGCTCGCCGGTGCGGCGGGCGCGCCGCCAGGTCCGCTCGAACTCGTCGTCGAACATGCGGCGGTTGGCGAGGCCGGTCAGCGCGTCCGTATGGCTCAGCTTGCGCAGCTCGGTGTTGCGCTTGGCGAGCAGCAGCTCGTGGCTGGAAATGGCGGCGAGATCGCGCAGGATGTCGGTGCTGAAGGCGGCAGGGGCGCCCGGCGCCTCGCGCAGGATGCAGAGCGTGCCGATGATGTGGCCCTGCTCGCCGCGCAGCGGCACGCCGGCATAGAAGCGCCAGGGCAGATTGCCGGCGATCGGATGTCCATCCAGCCGCGGCGACGTCCGCATGTCCTCGATCACCACGTCGTCGTCCGCCGCGATCACCAGCGTGCAGACGGCCTGGTCGCGGTCGATATGCTCGTGCAGCGCGTCGCAACTGCGCGATTTCATCCATTGCTGGCTGGCGTCGATGAAGCTCAGGAACGCGACGTCGGCCGCGTAATAGCGCGACGCGATCCGGGTGATCCGGTCGAAGCGCTCATCCGGCGTCGTGTCGAGAATGTCGTAGCTCTGCAGTTCGGCGAGACGTTCGGCCTCGGATGCAGGCGGGGGAGGAGTTTGCCACATAAGCCATTGCAATTGCGAAACGATGCCCGGACAGGATCACAGGTATCGGCTGCAATGGAAAGACGCAATCCAAGGTGTCGTAAACATCGAGTAAGCGGGGCGCCGAAGACGCCCCGCCGATCGCGCGGGCTACTGGCCCGACTGGTTCTTCAGCGCCTCGTCGATCTGCGCCTTGACGGCCTCGAGATTGAACGAGGCCGGCGCTTGCATCGGCGGAAATTCCAGCGCCGTGCTCGCGAGCTCGGCAACGGCCTTCTGCACGAGAACGAAGCGCCAGAACTGGCGGGCGTAGAAGTCGTTCATGTAGCCGCCACCCATGTCGTTGATCGTCTCGCCCCGGATCGACGGCGTCCTCTCGAACGGGTCCTGCCGGATGTTGACGATCGTCGGCATGTCGGTCGTGACCTTCTCGCCCGGCCAGCCATAGGGCTGCTGGAAGAACTGGAACTTGAAGTCGTCGAAGCGCAGTGCGCCGAGCTTCGCGCCACCGAAATAGAACAGCTCATGCCGGGCCGACGGTCCCTTGCCCCGCAGCAGGTCGAGCTGGTTGTAGCCGTCCAGATGGTTCTTGTAGGTCTGGCCGTTGAGCTGGACGCCCTTCAGCAGCTGTTCCTTGATGTCGGGATTGCCGGCAGCCGCCGCGAGCGTCGGCAGCCAGTCGAGGCCGGAGAATATACCGTTCTCGATGCTGCCCGGCTTGACCTGGCCCGGCCAGCGGATGATCGCCGGCACGCGGAAGCCGCCTTCCCAGGTCGTGCCCTTGGTCGCCTTGAACGGCGTCATGCCGCCATCCGGCCAGGTGAACACCTCGGCGCCGTTGTCGGTCGTGAAGATGACGATGGTGTTGTTTTCCTCGCCGATGTCCTTCACGTGCTGCAACAGCGCGCCGATGCTGTCGTCCATCTGCGCCATGCCGGCTTCCTCGAGACCATAGTTCGAGGTCGGCGTCATCATCGCCTGATACTTGGGCGGGATGTACGTGAAGACGTGCATGCGCGTGGTGTTGTGCCAGACGAAGAACGGCTTGCCGTCCTTCTTGGCCTTGTCCATGAAGTCGCTGCTGGCCTTGACCAGCACGTCGTCGAACGTCTCCATGTTGTATTTGGCGTCGCGGCCCTTCTGCCAGTTCTGCCGCCCTTCCATGTTCGGGAACGGCGCCAGCGGACCCTCGTCGACGATACGCTGCTTGCCGACCTTGCCCCAGCGCGTCTCGACCGTGGTGTCGTCCGTCGCCGTGGCGTAGCTGTGGATCAGGTCGCGCGGGCCATATTTGTCGATCCAGTCCTGCGGGTAATCGTACCAGTAGGGATCGGACATGGCGTCCAGATGGTACAAGTAGCCAAAGAACTCGTCGAAGCCGTGCACGGTCGGCAGATACCTGTTCAGGTCGCCGAGGTGATTCTTGCCGAACTGCCCGGTCTCGTAGCCCTGCGCCTTGAGCACGGTGGCCAGCGTCACGGCCTGGTCCGGCATGCCGACATCTGCGCCGGCCTGGCCGACGGTGGTGAGGCCGGTGCGGATCGGCAGTTCGCCGGTGATGAAGTTGGCGCGGCCGGCAGTGCAACTCGCCTCGGCATAATAGTCGGTGAACATCATGCCTTCCGACGCCAGCCTGTCGAGGTTGGGCGTCTTGCCCGACATGATGCCGCGATGATAGGCGCCGATATTGAACCAGCCCACATCGTCACCCATGATCACCAGGATGTTGGGCTTTTCGGCGGGCGCCTGAGCCAACGCCGGGCCGGCGCTGCTCAGCGCCGACGCCACCATCATTCCAGCGGCGAGAAGACCAAAACCGGCGCGCCGACAATTCATGGCGGCCCGATCAGACATTGAATGCTGCAGGCTCATTATCCACTCCTCAAAATAAAGAAGTCTGACAAAGATCCAATTGCATTCGATCGGCGTGCCCGGCCGGGACCATACAATGGCGGCCTCTGCAACTTCCAATGACAAGCTCGCGAGATGATTCGCGCGCCGGCGGGAGGGATTTTCACGGGCCGATCCGGACCGGCGATCTCCCGATACTGGGAATGAGCGGGCATCCGCCGGGCGAAGACCAGCTCAGTGCCGCGAAGAAAGGGAAAACGATCCGACTCTTTGTCTTGTCGCGGTTTCTTCACGAAAGCCGGTATCCACTTCGCTCGAAAGCGCTCTAGCGCCGCCGCTTCCCCTGCTTGCGGCCGACGGCGAAGCGCCTCCGGAACGCGGCCCAGTCACGGCGAAGCGCCGCCTCCGCCTCGACGCGGCCGAAGGCCTCCTGGCCGAGCAGGACGCCGAGGGCGCGGTTGGCGGCGGGGGAGAGTTCCGCGTCGGCAAGCCGGCCCAGCAGCTCCGGCGACCGACGGGCATCGTTCTGCCGCCCGAGATCGTCCTGCAGCTGCCTCAGCCGGTCGACATGCCGCTCCGCCCTCCGCCCGGCCTGCACCATCGGCAGGAACATGTCGCTGGCATAGCGCAGCGTCTTGAGGGCGATGCGCAGGCGATGCCGCCCCTCGGCATCGAGGCGATCGAAGTTGCGACCACGGCGGAGCACCTTGCGATGCGACGCGACGAGCGCCTTCTTCGCCAGCCGGGCGACCGGACGGTCCGTCGGCCCCCGCCCGTCCGTCGCGCCGTCGCGCCAGCCATGCCGGCTCGCCCAGAGGCCGAGATCGAGCAGGAAGCGCCCGGCGCGGGACGACGCCATCGCCGCCCCCGCGCGGGCATGCGCCGCCAGCCGCAGCGGCTCGATGCGCGCCGCCAGCTCCCGAAAGCCCTCGCCTTCCAGGCCCCGGTCGGCGACGGCCGGCATCGTCTCGGTCGCCAGCACGTCCCATTCGCGAGCGTCGCTGAGCTCATTCGCCAGCCAGGCGGCCTCGGCCGACAAGGCGCGCGCCTTCTCCGGCGGGCCGACCTGCTGCGCCAGCCACAGCGCCACGCGGATCCGGCGCAGCGCCACGCGAAGCTGGTGGACGCCCTCGGGATCGCCCGCGTCGCCCACCCGCGGCAGGTGATCGACCGCCTGCGCCAGGGCGGCGGTAAGGATGGCCAACATCGCCTCGTCGCTCGTCATGTCGCGCCTGAGCGAGGGAGCGACGCTCGCGCCGGGCTCGGGCAATCCTGCGCTGCCGAGCGCGAGGGCGAAGCCGCGATCCGACTTGGTGCGCGCGCTCGGCACCAGCGCCACATCGGCCGAAAGCTCCAGCGCAAGCGCGTAGAGCGCCGCGACCGGGCCGCGCTTCAGCTCCAGCTCTAGCTCCACGAACGGCTCGGCCCGCGCGCCGGCGATAACCCGGCCGCGATCCATGGCGACCTCGATCGAGGCGCCGGCGAAATCGAGCGTGACCTCCTCGCGCTCGATCCGCGACACGAACACCGGCAAAAGCGGCTCGCCCTCCAGCGCGTCGAGGAGCGCGACGGGAAGCAGGCGCTTCAGCTGCTGGCGATCGAGCTGCGCCGAACTGTGCCTTTCCTCGCGCTCGAACCGGGTCAACCCCGGTCCGCGCTTCGCCTTGACCGTCACGATGTAGCGGCCGACATCGTCGCGGACGCGCAGCGTATAGCCCTGCCGCAGCAGCCTGTAGTCCGGCGTGTCGTAATAGGTCGAGACCAGTTGCCGGGTGCGCCTCGCGGCCGCCTGGGCCAGGAGCGGCATCGCCGCGACAAGGTCGAGATCCGCCGGATCGCGGCACAGGAGCTTGAGTTCCGTCTCCTCGTCGCCCGCCGGGTCCGCCGCCCAGGGGGCATGCCGCCGCGCCGCGCCAAGCTCCCCATCCCCACCCCGCACGCTATGCAAGACCACCTCCCCTGCCCACCGAACCGTCCGTAGCCACGCCCGGTTGCAGCCGAAGCCGATCCGGACCCCCTCCAGATCTACGCCTTCCCGCGCGTTTCACAAATCACTTGCCGGTTTTCTTTGCCGTTGCCTTTCCGGTTCCTTGCCGCTCCCTGCCCGTTTCGTCGCCAGCGCGCGCGCAGGCAGTCTCGATGCCGCCGGAGGCTGTCCGAACAACGATCATATGATGATTTTACGGACAATATTGAGCGTTGATATTTGATAGTCCCTGCCATAACGTGGCCGGTGACGTCGAAAGCCCGACGCCGAAGCGGGGTCGGAGTTCTTCCGGAATTTCCCCGCCCAACGCGACAAGAACAGGCTTCGCCGTCCACCGACCAGACCGGAGACTGGCACAGGGGACTCGGCGCCAGGCGCCGCGATCGAGGTTTCGGGCGAACGGAAGACCAAAGGGTCGACGGACGGCAACAGTCCGCGACCCCGGACGGCGCGGAGCGGCCGGGCCGCCTCCCGCGAGACGACGCGGAAGACCACCCAAGGGAAGGGGTTCACGATGAAGACCAGAGACACAGGGATGAAGCTTGCGGGCGGCCTCGATCGGCGCGCCTTTCTGAAGGCCGGCGGCGCCACCGCGCTCGCCGCCATGCTGGCGCCGGGCCTCGCCGGCCGCGCCGAGGCCGCCGGCTTCACCGGTTCGCTCGACATGCTCGCCTGGGACTTCCAGCCCGACACGATCAAGAAGCTGGTCGGCGAGTGGACGGCCAAGGGCAATCCGGCCGTCAATGTCGCCGTCATCCCCAATCTCGGCTATTCGCCGGCGCTGCAGACGCGGCTTCGCGGCGGCGACGCGATCGATCTCTACTACAACTTCGCCTACAATTCGCAGAAGTTCATCGACCAGGGCTGGGCGTCGAAGCTGAACGGCCTGCCCGGTGTCGACGACATGGTCGGCGACATGTTCGAGAGCGCCCGCTCGGCCTATGTCAACGCCGCCGGCGACATCATCAGCGCGCCCTATTTCTCCGCCGTGCACATGATGCACTACAACGACCGCATGCTGAAGGCGGCCGGCATCGCCGCCGCGCCGCAGACGCTGAAGGAAGTCTATGACGCGTCGAAGACGCTCAAGGACAAGAACGTCGTCGCCTCGCCCTATGTCGCCTATTGGGTGAAGGAATTCTGCGAGGAATACCTGCACACCTATCTGCTGAACGAGGGCGTCACCGCCTTCGACGCCGCCGGCAAGCCCGTCTTCGCCGACGACCCGAAGACCGAGGGCGTCTTCGAATGGTGGCAGGCGATGTACCAGGAGGGCCTGGCGCCGAAGTCGGTGCTTAACGACGACCCCGGCAAGCTCTCCAACCAGATGGCGCAGGGCGAAGCCGCCTTCTTCGTGCTGCACCACTACTTCCTGTCGTCGATCCGCAGCCTCGGCGGCCCGGAATCGAACAACGTCATGCAGGGCCCGATCGGCGGCTCCAATCACACCTTCCAGATCGGCGAGGTGCTGCAGCTCGGCGCCGGCGAGGATCCGGCCCGGCGCGAGGCGGCCTGGGACCTGATGAAGTTCTATGGCTGGAAGGATTCGGCCGGCAAGTTCAGCGTCTTCAACCAATGGGCCAAGGCCGCCGGCCTCGCCGCGCCCTATCCGGGCTTCTTCACCGACCCCGACGTGATCGCCGCCTTCCCGGACTATTTCGACCTGCCGATGATCTCGAAGACGTTCGCCACCGGCTCCAAGGTCGTGCCGGCGCGCACGCTGCCCTGGTATCCGGACTTCCAGGCCAAGGTCGGCGACATCGTGCATGCGCTGCTGCTCGGCCAGGCGACGCCGAAGCAGACGGTCGAGGACCTGACGACGGCGGCGAATGGCGCCCAGAAGGGCCGCAGCCTCTGAGGCTGCCCTTCTTTGCCTCTTCCTGAGGGAGAGGTCGACGGGGCAGGAACGGTCCACGCGGCCATCCTGCCCCGTCGCCGCAAACCCATGACATGCCCGAGGGAGTGACCGTGTCGGCCTCACCCATTTCCAGCGGCGCGCTCAGCCGCGACGACCGGCGTTTCGGCTTCCGGCTGACGGCACCGGCCGGCCTCATCCTGGCCGTCCTGCTGCTCGTCCCGACGACGCTCACCATCCTCTACAGCCTGCACGACGTGCCGGCGAACGGCCGCAGCCTCGGCCCGTTCGTCGGGCTCGAAAACTACACCATCGTGCTCGGCAGCTCGGTGTTCTGGCGCTCCGCCAAGGTGACGATCATCTTCTCGATCGGCTTCGTCGTGTTCTCGACGCTGATCGGCCTCGCCATGGCGCTGCTGCTCAACCAGCGCTTCATCGGCCGCGGCCTCGCCCGCGCCCTGCTGATCATTCCCTGGGCGACGCCCTGGCTGATGATCGGCATCCTGTGGAAGTGGTTCGCCGATGGCAGCGTCGGCGGCCTCAACGCCGTGCTGCTGATGCTCGGCGCCACCAGCGACTATCACGACTTCCTGTCCGACCCGAATTCGGCGCTGGCGATCACGATCGCCGCCGCCGTGTGGCGTCAGGCGAGCTTCGCCGGCATCCTGCTGCTCGCCGGCCTGCAGACCCTGCCCGACGACCTGAACGAGGCCGCCTCGCTCGACGGCGCCAATCTCTGGCAACGCTTCCGCAACATCACCCTGCCCTGGCTGCGGCCAGCGCTCGTCACCGTCACGGTGCTCAACATCATCTACGCCTTCCTGCAGTTCGACGTGATCTTCGCCATGACCCAGGGCGGACCGGGCGACGCGACCCAGGTGCTGTCGATCCTGATCTACCGCCAGCTCTTCGGCGTCACCCAGATCGGCCTCGGCTCGGCGCTCGCCGTCATCCTCGGCTTCATCGCGCTGGCCGGCGGCCTCATCACCGTCAAGCTGCTCTACCGCACGGAAAGGCAACCGGCATGAGCGACATCGCCCTTTCCCGCGCGCCGCGCCGGCGCGGCAAGGCCGCCACGGCCGCCGGCCTCAAGCGCAGCACCACGGCGACGGTCATCCTCTATCTCTGCGTCGCCGTCTTCGCCGTCTGGATCCTGCTGCCGGTCTGGTATCTCGTCGTCTCCAGCCTGATCACGCCGACCCAGCTCGGCGTCAAACCCTTCCCGATGGTTCCCTCCAGCATCACGTTCGACAATTACCGCTCGGTGCTGACGGGGGCGACCGGCTCGAAGGGCTTCGGCAGCACCGACATGGGCGCGCGCCTCATCCCGGCGATCGGCCAGAGCTTCTTCGTCAGCGCCGTGCTGGTGGTGCTGAACCTCTTCATCGCCGGCATCGCCGCCTATGGCCTGTCGCGCTACCCGTTCCGCGGCTCGCGCCTGTTCGAGCTGTCGATCATCGTCTCGCGCGTCGTGCCGGCGATCGCCATCATCGGCCCGTTCTTCGTGGCCTTCCGCGTCGTCGGCATCCTGAACACGCCCTGGGCGCTGATCATCAGCTACAACGTGTTCACGCTGCCGCTCGCGATCATGATCCTGAAGAACTATTTCGACCAGCTGCCGCGCGAGATCGAGGAGGCGGCGAAGATCGACGGCGCCTCGCGGCTGCAGACGCTCTGGATCATCGTCATGCCGCTCGCCCGGCCCGGCCTCGTCGCCGCCGGCGTGCTGATCTTCCTCGAGGCGTGGAGCGAGTTCTTCTATTCGCTCGTGCTCACCAACCAGCTGACCGTGCCACCGCTGCTCGCCGGCTTCCAGTCGGTGCAGCAGTTCAACTGGAACGCGCTCGCCGCCGCCACTGTCATGTCGATGATCCCGCCCGTCGTGCTGGTCGTCATCTTCCAGCGCCATGTCGTCGGCGCGCTGACCGCCGGAGCCGTGAAATGACCAAGCCCATCCGCGCCGGCGTCATCAGCGCCGGCGCCTGGTCGCAGTCGAGCCATCTGCCGACGCTCGCCGCCCATCCCGATGTCGATCTGTTGGCTCTTTCGAGCCCGAACGCCGAGACGGCGCAGAAGCTCGCCGCCGCCTTCGACGTTCCGCACGCCTTTGCCGACTGGCGCGACGTGCTGGCCGAAAAGCCCGACATCGTCGTCGTCTCCAGCCCGCCGGTGGCGCACGAAGAACAGGTGATCGCGGCGCTTGAGGCCGGCGCGCATGTGCTGGTGGAAAAGCCGTTCGCGCTCGAAGGAGGCGCCGCGCGCCGCATGCGCGACACGGCGGAGCGCGTCGGCCGCGTGCTCCTCGTCGGCTTCGGCTGGCCGGCCGCGCCATGCTTCGCGCTCTCGAAGCAGCTGATCGACGCCGGCGAGATCGGCGCGATCGAACATCTGACCATGCATCTCGCCGTCAACACGCGTGCGCTGCTGATGGGCGGCACGGATGGCGGCTGGGGTGGCGACGGCAGCTCGGCCGCCTCGACCTATACCGACCGCAGAATCTCGGGCGGCGGCTCGGCCGCCGTCTCGATGTCGCACCAGCTCGGCCTGATCGAATGGCTGGCCGGCGAACCGATCGTCGCGCTCAACGCCAGCACCTATCCGCCGGGCCGCGAGATCGACCTGCACGCGACCGTCAACGCCGAATTCGCCGGCGGCGGTTCGGCGGCGATCAGCAGCGCCTCGACCCATCCCTACCTGGCGCGGCCGCAATGGCACATGGCGCTCTATGGCTCGAAGGGGCAGATCTGGCTCGATTCCGTCGCCGACCATGTCCGCCTGGTGCGGGCGAATGGCGACGTCGTCGAATACAACCCCGTCGAAGCATCGGGCGTCTATGACGCCGGCGCCCCGACCAAGGCGCTGATCGCCTGCGCGCAGGGCGCCCCCGCGCCGACCGGCCTGACAGCGGAACTCGCGGCCCATGTGGTCGCCGTCACGGACGCCATCTACGAGAGCGCCCGGACCGGAGAGAAGATACGGATCCCCACAGAATGACTGCAAAGACCACGCTGTTTGCCGGCGGCATCCTCGTCGACGGCCTCGGTTCCGATCCCGTGCGCGGCGACGTGCTGGTGGAAGGCGACCGCATCGTCCGCGTCACCGACGGCACGGAAAAGCTCGAAGCCGACCGCATCATCGCGATTCCCGGGCTGATCCTCGCGCCCGGCTTCATCGACATGCACACCCATTCCGACCTGCAGGTGCTGGTCCAGCCCGACCACACCTCGAAGATCACGCAGGGGGTGACGACCGAGGTGCTCGGCCAGGACGGCCTCAGCTACGCGCCGATCGACGAGGCGACGCTGGCCGAGCTTCGCGCGCAATTGAAGGGCTGGAACGACGATCCGCCGGGCTTCGACTGGAACTGGCGCTCGGTCGCCGAATATCTGAAGCGGCTCGACGGCAACACGGCGGTCAACACCGCCTATCTCGTGCCGCACGGCAATCTGCGCATGCTGGTGATGGGCAACGCCCCCCGCCTCGCCACATCCGACGAGCTGGAGCAGATGAAGGCGCTGCTGCGCACCGCGCTCGAGGAAGGCGGCGTTGGTCTCTCGACCGGCCTCACCTATGTGCCGGCGATGTATTCCGACACCGACGAGCTGGTGGCGCTCTGCGAGGTGGTGGCGGAATATGGCGGCTTCTATTGCCCGCATCACCGCAATTACGGCCTCGACGCGCTCGGCGGCTACCGGGAGTGTTTCGAGATCGCCCGCCGCTCCGGCGTCGCGCTGCATCTCGCCCACACGCACCTCTCCTTCGAATGCAATCGCGGCAAGCTGCCGGAACTTTTGAAGATGCTCGACGACGCCATCGCCGACGGCGTCGACCTGACCTTCGACAGCTACCCCTATCTCGCCGGCATGACGACGCTGCTGTCGCAATTGCCGAGTTGGGCGCTCGCCGGCACGGGCGCCGAGCAGATGGCGCGCCTCCGCTCGCCGGAAGACCGTGCGAAGATCATCGAGGCGCTCGACGTCATCGGCTCGGACGGTCACCAGGGCCTGACCGTCAACTGGTCGACGGTGCATGTCGTCGGCACGCCCGGCGTGCCGGAGCTCGAATGGGTGATGGCGACCGACCTCGCCACCGCTGCCGCGAAGGCCGGCAAGCGCCCGGCCGAATTCGCGCTCGACCTGCTCGTCGCCACCGAGCGCAGCGCCCCTTGCGTCTTCTTCATCGGCCACGAGGAACATGTGCGCGCGCTGATGCAGCGTGACGAGCACACGGTCGGCAGCGACGGCATCCTGGTCGGCGACCGGCCGCATCCACGCTCCTGGGGCACCTTCCCGCGCATGCTGGAAACCTATGTGCGCGAGGAGAAGGTGCTCACGCTCGCCGAATGCGTCCGCCACATGACCAGCACGGCGGCGAACCGCCTGCGCCAGCCCGACCGCGGCCGCATCGTCGAGGGCGCCAAGGCCGACCTCGTCGTGTTCGACCACCTGACGGTGAAGTCGCACGCGACCTATGAGGTGCCGCGCCAGGCCGCCTCCGGCATCTTCCATGTGATGGTCAATGGCGAACTGGCGCTGGAGGACGGCCAGATGACCGGTCGCCGCGCCGGCCGCGTCATCCGCATGCCTGCCTGATATTTCAGCGTGCTCATCGCATGAGCGCGCTGCTATGAACGCCGCACCGATCCGCCCGCCCATCCGACCAAAGGCTCCCCGCATGTCCGCCACCGCCCCCGCCGTCGCCGCCTCCCGCTGGGCCGAAATCCCGGTCGCCACGCCGGGCCTCGTGCTCGATCGCGACGTCCTCGACGCCAACCTCGACGAGATGGCGGCGATCGCCCGTTCGGCCGGGGTCGAACTGTTCCCGCATGCCAAGACGCATCGCATGGCCGAGGCCGGCCGCCGCCAGATCGAGCGCGGCGCGCACGGGCTCTGCGTCGCCAAGCTCGGCGAGGCGGAAGCCTTCGCCGATGCCGGCATCGAGCGGCTCTTCATCGCCAACCCGATCTTCGGCGCCGAGAACGGCGCGCGCGCGCTGGCGCTTTCGCGCCGCGCCGACGCGCTGTTCGCGACCGACAGCGTCGCCGCGGCGGCGAGCATCGGCGCCGTCTTCGCGGCTTCGGGCGAAACCGCGCGCATGATGCTGGCGATCGATTCCGGCCTCGGCCGCGAGGGCGTCACGCCGGCCAAGGCGGCCGAGGTCGCCAGCGCGATTGCCGCCGCGCCCGGCGTCGAGCTGGTCGGCATCTATACGCATGAGGGCGCCACCTATGGCGCAAAGGACCGCGCCGACCTCGAGGCGCGCGCCGTCGCCGCCGGTGAACTCATGGTCGGCGTCGCCGAGGCGATCCGCGCCACCGGCATCGCGCTGCCGATCGTCTCGCTCGGCGCCTCCGCCTCGGCCCGCGCCGTCGCGCATGTGTCGGGCGTGACGCAGATCCGCCCCGGCATCTACGCCTTCAACGATGTCGGCCAGATCGCGCTCGGCAACGCCACGCTCGACAGCGTCGCCGTCCGCGTCATCGGCACCGTCGTCAGCCATCCCGATCCCGACCGCGCCTGCATCGACGCCGGCTCGAAGTCGCTGTCGACCGACCTTGTGCCGGCCGCCGCCCACCGCGACGAATATCCGGGCATGGGGCTGATCGTGAATGCACCCGGCTGGGTGATCGAGAAGATGTCGGAGGAGCATGGCTGGCTGCGCTGGCACGGCGAAGGCGAGCCGACGCCGCTGCCGGTCGGCACGCGGCTGGAAATCGTGCCGAACCATGTCTGCATGGCTTTCGCCATGCTCCGCCGGGCCGCCATCCTCGGCGACGGCAAGGTGGTGGAGACCTGGGAAGGGTTCGGGCCGGGTTCTTCGGAGTAGAGATCGGGACGCGGAGCAGCTGCTCTCCTCTCCCATGGCGTCCCTGTCCAGCCGTCATGCCGCGCACGATTTCCATCATCCTGAGGTGCCCGAGCGCAGCTCGGGCCTCGAAGGACGCACGGAGGCGATGCAGCCGATCGATTGCACAGCCGCCCTGCGTGCTTCGAGACGGCCCTCCGGGCCTCCTCAGCATGATGAGGATGGTGTTTGACAGACACCTCCTCAAGGCGAGAGGTGAAGCAGAGCGTCTTGTTTCAGAGCCGATGGATCTTGCACTAAGCTCCACGGGAACAGCAAAATTCGATCGGGGGAGACCAACATGTCCGACGTCCATCTCGCCAGCGGCGAGGCGCTCTTCATCGCCTCGCGCGGCGTTTTCGAACTGCACGGCCTGACGCGCTGGGCGCTGAAGGACGGTGCCTGGAAGGGCGAGACGCTCGGACGGGCCGAGCATCTCTCGGCGCTGGCCTGGCACCCGACCCTGCCGGTGATCTACGGCACCTCGCGGGTCGGCATGGACGGCTCGATCCACGCCTGGCGGATCGACGGCGACAAGGCCGAGACGATCGGCGAGAAGGAAAGCGGCGGCGCCGAGCCCTGCCACCAGGTCGTCGATCCCTCGGGCAGGCTGCTGGTCTTCACCAACTACACCACCTCGACGCTCGGCCTGCAGCGCCTCGCCGCCGATGGCAGCTTCGATGGCGACGTCGCGCTCGTGAAACTCGCGGGCGGTGGCCCGGAACTCGACCGTCAGGACGACGCCCATCCGCACCAGGCCTTCTTCGTCGGCGAAACGCTGTTCGTCATCGACCTTGGCGACGATTCGGTGCGCGAATTCAGCGTCGACCTTTCGAAGCCGGGCGCCGAGGCGCTGACGCAGACTCGGGTGACGAAGCTCCCGGCCGGCTGCGGTCCGCGCCATGCCGTGGTGCTGAACGACGGCCGCCTCGCCATTTCGGGCGAGCTCGGCTCCAACCTTCTCGTCGGCCATCCCGGCGCGCCGGAAGGCGCCTGGCAGAGCGTGCCGAGCACGACGCGGCCGGGTCCCGCCCGCACCCGCCACCGCCGCAATTATCCCGGCGACATCCAGCGCTCGGCCGATGGCCGCTTCGTCTATTTCGCCAATCGCGGCAACGACACGATTTCGACCTTCGACGTATCCGGCGCCACGCCCAGGCTTGTCTCCGAGATCGACTCGACCGTGTTCTGGCCGCAGCACCTGCTGGTGCAGGGCGACCGGCTGCTCGTCGCAGGATGGGACTCCTCGCGCATCGCCGTATTAACGCTTGAGGACGGCGTGCCGGTCTCGGCGGCGACCGCGTTCGAATGCGCGTTCCCCGGCTGGATCCTGGCGCAGCAGCGGGCCTGACAGCGCTATTTCGCGACGGAAACCGCGCCGCGCCCGACCGACGACGACGTCGGGGAAGCCGCTCCCCGGCGCCGCCTCCATGCCGCTGGCGCGATGAAAATTGTCATCGAACTGTCGCGCCAGCTTCGCAACGCTGACAACAAACGCCGTCACTGAGCGCCTGATGGCGCGGTACCGGACGCGCCTCCAGCAGGAAGCGAAGACGGGTGATGACGGATATCGCGATCTCGGGACTCGGCAAGGCATTCGGCGGCAACCGGGTCGTCTCGGATGTCAGCATGCACATCCAGTCCGGCGAGTTCGTCGCCGTGCTGGGGCCGTCGGGTTGCGGGAAGACGACGCTGCTGCGGCTGATCGCAGGGTTCGAGCGGCCGGACGCCGGCAGCATTCGCTTTGCCGGCGAACTAGCGTCTTCGGCCAGCCATCACACGCCGCCGGAACAACGCGATCTCGGCATCGTCTTCCAGAACTATGCGCTCTGGCCCCACATGTCGGTGGCCGAGAATGTCGGCTACAGCCTGAAGGTCACGGGCGTCCCGGCCGGTGAGCGCAGGCGCCGCGTCGCCGAGGCGCTGAAAACCGTCGCGCTCGACGGGATGGCCGAGCGCCGCCCTTCCGATCTTTCCGGCGGCCAGCGCCAGCGCGTGGCGCTCAGCCGCTGCCTCGCCGCCCGCAACGGCATCGTCCTGCTCGACGAGCCGCTCGCCAATCTCGACGTGCATCTGCGCGCCGCCATGGAACACGAGTTCACCCGCTTCCACCAGGCGAGCGGCTCGACCATGGTCTACATCACGCATGACCAGTCCGAGGCAATGGCGCTCGCCGACCGCGTCGCGGTGATGGATGCCGGAAGGCTGGTGCAGTTCGCAGCCCCGGCAACGCTCTATCGCGAACCCGCCACCGAAATGGTCGCCGGCTTCATCGGCGAAGGCATCGTGCTGCCGGCCGAGGATATCATCGCCGACGGCGCGGGCCGCGCGCAGGCAAACATCCTCGGCGCCCCGGTGACGCTGCGCTGCGCGCCGGGCGAACGCGCGCGCCGAAGCGCCGCGATCGGGCTGCACCCGCAGGATATCCGCCTCGCCGTGCCAGGCGAGACGAGCCTTCCCGCCCGCATCCGCCGCCTCTCCTATCGCGGCGGCAGTTTTCGCGCCGAAGCGGTCTGCGAAGCCGCACCCGAGACCGTCCTCGCCTTCGATCTTCCCGAACAGGCACCGCTCGCGCCCGGCGCGCCGGTGTCGCTTGCCATCGGCGATGGCTGGGTCATCCCCGCCCTCGCCGCCTGACTTCCATGCTGCCCCTTCCGCCTCCCTTTGAAACAGAGACAGCCATCATGCGCATCCTCGCCGCGACTGCCCTTCTGCTCCTGGCCGGCACCGCCGCCAATGCCGGCACCCTGACGCTCTACACCTCGCAGAGCGCCGAAATCGCCCAGCAGACCGTCGACGCCTTCCAGGCCAAGTACCCGGACGTGAAGGTCGAATGGACCCGCAACGGCACCAGCCAGCTGATGAACGTGCTGCAGGCCGAGATCGCCGCCGGCGACATCCGCCCGGACGTGCTGCTCGTCGCCGACACCATCAATCTCGGCCAGCTCAAGAAGGACGGCCGCCTGCTCGCCTATCCGGAAGCCAAGGTCGGCGCCTATGACAAGGCGACCTACGACAAGGACATGATGTTCTTCGGCACGAAGATCATCTCGACCGGCATCGCCTACAACACGGCCTCGGCCAAGCCGATCGACAGCTGGAACGCGCTGCTCGACGAGGCGAACCGCAACCAGATCGCCGTGCCGAGCCCGCTCTATTCGGGCGCGGCCCTCAACCACCTGCACACCGTCATCCACGTGCCGGCGATCGGCTGGGACTTCTACACCGGCCTCGCCAAGCTCGACATCGCGCCGGAAGGCGGCAACGGCCCGGCCCTGAAGGCGGTCGCCAGCGGCATCGCCAAATACGGCCTGATCGCCGACGCCGACGTCATCCGCGCCAAGGCCGCCGGCTCGCCCGTCGACCTGATCTTCCCGAAGGAAGGCGTCTCGTTCATCACCGAGCCGGCCGCGATCCTTTCCTCGGCCAAGAACCCGGCCGACGCCAAGCTCTTCATCGACTTCCTGCTCTCGAAGGAAGGCCAGGAAATGGTGGTGAAGCAGGGCAACATGCCGCTCGACCCGACGCTGACGCCGCCGGCCGGCTTCCCCAAGCTCACCGACATCAAGCTGCTGCCGATGGATGCCGACGCGGCGGTCGCCACCGACGCCGACGTCCGCGCCAAGTTCACCGCCACCTTCGGCGGCTGAGCATGACCTTGGCAGCGGCCGGCTTTGCCCGGGAGCGCCCCAGACGGGCGCTCTCCCTTTCGACGGAGACCTGGGTGCTGGGGGCACTCGGGCTCTTCGTCATCGGGCTTTCCTTCGCGCCGCTGCTGCGCCTCGTCTTCACGGCGATCGCGCCGGACGGCTGGCCGGATGCCAGCCGTCTCGGCGAGGTGCTGGGCACGCGCCAGGTGCTGGCGGCGACCGTCAACACGCTGCGCGTCGCCCTGTTCTCGACGCTCGTCTCGCTGATCGGCGGCACGCTGGCGGCGACGCTGGTGGCGCTGACCGACATGCGCGGCAAGTCCGTCTGGGTGTTCGCCTTCATCCTGCCGCTGATGATCCCGCCGCAGGTATCGGCGCTCGCCTGGGTGCAGGCCTTCTCGCCGTCGAGCCCGATCCTCGGCCTGCTCGGCCTGTCGCTGCCGGCCGGCGCCCGTCATCCGCTCTATTCCGAAGCCGGCATCGTGCTGCTGCTCGGCATCTACAACAGCCCGCTCGTCTTCCTGACCGTGCGCGCCGCGCTGCGCCGCCTGCCGGCCGAACTGGTCGAGGCCGGCCAGGCCGCCGGCGCCTCGCAGGCGCGGCTGCTCCTCACCATCATCCTGCCGCTGGCGCGGGCGGGCATCTTCGCCGGCGCCGCGCTCGCCTTCGTCTCGGCGATCGGCAATTTCGGCATCCAGGCGATGCTCGGCATCCCCGCCCGTTTCCCGACGCTGATCACGCTGATCTACCAGAAACTCAACACCGTGGGCCCCTCCGCGCTCGCCGACATGGCGATCCTCTCCATGCTGCTCGCCGCGCTCACCATCGGCGGCATCACGCTGGCCGGCTGGCTCGGCAGCCGACGGGATGTCCGCGTCGACGGGTCGGCACGGCCGCTGACGCTCCGCCTCGGCCGCTGGCGGTTGCCGGTCGAGCTTTTCGCCTGGCTAGTCCTCGTCGCGACGCTCGTCCTGCCGCTGTCGGCGCTCGTCACCACCTCGCTCGTCCGGGGCTTCGGCCAGGAGCTGACGCTGGCGACCCTGACGCTCCAGAACTACACCAGCGCCCTCTTCCGCCAGGCGGCGATCCGCGAAGGCTTCCTCACCAGCCTGTGGCTGACGACCACGACGGCGCTCGTGCTGACCGCCGTCTCGATCCTGCTCGGCTACTTCCTGACCTGGCATCGCAGCGGCTTCGTGCGCGTGCTGCATCTCGCCGGCGAACTCGCCTATGCCCTGCCCGGCATCGTCATCGGCGTCGCCATGATCCTGTTCTTCCTGAAGCCGCTGCCCTTCACCGGCTTCAGCATCTACGGCACGGTGTGGATCATCCTCGCCGCCTATCTGGCGTCGTACCTGGCATTGTCTCTGCGCTCGACGCTCGGCGGCTTCGCACAGGTCGACCGCTCGCTCGAGGAGGCGGCGCGGGTGGCGGGCGCCGGTTTCCTGCGGCGGATGCGCGACATCGTCGGCCCGCTCGTCTCCCCCGCCGCGGCGGCCGGCGCCATCATCGTCTTCATGAGCGCGCTCAACGAGATCCAGTCCTCGATCCTGCTCGTCTCGTCGAAGGCGAAGACGCTGGGGCCGATGGTCGTTTTCCTGGAGGAAGGCGGGTCATCGACGCTCGCCGCCGCCGTGGGCTGCCTGATGGTCGCCATCGTGCTCGCACTGATGCTGACTGCCTCGGCGCTGTCCCGCTTCCTGCCGCGCGGGGTTCTGCCATGGCAAAACTGACGGTCATCAGCGGCGTCGGCGGCAAGCTCCCCGCCGCCTTCCTTCTCGAAATCGGCGGCGCCCGCCTGCTGCTCGATCTCGGCGAGGGACCGGAAGCGGGCGTGCTGCCGGATCTCACCAAGGTCGGCCGCGTCGACGCCATCCTGCTCTCGCATGCGCATATCGACCATGTCGGCGGCCTCGGCCTGCGCGGGACGATCGGCAATCCGCCCGTGTATGCGACGGCGGAAATATGGCGGCAGATTTCGGAAACGCTCGTCGCCCCGGCCGATCGCCATGTCCTGCCGCTCCGCGGCACCGCCACCGTCGCCGGCGTTGCGCTGACCACCGGCCGGTCCGGCCATGCGCCGGGCGGCATATGGGTCCACACGGCCGAAGCCGGCGGCTTTCTCTACACCGGCGACTGGAGCGTGGAATCGACCGTGTTCCCGTTCGACCCGCCGCCGCCGGCCGCGACCGTCTTCACCGATGCCTCCTATGGCGACCGCGAGACGACGCTGGAAAGCCAGATCGATGATATCGCCGAAGCGGCGCGGGACGGGGCCGTGCTCTGCGTGCCGGCGTTCGGACGCGGGCCGGAAATGGCGCTGCGCCTCTCCGCGCTCGGCCTGCGGCCCAGGCTATGCCCGGCGATCCGCGCCGAGGTCGAGCATCTGGCCGCCGACCGCTCCGGGCTCGCCGCGCCCGGCGCCACGGACGCGTCCGCCGCCCTGCTGGCGACACTCGCCGACGGACCCGTGACGCCCGACGACGTCGTCATCGCCACCGAAGCGAACGCGGAATCCGGATTCGCCGCGACGCTCTACGCCCGCCGCGACGAGGGGTTCCGCTTCCTGTTCAGCGGCCATGTCCCCGCCGGCACGCCGGCCGCCCGGCTGATCGCCGCCGGCGAGGCGCGCTGGCTGCCCTGGAACGTGCATCCGCGCCTCGCGGACACGCTCGACCTCGTCGACCGGCTCGGCGCGCGGACGGTGATCGCCGCCTTCACCGCTCCCGCCAGCATGCCGGTCCTCGCCGGCCGGCTCGGCGACCGCCTGTCCTGGCAGGCCAATATCAACCTTGCGAATAGCCGATGACCTGCCCAATGACCCTCGGAACGACCGCGCCCGCCCCGATGCTGACCGACGAGCAGGAGGATGCGCTTCCCGTCCTGCTGCCGGTCGCCGGGCCGTTCGGACCGGCGCGGGCGACGATCTATCTCGGTAATCGCGTCGCCGCCGACGATGCCGCGCTGCTGTTGGCGGACGGCATCACCTCGACGATGAACCTCGCCGTCAATGTCGAGATGGGGCCGCTGGCGCTCGGTGACGGCAGCTTCGTCCGCCGCACCCATATCGGGCTGATCGACGGGCCGGGCAACACGCCCAACCATCTGCTCGCGGCCGTGCTGGCGCTCGATGGCATCCTCGGCCAGGCAAGCCCCGGCAAGGCGCATTATCCCATGCACCGGGCGGGCAATGTCCTGGTCCATTGTCGCGGCGGCCGCAGCCGCTCCGCCACCGTGATCGCGCTTTATCTGCATCTCGCGCGGCCAGAACAGTTTCCGACCCTCGATGCGGCGCTGGCGCGCATCCGCGCGCTGCGAAACCTCGAGGCGAAGCTGCCGGCGGCCTCGATGATCGCGCTGGCGGAAGCCGCCCTGAAGACGGCTTCCGGCCTCGTCGTCGGAATGGACTGAAGCCCGCCGCTAGATCATTTCAGCGTTTCGCGGAAACACTGGCGTGATCTAGCTCCCTGTCTTCTCGCGCTTTCGTCACGCGATCCGGTATCCGCTTCGCTCGAAAGCCCTAGGAGGCGTGGAAGCGCTTCTGCGCCGCCTCGTGCAGATCGCCGAGCTGGATCAGCTTCAGGAAGTTCAGGTCGTCATTGTCGAGCCCGAGACGGCGGAGCGTCAGGAACTCCAGCGATTCCGCGATGGTGAGGCCGCGAAAGCATTCGCGCCCGACGGCATCGATCACCAGCGCCTGCTGAGGCTCCAACTCGTCGCGCTCCTCGACGGTCAGTTCGAGGAGGCGCACCGGCCGGTGGTTCGGCTCGGCGGCGGCCACGCCGGGCCGTCTTGTATCCGTGAAAGCAGCCACCGGCGGCGTCGGCTTCTTCGGCAGCTTCGTCTTCTTTCCTAGCGACATCGAGTTCTTGCCTTGCAGGTCGTCCCTGACCCGATAAAGCGGCCTCACCCGTTCGCAAACTCAAAAACGGATCATCGCAATTTGAACGATCTCGCGATTTCCGCGGCAGCGGCGAAAGGCGCGGCAAGCGCGGCTTTGCCACGGGCGCGGGCGTGCCCGAGGCATCCGGAAAGCGTCGATCGGAACAGGGAATCGGAATGGGCGCTCACACGTCGTCAAGCGATCGCGAGGGACCGCATCGGGCCTGCCGGACGCCCCGGAGACGCCCTAGTGGCGCGACTTCGACATCGACTTGGAGTGCTTCTCCATCGACATCAGCGCATCGGCCTGACTGAGCAGGTCGTCGAGCGACTCGTTGCCGCCCGGCTTCGCCTGGACGATGCCGACGCTGATCGACAGCGTGCACTGAGCGGGCGACAGGCGATTGAAGTAGTCGAGCCGGGTACGCAGGCTGTTGCGCAGCGCCTCGGCCGGCGCCAGCGGCGCCTGCACGAGCACGCAGAATTCGTCGCCTCCCATCCGGCCGACGATATCGGATTGGCGCACGCTGTCGCGCAGCACGCTGGCGCAATCGGCGATCAGGCTGTCGCCGACCGTGTGGCCGAACTTGTCGTTGACCTTCTTCAGCCCGTCGACGTCGATGAAGGCGAGCTGGCAGCCATTGCCGCCGGCGAGGATCGCCTCGGCGGCGCGGCGGAAGCCGCGCCGGTTGAGCAGGCCAGTCAGCTCGTCGGTGATCGAAAGCTCCTCGATGTCAGCCTTGGCCTTGTCGAGCTCGGCCGCGCGCAGGCGCACGCGCTCCTCCAGCTCGCCATGGATGCGGATGTTCTCGATCGCCAGCGACACCGCATCGGCGAGCTTCGAAAGCAGGCGGAGATCATCCTCGTCGGGACCGCCGGGCGCCGCCCAGTAGACGCCGATGGCGCCAACGGGCTCATGGCCGCGCACCGGCACGACGGCCAGGCTGCGGACGAAGGTCGCGTCATAGGCTCCGGGCAAGACCCGGTCGTCGGCGGCGACATCGCGCACCAGCACCGGCTGGCGATGCAACATCGCCGAACCCTCGATGCAGCTCGAGAGCGGAACGCGCATACCCTTCCAGAGCGGCGTGACCGCATCCTCGTCGACGAAATGGCAGGAGGCGCCGTCGCGCAGGACGAAACAGGCGCCGTCGCTACCGGTCAGCTGGCGCGCGGCGGTCTTGACGATCCGCTGCACCTGACCCGGCTCGCGCGTGAAGGACAACGCCTGCACGGCCGAGAACAGGACTTCGACGCCGCGAAAATAGCGCTCCGGGTCGCGCGGAGGCGTGTAGGGCGTCGCGCCCGGTGTGTCCGATCCCTGCCCTTGCATTTCCGTCATCAACCGCCCCGAACTGATCGCTTCCTCGTAGCAGATGCAATCATTCCGACACAATCATTATGGCGGTTCGCAAGCGAACAAGCCTTCACATTACGTAGAAGTGGATCCTCCCGCGAGAACAACGCGGGAGGATCGCGCCCCTAGCCGTTGACCGAGGCCAGGAACTTCTTGAACACGAAGCCGCGCTTGCCATCGACGACGACCTCGCACCAGCCCTTGCACTGCACCACCTGGACCTGCTCGCCGGCCTTGAGCAGGCCGACCGTCGGAGCGCCATTGTCCGGGTTGCCGCGCAGCTTGACGGCGCTGGTGACCCGGGCGAGGCCCGGCGCCGGGGATCCGGCGGAGACAGCCTTCGACGGCGCGACCGCGGCCGGCTTCGGCGCGGCGGCCTCCGGCTCGGCGGCGACGCCGGCGTCATCGGCGGAGGGTGCGGGCTCCGTCACCGACGCGGTCTCTACCGCGGTCGGCTTCGTCACCTCGGCCGGGGCGGCGTAGGCGGCGCGCACGTTCGGCGTCACCGGCTGCGTGCTGACGGCGGAGCCCGGCAACATCGCGGCGCCAAGCGTGGGGGCCGAACCGGGCACCGGGTCAACCGAGGCCTGCGCGGTCGGCGCCTGATTGAGCGGCGTCGCCTGGTTGATCATGTCGGCGCCGCGCAGCTGCGGCGATTCCGGCAGCGACCGGTCCTCTGCGGCGCGGTCATAGGACTGCTTCGCGGCCGGGGCCGGCAGCGGCGCCGGCGGGTCGGCCTTGACGATGCCGGCCGTGGCCGCGCTGTCCAACTCGCCGACGACGGTGGCGTCGCCCGACGCGGTGACGGAGCGGATCGTCAGCAACGCGCCACCGCCAACGATGGCGAGCAGGGCGACGACGGCGAGCAACTGCTTGTTGAGGGTGGTGAGGCCACGGCTGCCGCCAGCATTGAGGCTGCGGTCGGCATCAAGGGTCGGTTGCTCGCCATCGGCGATGCGCAACTCGTCGACAGCGATGGAAAGGCGTTGGGCCAGTTCGCCGGCGAGCCGGTCTTCCAGCTCCACGGCCGCCGGGGCCCGCTCCGCCGGCTTCGGCGCCGCCGAAGGCTGGCGTCCGCGCGCCAGCAGCAGCTCGACGGCGAGGCGGTCCTGCTGCGGCAGGTCGTCCTTGGTCAGCTCAGCCGGCGGCAGCTCGGAAGCGAGCGTCGGATCGAGCTCGACCTGATCGAGCGCCATCGGATCCCGCGCCGCTTCGTTGGCCGCTACCTGTTCCGGCGACATCAACGCGGGAAGGGCAAGCTCCGGCAGGGCGAGTTCCGGCAGAGCCAGTTGCCGTGTCGGCGGGGCGGAAGATTCAGACGCGGCCGCAGCCTCGGGCTCGTCCCAGAGCGAGGCGACCTTCTGAAGGTCGCCCATCAGCGCGGCTTCGAGCTCGGCCGCGAGATCTTCCAGCTGCGGCAGCGCCGTCTCGGCCGGCGGCTCCGGCTGCTGTTGAACCAGCTTGGGGAATCCGCGAACGACGTTCGAGCGGATGTTTTCGTGCGATGAATCGCGTTCGGAGGCCGGGTTGGAGAGACCTGGATCGGTCAGCTCAGCGAGACTGCGCACGCGCAAGGCGGCGCTCGATTTGCCCGAATGTGTCATGGTACTCATCTCTACTTTGTTTCGACACGTAACCCCCGCTGCCGCCAAAACAGATCGCAAACTCTCCTTGGTTAATGTTTCGTTTCGAGACGCTGTTCTGAGTCATTCGTCGAACAATATCGCGGAAACGGAATCGAACCGGCTTGGATCGATCCACCGTGATCATGAACGACAATTACGGCGACTCTTTGCCGCCTGTAGGGCTGGAGTCACAACGACCGCGAGCAACTGCAACTTCTACGACGTTGCTTAGTTGACCTGACGATCAGGGCGCGGACGCAAGGTGCGCAGCGTGAAGATGTAGACGGGCAGGCCCGAAATCAGCACCAGCAGCGCCGCGAAGGGCGCGGCGGCGGCGTAGGCGCTGTCATTGGTGTGCGACCAGACCTCGGTCGCGAGCGTGACGACGCCGGTCGGCGCCAGGATCAGCGTGGCGGTCAGCTCGCGCATCAGCTCGAGCGCGACCAGCGCCAGCGCGGCGCCGAGCCCCGGCGCCAGCGACGGCAGCGTCACCGAGACGAAGGCCTGCCACGGGCTGCGGCCGAGCGTGCGCGCCACTTCCTCGATCTCGCGCGGCACCAGCTCGGCCGAGGCGCGGATCGCCGATTGCGCCAGCGGCAGGAACAGGATCGCATAGGCCGCGAACAGCACCGCGCGGGTCTGGTAGATCGCCGGCAACAGGCGGATGGACAGATAGACCAACGCCAGCGCGACGACGAGGCCGGGCAGGCCGTGCACGACATAGGGCAGCCGGTCGGCGAAGCGGGCGAAGACGCCCCGGCTGCGCAGCACGAGCAGAACCAGCGGCAGCGCGATCACCGTGGTGACGAGCGTGCCCGGCAGCGCCAGGGACAGCGAGCCGAACAAAGCCGGGCCGAGCGCATCGAGGCCGCGACCGGCCGAGACGCCCCTGACCAGCCAATAGCCGAGCCGGCCGAACGGCACGCCGAGCGAGACGATCGAAACGGCCACGAAGCCGAGCATGACGAGCGGCGCCCAGCGACCGAGGCGGGCCGGCGAGCCGCGCCGGGCCGTGTTGCGGCCGACCTTGGAAAGGCGGACGCCGCGCCGCAGCCACATCTCGCCGAACGCGACCGGAAGGCAGAGCAGCATCAAGAGGCCCGAGAGCACCGCCGCCGAGGCATTGTCGAACTGCAGCTCATATTGCTGGAAGATCGCGGTGGTGAAGGTCTGCACGCGCAACAGCGCCAGCGCGCCGAACTCGGACAGCATGTGCGCGGCGACCAGCAGCGCGCCGCCGCCGAGCGCAGGCAACGTGCGCGGCAGCGTCACCTTCCAGAACGTTTCCCCCGGCCCCTTGCCGAGCGAGCGCGACACTTCCTCCATGCCGGGGTCCATGCTGCGCAGGGAGGCGGCGACCGGCAGGAAGATGAGCGGGAAGCTCTCCATGGTCAGGATCAGGATGGCGCCGGACATGCCCTGAAAACCAGGGCCGAGCGACTTCCAGGCAAAGCTGGCGACGAAGGCCGGCATGGCGAGCGGCAGGCAGCAGAGCACCCGCCAGAGCCATTTGCCGGCGAGATCGGTGCGCTCGGTGAACCACGCCGCCGTATAGCCGATCAGGCTGGCGAACAATGTCACCGACAGGCAGAGGGTGACGGTATTGCCGAGCAGCATCAGCGTGCGCGGCCGCGCCAGCTCGGCCCAGACGCCGCTCCAGCCGGCGCCCCAGGCACGCATCAGCACATAGATCACCGGCAGCGCGATCAGCGCGGTCGGGATCAGGGCCAGCGCGACGAGCAGGCGCGATGCCGGCGCGCCGTGGCGGGCGTCGCGCCGGGAAGGGCTGCCGGAAGCGTCGGCAGCGGCCGTCAAGCGAGGTCCGCTTCGCGCAGCAGCGCCAGCGCGTCGGCGGCGTCGCCGAGATCGGCCGGCGTCACGGGGGCGGGATCGAGCTGGTCGAACGGCTTCAGCGGGAACGGCGAGACGACGCCGGGCCGGAGCGGATATTCGGCGATCGCGCCGACGATCGCCGCCTGGCCCTCGGCGCTGACCATGAAGGAAACGAAGCGCTGGGCGGCCTCGGCCTTCTTGGAAGTCTTCAGCACGCCGGCGCCGGAAACGGTGATCAGCGTTCCGGGATCGCCATTGCCGATGAAATACAGCGCCGAGTTCATATTGTCGGGGCCGAGCTCCTGCTCGAGCGCGTACCAATAGTAGTTGTTGCTGAGCGCGACGGGGATGTCGCCGCCCTCGACGGCCTCGACCGCGGCGGAATCGCTGTTGTAGACGCGGCCATACTGGCGCAGGCCCTTCAGCCAGGCGAGCGCCGCATCACGGCCCTTGAGCAGCGCGACCGCGACGACCTGCTGCTGGAAGGCGCCGCTGTTCGGCGCGAAGGCGACCTTGTCGGCCCAGGCCTCGCCGGCGAAATCGAGCACGCTCTTCGGCAGCGCCGACGCCTCGATCATCGACTTGTTGTAGACGACGACGCGGCAGCGGGCGCCGGCGCCGACCCAGGTGCCATCCCTGGCGGTGTACTTCTCCGGGATCTGCTTCAGCGTCTCGGGATCGAGCGGCGCGAGCAGGCCCTTGCCGTCAACGGCGGCGAGCGACGGGCTCTCCTCCGACCAGAAGACGTCGGCCGGCGAATTGGCGCCCTCCTCGATCAGCTGGCTGGCGAGCTGGGCGCTGTTGCCGTTGCGGGTGACGACGGCGATGCCGGTGGCGGCGGTGAAGGCGGCGACCAGCGCCTCGACCGGCGGCCGGTGCTGGCCATTATAGAGCGCCAGCGTCTGGTCCTCGGCCCGCGCCGGGACCGAAAGGCCCGGCAGCATCGCGGCGCCGGCAGCGCCGATGCCGAGATGCATCAGCTGACGTCGCGTGACGTCGTACATTGGAATAACTCTATGTTATTGATGTCGATTGCTTTTCGTACCAATACCTGCGCGGCGGCCCTGTCAACTCCGTAGCCATACGGAGCGGAAAGCGTCGCAGGCCGGTTTGCCGGGGAAAGCAGCGAAGCGGCAAAAGCCGGACGACGGACCGCGCGGACAGGATTGCGGCCGGGGGCGAAGGCTAGGCGCGGATGCGCAGCCCCTCCGGATCATAAAGCGGATCGAGATGCGCATAGGCCACGACGCGCTCGCCGGCGACCTCCAGCTCGTAACTTCCCGACAGCACGAAATCGCGATCGACGCCGGCAGCGCGGCGGACATAGCCATAGCCGATGGGCCGCCCGACCGCATAGCCATAGCCGCCGCTCGCCAGCCAGCCGACCCGCTCGCCGTCGCGATAGATCGTCTCGCGGCCGAGCAGGACGATCGACGGATCCTCGGTGGTGAAGGCGGCGAGCAGGCGCGGCAGCGGCTTTGCCGCCTGCGCCTCCAGCGCCGCGCGGCCAAGGAAGGGGATGGGCTTCCTGAGCTTGACGAAGGCGCCGAGGCCGGCGACCAGCGGCGAATGATCCGGGCCGATCTCGGCGCCCCAGGCGCGATAGCCCTTTTCCAGCCGCAGCGTCTCGATGGCGCGGTAGCCGGCGAGCTTCATGCCCAGAGGACGCCCGGACTGCATCAGCGCGTCATAGAGCGTCAGCGCGAATTCCATCGGCACGTGCAGTTCCCAGCCCAGTTCGCCGACATAGGTGACGCGCAGCGCCAGCACCGGGCAGCCGGCGATGGAGAGCCTCTTTGCGCGGCCGAACGGGAAGGCGGCGTGCGAGATGTCGGCGTCGGCCAAGGGCTGCAGGATTTCTCTCGCCCGCGGCCCCATCAGCACGAGAACCGCGTTCTGCGAGGTGACGTCGGTCAGCCGGGCGTCGAGACCTTCCGGGATGTTCGACTGGATCCAGTGAAAATCATGCGTGGCGAAGCCGGTGCCGGTGACGATGTAGTAGCGGTCCTCGGCCACGCGGGCGACGGTCAGGTCGCATTCGATGCCGCCCTTCGCGTTCAGCATCTGCGTATAGACGAGATGGCCGACCGGCCTGGCGACGTCGTTCGCCGCGATCCAGGAGAGCGCCTTCTCGGCGTCACGGCCGGAGAGCTCGAACTTGGCGAAGGAGGTCTGGTCGAACAGCACCGCCGCCTCGCGCGCCGCCCGATGCTCGCGGCCGACCGGCTCGAACCAGTTCGGCCGTTCATAGGTGTAGCGGTCCTCGGCCGCCTCGCCTGCCGCCCGGTCGGCGAACCAGTTGGCGCGCTCGAAGCCGAGCTTCTCGCCGAACACCGCGCCCTCCGCCGCCAGCCGGTCATAGAGCGGCGAGCGGCGCAGCGGCCGGCCGGAGAGGAATTCCTCCGACGGCCACGCCATGGTGTAGTGGCGGGCATAGGCCTCCAGCGTCCGGTTGCGGATCCAGGAGAGGTCGTGGTGGTTGCGGCCGAAGCGGCGGATGTCGACCGGCCAGAGATCGAAGGGTGGCGCGCCGTTGACCACCCATTCGGCCAAGGCCATGCCGGCGCCGCCGCCGGACGCGATGCCGAAGGCGTTGAAGCCGGCGCCGACGAAGACGTTCTTCACCTCCGGCGCCTCGCCGAGAATGAAGTTGCCGTCCGGCGTGAAGCTTTCGGGCCCGTTGATGAACTCCTTGATGCCGACCGTCTCCATCGCCGGCACGCGGCCGAGCGCCTGCTCCAGGATCGGCTCGAAATGGTCGAAATCGGACGGGAGCAGCTGGAATTCGAAATCGCGCGGCAGCGGATCGACGTCCCAGAGCTTCGGGTTCGGCTCGTAGCCGCCCATCACCAGCCCGCCGACCTCCTCCTTCCAGTAGGTGAGGCGGTCGGGATCGCGCAGCGTCGGCAGGTTCGGCGTGACGCCGGGGACGGCGTCGGTGATCAGATACTGGTGCTGCACCGAGACGAGCGGAATGTTGACGCCGGCGAGCCGGCCGATCTCGCGCGACCATTGGCCCGCGCAGACCACGAGTTTCTCGCAGGCGATGCGGCCTTCGCTGGTCTCGACGGCGACGACCGCGCCATCCTCGACGACGATGCCGGTGACGGCGACGCCCTCGCGGATCGTCACGCCCTTCTGGCGCGCGCCCCTGGCGAGCGAGGCGGAGATGTCGGAGGGCGAGACCTGGCCGTCGGTCGGCAGGAAGGCGGCGCCGACGACGTCGTCGACCTGCATCAGCGGCCAGAGGTCCTGCGCCTCGCGCGGCGAAAGGAGCTGCATCTCCAGCCCGAAGGAGCGCGCCGTCGTCGCCTGGCGGCGCACCTCGGTCCAGCGCTCGGCATTGCAGGCAAGCCGCAGGCCGCCATTGCGCTTCCAGCCCGTCGCCTGGCCGGTCTCGGCTTCGAGCCGGTCGTAGAGCGCGACCGAATAGCCGAGCAACTGGGTGATGTTCGCCGAAGTGCGAAGCTGGCCGACCAGGCCGGCGGCATGCCAGGTCGAGCCGGAGGTGAGCCTGCCGCGCTCCAGCAGGATGACGTCGGTCTGCCCCATGGCACCGAGGTGATAGGCCACCGACGCGCCGACAATGCCGCCGCCGATGATGACGATGCGGGCGGAACCGGGAAGATCGCTCATGCGCGCTCCATCTCGTCAAAGCTGGCGAGCGCGAGCTTGAAGCGCCCGAGATATTCGGCCGTATAGGCGGGATAGTCGAAGACCAGGTGGCTGTGCAGCTCCGACACCATGCTCCACATGGTCTCGCGCAGCAGCGACGCCGCCGTCATCGCCGCCGCCCGCCGGCGGAGTTCATCGGTGAGCGGCCGGTCGAAATAGAGTTCGAGCGCGCGCTCGGCCTGCTGCCGCGACAGCAGGTTGTTGGAGGCCAGCCCGCCGAGGTCGAACAGCGGCGAGTTGAAGCCGGCATAGTCCCAGTCGACCAGCCAGAGGCGCTGGCCGTCGTCGATCAGATTGGCCGCCAGCATGTCGTTGTGGCCGAAGACGAGCTCTACCGGACCGACCGCCTTTTCCAACCGCTCGGTCGCGTCGAGCACCCGCACCAGCATCGGCAGGTAATGGCTCTCGCCCGCCTCGAGCGTGTGGGTGTAGTCGCGGATGACCTGGAACACCCAGAACAGCGGCGCCGGGCCGCGAAAGAAGCGCGGGATGTCGTGATGGGCCCGCCGCAGCAGCTCGACGATGCGGCCGAGATAGCGCTCGTCGCGGATATCCGCCGGCGTCAGGCTGCGGCCCTCGACGAAATCGATCACCATCGCGCCCGGCTCGGCATGCACGACGATCGGCGAGATGCCGGCCTCGGCGGCCGCGTGGCTCGCCGCCAGCTCGGTCGAGCGGATGATGCCGTGCTCGATCATGTCGCCACCGATGCGCACGACATATTTGCGGCCGCCATCCTCGACCAGGCAGTTGGTGTTGGTGAGGCCGCCGGCCAGGGGCTGCGGCGAGACGGGGCCGCTCCAGAACGAGAGCCGCGCGGCGCGCGCCAGCGAATCCTGCGTGTCCGTCATGACCGAAGGTTCCCCCCGCGACGGAAGGAATCCGCCACGCCGCTATAGGAGACCAGGGAGGGGTTGGGATGCAAGCGCCGCGTGCAGGGGCGACGGAAAGCGGAGCGGAGAAGGGTTACCGGGGGTCATCGGTTCCACCCTTCTCCGTCCGATCAGAGCTGACTACGCACAACCGGAAGGTCAGCTTGCCAAGATGTGTCGCAAGCCTCCTGCCAGTTGTGCCGGCCCATGCCACCACCAGATATGGTTATAATTTGAATCAAATCGTCCAGATCTGGGGATGGTTAACGACCGATTCACCTTCCGCGCATCGCAATTTGCAAGAGGTTTCGCAATTTGCAACGCGGAGGCGGCTCAGCCGAGGCCGATCGGCTCGGGCGTGCCGGGATCTACCTCGGCCGGTTCGCCATTGGCGCGCGGCAGGCGCAGCCAGAAATCGAGGAAGCCGTCGAGGAAGCGCGAGGTCTGGCCGTCATAGACCGCCCGCCCCTCCATGTGCTGCGCGCGCGGCTGGGCGCCGGGCAGCTTGAAGCGCTCTTCGCCGGTCGTGGTCCAGCGATGCATCATCGCCAGGGTCAGCTCGATATGGAACTGGAAGCCGAAGGCGGACGGGCCGTATTGAAAGGCCTGGTTCTGGTAGAGCTGGCCCTCGGCGAGCAGCGCCGCGCCGGCGGGCAGGTCGAAGCCCTCGCCATGCCACTGGTAGACGATCTCGGGCCAGGCGCAGAGCCCCTGCCCCGCCTCGGTAGCGCGCAGCGGATAATAGCCGATCTCGACCAGACCGTCCGGGCGCGGCCCGACGCGGGCGCCGAGATGGCGCGCCAGCATCTGCGCACCGAGGCAGATGCCGAGCAGCGGCGCCTGTTCGGCGAGCGGCACCGACATCCAGTCGATCTCGCGGCGGATATAGTCCTCGTCGTCATTGCTCGACATCGGGCCGCCGAAAACGATCGCGCCGGCATGATCGGCGAGCGTGTCGGGCAGCGGATCGCCGAAGCGCGGCCGACGGATGTCGAGCGGATGGCCGCGCTCCGCCAGCCGATGGCCGACGCGACCGGGCGTCGAATGCTCCTGGTGCAGGACGATCAGTACAGGCTTCGGCGACTGCGGCACGGCGGAGATCCTATCCCCGGAGCCACCGGCTCCGCGGGTCGTTGCGATTCATTCCTTCGGCGGAACCAGCATCTCGACGGCATTGCCGCCGGACTGGACGATCTTCTTCAGGCGCAGCCGCGCCCGGCCGGAAACGCCAAGCAAATCGGCGACGCGCCAGATCGCGTTGTCCTCGAACTCGGTCAGCCGTCCATCCGCATAGACGAGGTCCCACATCATCGCGACCACCTGCTCGCGGTCGATCTCTTCGAGCTGCGATTTCAGCACGCTGGTGAAGCGGTAGAAGTCGACCGCCTCGTCGTCGGCCTGCTCGGCGGCGCGCATGAGGTCGTCGGTCGCCTCCTCGTCAAGGCCGAAGCGCGCCTTGAGCAGGTCGTGCAGGCGGACGCGCTCCGCTTCGGAGACCTCACCGTCGACGGCGACGACGTGGTAGAGCAGCGCCGCCGCGGCCAGGCGGTGGTCATTCTCGCCGAAACGCCGGGCCGGCGCCTCGCCGGTCAGCTCCGCGATGAAGTTGCGAAGAACGTTGAGCATCCAATTCCTCCAGGCAACCGACTCGAACGCCGATTCGGTCGTCGTGACGTCCCAAGCTGCATGAGATTAAGGCATGGATAGGAAAGTGGCGCGCGACATGCCGTCGCCGGGCAGAATCGAGACTGGGCCGCCGCGGAATCGCCCGAATCCAGCCGAGTAGCAGGCCGGCAGCGCCACACTCGGGCAAAGTAAACGGCCCACAAAAACAAACCGCCGACCTTTTGGGCCGGCGGCTAAACCATAACTTAAGAAGAATAATTCTTCGCCCGAACCAAAAAAAACTCGAGCTCATCAATTCTAACTACAACTGCGTATCCAATAAGATTCGAATACACTTCTAACCGGGAAGCTCCCGAATGCGTCGAGAGAGAAGGCGACTTAAGATTTGGTGAATCGTCTGCCCCCGCGACAAGAAAAGAATATGGTCTTCTGCGGCAGGACGCAAGCGGGTTTTGCCCTCCAGGCGCCACATTTTCACAACCCGCCGAATTTCGGCCCAATTTGGGGTTAATCCGAGGAAACCATACTAGGGTTAGTAAAAGGTTGAGAAAAGCGGCCTCGCCGGACCGGATCGAGCCCCGGCGAAGCCGGCCACCCGAGCCCGCCGTCCGCCGGCCAAAAAGAAAGGGCCGGCGCGATTGCTCGCGTCGACCCTCATGATCTTCACCTGGCGTCGGATGTCAGCGTCGACGTGCCGCGCCACCGCGGAAGGGCGGCCTGGGTGCTTGCGGTGCAAGCGGTTCGCCCTTGTGCCGGAAAACCAGTCGCGCCCGATCGAGATCGTATGGCGTCATCTCGACGGTTACGCGGTCGCCCGCCAGCGTCTTGATCCGGTTCTTCTTCATCCGGCCTGCGGTGTAGGCGACGACGACATGCCCGTTCTCGAGTTCCACGCGGAACTTGGCGTCGGGCAGGACCTCGACGACCGTACCCTCGAATTCGAGCGCTTCTTCCTTCGCCATGTGTCGTTCCTTACGAGACCTTCAGTTCCGTCGCGGACGTCTTGCCGCGACGGTCGGTCTCGAGCTCGTACGAGATCTTGGCGCCGTCGCGCAGCGTCGACAGACCAGCGCGCTCAACGGCGCTGATGTGCACGAACACGTCCTGACCACCCTGGTCCGGCTGGATAAAACCGTAACCCTTGGTCGCATTGAACCACTTAACTGTACCCGTCGCCATGGAAATCTCCTTCAGTCTGGCGGTAGAGAACTTTGCTAACGACGTTCCCGTCGTCAAGCCGCTCGACGGCGCTGTTGGCCACGCCACCGATTTTTCTTGCTCTTTTCTTGCATAGGCTGCCCGTCCCGAGCCGGCTTATCGCCCCGATGCGTCTCCGCAGCGGGTCTCTGAGCCGAAGACGGGGCTTTGAAATTGGTCGCGACTTCCGGAATCGAACGGCGAATCAGCCGCTCGATGGCCTTCAGACGCGCAGCTTCGCCAGCGTCGAACAGAGAGAGTGCGAGCCCGCTGCGACCAGCACGGGCCGTACGTCCGATACGATGGACATACGATTCCGGCTCGTCGGGCAGGTCGAAATTCACAACATGGGTCACGCCAGAGACATCGATGCCGCGGGCAGCGATGTCGGTCGCGACGAGCACGCGAAGGCTTCCATCCTTGAAGCCTTCCAGCGCCTTTTGACGGGCGCCCTGTGACTTGTTGCCATGCAGGGCGAGCGTCTCGACGCCTGCCTTCTGCAGGTGTTGCGCGACGCGGTCGGCGCCGTGCTTGGTACGCGTGAAGACGATGACGCGCTCCATCGCCGGATTGGAAAGCAGATCCAGCAGGAAGTTGCGCTTTTCCGCCGTCGGCACGCGGTAGAGCTTCTGGTCGATGCGATCGACCGTGACGGCCTCCGGCGTCACCTCGACCCGGACCGGGTCCTTGAGGATCTTGCGAGAAAGCTGCGCCACTTCGGCCGGCATGGTGGCCGAGAACAGCAGCGACTGCCGGTTCTCGGGCAACAGGCCGACGATCTTCATGACGTCGCGGACGAAGCCCATGTCGAGCATGCGATCGGCTTCGTCGAGGACGAGATGGGTGACCTCGTCGAGGCGGACGACGCGGGCCTGCAGATGGTCGAGCAGGCGGCCGGGCGTGGCGACGAGGATGTCGACACCCTTTTCAAGGGCGCGGATCTGCGGCTGATGGCCGACGCCGCCGAAGACGAGCGCATGGCGAATGCCGAGATATTTCGAGAACTTGCGCAGCTCGGAGTCGATCTGGATCGCCAGTTCGCGAGTCGGGGCCAGGATCAGCGAGCGCACGCTCTTCGGCGCAAGGCCATCGGCGCGGCGCGAGAGCTGCTGCAGCAGCGGCAGGCCGAACGCGGCGGTCTTGCCGGTTCCGGTCTGCGCAATGCCGAGCATGTCGCGGCCTTCGAGAAGCGCGGGGATTGCCTGGGCCTGGATCGGCGTCGGCGTCGTGATGCCGGCCACGTCGAGCGCGCGCACCAACGGCTCGGCAAGTGCCAGAGCCGCAAAATTTGTCAGTTGATTCAAGAAGAAAGCCTAATTGTGCGAATACCACCCGGTACTCGACTTCTAGCCATGACCCACGCGCGACAGGATCAGAGGACGGGGTCGTGTCCCGCCATTTCCAGCGAGATGGAGCCACCGAATCTCGTGTGGCACAGCGCGATCACGATGATCGTCGCCGCGTATATGCAGGTTCGACGCGGAAAAAGCAAATGAAAAGTCGCCGCCCCGCAGAAGAAGCCGCCGGATCGCGACGGAAGGGTCTTCGTTCCGGTTGCCTCTGCCGTGCTTCTGTGCAGAGTGCATATTCTCTCATCCCCCAAGTGATCTCATGTCCGCCACCAGCCCCGCCGCTACCGTCCGCCCGCTCTCCGGCCCCCTCCTCGGCATCGCCCTGATGGTACTGGGCATCCTGCTCTACTCCGTCAACGACACGCTCGGCAAATGGCTGGTCGGCACCTATTCGGTCGGCATGATCCTGCTGATCCGCTCGCTGGCGGCGCTCCTCGTCATGCTGCCGGTGATCTGCCGCGACAATGGCGTGCGCCAGCTCGCCAAGGCGCCGCGCCCCTGGATGCAGTTGCTGCGCGTCGGGGTCATCACCGGCGAGATCGGCTTCTTCTACTGGGCGGTGTCGCTGCTGCCGCTCGCCGACGTGATGACCTATTACCTCGCCGGACCGATCTATGTGACGGCGCTGTCGGCGCTGCTGCTGAAGGAAAAGGTCGACGGCCCGCGCTGGGCGGCGATCCTCGCCGGCTTCGTCGGCGTGCTGATCGTGCTGCAGCCCTCGTCCGACAGCCTGAGCTGGGGCGCGCTGATCGCGATCGGCGGCAGCCTGTTCTTCGCCGCGCTGATGATCGTCACCCGCCAGCTGCGCGGCACGCCGGACAAGACGCTGCTGACCTTCTCGACGGTGAGCACGTTGCTCGTCGGCGCGGTGATCGCGCCGTTCAGCTGGGTGACGCCGACGACGATCGACTTCGGCCTGCTCGGCCTGCTCGGCGTCGTCGCGCTGATGGCGCAGTTCTGCGTCACCCGCTCGCTCAAGCTGGCGCCCGCCTCGGTGGTGGTTCCCTACCAGTATACGATGCTGATCTGGGCCGTCGTGTTCGGCTATTTCGTATTCGGCGACCAGCCCAAGGTGTCGATGCTGATCGGCGCCGCGATCATCATCGCCTCGGGCCTGTTCATCTTCATGCGCGAGCAGCGCGAGACGAGGAACAAGGCCGGCGAGACGATTGCCGAAGAAGTCGGCGACAACGTCCCCGGCTAGCCCGCAACGATGCTTCCGGCGCGCCGAAAAAGGCCGGCGCGCTCACGATTGCGTGTTGGAAAAGGTCATAGCGGCGCCGCAATTGCGGCGGGAGATCCGCACTCCGGATGGTGCTCCGATCCCGAGGCGCCGCTCTTCCGGAGCCTCTTGCGGATCGATCGAAATGGGCGTTCCATCGCGCCTCGTGAGTGCCGTCGACGCCCCATCGCCTCCCGTGTTCACCGTGCGCCCCGCACTGGCCGCCGATGTCGACGGGCTGGTCGCGATCGAGGCCGCCGCCTTCGAAACGGACCGGATCGCGCGGCGCAGCTTCCGCAAGCTGGTCGAGGCGCCGACTGCCGCCATCACCGTCGCGGCGCTGCCCGGCGGCAGGTTGATCGGCTACGCGCTGCTGCTGTTCCGGGCCGGCACCGGCATGGCGCGGCTCTATTCGATCGCCGTCGTTCCCGAGCAGCGCGGCAGCGGCGCCGGCACGGCGCTGATGGCAGAAGCCGAGCGGGTCGCCTACGCCCGCGACCGCCTGCTGCTGCGGCTCGAGGTGCGCGAGGACAATGCCCGCGGCATCCGCCTCTATGAACGGCTTGGCTATCGCCGCATCGGCCGCTATCTCGACTATTACGAGGACCACGCCAACGCGCTTCGCTACGAGAAGCGGCTGCGCGGCGACGCCCAGACCACCGCCGTCCGCTACTATGAGCAGACCACCGATTTCACCTGCGGCCCCTGCTGCGTGATGATGGCGCTCGGCCATTTCCGCAAGGACTACGCCCTCGGCCCGGTCGAGGAGATCAAGCTGTGGCGCCAGGCGACGACCGTGTTCATGATGGCCGGACTCGGCGGCTGCGACCCGCACGGGCTGGCCGTTTCCGCCGCGCGCAACGGCCTCTCGGCCAGCGTGCATGTCAGCCGTGAGGGCTCGCTCTTCCTGGAATCGGTGCGCGATCCCGAGAAGCGCCGCGTCATGGAGCTGGCACAGGAGGATTTCCGCCGCCAGACCATCGCCTTCGAGATCCCGATCGCCTATCGGCCGCTCGACGTGGCGGCGATCCGGGCGGGGCTGGCCGAGGGCGCGCTCGTGATCGTGCTGATCTCGGCCTACCGGATGTTCGGCAAGAAGGTGCCGCACTGGGTACTGGTGGTCGGCGACGACGGCCGCCATCTCTTCGTGCACGACCCCTGGGTCGAGGACCGCGAGCACGAAACCCATGCCGACGCGGCCAACCTGCCGATCCCCTACGCCGATTTCGAGCGCATGGCGCGCTGGGGGCGGGAACCGTTGCGCGCCGCCGTCGTTCTGAGACCGAGGTGAGCCATGGTGGATTGGGTGATCCTGGTCGACGCGGCCAAGGACTTTCCGAATGAAGACACGCCGCACAAGGTGATCACGACCAAGGACTATCTGGCCCGCGCCAACCTGTTCCGCGGCTCCCGTCCGAAGATCATCAACCTGTCGCGCTCCTTCGCCTATCAGAGCCGGGGCTACTACGCCTCGCTTCTCGCCGGCGCGCGCGGCCATCGCGTCGTGCCGACGGTCGAGACAATGATCGATCTCGGCAGCCGCACCCTCTATGCCCAGGCCCTGCCCGAGTTGGAGGACCAGCTGGCCAAGGCCGTCTCCAACGGCGACGACAGGGAAATGCCCGCCCGGCTGCTGGTGATGTTCGGCATCTGCGAGGATCACCGCTTCGACCGCTTCGCCCGGCTGCTGTTCGACTGGTTCCGCTGCCCGGTGCTGGAGGTGACGATCGAGCCCGCGGGCCGCGCCGAGATCCGCAAGCTCGCCCCGGTGCCGATCAACAAGTTGACCGCCGATGAGCTCGCCTTTTTCCATCAGGCGCTACACGACCATACGCGCCGCGAATGGCGCTCGAAGAAGGCGACCCCGACGGCGCCGCGTTATTCCTTCGCCGTGCTGCACGACCCGGCCGAGGCGATGCCGCCCTCGAACCTCGCCTCGCTGAAGCACTGGGCCCGCATCGCCGAGAAGCTCGGCGTCGAAGTCGAGCCGATCACCAGGAAGGACCTGGCGCGGCTGGCCGAGTTCGACGCGTTGTTCATCCGCGAGACGACCTCGATCGACAATCACACCTATCGCTTCGCCCGCCGCGCCGTGCAGGAAGGCATGCCGGTGATCGACGATCCCGTCTCGATGATCCGCTGCACCAACAAGGTCTATCTGCAGGAGCTGATGACCGGGAACGGCATCGCCGTGCCGCCGACCATCATCCTCGCCGGCAATGGCGACCTCGAGCGGGCGGCCGACGAGCTCGGCTTCCCGCTGGTGATGAAAATCCCGGATTCCTCGTTCTCGCGCGGCGTGAAGAAGGTCGACAACCATCGTGAGATGGACCAGTTGGCGCGCGCCTGGTTCAAGGACACCGATCTGCTGCTGGCGCAGAAATTCATGCCGACGGAGTTCGACTGGCGCGTCGGCGTGCTCGGCGGCAAGCCGCTGTTCGTCTGCCAGTACACCATGGCGCGTAAGCACTGGCAGATCGTCAAGCACCAGCGGAACGGCAAGGCGCTCGAAGGCGGCCTGCGCTCGATGACGATCGGCGAGGCGCCGCCGGAGGTGATCGACATCGGCCTCCGCTCCGCGCAGTTGATCGGCAGCGGGCTCTATGGCGTCGACATCAAGCAGACCGACGACGGCTTCTTCGTCATCGAGGTGAACGACAACCCGAACATCGAGCACGGTATCGAGGACGCGGCCGAAAAGGACCAGGTCTGGATCGAACTGACCCGCTGGTTCGTCAACCGGCTGGAACGGTGAGGCAGGCTCTCCGGTCTCTCCAGCTCATGCAATCATGGCCGCGAACCCGCGGTCATCCCGGGCTGGACCCGGGATCATTCAGCCGGACTGACCACCGCGAAACTCCCGGCTTCGCGGCTGCATGGATCCCGGATCTCCGCTGCGCTGCGTCCGGGATGACGGCGAGCGTGGAACTGGGGCAGCGGCACCCAGCCTCAATGATCCCAGGCCTGGATGTTGGTCTGGCGGCGGATCTTGCCGTCGGCGAGCTCCAGCATGGCGCTCATGTAGACCTTGACGCCGTCCGGATAGGTGCAAGTCTCGGAAAAGGCCATGTGGCTGCCATCGACCAGTCCGTCATCGACGTGGTGCTTCATGGCGCGGTTGCAGACGTCGTCGAGCATGGCGCCGATCGCCTGCTTGCCCTTGAGCACCAGCGGCCGGCTCGGCGGATGATCCTGGTCGATCACGCGGATCTCGGCATCGTCGGCATAGAACGCCGCCAGCGCCCTCGCGTCATTGCCTTCCACGGCCTTGCGGAGACTGGAGAGATTGAGCCCATCCTGCATCGCTTCCTCCCATGGCTTGGACACGCGCCGCCCGGGGCGCGAAGGGAAGCTTAGCCGATCCGGGCTGGGGCAGGAGGCGTTCGCGACGGCCGCCCGGTCACATTCGGGCGACCGGGTCGCGATCGGGAGGGGGAAAGGGATCAGCGCTTGCCGTCGCGGTCGCGCGGTTCGACGACGTGGTAGTCCGCGTCGATGGTCGGGCCGTCGCCGGCACGGGGACCGGACGCGCCACGGAACGGATTGGGCTCTTCGAAGGGCGTCGCCGTCTCATAGGCCGTGTCGTAGCCGGTCTCGCGGCCGAAGCCGGCGGCGCCGGGCTGCGCGCCCGGCGGCATGGCGCGCGCCAGGATGGCGCGCAGGATGCGCTTGCGGAAGAGATAGACGACGGCAAGGACGGGGATCAGCACCAGCGCGATCGAGAACGACACCACCAGAGCCGCGAAGACCACGGCAGCGCCGACGACCATGGCTGCGCCAAGCTTGAGCTTGTCCTTCCAGCTGGTCGCGCCACGGGGGCCTGAAAGCACGTAGGTCCGGTAGGTCGTCATCATCTCCGCCTGTTCAATATCGCCGACACCATGTGGGAGCGATGGATCGTTCGTGCAATGCCCGTGCGATCCGTAACGGCAGGATTGCGGGCGAATGCGCCCGGATTTGGGCCGTCGCGCAACGGTGCGTTGCGCGACGGTATCATTTTGTTTCCGCGCCGGCGCCGGCGCGAAGCGGCCTCAGGCCTGGATCTCGGATCCGTCCTGGCTCCAGCGGGTGTGGAACTTGCCGGGCTTGTCGAGGCGGCCATAGGTGTGGGCGCCGAAATAGTCGCGCAGGCCCTGCAGCAGGTTGGCCGGGCCGCGGGCGCGGCGCAGCCCGTCATAATAGGCGATCGACGAGGCGAAGGCCGGAACCGGGATGCCCTCGGCGATGGCGAGGCCGACGACCTTGCGCCAGTTCGCCTCTGCCTGGACCACGGCGTCGCGGAAATAGTCCTGGAGCAGCAGGTTGTCGCCGGCGCCGCCCGTTTCGTAGGCCTCGCGGATGCGGTTCAGGAAGCGGGCGCGGATGATGCAGCCGCCGCGCCAGATGGTGGCGAGGTCACCGAGCTTCAGGTCCCAGCCGAACTGCTGCGAGGCGACGGCGAGCTGCTCGAAGCCTTGCGCATAGGCAACGATCTTCGACGCGTAGAGCGCATCTCGGATCGCGTCGATGTCGGCCTGGGTGATGGTCCGCTTCGTCGTGGCCGGATGCGGGAAGCGCTTTTCCGCCTCGGCGCGCTGGGCGCGGCGGCCGGAAAGCGCGCGGGCGAACACGGCCTCGGTGATCGAGGTCAGCGGCACGCCGAGATCGAGCGCCGATTGCGCGGTCCAGCGGCCGGTTCCCTTCTGCTCGGCTTCGTCGACGATCGAATCGACAAGCGGCTTGCCGGTCGAGTCGACCTTGCGCAGCACGGCGTCGGTGATCTCGATCAGGTAGGAGTTGAGCTCGCCCTTGTTCCATTCGGCGAAGATGTCGGCGATCGCGCCGGCCTCCAGCCCATAGACCGTCTTGAACAGGTCATAGGCCTCGGTGATCAGCTGCATATCGGCGTATTCGATGCCATTATGCACCATCTTGACGTAATGGCCGGAACCCTCGGTGCCGATATAGGTGCAGCAGGGCTCGCCATCGACCTGAGCCGCCATCTTGGTAACGATCGGCTCGATGCGGGAATAGGCCTCGCGCGTGCCGCCCGGCATCATGCTCGGACCTTCGAGCGCGCCTTCTTCGCCGCCCGAAACGCCCATGCCGATGAACTTGATGTCCCGGTCCTTGAGGTAATGGAAGCGGCGGTTGGTGTCGGTGTAGAGCGAGTTGCCGCCGTCGATGATGATGTCGCCGACTTCCAGATGCGGCAGCAGTTCCTCGATCACGTCGTCGACCGGCTGGCCGGCCTTGACCATGATGATGATGGCGCGCGGCTTGGCGATCGAGGCGACGAATTCAGGGATCGTCTTCGACGGCGTGAAGCGGCCTTCGCCGCCATGCTCGTTGATGAGTTCGTCGGTGCGGGCGCCGTTGCGATTGAACACGGCGACACCGAAGCCCTTGCGGGCAGCGTTGCGGGCGAGGTTCGCGCCCATCACGGCGAGACCGAGCACGCCAATATCAGCGAGTTGCTGCAATGTGTTTCATCCCTGATGCGTGTGAGTTGTTGACCATCGCACTGCTTATGCTGGCGAGTATGGCACCGGCCACGCGGCTTGCGGAAGTAGACGAGCGCATGACGTATGAACCGATGGCGGAGCGAGGGCAATATGGCGACGGCAAATTGCTACGAACCTCGAACCATCGGGCGCTTGCCGGCCGATGAAATCCGGCCTCTATTGGACGTGGATCAGCCGGGGAGAAACCCATGCGCCGCTTCGTTCTCATCGCCGCAATGACGCTTGCGGGACTGCCGGCGGCGCAGGCCGTCGACTGCGACAATGCCGAAGACCAGGCAACGATGACCGCCTGCGCCGACATGGCGCTGAAGGCGACCGACAGGCAGCTGAACACCACTTATCAGGCGATCACCCGCCGTCTCGCCGACGATCCGGACACCGCCAAGCAACTCGTCGCCGCCCAGCGCGCCTGGATCGCCTTCCGCGACGCCGAATGCGACTTCCGCAGTTCCGGCGTGTCGGGCGGCAGCGCCTATCCAATGGTTCGCGCCGCCTGCCTCGATGGCCTCACCCGCACGCGCCTCGATCAACTGAAGACGCTGCTTGCCTGCCAGGAAGGCGACATGAACTGTCCCGTGCCGGCCGAATAGGCCGGCCGAGACGGCGCCCCCTCCCGATCAGACGTCGAGATTGACGACGCTGAGGGCGTTGTCCTGGATGAAGTCGCGGCGCGGCTCAACCTCGTCGCCCATCAGCTTGGTGAAGAGATCGTCGGCGGCGTCGGCCTCCTTGATCTTCACCTGCAGCAGCGAGCGGACGTTCGGGTCGAGCGTCGTCTCCCAGAGCTGGCTGGCGTTCATCTCGCCGAGACCCTTGTAGCGCTGCAGCTGGATGCCCTTGCGACCGGTGACAAAGACAGCCTCCAGCAACGAACGCGGGCCGTGGATCGGCGTCGACACTTCTTTGCGGCGCAGCGTCGAAGGCCTGGCGAAGACGTCGGAGATGCGCGCGGCGATGGCGTGCAGCTTGCGGGCATCGGCCGAATCGATCAGCGCCATGTCGATCGAATGCACCTCGCGGACGCCGCGGACCTCGCGCTCGAAGCGGTAGCCGCCCTGCGGGTCGAGCGTGCCCTGCCAACCGCGCTCGGTTTCCTCGGCGATCAGGTCGAGCCGCTCGGCAATGGCGTGGGCGGCGGCGAGCGCGCGGTCCTTGTCCTCGAGCAGCGCCGGGTCGAGGCCACCGGCCATCGCCGCCTGCTCGACCATGCCGCGATCGTAGCGGGTATGGATACCGCTCAAGATCTGGGCAATCTGGCGCGCGTCCTGGATCAGGTGTTCGAGATCGGCGCCGGCGCGGACTTCGCCGTCCTCCAGCTGCAGCGCGGCCTCGTCGAGGCCCTGCTGGATCAGGTAGTCCTCCAGCGCCCGCTCATTCTTCAGATACTGCTCCGAACGGCCCTTGGTGACCTTATAGAGCGGCGGCTGGGCGATGTAGACATGGCCGCGCTCGATCAGCTCCGGCATCTGGCGGAAGAAGAAGGTGAGCAGCAGAGTGCGAATATGGGCGCCGTCGACGTCGGCGTCCGTCATGATGATGATCTTGTGGTAGCGCAGCTTTTCCGGCGTGAACTCGTCCTTGCCGATCGAGGTGCCGAGCGCGATGATCAGCATGCCGATCTGCTCGGACGACAGCATCTTGTCGAAGCGGGCCCGCTCGACGTTCAGGATCTTGCCGCGCAGCGGCAGCACGGCCTGGTTCTCGCGGTTGCGGCCCTGCTTGGCGGAGCCACCTGCCGAGTCACCCTCGACGATGAAGATTTCGGACTTGGCCGGGTCGCGCTCCTGGCAGTCGGCGAGCTTGCCGGGCAGCGAGGCGATGTCGAGCGCGCCCTTGCGGCGGGTCAGCTCGCGCGCCTTGCGGGCGGCCTCGCGCGCGGTCGCGGCCTCGACGACCTTGGACAGGATCGCCTTCGATTCCGCCGGATGCTCCTCGAACCACTGGCCGAGCATTTCGTTGACGATGTTCTCGACGACCGGGCGCACCTCGGACGAGACGAGCTTGTCCTTGGTCTGCGACGAGAACTTCGGGTCCGGCACCTTGACCGAGAGCACGGCCGTCAGGCCCTCGCGGCAGTCATCGGCCGAAAGCGACACCTTCTCGCGCTTCGAAATGCCCTCGCGGTCGGCATAGCCGGTCACTTGGCGCGTCAGCGCGCCGCGGAAACCGGCGAGATGGGTGCCGCCATCGCGCTGCGGGATGTTGTTGGTGAAGCAGAGCACGTTCTCGTGGTAGCTGTCGTTCCACCACATCGCGACCTCGACGGTGATGCCGTCGCGCTCGTTGCTCATGGTGACCGGCGCCGGCATCAGCGGCTTCTTGGTGCGGTCGAGATAGCGCACGAAGGCCTCGAGGCCGCCGTCATAGACGAGTTCCTCGCGCCGAACCTCGACGCCGCGCTTGTCGGTCAGCACGATGCGGACGCCGGAATTCAGGAAGGCGAGCTCGCGCAGCCGGTGCTCCAGCGTGTCGAAATCGAACTCGACCTTGGTGAAGGTCTCGGTCGATGGCAGGAAGGTGACCTCGGTGCCGTTGCGGCCGTCCCAGTCGCCGACCACCTTCAACGGCGACACGGCGTTGCCATGCGCGAACTCGATCTCGTGCACCTTGCCGTTGCGCCAGATCTTCAGCTTCAGGAAGCTCGACAGCGCGTTGACCACCGAGACGCCCACGCCATGCAGACCGCCGGAGACCTTGTAGGAGTTCTGGTCGAACTTACCGCCGGCATGCAGCTGGGTCATGATGACCTCGGCCGCCGAGACGCCCTCTTCGGCGTGCAGATCGGTCGGAATGCCGCGGCCATTGTCGCGGACCGTGCACGATCCGTCCGGATTGAGGGTGACGTTCACCTCGTCGGCATGGCCGGCCAGCGCCTCGTCGATGGCGTTGTCGACCACCTCATAGACCATGTGGTGCAGGCCCGAGCCGTCGTCGGTGTCGCCGATATACATGCCCGGGCGCTTCCGGACGGCGTCCAAGCCCTTGAGCACCTTGATAGAATCGGCGCCATAGGCTTCAGAGGCTTGATCGCGGGCGGTATCGGACATTCAGGCTTCCTTGAACGTGTCGCGCGCGCGTGCGCGCGAACAGTCGAATCGAGTGGCTAATATATTGCCTGGACAAGCAAATTGCACCCTTTCCCCTAGCAGGAAATCGCGGCGGCGCCGTGGCGAAACGCAGCTGCCGCGCCATCCGGGCACCATGACCGCAACGGCGCTTGCCAGCCTGGCCATGGCACCGGATGCTGTCGGCCTGCCGCCGGTCCCGGCGCCCGCGCAAGGAATGTCCGCCCGATGTCTGCGATCCACGCCTTCCTCGTCCAGTACGGCCTGATCGTCGTCTATCTCGGCGTCATCATCGAGGGCGAAAGCGTGGTGGTCGCCGCCGGCTTCCTGGCGCACCAGCACGTCCTGAACCCCTACTCCGTGTTCCTCGCCGCCTTCGCCGGCTCGGTCACCGGCGATCAGCTGCTGTTCTTCGTCGGGCGCTATTTTGCAGGCAGCCGCTTCGTGCAGCGTCAAACGAAGCGACCCTTGTTCATCCGGGTGCTCGACCAGATCCAGCGCAACCAGGTGGCGTTCATCCTCGCCTTCCGCTTCATCTACGGCATGCGGACGATCAGCCCGATCGCGATCGGCATCGCCCGCGTCAACCCGGTGCTCTATGCGGGGCTGAACCTGGCCTCGGCCGCCGCCTGGGCGGCGATCATGACCACGATCGGCTACCTGTTCGGCCAGACGGTCGAGCGCTTCGCCGGCAGGCTGCACCAGGATCACAAGCTGATCATCGCCGGGCTGCTGCTCATCGGCCTGCTGGTGGCGATCGGCCTTGCGCGCAGCTGGCACGCCCACCGGCAGGCGCGCGCCGCATCGGACGCGGAGGCGCCGTAGCTGGCGCCGGTCAGGCGTGCAGCGCCTCGAGGAACGCCTCGCCATAGAGGGTCAGCTTGCGTTCGCCGACGCCCTGCACGGAGCGCATCTCGTCGAGCGTGCCGGGCATCGCCTCGGCCATTTCGATCAGCGTGCGGTCTGGGAAGACCATGTAGGCCGGCACGCCCTCGTCGCGGGCGATCTCGCGCCGGAGCGCGCGCAGCCGCTCGAACATCGTCGCCGTCGCCTCGTCGAGACCATCGGCGCGGTCGTCCTTGTCGGCGCGACGGGCGCCGCGCCGCGGCGGCGCCTCGCGGATCGAGCGCAGCGCGATCTTCTCGTGGCCGAACAGCACCGCCTCGCCTTCCGGGGTGATGCGGAAGCCGCCATGCTCGGCGCTCGCCTCGGCGAGCGCGCCGGCGGCGAAGAGCTGCCGCACCAGCGTGCGCCAGACATGGGCGCTGCGATCGGTGCCGACGCCGAAGGTCTTGATGCGGTCGTGGCCCTGACGCTGCACGGCGTCGGTCGCCTCGCCGCGCAGGACATCGACCAGATGCGCGGCGCCATAGCGCTGGCCGGTGCGCACCACGGCGGAGAGCACCTTCTGGGCGTCGATGGTGGCGTCGACCAGCTCGGCGCCGCCCTGGCAGAGGTCGCAATGCCCGCACGGCCCCATCTGCTCGCCGAAATAGGAAAGCAGCGCCTGGCGCCGACAGGTGGCGTTCTCGGCGAGATCCGTCATCGCCTGGAGCCGCTTCATCTCGACCCTGCGCTGCGCCTCACTGATCGCCTTCTCCTCGATCTGGCGGCGGCGGAACGCCATGTCGTCGAGGCCGTAGAGGGTGAGCGTGTCAGCCGGTAGGCCGTCGCGGCCAGCGCGGCCGATCTCCTGGTAGTAGGCCTCGACGCCGCCCGGCATGTCGGCATGAACCACGAAGCGCACGTCGGGCTTGTTGATGCCCATGCCGAAGGCGACGGTGGCGACGACGACGACGCCGTCCTCCTGCAGGAAGACGTCCTGGTGCCTGGCGCGGACCTCGGAATCGAGGCCGGCATGATACGGCACCGACCGGATGCCCTTGCCGACCAGCCATTCCGAAAGCTTCTCGGTCTTGTCGCGCGACGAGGCGTAGATGATGCCGCTGCCGCCCTTGTGACGGGCGAGGAAGTCGGCGATCTGCGTGCGCGGCCGGTCCTTCGCCTCGAAGCGCAGATGGATGTTGGGCCGGTCGAAGGAATGCACCACGACGCGGGGCGGTTCCGGAAACAGCTGGGCCGCGATGTCGTTGCGGGTCGCCTGGTCGGCGGTCGCCGTCAGCGCCACCACCTGCACGCCGCCGAGCGCCTCGCGCACCGAGGCGAGTTGGCGGTACTCGGGCCGGAAATCATGCCCCCATTGCGACACGCAATGCGCCTCGTCGATCGCCAGCCGCCGCACGTCGCAGGCGGCGAGCAGCGACACCAGGCCATCGCCGGCGAGGCGTTCGGGCGAGACGAAAAGCAGCGTGATCTCGCCGGCGCGCAGCCGCCGCAGCGTCTCGCGATTGGCGTCCTCGCCATTCATCGAGTTCAGCGTCGCCGCGGCGACGCCGACATGCTGCATCTGCTGCACCTGGTCGCGCATCAGCGCGATCAGCGGCGAGACGACCAGCGTCAGCCCGCCATCGACGATCGCCGGGAGCTGGTAGCACATGGACTTGCCGGAACCGGTCGGCATCACCGCGAGCACATGCTCGCCGCGCATCACCGCAGCGATGACCTCGTCCTGTCCGGGGCGGAAATCGTCATAGCCGAAGACGGATTTGAGCGCGGCACGGGCGCGCGAAAGCGGCATGGGGTATCCGGGAGTGATTCGTTTTCGCGCCAATGCTAACCGCTCGACAGCCGGCTTACACGCGCGAAAGCCGGGGCGCGGCGATCCGTCTGGCGCCCAGCTCTTTGTTGGGTCGCGTCTTCTTCAAGCGACCCGGCATCCGCTTCGCTCGAAAACGATCTAGCGCGAGGCGATCGCCACCGCCGCGCCGGCCATGACGACGCTGCTGCCGCGATTGACGAGCCGCACCGCCTTCGAACTGGTGATCAGCCGGCGCGCGCGCAGCGCCACCAGGACATAGAAAGCGAAGACGCCGCCGACGACCGTCAGCGTGACGGTGGCGAGTTCCAGGAAGGCGAGGCCGTCGATCTTGTTGATGTCGAGGATCGAGGGCAGCAGAGCCAGGTAGAACACCATCGTCTTCGGGTTGCCGAGGCAGACGGCGAGCCCGGCGAAGAACAGTTTCACCCGGCTCTCGCGCGTCGTCACCGGGGCGAGGTCGGGCGCGGCGGCGGGCGCCTTCCACATCTTCCAGGCGATGTAGAGCAGATAGGCGGCGCCGGCATATTTGATGACGGCGAAAACCTCATGGAAGGTCTGCGCCACGACGGCGAGGCCAAGCACGGCGAGCGTCAGCCAGACGATGTCGCCGATCGCCATGCCGGCGGTGAACGCGACGGCGCCGGGGCGGCCGCGACCGAGCACGCGGGCGACGATCGCGGCGATGCCCGGACCGGGCGCGAAGGCGGCGACGGCCAGCGCGGCGGCGAACAGCGCCAGTCCCGAGATCGAAAGTCCTGTCATCTCACCCCTCGCCCGAAAACGGCTCGACGCGACCCGGCGTCACCGTGAAGATCTGCGCCGATTGCGGCAATTCGGCGAAGAGCGCCGGATCGGCGCCGGTCATGAACACCTGTCCGCCCAGCCTGTCCAGTGCCTCGAACAGCGCGGCCCGGCGACGCTGGTCGAGATGCGCGGCGATCTCGTCGAGCAGCACGATCGGCGCCAGCCCGCTCATCCGCGCAACGAGGCGGGCATGAGCCAGCACGATGCCGACCAGAAGCGCCTTCTGCTCGCCGGTCGAGGCTCGGCCGGCGGGCACGTCCTTCGGGCCGTGGCGGACGACGAGATCGCTCGCCTGCGGACCGACCAGGGTGCGGCCGGCGGCGCGATCGCGGGCACGGCCATTGCGCAGCGCGGCACGGTAGCGGTCCTCGGCCTCGACGGCGGGACCCTCGCCGATCCAGCCCTCGACATCGCCCTCCAGCGCCAGCACGGCGAACGGGAACGGCGAGGCGTCGTCGCGCTCCTCGGCGATCAGGCCGGCGAGGCGCTCGGCCGTCTCCTTGCGCGCCGCGGCGACCGCCACGCCGATCTCGGCGATCTCGGCCTCCAGCCCGTCGAGCCAGGCGCGATCGGGCGCGGGATCCTCGAGCAGGCGATTGCGGCCGCGCACGGCCTTTTCGAACGCGTTGACGCGGGCGCCATGCTGAGCGTCGACCGCGAGCACGAGCCGATCGAGGAAGCGGCGACGGTCGCCGGCCGGCCCGGTGAAGAGGCCGTCGAGCGTCGGCGTCAGCCAAACGATGCGGAGATATTCGGCAAAGGCGGTGGCGGAGGAGACCGGCGCGCCGTCGATGCGGCAGCGGCGCGACGGCGGCTGGCCGTCGAGCGCCGTGCCGAGGCGGACCGGCCCGTTCGCCGTGTCGAGATCGACCGCGACGACGAATCCGCCACCGCCGCCGATCCGCGCCATATCGGCCATGTCGGCCCGGCGCAGGCCGCGTCCGGGCGCCAGCAGCGAGATCGCTTCGAGAAGGTTGGTCTTGCCGGCGCCGTTCTCGCCCGAAAGCGCCACCAGCCGTCCGCTGATCGGGACATCGAGGCGGGTATAGGAGCGGAAATCGGCCAGCGTCAGCCGCGTGATGCGCGGCTGGGCAACCTCGGAAACCAGGCTCACACGCGCATCGGCATCAGGACGTAGAGCGCGTCCTCGTCGCCGTCGTCCTGGATCAGCGTCGGCGAACCGGGATCGGCCAGCTTGAACAGCGCCGTCGCCGTCTTCAGCTGTCCGGCAATGTCGAGCAGGTAGCGCGAATTGAAGCCGATATCGATGGGATCGGCGCCATAGTCGACGTCGAGCTCTTCCGTCGCCGAGCCAGAATCCGGATTGTTGACGGTGAGCGCCAGCCGGCCCTCGGAGGAGAGCGACAGCTTGACGGCGCGGCCGCGTTCGCTGGCGATGGTCGAGACGCGGTCGACGGCGTTCGAGAAGGTGCCGCGATCGACCTTGAGCAGCTTGTCATTGCCCTGCGGGATGACGCGCGCATAGTCCGGGAAGGTGCCGTCGATCAGCTTCGAGGTCAGCACCACGCCGCCGAAGGAGACGCGGATCTTGGTCTCGGACAGCTCGATCGTCGCCGTCTCGTCGGAGTTCTCGAGCAGCTTCTGGATCTCGCCGACGGCCTTGCGCGGCACGATCACGCCCGGCATGCCCTCGGAGCCGGCCGGCGCGGCGGTCTGCGCCCGGGCGAGACGATGGCCATCGGTCGCCACCGCCCGCAGCACGGTGCGGCCGTCGATCGTCGGCGTGTGCAGATAGATGCCGTTCAGGTAATAGCGGGTCTCTTCCGTCGAGATCGCAAACTGGGTGCGATCGATCAACGTCTTGAAGGCGGAGGCCGGCATCTCGAAGCGGATCGGGAATTCACCGGTGGTCAGGTCCGGGAAATCCGCCTCTGGCAGCATCTGCAGCGAGAAGTTCGAGCGGCCCGAGCGGACCGTCAGCGTCTGGCCGTCGGCCGAAGTCTCCAGCGCCACCTCGGAACCGTCCGGCAGCTTGCGGACGATGTCGTAGAGCATGTGCGCCGGCACGGTGGTCGCGCCGGGGCGGCCGACGTCGGCGGCGATGGTCTCGAGGATCTCGAGGTCGAGATCCGTCGCCTTCAGCGTCAGTTCCGAACCGGAGGCCCGCAGCAGGACGTTGGAGAGGATCGGGATCGTGTTCCGCCGTTCGACCACGCGATGGACGTGGTTGAGGGACTTGAGGAGATTGGATCGCTCGAGGGTCGCTCTCATGGAACGCAGGAACCTTGACAGAAAAGCCGCGCGGATGGCGCGGCGGCACCGACAGAGGCCGGACATGCGTCCGGTACGGACCGTGGAAGTTGGCTTGTTCCAGACCGGAACGCAAGGCCTCCACAGCGAATGGACGAAGCGCGGCGAAAGCCGGGACGGAAACGGGCCGGCGGAAGGGATCCGCCCGGCCCGCCGTCTCGACTATTCGTCGATCATGCGCTTCAGCAATTCGATCTCTTCCGCCAGATGCTGGTCGCCCTGCATCATCTCCTCGACCTTGCGGACGGCGTGCAGCACCGTGGTGTGGTCGCGACCGCCGAAGCGGCGACCGATCTCGGGCAGCGAGCGCGGCGTCAGCGTCTTCGACAGATACATGGCGATCTGGCGCGGGCGCACGATGGTGCGGGTGCGCCGGCTCGACAGAAGGTCGGCCTTCGAGACGTTGTAGTGGCGCGAGACGATCTTCTGGATGTCCTCGATCTTGACCCGGCGCGGCTCGGAAGCGCCGACCAGATCGCGCAGCGTGATCTCGGCCGAGCTCATCGTCACCGGCTGGTTGGTGAACTGCCACTGCGCCACGAGGCGGTTCAGCGCGCCTTCGAGGTCGCGGCCGTTCGAGACCACGGACTGGGCGACATATTCGATGACGGTCTCGGGAACGTCGACGCCCGGGTTCTGCGACTGCGCAATCACATAGCGTGACTTCAGTATATCGCGACGAAGATCCAGGTCCGGCGAGCCGATCTCGAAGGCGACGCCGCCGCGCAGGCGCGAACGGACGCGCTCGTCGAGCGTCTCCAACTCGGCGGCCGGCCGGTCGGCCGCCACCACCACCTGGCGCGCGCCGTCGATCAGCGCGTTCAGCATGTGGCAGAATTCCTGCTGCACGGACTTGCCCTGCAGGAACTGCAGGTCGTCGATCAGGAGCAGGTCGATCTCGCGAAGGTTTTCCTTGAAGGCGATCGCCGACTGGTTCTTCAGCGCCGCGACAAAGCGGAACATGAAGTGCTCGGCGGTCAGGTAGACCACCTTGCGGCTCGGATCGGCGCGGCGCGCCGCCTGGGCGATCGCATGCAGCAGATGCGTCTTGCCGCGGCCGACGCCGGCATGGAGATAGAGCGGGTTATAGGGCGTCGGCCGGCCGGCCGGCGTCTCGGCGACGGCGCGGGCCGCCGCATAGGCGACGCGGTTGGCACCGCCCTCGCAGAAGGTTTCGAAGGTGAAGCGCGGGTCGACCGGCGAGCCGGCGCCATCGGCCTCGGCGCGGGCGGGGCTGGCCGGCGCAAGGACGGGCGCGGCGCTGGCCGCGGGAATGAAGGTCGGCGTCGGCGCGGCCGGAGCCGCAGCGGTCGTCGCGACCGGTTTGTCGACCTTGGCCGGAGCACGGGCACGGACAGCGCCGCGCACCACCAGCTCGACGCGCCGCACGCTGTCGACTTCCGCCGTCCAGAGGCCAAGCAGCTTGTCGAAATAATGCGACTGGATCCAGGACTTCAGGAACCGGGTCGGCACCGACAGGTTGACCGAGGCGCCATCCGCGCCCTCGAATTCGACCCGGGCGAACCAGCTCGAAAAGACGTCCTCGCCCAGTTCGGTCCGGAGCCGCGTCTTGACGCGCTCCCACAGCACCGCATCGGCACGACCGCTCATCGGCTGAACCTCATCGACGGCGAGAGCCCGCAGGGCCGAAGCCCCCGATCCGAATTCGCCAGTCCTGTCGTCGCGCATCTGAGCCCCTCTCGTATCGAATGGCATCTATTCATGATTGGACCCAAGGCAGTCCCGCGGCTTTCCAGCCATCCACGGAACCACGATGTCGGCCCTCGTCCAGCGGCCCTTCGAAGCCGCCGGCAATGTTGAAGCACCGGTCGTAACCGGCATCGGCCAGGGCGTTCGCCGCCGCGAGGCTGCGCGCGCCGGACCGGCACAGAAAATACAGGGCCGTCTCGCGGCCGACGCCGCGCCGGTCCAGCTCGGCCGCCAGCACCTCGGCGAAGTCGGCGTTGACCGCCATCGTCGGGTAGCTCTGCCACTCCACCAGCAGCGTTTCCTTGCCGATCGCGCTCAGATCGACGATGCCGACATAGGCCCACTCGGCCCGGGTCCGAACATCGATCAGCATCGACTGCGGCTCGCTGGAAAGACCTTCCCAAGCCTCATCGGCCGAAACGTCGCCGGCGAAGCTGCCGGCAGGCGAACGAGACATACTGCCCCCTCACGCACATGACCGTCAGATCATGGGCTATGTGTAAAACGCTAAGTTGATACAGGGTGGTGGAGGTTCTTCCAGAACGCGGAAGCAGTTAAATACGCATAAACACTACATATAGAGTAAACTTAATGTCCGCGCTTTCACTGCCTGTACGCCCCTAAACTTTCAGGGGCGAGAAACGCCCGTTTGAATAATGGCCGGCTCACCCGTCCGGCGGAGGACGACTGCTGTCGCCGTCTCCATGAACAGGAAAATACACAGGGGGTTGGTGGCTCGCAACGGCGATGGGCCAAGATTCGCCCGCGCCCCCGCGCCGCACCCCCTGCCTTCCGCCCCCTCACTCCCGCCAGCCCGTCCGAATCCCTTACGACTCAAAGGGTTCAGATGGCGTCCGCCGGGACCGAGAAAAGATCCGAAGCAGGCGAAAAATATTCGACCTGCGCCTCTTGACTCGCCCAGAATCCGCCCGAGTCGATGGAGACCGATCGGACCGCAACGCAAGTCATTGATTTTGTTTATCAAATGCTGCGAAGCAGTCTGGCCGTCGGCGCTCGCGCCATGGCCAAAACGGCATTTCTGAGGCAAGGCAGTCACTTACCCGCATAACAAAAAAGCCCGGCCGAAGCCGGGCTTTTTGTCAATCCCCAGAACTCTGAGATCAGGCGGAGATCGCCTTCACGCGAGCGGCAAGGCGCGAAACCTTGCGGGAAGCGGTGTTCTTGTGCAGCACGCCCTTCTGGGCGGCGCGCATCAGTTCCGGCTGGGCGCTCTTGAGCGCATCGGCGGCGGCGGCAGCGTTGCCGGAAGCGATCGCCTCCTCAACCTTGCGGATGAAGGTGCGCATGCGGCTGCGACGGGTGCGGTTGACCTCGGCACGGCGAGCAATCTTGCGGGTCGCCTTCTTGGCGGACGGCGTATTGGCCATGAGGGGCCTTCCTGAAAAAGCGGTTCGTTGGACTTTCCGTGCCACAAACCCACGCGGAATTCGGGCTAAACGGAAGGGGCGGCTTCGCGGCCGCCCGGGTTCATGGCGGGCTTATAGTCGTCTGCCCGCGCGGCGTCAATCGGGAAGCGCCGGATTCAGCGGTTGCGGAACGCGGCCGGCCGCTTGTCGAGAAAGGCCGCCATGCCCTCGCGCGCATCCTCGGTGGCGAAGAGCGAATGAAACAGCCGACGCTCGGTACGGATGCCTTCGGAAAGCGGGCTTTCGAAGGCGCGGTTGACCGCCTCCTTGGCCATCAGCACAGACGGGCGCGACAACGCGGCGATCTTCTGCGCCGCCGCCAGCGCCTGCTCGACCAGCTCGGCCGCCGGCACGACGCGCGAGACCAGGCCGATCCGCTCCGCCTCGGTCGCGTCGACCATCCGGCCGGTCAGGACCATGTCCATCGTCTTCGCCTTGCCGACCGAACGGGCGAGGCGCTGGCTGCCGCCGGCGCCCGGGATCAGGCCCAGCGTGATCTCCGGCTGGCCAAATTTCGCGTTGTCAGCGGCGATGACAAGATCGCACATCAGCGCCAGCTCGCAGCCGCCACCGAGCGCAAAGCCGGCGACCGCCGCGACGACCGGCTTGCGCACGCGCGACAGCCGCTCCCAATGCGCGACGAAATCGTCGAGGAAGACGTCGACATAGCCGAGCGCCTGCATCTCCTTGATGTCGGCGCCGGCGGCGAACGCCTTCTCGGATCCGGTCAGCACGATCGCGCCGATGGCGTCGTCCGCCTCGAAGGCGTCGAGCGCGGCGTTCAGATCGGCGATCAGCTGGCGGCTCAGCGCGTTCAGCGCCTTGGGACGGTTCAGGCGGATGAGACCGACGGCGTCCCGCGTCTCGACAAGGATGGTCTCATAAGCCATGGCGCGCTCCGCTCTTCCGGTTGTGCCCTGCTCCGCCGGCGAGGGCGGCGCGAAGGGCAGATCGAGGCAAACGCCTAGCCGACGCGTCCCGGACCTTCAAGGGCGCCGGCTCCCCTCCTCCCGCGAGCCACGCGGGAGGAAGATCATTTCTGGCAGGTGGCGCAGAAGAAGGTGGAGCGACCGGACTGCACCTTGCGCTCGATCACGCCGGAACAGTCGAGCTTCGGGCAGGGTTCGCCCTCGCGGTCATAGACGCGGAACGAATGCTGGAAATAGCCGAGTTCGCCATTCGCCTGGCGGTGGTCGCGCAGCGATGAGCCGCCGGCGGCGATGGCGGCCGCCAGCACCTCGCGGATCGCCGCCGCCAGCCGGTCGGCCGCCTTGGCGGTGAGCGATCCGGCGGCCCGCTCCGGCGACAGGCCGGACATGTTGAGCGCCTCGCAGACATAGATATTGCCGAGCCCGGCGATCAGACCCTGGTCGAGCAGCGCGGCCTTCAGCGGCGCCTTCTTCGCCTCGAACAGGCGATGCAGGACCTTGCCGTCGAAGGCGTTGCCGACCGGCTCGACGCCGAGGCCGGCGAGATGGCGCGCCGTCTCGATGCCGGCGCGCGAGGCGAGATCCATGAAGCCGAAGCGGCGAGGGTCATTATAGATGACGCGCTTGCCGTTCGAGAGATGGAAGACGACGTGGTCATGCGCCAGCGCTTTTCCGCGCGGATGATGGAAAGCGCCCGGCGTCTCCGGGTCGGCGAGCGGCCCCTCCTCGACGCGGAACGAGCCCGACATGCCGAGATGCATGATGACGACGCTGCCGTCGTCGAGATCGGCAAGCAGATATTTGGCCCGCCGCCCCAGCCCGTCGATGCGCCGTCCGGTCAGCCGCTCGGCGAAGCGCTCGGGAAAGGGAAAGCGCAGGTCCGGCCGGCGCTGCTCCAGCCGGTCGATCACGGCGCCTTCCATGGCGGGGGCGAGGCCCTGGCGGACGGTTTCTACCTCGGGAAGTTCTGGCATTTAGGCTGCGTCAACTCTGCGGGTGTCGGGGCCGTGGCGCATGAAGGGCGCTTCGGTTATCAAGGACTTCGATTTTCCCGAGATCGGGCGGGGGACGCCGCTTCTGCGCGGCGCGACCCGTCCAAGCGATCTCTGGCTCACATGCGTAATATAAGGAGTGGGACGCCATGGCGACCGAATCTCGCAGCGAGACGCCCGGAACGGGCCGCGCCTCCTTCGGATTCCGCGATGTCGACGTCGATGCCAAGCAGGGCATGGTCAATGACGTCTTCCACAAGGTCGCCTCGCGCTACGACCTGATGAACGACTTCATGTCGGCCGGGCTGCACCGCGTCTGGAAGGACGCGATGGTGTCGTGGCTGACGCCGCCGCGCAACCGCCCCTTCGAGGTGCTCGATGTCGCCGGCGGCACCGGCGACATCTCGTTCCGCATCGTCGAGCGCTCGCACAAGTCGGCAACCGCCACTGTCTGCGACATCAATGCCTCGATGCTGGAAGTCGGCCGCGAGCGCGCCGAGAAGCGCGGCCTCGCCGACCATGTCAGCTTCGTCGAGGGCAATGCCGAGGAGCTGCCCTTCGAGAGCAACCGCTTCGACGCCTATACGATCGCCTTCGGCATCCGCAATGTGCCGCGCATCGACCAGGCGCTGAGAGAGGCCTACCGCGTGCTGAAACCGGGCGGCCGCTTCCTCTGCCTGGAGTTCTCCGACGTCGACGTGCCCGGCCTCGACAAGATCTACGATTTCTATTCGTTCAACCTGATCCCGGCGATGGGCAAGGTGGTCGCCGGTGATTCCGAAAGCTATCGCTACCTGGTCGAATCGATCCGCCGCTTCCCGCATCAGGAGCGCTTCGCCGAGATGATCCGGCAGGCGGGCTTCGCCAAGGTCTCCTATCGCAATCTGACGGGCGGCATCGCCGCCATCCACTCGGGCTGGAAAATCTGACGCGATGGCGCTCGGCATAGCCGCCCTCTTCCGCCTCGCCGCGGCAGGCTTCGTTCTGGCGCGCGAAGGCGCGTTCGGCCTCGTCGACATCGACGACCTGCCCTCCGGCGCCCGCCTCGGCGTCCGGCTCGGCCGGCTGCTCGAGCGCCGTTCTGCCGCCGACGCGGATCGCGGCGAGCGGATCACCGCCGCCCTCAACAAGCTCGGCCCCTCCTATGTGAAGCTCGGCCAGTTCATGGCGACCCGGCCCGATTTCGTCGGCGAGGATGTCGCCGATGCGCTCGGCCGGTTGCGCGACGAGATCGAGCCGTTCGGCGAGCCGGCGGCGCGCGTCGTGATCGAGAAGAATTTCGGCCGGCCGGTCGAGACCATCTTCGCCTCGTTCTCGCCGCCGCTCGCCGCCGCTTCGATCGCCCAGGTGCACAAGGCCGAGGTGGTCGAGCGCGATGGCAGCCGGCACGCCGTCGCGGTCAAGGTGCTGCGGCCGGGCGTGCGCGCCCGCTTCCACCGCGACCTCGAGACCTTCTATGCCGGCGCGCATCTGGTTGAGCGGGTCGATCCGGCGATGAAGCGGCTGAAGCCGATCGCCGTCGTCGACACGCTGGCTCGTTCGGTCTCGATGGAGATGGATCTTCGCCTGGAGGCGGCCGCGCTCTCCGAAATGGCGGAGCGCACGAAGGGCGACCCCGGCTTCCGCGTCCCCAGGGTCGACTGGGCGCGGACGGCGCGCGACGTGCTGACGCTCGAATGGATCGACGGCGTCAAGCTTTCGGATCCCGCCGGCATCGAGGCGGCCGGCCATGACCTGAAGGCGGTCGCCCGGCGGCTGATGCAGGCCTTCCTGCGCCACGCCATGCGCGACGGCTTCTTCCATGCCGACATGCACCAGGGCAACCTGTTCGTCGACGCGGCCGGCGACGTCGTCGCGGTCGATTTCGGCATCATGGGCCGGCTCGGCCAGGCCGAACGGCGCTTCCTCGCCGAAATCCTCTACGGCTTCATCAAGCGCGACTATCTGCGCATCGCCGAAGTGCACATGGAAGCCGGCTATGTCCCGGCCCGCCACGCGCCGGAAGACTTCGCCCAGGCGCTGCGCGCCATCGGCGAACCGATCCACGGCCAGCCGGCCAGCGACATCTCGATGGCCAAGCTGCTGACGCTGCTGTTCGAGGTGACCGAGCTCTTCGACATGCAGACGCGGCCGGAACTGCTGATGCTGCAGAAGACCATGGTCGTCGTCGAAGGCGTCGCCCGCTCGCTCGATCCCGAGTTCGACATGTGGGCCGCTTCCGAGCCGGTGGTGCGCGAATGGATCGAGCGCAATCTCGGTCCGCTCGGCAAGCTGCAGGAAGCGGGCTCCGGCATCGCCGATCTCGGCCGCGCCGCGACGGGCCTGCCGGCGCTGCTGCAGAACGGCGCCCGGATCGCGGCGCAGCTGAGCGACGCGACGCGCGACGGCATCACGCTGTCGCCGGAAACCGTCGAGGCGATCGGCCGCGCCGAGGGCCGGGGCAATCGCTGGCTGACGATCGGCGTCTGGGTGGCGGTTGTGCTGCTAGCCTGGAATATGTTCACCTGATCCGGCGCATCGACGCGCCAGATCGAGCGGGGAAGCATCATGGCGGATATTGACGCGACGCTTCGGGGCAAGCGCATCCTGCTCGTCATAGCGGGCGGCATCGCGGCCTACAAAAGCCTCGACCTGATCCGCCGGCTGAAGGAGCGCGGCGCCACGGTGCGCGTCGTCATGACCCGCGGCGCGACCGAGTTCATCACGCCGCTCGCGGCCGGCGCGCTCGCCGGCGGCACGGTCTACACGGACCTGTTCGACCGCGAATCCGAGCAGGATGTCGGCCATATCCGCCTCGCCCGCGAGGCGGACCTGATCGTCGTCGCGCCCGCCACCGCCGACCTGATGGCGAAGATGGCGGGCGGCCATGCCGACGACCTCGCCAGCGCAATCCTGCTCGCCACGAAACGGCCCGTGCTCGTCGCGCCGGCGATGAACCCGGCCATGTGGGCGCATCCGGCGACCCAGCGCAACGTCGCGACGCTTCTCGCCGACGGCATCCATCTCGCCGGCCCCGAGCGCGGCGAGATGGCCGAGAGCGGCGAGGCGGGAACCGGGCGCATGGCCGAACCGCTCGCCATCGTCGCCGCCGTCGAGGCGCATTTTCCCGGCAGCAAGACCGACACGGTCGACGCGACGAAGCCCTTGACCGGAAAGCATGTTCTGGTCACGGCCGGGCCAACGCACGAGCCGATCGACCCGGTCCGCTACATCGCCAATCGTTCCTCCGGCAAGCAGGGCTTTGCCATCGCTGCTGCTGCGGCGGCGGCCGGCGCCCGCGTGACGCTGGTGGCCGGACCGGTCGGCCTGCCGGATCCCGACGGCGTCGCCGTCCGCCGCGTCGAGACGGCGCGCGACATGCTGGCCGCCGTCGAAACCGCGCTGCCGGCCGATATCGCCATCTTCGCCGCCGCCGTCGCCGACTGGCGCCCGGCGCAGGAGGCGACGTCGAAACTGAAGAAGGACGGCTCCGGCGTCGTGCCGCCGCTCCATGTCACCGAGAATCCCGACATTCTCGCCACCATCGCGCACCTGAAGGACCAGCGCCCCGGCCTCGTCGTCGGTTTCGCGGCCGAGACGGACGATGTCTTTGAAAACGCGAAGAAAAAGCTCGGCCGCAAGGGCGCCGACATCATCGTCGCCAACGACGTCTCGCCGGAGACCGGCGTCATGGGCGGCGGCGCCAACACCGTGCATCTGGTGACGGCGGAGGGGATCGAGAGCTGGCCGCAGATGCCGAAGGACGAGGTGGCGCGCCGACTCGTGCACTGGATCGCCGGCCGACTTTCGCCCACCGCCTGACCGGAGGCACGCATCATTCGCGCGCTTCGCACCCTCCTGCTCTGGCTCGGACGACTGCTGCTCTGGCTCGCCATCGCGCTGACGGCGGTGCTGGTCGGCATGGCCTTCTGGTACCAGCTGCCGCTGCCTCAGACGGCGCTGAAGCTCGCCATCGGCGCCTGGGCGATCTTCGCGATCGTCGTGCTTTGCCTTGAGATAACAAGGCGTTCGTGGATTTCGCGCGGCGTCTATGGGCTCGCCCTGATCGCGGCCGTGCTCTGGTGGGCGGGCATCCGGCCGAGCTTCGACCATGAATGGGCGCCGGATGTCGAGCACATCGTCACCGGCACGCGCGACGGCGACATCGTCACGCTGAAGGACGTCCGCGACTTCGACTGGAAGAGCGAGACCGACTTCACGCCGCGCTGGCAGACGCGGACCTACGACCTCTCGAAGCTCGAGACGGTCGACCTGTTCCTCTCCTACTGGTCGAGCCCGGCGATCGCCCACACGCTCGTCTCCTTCGGCTTCGAGGGCGGCGAACATATTGTCTTCTCAGCGGAAATCCGCAAGGAGAAGGGCGAGAGCTTCTCCTCGATCGGCGGCTTCTTCAAGGAATTCGACCTGGCGCTGATCGCCGCCGACGAGCGCGACATCATCCGCCTCAGGACCAATATCCGCGGCGAGGACGTCTATCGCTACCCGATCCACATGCCGCAGGCCGGCATGCGGGAGCTGTTCCTCTCCTATCTCGAGACCGGCAACCGGCTTGCGACCGTGCCAACCTTCTACAACACGGTCACGACCAACTGCACGACGGTGGTCTTCCGCCTGCTCCGGGCGCTCGATCCGGCGCTGCCGTTCGACTACCGCATCCTGCTTTCGGGGTATCTCCCCGGATATATCTATCAGAATCAGGGCTTTAGCACTGGCCTGACCGAAGCGGAATTCCGCGCCCGCGCCGCGATCAGCGCGCTCGGAATCGCCGCCGGCGACAGCCCCGATTTCTCCGCCGCCATCCGGGCCGCCGGCACGCTGCCGCGTTAACGGCCCGTTATCGTCTTGTTAAGCATGAGGACCGCGCCGTGCCGCACCAGCCGACCATCGAACTGAAGGTGCTCGACCCGCGCCTCGAGGCCTGGGGCATGCCCGCCTATCAGAGCGACATGGCGGCGGCGATCGACCTGCGCGCCGCCATCGACGCGCCGCTTGCGATCGAGGCCGGCTCGCCGGCCGTGCTGGTCCCGAGCGGGCTCTCCCTCTTCATCCGCGACCCGTTCGTCGCCGCGATGATCCTGCCGCGCTCCGGCCTCGGCCACAAGCAGGGCCTCGTGCTCGGCAATTCGACCGGGCTGATCGACGCCGACTATCTAGGGCCCATCCTGGTCAGCGTCTGGAACCGCAATGCCGCCGGCACGGCGCCGATCGCGATCCAGCCCGGCGACCGCATCGCCCAGATGATGTTCGTGCCGGTGGTGCGGCCGCGTTTCGAGGTGGTCGCCGAATTCTCCACGGAGACGGCGCGCGGCGCCGGCGGCTTCGGCTCGACCGGCGGCAAATAGCCGGCGAGGCTCGACCCGGCCGCCGGGCTCGACTAGACTTCCGCCACAAATCCAACGGGTTAAGGAGGAACGAATGGCCGAAGCAACCAAGCGCGGACGCGGCAAGATCTACGCCTCGATCACCGACACGATCGGCGACACGCCGATCGTCCGGCTCGACCGTATCGCCGCCGAGAAGGGCGTGAAGGCCAACCTCTTGGCCAAGCTCGAATTCTTCAATCCGATCGCCTCGGTCAAGGATCGCATCGGCGTCGCCATGATCGACGCGATGGAGGCCGAGGGACGGATCACGCGCGGCAAGTCGACCCTGATCGAGCCGACCTCCGGCAATACCGGCATCGCGCTCGCCTTCGTCGCCGCGGCGCGCGGCTACCGGCTGATCCTGGTGATGCCGGAGACGATGTCGATCGAACGGCGCAAGATGCTGAAGCTGCTCGGCGCCGAGCTGGAGCTGACCGAGGGCGCCAAGGGCATGAAGGGCGCCATCGCCCGCGCCGAGGAGCTGAAGGCCGAGATCGGCGACGCCGTCATCCCGCAGCAGTTCCAGAACCCGGCCAACCCGGCGATCCACCGCGCCACCACGGCGGAGGAGATCTGGAACGACACCGATGGCGGCATCGACATCCTCGTCTCCGGCATCGGCACCGGCGGCACCATCACCGGCGTCGGCCAGGTGCTGAAGCCGAGGAAGCCGTCGCTGAAGGTGATCGCGGTCGAGCCGGCCGAGAGCCCGGTGCTCTCCGGCGGCGCCCCCGGCCCGCACAAGATCCAGGGCATCGGCGCCGGCTTCGTCCCCGGCGTGCTCGATACCTCGATCTATGACGAGGTGGTGCAGGTGGCGAGCGCCGAGGCGCTTGCGACGGCGCGCGAGGTGGCGCGGATCGAGGGCATCCCGGTCGGCATCTCGTCCGGCGCCGCCGTCGCCGCCGCGCTCAAGGTCGGCGCGCGCCCGGAAAACGCCGGCAAGAACATCGTCATCATCATCCCCTCCTTCGCCGAGCGCTATCTCTCCACCGCGCTGTTCGAAGGGCTGGAATAAGGCTCGCCCCCGCTCCCGCACGCGCGAGAGGGGGGGGTTAGGGTCTGCCCGCATCCTCTCCGCGTCATCCCTGCTTTCGCGGGGATGACGGCGAACCGGATGTCTGGCATGGCGAGCCCCTCACCTCTCCCACGGGGAGAGGTCGACGCACGCAGTGCGGCGGGTGAGGGGTTCAGGCCTCGTCCGTGAGATCGCATCCCCTCACCCGGAGCTTCGCTCCGACCTCTCCCCATGGGAGAGGTGAACGACATCGCCCCGGCACTCCAAGCGTGCCCCCAAAAACAAAAAAGGGCCGGCGCGGACGCCGACCCTTCTTCTCGAAATGGGAAAAACTCAGACCCAGCCGCCGTCGACGATGTAGCTCTGGTTGGTGCAGCCCGACGCCTCGTCGGAGGCGAAGAACAGCACCGGTTTGGCGATGTCATCGGGGAAGAGCTTGCGCTTCAGGCACTGCTTGTTCATCAGGTCGACCTCGGCTTCCGGCGTCAGCCAGAGGTCGATCTGGCGCTGCGTCATGATCCAGCCGGGGACGACCGAGCAGACGCGGATGTTGAACGGCCCCAGATCACGCGCGAGGCCGCGGGTAAGACCCTGCACGGCGGATTTCGCCGAGGTATAGGCCGGCATGCCGCCCTGGCCGATCATCCAGGAGGTCGAGCCCATGTTGATGATGGCGCCCTTGCCGGCGGCCTTCATGTCCTCGACCACGGCCTGCGCCGCGAAGAACTGGTGGCGGATGTTGACCTGGTAGCGCTCGTCCCAATATTCGGGCGTCACGTCTTCCAGCTTGTGGCGCTGGTCGTGCGCGGCGTTGTTGATCAGGATGGTGATGGCCCCAAGCTTTTCGCGCACATTGGCGATCGCCTGGCGCAGCGCCGCGATGTCGCGCAGGTCGCACTTCTCGAAATGCACGGTGCCGGAAGCGGAAAGCTCCTTTGCAAGGGCTTCCGAGGCCTCGGCGTTGATGTCGAGGAAGCCGACCTTCGAGCCCTGGGCGACGAAGTGGCGGACGATGGCCTCGCCGATTCCGCTGCCGCCGCCGGTAACGAGCACGGTCCGGTCCCTGAGGCTCGGATAGATGGCGCCGCTGGTCATAGATGTCTCCGTCCCTGGATCTCGCGAACGGTCGCGAGCGATGTCTGCAACGCGCCGGTCAAGCCGGCCCGCGCCTGTTTTAGGCGAAAGGCCGAGCGAGCGGAACCGAAATTTGAGGGGCGCACGTCAGGGAGGCCAAGCCACTGATATCATGCAGGCGCATTGCCAACGACCAAAAGCTCGGCTAGGAACAGATAAGGAACAGGATGCCATGTCCAGCGGTTATGACGGGCGAGCAGTAGCGAACTACGTCCTCGATTTTTGCGCCAGCAAAGATCGACACGTCACTAACCTTTCGCTGCAAAAGATAGTATATTTTTGCCACGTCTGGTCTCTGATCGAACTACGGAAGCCATTGGTTCGACAGAGCTTTGAGGCTTGGGAGTACGGACCAGTACTCCCCTATCTCTACAGAGAGTTCAAAAGGTACGATAGATCACCTATTGTCGGGAGGTCAGAGCGCATTGACCCTTTCACCGGCGGAAGCCGGATAGTAGAATTCGACTTCGACTCAGAGACGACTCTCCTTTTAGAGCGAATCGTCGATTTCTACAGTAGGCTTTCTGCGGGCTATTTGATCGATCTAAGCCACGTAGATAACGGACCATGGCACTCAGTTTGGAACCATGGCGGGGCAACCAACCCCGGAATGAAGATTAGCAATACGGAAATTGAGAAATTCTATGAAAGAGTAGCGCGTCCATTCTCACTCCAATAGCGGCAGAGCTATATGACGGAACTGCGTGTCCCTTCTATTCAACATCTTGCCCGAAATTGGCACAACGATCCAAATGCCATCGCCAAGAAATTGGTCTCGTTGGCCCGCAATCCTCCGACCTTCAATTACAATCCACTTATCAGTGCAACTAAGGATCTACTCGTTCTAGGCGCATCCTACGATAGCGTCCTAGAGGGACTTTCTCGCCTTCCCCGACGAGATGTTCGGAATAATTTCCTAGAAGTCCTACCTTTGATATACGGCCACTTCTCAGGACTATCTCCTGACTTTTATCAGAATGTTGGCAGAAGGCACTATCAACTGGGTCGAGATCTGGCAATTCCGTTCGACCCCATCATGATCTACGGCATTAACGGCCAGTTGCATTTTCCGTGGTTAAGCTTTTGGAGAAGCAACCCGCTGGATCGTGAGCGCTTGTCTCTTTTCGTCACCCTTGCTGACGAAATACTTATGCAAGACCCCGATCTCGAAGATGCACGCTTCGAAATTCTGGACTTTAGCTGCCCCAGGGCAAAGACACCCAGAGAGCTCCGCATAACAGATGCTCGCGACATCCCTCGGATAGAAGCTGCAAAGAAAGCGTCCATGCTGGAGACTTTCGCGCAGGGCTTCTTGATGGCGAAGTCCATACTTGCCGCAGATCCGGCGGCAGCGTCGCAAGAGCGACCGCAAAGAGAACGAAATATCCATCCCGGTCAGGACGATTTATTTCCCCCCGAATGAGGAAACTCGCCCCGACCAGCGCCTCCTAAGGCGCCAGTCGGCGGAATCGCGGAGGGTTGAGCCGCGCCGTTGCTCACCGGACAGGCCATCCTTCGCGCGTGGATCCTCATCGCCTTCGTCGCGCACTTCGGCATCGTGCTCGGGCTGCTTTCGGAGGCGTTTTCCATCGCCTTTGACGGCGTCTATGCGCTTGCCGGAGCTGGCGTGATTTCGCAGGCGCTCAGCCTTTGCTAAGTCGGCTTTCTTTCCTTCTGCTTCCCCCCGGACCGCGCCATACGCCGCGCGGTCCGAGTGAGCCACACCCTACCCCAACACCACCCCACCCGCCGCCTTGACCGGGATCTTCAAGTAGCGGACGCCGTTCGCTTCGGCCTCCGGAAAACGGCCGGCGCGGATGTTGACCTGGATCGACGGCAAAAGCAGCGTCGGGGCCGAGAGGGTGGCGTCGCGTGCTTCGCGCAGCGCGACAAAATCCGCCTCGCTCGTGCCGGCGCCGACATGGACATTGGCGGCGCGCTGCGCGGCAACGGTCGTCTCCCAGGCATAGTGATCGCGGCCCGGCGCCTTGTAATCATGGCAGAGGAAGAGCCGCGTCCCGCCCGGCAGGTCGAGTAACCGGCGGATCGAGCGATAGAGCGTGCGCGCGTCGCCGCCGGGAAAATCCGCCCGCGCCGTGCCGTAATCCGGCATGAACAGCGTATCGCCGACAAAGGCGGCGTCGCCGACGCGATAGACGATATCGGCCGGGGTGTGGCCGGGCGTATGCAGCACCGACGCTTCCAGCTCGCCGATCCGGAAGCGCTCGCCATCGGCGAAGAGATGGTCGAAATCGCTGCCGTCGGCCTTCAGGTCGGTGGCATTGAAGACGGGCCGGAAGATCCGCTGCACGTCCTTGATGTGCTCGCCGATGCCGATCTTCGCGCCCGTCCGCGCCTTGATGAAGGGGGCGCCGGAGAGATGGTCGGCATGGGCATGCGTCTCCAGCGCCCAGACGATTTCGTAGCCGGCCTTCGCGGCGGCGGCGAGGATCGCCTCGACCGAGCGGGTGTCGACCGTGCCGGAGGCGGCGTCATAATCGAGCACGGGATCGATGACGGCGGCTTTTCGCGTGGCCGGGTCGGCGACGAGATAGCTGATCGTATGGGTCGGCTCGTCGAAGAAGGCGCGGATTTCCGGCGCGCTGGCGGCGACCGGGGCTGAGTTCAGGGTTTCGGTCTTCATGTCGGCAACTCCATCGGGTTGGTGCTTGACATATATATTAGCGATATCTAATTTAGCAACAGCTAATGTAAGGAGCCGACAAATGGCCGTCTTCCTCGACCTCTCCGCCTTCGAAGCGAACGCGCTTCAGGTTGCCGATCTCCTGCGCGCGCTCGGCAACGAGAAGCGGCTGATGATGCTCTGCAAGCTGGTGGAGCATGGCGAGATGACGGTCGGCGCGCTCGCCGACGCCGTCGGCCTCGGCCAGTCGGCGCTGTCGCAGCATCTGGCGCGCATGCGCGACGAGGACATCGTCGCCTTCCGCCGCGACGGCCAGACGCTCTGGTACCGCATCGCCGATCCCCGCATCGAGGAGATGATGGCGCTGCTGCACCGCCTCTATTGCCGGGACAAGCCGGCCGGCTGATCCCCTCCCCCTGAACAGAAAGAAAGCCATGTCCCTGACCCCGATCTCCGCTGACCGGGCGGCCGAACTCGTCGCCGCCGGCGCCCTCCTCGTCGATATCCGCGAGGCCGACGAATATCGCCGCGAGAAGATCGCCGGCGCCTTGTCGCGGCCGCTCAGTGCGCTTTCCGCGCTGGCGCTGCCGGAAGAGCGCGCCATCATCTTCACCTGCCGCTCCGGCGCCCGCACCACCGCGCATGCCGACCGCCTCGCCGCCGCCGCCGGCCGTCCCGCCTTCCGCATCGAGGGCGGGCTCGACGCCTGGAAGAAGGCCGGCCACGCCGCGGTCGCCGACAGGCGCCAGCCGCTCGAACTGATGCGCCAGGTGCAGATCGCGGCCGGCAGCCTGGTTGTCGCCGGCGCGGCGCTCGGCGCCTTCGTGCATCCGGGCTTCTACGCGCTCTCCGCCTTCGTCGGCGCCGGGCTGGTGTTCGCCGGCGCCACCGGCACCTGCGCCATGGCGCGGCTGCTCCGGCACGCGCCCTGGAACCGGCCCGCCGCGACGGCGGCCATCACCACGGGATGAGGCAACGGCAATGATCCATGGCACAGACGGGCTCGCCATCGGCTTCGGCTCGGTGGTCGGCTTCATCCTCGGCCTGGTCGGCGGCGGCGGCTCCATCCTCGCCGTGCCGTTCCTGGTCTATGGCGTCGGCGTCGCCTCGCCGCATGTCGCGATCGGCACCGGCACGGTCGCCGTCGCCGTCAGCGCCTTCGCCAATCTCTTCCCGCACTGGCGGTCCGGCCGGGTGAAGTGGCGCTGCGGCGCGGTCTTCGCCGCCGCCGGCGTTCTCGGCGCGCTCGCCGGCTCGGAACTCGCCAAGGCGGTCGACGGCGAGAGGCTGCTGATGCTGTTCGGCGCGCTGATGGTGGCGGTCGGCTTCGTCATGCTGCGCCGGCGCGGCGCGGCCGGCGATCCCGACATCCGCCTCCAGGCATCGACGGCCTGGCGGCTGCTGCCGCGGCTGATCGCGGCCGGCTTCGGCGTCGGCGCGCTTTCCGGCTTCTTCGGCATCGGCGGCGGCTTCCTGATCGTGCCGGGGCTGATGCTGGCGACCGGCATGCCGCTTCCCTTCGCCATCGGCACCTCGCTGGTGGCGGTCAGCGCCTTCGGCGCGGCGACGGCGTCGAGCTATGCGGCGAGCGGGCTGGTCGACTGGCGGCTGGCGCTCGTCTTCATCCTGGGCGGCCTCGCCGGCGGGCTGGGCGGCGCGGCGATCGGCGGCAAGCTCGCCAACCGCAAGGCGCTGCTCGGCCGGATCTTCGCCGGCGTCGTGATCACCGTCGGGCTCTATGTGCTGCTGCGCGGCTTTCTCGCCTGAGCCGGACGGGCGTGCATCGCGCCCCGGGGATCGCTAAGCTCCCGCTCCGGTTGCGATCCGGCAACCGGGGAGCAGGAGAAGCCATTTGACCGAGCAGGGCGTGCTGCGTGCCTCGATCGTCGTCACCTTCCTCGTCGCGACGTTCGGCATCGTGTTCGGCCTGCTCTCGGGCTCGTTCTCGATCGCCTTCGACGGCGTCTATTCGCTGGCCGACGCCGGCATGACGACGGTGGCGCTCGGCGTCTCGCACCTGATCGTGCAATCGGCGAAGCGCGACGCACTTTCCGGCAAGCTGCGCAACCGCTTCACCATGGGCTTCTGGCATCTCGAGCCGATCGTGCTCGGGTTGAACGGCACCATCCTGATCATCGTCGCCATCTACGCGCTGATCAACGCCCTCCTCTCGATCCAGGGCGGCGGCCGCGAGCTCGAATTCGGCTTCGCCATCGCCTATGCCGCGACGACGCTTCTGATCTGCCTCGTCATGGCGGCGATCGACTGGCGCGCCAACCGCGCCATCCAGTCCGACTTCCTGAAACTCGACATCCATTCCTGGGTGATGTCGGGCGCGATCAGCGGCGCGCTGCTCGTCGCCTTCGCCATCGGCTATGGCGTCGAGGACACGATGCTCGAATGGATCTCGCCCTATATCGATCCGGTCGCGCTCGCGGTGATCAGCGCCGCCATCATCCCGATCCCGATCGGCACGGTGCGGCAGGCCGTCGCCGACATGCTGCTGCTGACCCCGCCCGACCTGAAAGAGCAGGTCGACGGCGTGGCGAAGGAGACGGTGGCGCGGCATGGCTTTCTCGGCTACCGCGCCTATGTCGCCAAGGTGGGCCGCGCCAAGCAGATCGAGATCTATTTCATCGTCGCCCGCGACGGGCCGGCGCGGCGGCTGGAGGAATGGGACCGGATCCGCGACGAGATCGGCGAGGCGATCGGCGACGAGAGCCACAATCGCTGGCTCACCATCGCCTTCACCACCGACCGCGAATGGGCCGAATAGGTTTTTTCGCCGCCGCTGTCGATCCGGGCCGGGCTCGTTCGTTGTGCAAGGAAGGCGTGGCCGTTTCGGCCGCGCCGGGGAAAGACCTGCGAAAGGGATGGACCATGCCTCACGACCAGATCACGCAGCCAGGCCTCGTTCCGGCAACGGCGCTGGCCGCCCGCAACGACCACCGCGTCCGCAATGAAAGCGACGCATACCGCCGCGCCCGCCAGGCGCTGCTGGCGGAGGAGATCGAGCTGCGCCGCCAGATCGAGCGGGTGGCGGCGCTGCGGCGCGACCTGCCGCCGGGCGGCATCGTCGACAGGGACTACCGGTTCGATGGCGAACTGGGGCCGGTCGATTTCGCCGGCCTGTTCGGCGACAAGCAGACCCTCGTCGTCTACAGCTACATGTACGGGCCGCAGCGCAAGCGCCCCTGCCCGATGTGCACCTCGCTGATGAGCGCCTGGGATGGCGAGGCGCAGGACGTCGAGCAGCGCGTCGCGCTCGCCATGATCGCCCGCTCGCCGATCGAGCGGCTGTGGGCGTTCAAGCAGGAGCGCGGCTGGAAGGGGCTGAAGCTCTATTCCGACATCAGCGGCGACTATACGCGCGACTACGTCGATCCCGCCGACGGCGACTCGCCGGGCCTCAACGTCTTCACCCGGCGCGACGGCACCATCCGCCATTTCTGGGCCGGCGAAATGGGGTTCGAGACGGCCGATCCCGGCCAGGACCCGCGCGGCGCACCCGACCTGATGCCGCTCTGGAACATCCTCGACATGACGCCGGAAGGCCGCGGCACCGACTGGTATCCGAGCCTCGAATATCGCTGAGATCGAAAGGGGAGGTCCCGATGCAGTTTGCCTGTCTGGTCTATGTCGACGGCGACGCGATGGCGGCGCTCTCGAGCGAAGAGCAAGCCCAACTCACCGACGAGACGATCGCCCAGGACTGGGCGCTGCGCCAGGCGGGCCGGCTGATCCTGGCGCGGCCGCTGCAGGCGCCGACAACCGCCGCCATCGTGCGCGTGCGGGCGGGTCGCGCCACCGTCACCGACGGCCCCTTCGCCGAGGCCAAGGAAATGCTCGGCGGCTTCCTGATCATCGAAGCGGATGACCGGGATCAGGCGATCGCGGTCGCCAAGGCCTCGCCCATGGCGCGGATGGGCAGCATCGAGGTGCGGCCGATCCTGGTCCAGACGCACAGCGTGACGGGAGAGGGGCGGCCGCCCGCCCTCTCGCCCGCCGGATAGGCGACGGCGGAATCAGCCGTCGACGCGTTCGTAGACCGTCGCGGTGACTTCGGGGCGGCTGCCGAGGCGGTAGGCGGCGCGCAGCAGCCGGGCGGCATGCGCGGCCTCCGCCTCGCTGCGGGCGTGCACGCGGGCAAGCGGCGTCTGCGCATCGACCCGCGTTCCCATGCCGGCGAGACCGGAGAAGCCGACCGAGAGGTCGATCGGGTCGCTGGCGACGCGGCGGCCGCCGCCGAGCTCGATCACGGCGATGCCGACGGCGCGGGTGTCGATCGCCGCGACATGGCCATCCCCCTCGGCCAGCACGTCGCGGACGACGGCCGCCTTCGGCAGGTAGTCGTCGACGCGCTCGACGAAATCGGCGGGGCCGCCGAGGCCGGCCACCATGCGGCCGAAAATCTCGGCCGCATGGCCGGAGGCGATCGCCGTCTCGATGCGGTCGCGCGCGGCGCTGACGCCATCGGCCCGGCCGGCGGTGATCAGCATTTCGGCGCCGAGCGCCACGGTGATCTCGTGCAGGCGCGGGTCTCGCGCCGCGCCGGTGAGATAGTGAACGGCGTTGCGGACCTCGAGCGCGTTGCCGGCGGCCGACGCCAGCGGCTCGTTCATATCGGTGATCAGCGCCGTCGTCCGCACCCCCGCGCCGTTCGCCACCTCGACCAGGCTCTTTGCCAGCGCGCGGGCGTCAGCGTGGCTGGCCATGAAGGCGCCGGTGCCGGTCTTGACGTCGAGGACGAGGCCCTGCAGGCCGGCGGCGAGCTTCTTCGACAGGATCGAGGCGGTGATGAGCGGGATCGACTCGACCGTCGCGGTGACGTCACGGATGGCGTAGAGGCGCTTGTCGGCGGGCGCGAGATCCGCCGTCTGGCCGATCACCGCCGTGCCGCATTCCTTGACCACCTTGCGGAACAGGTCGAGGTCGGGCTGGCTGCGATAGCCGGGGATGGAATCGAACTTGTCGAGCGTGCCGCCGGTGTGGCCGAGGCCACGGCCGGAGATCATCGGCACATAGACGCCGCAGGCCGCCACGGCGGGCGCCAGCATCAGCGAGACATTGTCGCCGACGCCGCCGGTCGAATGCTTGTCGACGACCGGTCCGTCGAGCTCGGACCAGTCGAGCACCGACCCGGAATCACGCATGGCGAGCGTCAGCGCCACCGCCTCGTCCCGCGTCATGCCACGGAAGAAGATCGCCATGGCGAAGGCGGCGACCTGGCCCTCGGAGACAGAGCCCGAAGTCAGGCCCTCGACCATGAAGCGGATCGCCTCGGCGGGCAGCACCTCGCCCTCGCGCTTGGCGCGAATGATTTCCTGCGGCAGCATCGTTTTGCTTTTTCCTCCCTTACCGATACGCGTCCAGCCATGGTCACGGATCGCACGAATTCTCACCTCTCCCATGGGGAGAGGTCGACGGCCAAAGGCCGGCGGGTGAGGGGCTGCGATCTCTCCGGAGAAGCCTGCCCCCCTCACCCGGCCCTGCGGGCTGACCTCTCCCCATGGGAGAGGTGGAGGCCCCTCTTCGTCAGTCCTCCAGATCCCTGAGGAACCGGCGGATGATCTTCTCGAGCTTCTTCGCGCCGAGGGGAGCCATCTCCTTGGTCTCCTCATGCGACAGCTCGCCCGCCGCCATGCCGGCGCCGAGATTGGTGATGTTGGAGACGGCGGCGACCCGGAGGCCGAAGAAGCGCGCCAGGATCGCTTCCGGCACGGTCGACATGCCGACGGCGTCAGCGCCGAGGATGCGCGCCATGCGGATCTCGGCCGGCGTCTCGAAGGACGGGCCGGAGAACCACATGTAGACGCCGCTCTCCAGATCGATCGCCTCGCGCTTGGCGGCGCGCTCCAGGCTCGCGCGCCAGACGAGATCATAGGCGGTCGACATGCCGACGAAGCGGGCGTCGGTCTCCTCGCCGATCAGCGGGTTGCCGCCGGAGAAATTGATGTGGTCGACCAGCATCATCAGCGAACCCGGCCCCATTTCGGGCCGGAGCGAGCCGGCGGCATTGGTCAGGATCACGCCCTCGCAGCCGAGCGCCTGCAGCATGCCGATGGCATTGCGCATGACGCCCGCATCGCCGGATTCATAAAAGTGCGAGCGGCCGGAGAAGACGAGCACGTCGACGCCCTCGAGCCTGCCGGCGACAAGCGTGCCGGCATGGGCCGAGACTTTCGAGAGGGGCATGCCGGGCAACTCGGCATAGGGGATGCGGACGGCGTCGATGACCGCGTCGGCCAGCGGGCCGAGGCCGGAGCCGAGCACGATGCCAAGGCGATAAGGCGCATCGCGCCGCTCGCGCACAACGGCGGCCGCGGCGCGGCCGTCGTCCCGGAACGCCGACATCAGAACCGCTCGTCCATGGAAAAGCCGGCCGGCAGTAGCTCGGCCATGGTGAAATCCTGGCCCTTGCCGGTCGGGTCCGAACAATGGATCTGCGTCTTCGGATGCGAGAATTCCTTCAGCCGCTGGCGGCAGCCGCCGCAGGGCGTGCAGACGATGCCGCCATCGACGCGATCGGCGACGACGACGACCGCCGCGATGCGGCGGCCCTCGCCCGGAACACCGGCGGCGATCATCTGGCCGATCGCCGAGGTCTCGGCGCACCAACCCTCGGGATAGCTGGCGTTCTCGACATTGGCGCCGACATAGACGCTGCCGTCCTCGGTCAGCACCGCCGCGCCGACCATGAACTTCGAATAAGGCGCATGCGCGTTGATGCGAACGGCCTGGGCTCGTTCGAACAGGTCCGCCTTGATTTGGTCGTCCATTCTAGCGCTCCTTCACATAGGGTACGCCGCCGGCCTTGGGCGGGATCGCCTTGCCGATGAAGCCGGCGAGCAGGATGACGGTCAGGATGTAGGGCAACGCCTGGATCAGCTGCACCGGCACTTCGCCGATGCCCGGCAGGATGATGCCCTGCAGGCGGATCGAGGCGGCGTCGAGGAAGCCGAACAGCAGGCAGGTCAGAAGCACGTTGAGCGGCTTCCACTTGGCGAACACCAGCGCGGCGAGCGCGATATAGCCCTTGCCGGCCGACATCTCGCGGATGAAGCTCGCCGACTGCGCCACCGACAGATAGGTGCCGGCAAAGCCGGCGAGAATGCCGCAGCAGATCAGCGCGCGATAGCGCAGCCAGGCGACCGAAATGCCGGCCGTGTCGACGGCGCCGGGGTTCTCGCCTACCGCGCGGACACGGAGGCCGAAGCGCGTGCGGTAGAGCACCCACCAGGTGAAGGGCACGGCGAGGAAGGCCAGGTAGACGAGGATGTTCTGGCCCGAGATCAGCCCGGAATAGATGGGCCCGAGGACCGGGATCGGGGCGATATCGGCAGCGAACGGCAGCGTGATCTCGGTGAAGCGCGCCGAATTGGGCAGTTGCGGCGTGCGGCCGCCCTGGCCGAACCAGGCATTGCCGAGCAGGATCGTCAGGCCGGAGGCGATGAAGTTGATCGCGACGCCCGAGATGATCTGGTTGCCGCGCTGGGTGATCGAGGCAAAGCCGTGCAGCAGGCTGAGCAGCACGCCGGTCAGGATGCCGGCGAACAGCCCGAGCCAGGCCGAGCCGGTGACGGTCGCAACCGAGGCGGCGGAGAAGGCCGCGAACAGCATCTTGCCTTCAAGACCGATGTCGAAGATGCCGGAACGCTCGGCATAGAGGCCGGCGAGGGCCGTGAAGATCAGCGGCACGGAAAGGCGGACCGTGGCGGCGAGAATCTGGATCAGATCGGCGAAGTCCATGATCGCTCCTCAGGCCGCGCGGGCGGCCGGGGCCGCCGCCTTGGGTTTGGGCGCGAAAAGCGCGATCAGGGCGGGGCGGAACATGTGCTCCAGCGCGCCGGCGAACAGGATCACCAGGCCCTGGATCAGGATGATCACCTCACGCGAGATGTTGGGCATGTCGAAGGCGAGCGCCGCGCCGCCCTGGTAGAGCACGCCGAACAGGATCGAGGCGATGATGATGCCGACCGGATGCGAGCGGCCCATCAGCGCGACCGCGATGCCGACAAAGCCGGCGCCGGCGGGGAAATCGATCTGCAGCTTGCCGGCGTCGCCCATCACCGGGTTCAGCGCCATCATGCCGGCGAGGCCGCCGGAGATCAGCATGGTGACGACGACGGTCTTCACATAGGGAATGCCGGCATAGACCGCCGCCGTGGCATTCGTCCCCATGGTGCGGATCTCGTAGCCGAAGCGGGTGCGCCAGATCAGCAGCCACACCGCGAAGGCCGCTATCAGCGCGATCAGGAACGAGACGTTGAAGGGCGCCGCGCCGATGTCGAGGCCGAAGAGCTGCATCAGCCAGCCGAGCTTCGGCAGCTGGCCGCCTTCCTCGAACAGGCGCGTTTGCGGCGACATGTTGCCGGGCTGCTTGATGACGTTGACCAGCAGGTAGACCATCAGCGCGGCGGCGATGAAATTGAACATGATCGTCGTGATGACGATGTGGCTGCCGCGCTTCGCCTGTAGCCAGGCCGGGATGAAGGCCCAGAGTGCGCCGAAGGCGAAGGCGCCGGCCGTCGCCACCACGGCGGTGATGTACCAGGGCATGATCCGGTCCAGCGCCAGCGCGCCGAAGGCGACGCCGAGGCCGCCGAGATAGACCTGGCCCTCGCCGCCGATGTTGAACAGGCCGCCATGAAAGGCGACCGCCACGGCGAGGCCGGTGAAGATGAAATTGGTGGCGTAATAGAGGGTGAAGGCGATGCCCTCGCCATCGCCGAGCGCGCCCTGGACGAGGTATTTCACCGCCTCGATCGGGTTCTCGCCGATGAACAGCACGACGAGGCCGGAAAGGGCGAAGGCCACGGCGACGTTGAGAAGCGGCAGCAGGCCAAAATTGACCCAGCGCGGCAGGGTTCCGAGTGGGACGCTCATGGGTGTGCTTCCGGGTGGTGGGCCGTGGTGGTAGCTGCACCTCTCCCAGAGGGAGAGGTCGACGGCAAAGCCGGCGGGTGAGGGGTTGCGATCTTCCCGGTGAGGCTTGAACCCCTCACCCGGCCCTTCGGGCCGACCTCTCCCCGTGGGAGAGGTGAAAGCAGCAGCCGTTCGCGAGATGCGACAAACGCCATCACTCCGCCGCCTCCCGGCCGATGCCGGCCATCATCAGGCCGATCTCCTGCTCGTCGGCATGGGCGTCCGGCTCGCCGACGATGGTGCCGGCGAACATGACGAGGATGCGGTCCGACAGCGAGCGGATCTCGTCGAGCTCGACCGAGACGAGCAGGATCGCCTTGCCCTGGTCGCGCAGCGCGACGAGCCGCTTGTGGATGAACTCGATGGCGCCGATGTCGACGCCGCGCGTCGGCTGGCCGACCAGCAGGCAGGCCGGGTCGCGCTCGATCTCGCGCGCCAGCACGATCTTCTGCTGGTTGCCGCCGGAGAAATTCGCCGTCTTCAGGCGCGGATCGGCCGGGCGGATGTCGTATTTCTCGATCTTCTCGACCGCGTCCTTGCGGATCGCGTCGATGTCGAGGAACGGCCCCTTGAGATATTTCGGATCGTCCTGGTAGCCGAGGATCGAGTTTTCCTTCTCCTCGAAGGCGAGCACCAGGCCCATGTGGTGCCGGTCCTCCGGCACATGGGCGAGGCCCTTCTTACGCAATTGCGCCGGGTCGACATGCTCGACCGGCTCGCCGTTCAGGAGGATGCGGCCGGACGACGGCTTGCGGATGCCGGCGATCGCCTCGAGCAGCTCGGACTGGCCGTTGCCGGCGACGCCGGCAATGCCGACGATTTCGCCGGCGCGGACCTCGAACGAGACGTTGTCGACCATGGTGACGCCGCGACCGTCCTTGACGGTCAGGTTCTCGACCGCGAGCACGACCGGGCCGGGCTTCGACTCGCTCTTCTCGACGCGCAGCAGCACGCGGCGGCCGACCATCAGCTCGGCCAGCTCCGGCATGGTGGTTTCGGCGGTCTTGCGGGTCGCGACCATCTCGCCGCGCCGCATGACCGAGACGGTGTCGGTGATCGCCATGATCTCGCGCAGCTTGTGCGTGATCAGGATGACGGTTTTGCCCTGCGCCTTCAGCTGCGCCAGCATCTTGAACAGGTGATCGGCCTCGGCCGGGGTCAGCACGCCGGTCGGTTCGTCGAGGATCAGCACCTCGGCGCCGCGATAGAGCGCCTTCAGGATCTCGACCCGCTGCTGCTTGCCGACGGGGAGCTCCTCGATGATCGCGTCCGGGTCGACGTCGAGCCCGTATTCGCGCTCGATCTGCTGCAGCGCCTTGCGCACGGCGGTCTCGCCGCCCTTCAGCAGCGCGCCGCCCTCGACGCCGAGCATGACGTTTTCGAGGACGGAGAAATTCTCGACCAGCATGAAGTGCTGATGGACCATGCCGATGCCGGCCCGGATCGCGGTCTGGCTGTCGGTGATACGGATCTCCTTGCCATCGACCAGGATCTGGCCGCTGTCGGCATGGTAGAAGCCGTAGAGGATCGACATCAGCGTCGACTTGCCGGCGCCGTTCTCACCGATGATGCCGTGGATGGAGCCCTTGGCGACGGAGAGATGGATGTTCTTGTTGGCGTGGACCGGCCCGAAGCGCTTGTCGATGCCGACAAGCTCGATGGCGGGCGTTGCATCCAGGGTCGAAGCTGTCATTCAGGGGCCCCGAAACGGCTGCGCCTTCGCGCGAAGGCGGCCGAACCAATCATCGCCGTGACCGGATCCGGGGCCGGACCTCCGTACCCGGCGCGGAGCCGCTGCTCCACCGGGATGCCCCTTGTCCGGCGTCGCCGCCGCCCTCAATGCCGAGAGGAACGACCGCGCTTCCGGCCGCATGGATCGAAGAGCCGCGACGCCGGATAGCTCCGGCATCGCGGCCTTTGTCTCAGGAGAGGCGCGGGCTTAGCCCGGGCACTTCTCGTCGGTCATGTAGTTGTGCACCTTGACGGCGCCCGAGATGATGTCGGCCTTGGCCTTCTCGACGGCGGCCTTCATGTCGTCGGTGACGAGCGGCTTGTTGTTGTCGTCGAAGGCCCAGTCCACGCCGCCTTCCTTCAGGCCGAGCTGCTGGGTGCCGGCGGTGAACTTGCCGTCCTTGACGTCGGCATAGGCGTTGTGCACGGCGACGTCGACGCGCTTGACCATCGAGGTCAGGATCTTGCCGGGATGCAGGTGGTTCTGGTTGGAATCGACGCCGATGCCGAGCTTGCCCGCGTCGACGGCCGTCTGCAGCACGCCGAGGCCGGTCGCGCCGGCAGCGGCGTAGATCACGTCCGCACCCTGGTCGATCTGCGACTTGGCGAGTTCACCGCCGCGAACCGGGTCGTTCCAGGCGGCGCCCGTGGTGCCGGTCATGTTCTGGAACACTTCGGTCGCGCCGGCCGCCTTGGCGCCCTGGACGTAGCCGCAGCCGAACTTGCGGATCAGCGGGATATCCATGCCGCCGACGAAGCCGACCTTCTTCGATTCCGACTTCAGGCCGGCGAGCACGCCGACGAGATAGGATCCCTCGTCCTCGGCGAAGACAACCGAACGAACGTTCGGCGCGTCGACGACGGAGTCGACCAGCACGAACTGGGTATCCGGGAATTCCTTCGAGACCTTGGCGATGGCGTCGGTCCAAGCGAAGGAGAGCGCCACGACCGGGTTGTAGCCGCGCTTGGCGAAATTGCGGATCGCCTGCTCGCCCTGGGTGTCGTTCTGCGGCTCGAAATCCTTGTAGTCGATGCCGGTCTCTGCCTTGAACTTCTCCGAGCCGTTGTAGCCGGCTTCGTTGAAGGACTTATCGAACTTGCCGCCGGTGCCATAGACGATGGCCGGCTTGACGTCAGCCGCCCAGGCCGCGCCCGTGGCCATGAGCGCAACGACGGCCGCCCCGATGAACTTACGGATCATGATGCTAGCTCTCTCCTCTTGAAGCCAATTCGACCGGCGTTTCCCGCCCGGCCGAGAGTTCCCCTGACGCCGCGGCCAAGCGGCGGTTCCTTTTTCTATTTCGCACGGGGACCGGCAAATTTCATGCGCTTTCTTTATTCAGGCCCCGTCGATCCGCCACCCCTGCAAACGAGACGGATCCTGACTCTCAGATTATGCGGCGACATTTTTTTATACAACTGATCAAAGAAACGCCGACCCGCGGATGCCCCAATCAAATTGTCGCCCTGCCTCACTTTCGGCTTTTCCTCGGACCCCGATTTTTCTATCACTGGCGGACCGGTCCGGACGACCGCATGGAGACTGCCAATGACGATCCGCCCGGCCCTGGCGCTGGTTGCCCACGACAAGAAGAAGGACGATCTCGTCGCCTTCGCCGTCTCGCACCAGAACAAGCTCGCCGAATTCGACCTTTACGCCACCGGCACCACCGGCAGCCGCATCCTCGCCGCCGCGCCCGACCTACCGGTGACGCGGCTGAAGAGCGGACCACTCGGCGGCGACCAGCAGATCGGCGCCCTGATCGCCGAGGGCCGCGTCAAGGGCCTGATCTTCTTCGTCGATCCCCTGACGCCGATGCCGCATGACGTTGACGTCAAGGCGCTGATGCGGCTTGGTGCGCTCTACGACATCCCGATGGCCCTGAACCGGGCCACGGCCGACCTTCTGATCGCCCACCCCGACGCCTTCCTGCAGACCACCTGACGCCTGCCTCGACCTCTCCTGCGACCGCTCAGCCCAGACCAAGGCACCATGACCACGACAACACCGAGCCGCGCCTTCGTTCCGTTCCCGACGCTGATCGGCGACATCGGCGGCACCAATGCCCGCTTCGCGCTGGTTCCTGACGAGACGGGCCGGGTCATCCGCTTCCCGACGGTGCTGACGGCCGATTTCGCCACCATCGACGACGCGATCGCCGCCGTGCTGCCGCCGGACGTGACACCGCATTCGGCCGTGCTGGCGCTGGCCGGGCCGATCCAGGGCGACCGGGTGCCGCTGACTAATTGCCACTGGGTGGTGGAGCCGAAGCGCATGATCGCCCGCTTCGGCATCGACGAGGTGATCCTGCTCAACGATTTCGAGGCGCTGTCGCTGTCGCTGCCGGCGCTCGCCGGCGACGACCTGGTGTCGATCGGCAGCGGCGCGCCGCTCGCCAATGCCGCCCAGGTGGTGGTCGGCCCCGGCACGGGCCTCGGCGCCGCGGCGCTGATCCACGCCAACGGCGCCTGGCTGCCGGTCCCCGGCGAAGGCGGCCATATCGACCTCGCCCCGGTGAGTGCGCGCGACTTCGCGATCTGGCCGCATATCGAGCGGCCGCACCAGCAGACCGATCCGTTCGCCCGCATCGAGGGCGAGACGCTGCTCTGCGGCAGCGGCCTGCTCCGCCTCTACCGCGCCGTCGCCTCCGCCAATGGCGTGGCGCCGCGCTTCGACGATCCCTCCGGCATCACCGCGGCGGCGATCGAGCGCTCCGACGCCGTGGCCGAGGAGGCGCTCGAGCTCTTCTGCGTGCATCTCGGCCGGCTCGCCGGCAATCTGGCGCTGGTCTTCATGGCGCGCGGCGGCGTGTTCCTCGCCGGCGGCATCGCCGCCAAGATCGCGCCCTTTCTAGCCGAGAGCGGATTTCGCGAGGCCTTCATCGACAAGGTTCCGCATGGCGCGCTGATGGACCGGATGCCGACCTCGGTCGTCGTCCATCCCGAACCGGCGCTGGCCGGCATCACCGCCTATGCCCGCCACCCCGACCTGTTCGGCGTCGTCACCGAAGGCCGCCGCTGGCACAAATAGGCGGCACCCGGCGAAGCCCCTCACCCAACCCTCTCCCGCAAGCGGGCGAGGGCTTTTGGACTGCGCAGGCGGCGATCACTCGGACTCCGTCATCCTGGCGAAAGCGAGGATCCATGCCGCCGAAGCCTCGGGGAACCCGAACCCGGCTTTTGCGGCGATAGCCCGGATGAATGGATCCCCGCCTTCGCGGGGATGACGGCAAGCGTGGGACAGCGACCGGCGTCCAACGGGAGAGACTCGCTCAGCTGGTCCGCAGCAGGCTCGCGATCTCGATGTCCTCGCCGAGATCCGGCCAGTGGATCGCCTCGCCGCGACCGGTCAATCGCCAATTCTCGCGCTCGGCGCGGGTGGCGCCGACGAGGCGGGGAAACCAGTCGATCGGGGTCGCCAGTTCGCGGCCATCGGCGAGGCTGACCAAGAGCGCATCCCTGGTGACGGCCGCATCGATGGCGACGGGATCAATCTTCATGGTCGTTCCTTTCCACGGCGGCCGGGATGATTCGGATCTGTCCAGCATGCCCACAGCAGCATGGCGATTCCGAGTCCCTCAACGCGCCCTGTTGGGACGTCACGTCCCGCGCGGCTTGGCGCGCGCCGTCGCCTGCGCGGTCAGCGGGTCATCCGGCCAGACATGCTTGGGATAGCGGCCGCGCATGTCGGAGCGCACGTCCTTCCACGACCCGCGCCAGAAACCGGGCAAATCCTTCGTGATCTGGATCGGCCGGTGGCCGGGCGACAGCAGCGTCACCGTCACCGGCGCGGCGCCATCGGCAACGGCCGGGTGGCGATCGAGACCGAACAGTTCCTGCACCCGGATTTCCAGCACCGGGCCGTTCTCGTTCGAATAGTCGATCGGCACGCGCGAGCCGGATGGCGGATCGAAATGGGTCGGCGCGAGGCGATCCATCTGCGCGCGCCTGGCCCACGGAACGAGGCTTGCCAGCCCCTCATGCAGGATGCCCGGCGTCACCGCGTCGAGCCGGCGCTTGCCACTCAGAAACGGCCCCAGCCAGTCTGCAAGCGTTTCGGCCAGCGCTTCATCCGAGACATCCGGCCAATCATCACCGAACCGCGCATGCAGGAAGGCAATGCGGGCGCGGAACTGTTCGGCCGTCTTTTCCCAGGGCAGGTCAGCGACGCCGCGCCGGCGGATTTCGGTGAGCAGCGCCGCCTGCACCGCCGCGTCGGAAACCTTGCCGCTGGCGCGGTCGGCGAGAACCAGCCGGCCGAGCCGTCGCACGCTGCGGCCGCGGACGGAACCGGTCTGCGGATCGAAGGCGACGCCCTCCTCCTCGGTGATCAGGCTGGCGAAATTTGCCTCGATCTCGGCGAGCGTGATTGGCGCCGCCGTCAGGATGCGGGCCTTTTCCGCCGCGCCCTGCAGGCTGGCGATCGCGAGGAAGGGTTCGCGCGACAGGGCATCGGACGCTTCGAGAACGCCGCCACGGCCATTCGCCATGACGAAGGCGCCCGGCGCGCCGCGCGCCATGGCGATGCGATCCGGGAAGGCGAAGGCGATGAGCAGACCAGCCTCCTCCGGGGTATCGCGGCCGTCATCGGGCCGCGCGCCGACATCGCGGGCCCAGCGCGAGGCGAGCTGCAGCGAGTCCCGGCTCCTGGGATCGCGGGCGGCATAGAGCCGGCGCAGCCGCTCGCGCAGGTCGGTGTCGCTGCCACCAAGACCGGTTTCGGACAGCACGGCGGCGATAGCGCCGGCAAGCCCGCCGAGCCCAAGCTCCGCCCCCTTGCGCAGCATGTGGCCGAGGCGCGGGCTGACGGCAAGACGGGCGAGCGCCTCGCCCTCCCGGGTCAGGCGGCGATCGGCGTCGAGGGCGTCGAGCCGGGAGAGCAGCGCGACGGCTTCCTCCCAGGCCGGCTTCGGCGGCGGATCGAGGAAGGCGAGCTGACCGGGATCGGCGACGCCCCAGTTGGCGAGATCGAGCACCAGCGGCGCGAGATCGGCTTCGAGGATTTCCGGCCGGTCGAAGGGCGCAAGCGCCGCCGTCTGCCCCTCCTCCCAGAGCCGGTAGCAGACGCCGGGCTCGGTGCGGCCGGCGCGGCCGCGCCGCTGGTCGGCCGAAGCGCGCGAGACGCGACGGGTTTCGAGCCGGGTCAGCCCCGTCGCCGGCTCATAGATCGGCGCGCGGGCAAGACCTGAATCGATGACGACGCGCACGCCCTCGATGGTGAGCGAGGTTTCGGCGATCGAGGTCGCCAGCACGACCTTGCGCCGGCCCGGCGCGGCGGGTCGGATGGCGCGGTCCTGCGCGGAAAAGTCGAGCGCGCCATAGAGCGGCGCGATCTCGACATCGGCCCCGACGCGCCCCTCCAGCCGCTCGGCGACGCGGCGGATTTCCGCCTGGCCGGGCAGGAAGACGAGCAGGCTGCCGGCCTCGGCGGCGAGCGCGCGGCGCACCGCGTCAGCGACGTCGTCCTCGATGCGGCGGGCGGGATCGCGGCCGCCATGCCGGGTCTCGACCGGGAACATGCGGCCGAGGCTTTCGACCACGGGCGCGTCGCCCAGGAGCCGCGCCACGCGGGCGCCGTCGATCGTCGCCGACATGACGAGGAGGCGCAGGTCGTCGCGGAGACCCGCCTGTGCGTCCAGCGCCAACGCCAGGCCGAGATCGCCATCGAGGCTGCGCTCGTGGAACTCGTCGAAGATCACCGCAGCAATGCCGTCGAGCGCGGGGTCGTCGAGGATCATGCGGGTGAACACGCCCTCGGTGACGATCTCGATCCGGGTCTTCGCCGAGACCTTCTTCTCCAGGCGGACGCGGTAGCCGACGGTCTGGCCGACCTCCTCGCCGAGCGTCTCGGCCATGCGGCGGGCGGCGGCGCGGGCGGCGAGCCGGCGCGGCTCCAGCATCAGGATGCGGCGATTCTCCCGCCAGGGCGCGTCGAGCAGCGCCAGGGGTACACGCGTCGTCTTGCCGGCGCCGGGCGGCGCCACCAGCACGGCGCTGTTTCCGCGTTCCAGCGCGGCTTTCAATTCGGGAAGGGCATCATCAACGGGCAGCATGGCTGCCGTCATAGAGTGGGATGGGCGTTCGTGCCAGTGGGGACAAGGTTCTCGCGAAGATGCGGCTGGAAAGGCGGAGCGCGCGATCAACATGGATCCCTGCTTTCGCAGGGATGACGGCGAGGGTGGGACTACAACGAGATCTCGCCGTAGAGATCGAGCCAGTCCGGATTGGCACGTTCGATCAATTCAATCTTCCAGTCCCGCTTCCAAAGCTTCATCTGCTTTTCGCGACGGATGGCCGATTCCATTGTGTCATGCACCTCGAAGTAAACCAGCGTCTTGATCCCGTAGCGACGCGTGAAGCCCTCCAGCAAACCTTCCCGGTGCTGCCAGATCCGCTGAGGCAGATTGCTTGTCACGCCGATGTAGAGCGTTCCATTTCGGGCACTGGCGAGGATGTACACGCACGGTGTCATGCACCCAAGATTGCACGACCCATCCTCGCCGTCATCCCTGCTAAAGCAGGGATCCATGGCCGGTTCACGCGCGGACGCAACCGGGATGACCGCAAGGGCAAGCCGTGTCTCGCCGCCTACAGCCACCCCCCAAAACGCAAAAAGGGCGCCGCGGGGGCGCCCTTCGAAATCGTCGACGGGGCCGAAAACCCTACTCGACCGCCTGCGGGTTGTTCGCCTCGGCATTGGCCTCGTGCACCTTCAGCTCTTCCAGCCGCGGCATCGAGACGATGTTGTAGCCGGAATCGACGAAATGCACGTCGCCGGTGACGCCGGCGCCCAGCTCCGACAGCAGGTAGAGCGCCGAGCCGCCGATCTCGTCGAGCGAGACGGTGCGGCGCAGCGGCGAATTCTTCTTCTGGTAGTTGTACATGATGCGCGCATCGGCGACGCCGGAGCCGGCGAGCGTGCGGACCGGGCCGGCCGAGATGGCGTTGACGCGGATGTTGTCGCCGCCGAAATCCATGGCGAGGTAGCGCACCGAGGATTCGAGCGCCGCCTTGGCGACGCCCATGACGTTGTAGTTCGGCATGACCCGGGTCGAGCCGCCATAGGTCAGCGTCAGGATCGAGCCGCCATCCTTCATCAGCGTCGCGGCGCGCTTGGCGATCTCCGTGAAGGAGAAGCAGGAGATCACCATCGTCTTCACGAAATTGTCGCGCGTCGTGTCGGCGTAGCGGCCCTTCAGCTCGTTCTTGTCGGAGAAGCCGATGGCATGAACGATGAAATCGATCTTGCCCCATTCCTTCTCCAGCGCCGCGAAGACGCTGTCGACCGAGGCGAGGTCCTCGACATCGCACGGCAGCAGCAGCTTGGCGCCGACAGCGTCGGCCAGCGGCTTGACGCGCCGGCCGAAGGCCTCGCCCTGATAGGTGAAGGCGAGTTCGGCGCCATGCGCGGCCAGCGTCCGGGCGATGCCCCAGGCGATCGAATGATCGTTGGCGACACCCATGATGAGACCGCGCTTGCCGCTCATCAGGTTGCTGATTGGTGCCGTCATTCGATCGTCCTTGTTCTTGTTGTGTCTCAGGCGACGTAGCGCTGGAAGACCAGCGAGGCGTTCGTGCCGCCGAAGCCGAAGGAGTTGGAGAGTACGGTATCGATCTTCGCGTCGTCGATGCGCTTGCGCACGATCGGCATGTCGGCGAAGGCCGGATCCAGTTCTTCGATGTGCGCCGATTCGACGATGAAGCGGTTGTTCATCATCAAGAGGCTGTAGATCGCTTCCTGCACGCCGGTGGCGCCGAGCGAATGGCCCGTCAGCGCCTTGGTGGCGGAAATCGGCGGGCACTTGTCACCGGAGCCGAACACGGTGCGGATCGCCTCGATTTCCGGGGCGTCGCCGGCCGGCGTCGAGGTGGCGTGCGGGTTGATGTAGTCGATCGGGCCCTTCACGGTCGAAAGCGCCTGGCGCATGCAGCGGATGGCGCCCTCGCCCGACGGGGCGACCATGTCGTAGCCGTCCGAGGTAGCGCCGTAGCCGACGACCTCGCCATAGATGCGGGCGCCGCGGGCCTTCGCATGCTCGAGCTCTTCCAGCACCAGCACGCCGGCGCCGCCGGCGATGACGAAGCCGTCGCGGTTCTTGTCATAGGGGCGCGAGGCGACGGCCGGGCGGTCGTTGTACTTGGACGACATGGCGCCCATGGCGTCGAACAGCACGGAGAGCGTCCAGTCGAGCTCCTCGCAGCCGCCGGCGAACATCACGTCCTGCTTGCCGTACTGGATCATCTCATAGGCGTTGCCGATGCAATGATTGGAGGTCGCGCAGGCGGACGAGATCGAATAGTTGACGCCCTTGATCTTGAACCAGGTCGCGAGCGTGGCGGAGGCGGTCGACGACATCGCCTTCGGCACCGCGAACGGGCCGACGCGCTTCGGGCCCTTGGAGCGGGTGATGTCGGCCGCCTCGACGATGGCGCGGGTCGACGGGCCGCCCGAGCCCATGATGATGCCGGTGCGCTCGTTCGAGACCTCGTTCTCCTCGAGGCCGGCGTCGCGGATCGCCTGCTCCATGGCGACATGGTTCCAGGCGGTGCCGCCGCCGTGGAAGCGCATGGCGCGACGGTCGACGACCTCGGCCGGATCCAGCGTCGGCATGCCCTGCACCTGGCAGCGGAAGCCGAGCTCGGCGAAGTCCTTGGCGGCGGTGATGCCGCTCCGGGCCTCGTGCAGGCTCGCCAGCACTTCCTGGGTGTTGTTGCCGATGGAGGAGACGATACCCGTCCCGGTCACTACGACCCGCTTCATCGCTCGGTGTCCTTCCTGAATTCTAACGTTCGGCCATGACCGGCCGGCCCGCACGGGCCGGCCCCGCCATCAACCGACGGCAGGTGTCGCCTCGCCCTGGAACAGGCCGACGCGCAGGTCCTTGGCGCGGTAGATGGTGACGCCATCCGCCTTCAACCAGCCATCGGCGATGCCGAGCACCAGCTTGGAGCGGAGAACGCGCTTCAGGTCGACGCCGTATTCGACCTTCTTGACGCTCGGCACGACCATGCCGGAGAACTTGATCTCGCCGGTCGAGAGCGCGCGGCCGCGACCGGGCGAACCGCTCCAGCCGAGGAAGAAGCCGAGCATCTGCCACATGGCGTCGAGGCCGAGGCAGCCCGGCATCACCGGATCGCCCTTGAAGTGGCACTGGAAGAACCAGAGATCGGGATTGACGTCGAGCTCGGCGCGGATGTGGCCCTTGCCATACTCGCCGCCCTCTTCGCTGATCGACGTGATGCGGTCGAACATCAACATGGGCGGCAGCGGCAATTGCGCATTGCCTTCGCCAAACAATTCCCCTCGCCCGCAGGCGAGCAGAGCCTCATAGTCGAAGCTCGACGGGCGATCTGCCATGCCGTCAATCTACCTCTGTTCGGCGCGGCCTCTTAACAATGCGGGCCCGCGCACTATCCTGTTTGCGTGGAGACGTTCGCCCCCCGACGCTGATCGAGGCCTTCCTAACATAGCCGTTCCCCGATCGAAAGCCCGGCGGATTTGTTCGTTCGTGCTGCGCCGGCCGCGCTGATAGGATGAAGCGGGCCGCGATCGCCCCGATGCCGCCAGGAGATGATTCGATGCCGAGATCCTTCCGCAGGAGCGTCGTTTTCGGCGCGCTGGCGATGTTTGCCGGCTTGGCAGCGGGGCCGGCGCTCGCGGGCAGCGGCATCGACACGCCGCAACTGTTCCAGCAACCCAATCTTTTCAGCCAGCCAAAGATGTTCACGGCGCCACAGCCGACCGTGCGCACGCCAGCCGGTCCGCAGATCCGGCCGATGGTCGGCAGCGAATGCCGCACCCTGCTCGGCACCTGCCCGCTCGGCCGGCTGGAGCAGGCCGGCGACCGCTGCTTCTGCCGGACGCCGAGGGGAGCCGTGCAGCAGGGCACGACGGAGATCCGTCGCCAGGGTCGCTGACGGCCGGGGCCGCGTGGCTCTTCAACGTCGGGAAGGCAACGCCCGGAGGCGCCGGTCAGGACTTCGGACCGAGGATCGCCGGCAGCAGGCCGGGGAAGCGGGCTTCGAGGTCGTCGAAGCGGACCGAGATCATCCGCTTGGCGCCATCGATGCGGGCGCGGGTGACGCCGGCCTCGCGCAGCTTGGCGAGGTGATAGGTCAGGTTGGTCTTGGGCAGGCCGGAAAAGGCCGAGGTCGCGCCGCAGCTGTCCTCGCCAACCTTCATCAGGTGCTGCACCACGTCGCGCCGGATCGGGTCGCTCAGCGCCTCCAGCACGGCGGAAAGATCGATCTGCTCGGTGAGCGGGTGAAACAGGTCCTTGGCCATGGACGAGACATAAAGCTGGCGACCAATCAGTTCAAGAGTTATTGAACTTTGCTTGACGCCTCCGATTGCCGCGCCATATTGTCCAACAGTTTTTGAACTCTTGGATAAAACACCATGCTTCGCTCCCTGATCTGGCTGGCGCTCGGCACCTTCGCCATCGGCACGGAAGGCTTCATGATCGCCGGCATCCTGCCGATGATCGCCGGCGACCTGCAGGTGTCGGTCGCGGCGGCCGGCCATCTCGTCACCTGCTTCGCGCTGGTCTACGCCGTGGCGGCGCCGCTGCTCGCGGTGGCGACGGCCAACTGGCCGCGCAAGACGCTGCTCGCCGCCGCCATCACCGCCTTCGGCCTCGCCAACATCGTCGCCGGGCTGGCGCCGGACTATCTCTGGCTGATGGTGTCGCGCGTGCTGCTGGCGCTGTCGGCCGCCGCCTTCGTGCCGTCCGCCTCGGGCACGGCGGCGACCATGGTCGCGCCGGAAAAGCGCGGCCGCGCCATCTCGATCATCTACACGGGCATGACGGTGTCGATCATCGTCGGCGTGCCGATCGGCACGCTGGTCGCCGAGCATTTCGGCTGGCGCGCCACCTTCCTCGGCGTCGCCGGGCTGGCGGCGATCGCCCTTGTCGGCATCCTCGCCGCGCTGCCGCGCGTCGACGCGCCGGCCAGCGTCTCGCTCGCCGCCCGCATCGAGATGGTCCGCCGCCCCGACCTCCTGATCGTGCTGGCGCTGACCTTCCTGACGCTCGGCGGCATCTTCGCGATCAACACCTATTTCGGCGCCCTGATGACCGAGATCTTCGGCGCGACGCCGGAAATGGTCGCCGGCGCGCTGTTCCTGGCCGGCATTGGCGGCGCCGCCGGCAACCTGATCGGCGGCTATGCCGCCGACCGCTGGAACGGCAGGCGCTTCCTCACCGCCGTGCTGGCGACGCTGACGATCAACTTCGCCGCGCTGTCGCTGGTCTCGGTCTTCGCGCCCGACCGGCACGGCCTCGTCGTCGCCTATGTCATCGCCGCCGTCTGGGGCCTAGCGGGCTGGTCGTTCCCGGCCGTGCAGCAGGTGCGGCTCGTCCGCCTGGCGCCGTCGCTCGCCGCGGTGTCGCTGTCGCTGAACTCGTCGGCGCTCTATTTCGGCACGGCGACCGGCGCCGCGATCGGCGCGCTCGCGATCGATTTCGTCTCGATCACGGCGATCGGCTGGACCGCCGCGCTGTTCGAGCTGGCGGCGCTCGTCCTGATGCTGGCGACGATGAAGGCGCCGGCGCGACAGGCGGAGCCTTCTCCCTGCCCCGCCGCCGAGCGGGCCTGATCAGGCCTTCTCGGGATAGAGACCGAGCAGGCCGGCGCGGCTCGCCTCGGCGACGCCGCGCTCGGTGACGAGGCCGGTGACGAGGCGGGCGGGCGTCACGTCGAAGGCCGGGTTGCCGACCTTGGTCCCCTTCGGCGCCAGCCGAACCTTGACGATCGAGCCGTCGCCGGCGACGCCGGAGATATGGGTCACCTCGTCGGAGGCGCGCTCCTCGATCTCGATCTCGGCGACGCCGTCCTCCATGTTCCAGTCGATCGTCGAGCCGGGCAGCACGACATAGAAGGGCACGTGGTTGTCTTTGGCCGCGAGCGCCTTCAGATAGGTGCCGATCTTGTTGCAGGCGTCGCCCGAGGCGGTGACGCGGTCGGCGCCGACCAGGCAGATGTCGACCTGGCCATGCTGCATCAGGTGACCGCCGGCATTGTCGACGATCAACGTGTGCGGCACGCCATGCGAGCCGAGCTCCCACGTCGTCAGGCTGGCGCCCTGGTTGCGCGGCCGGGTCTCGTCAACCCAGACATGGACGGGGATGCCGTCGTCATGGGCGCGGTAGATCACGCCGAGCGCCGTGCCCCAGTCGACGCAGGCGATCCAGCCGGTGTTGCAATGGGTCAGGATGTTGACCGGGCGCGAGCGGCCATTGGCCTCGTAGATCTCGCGCACCAGCCGCGCGCCCTGTTCGGCGATGGCGCCATTGGTCTCGATGTCCTCTGCACGCAGCCGGTCGGCGACGACATAGGCGGCGACGGCGCGATCGTCCGGGGCCAGGTCGCGGATCTCGCGGCGCAGGATCTCGAGCGCCCAGCGCAGATTGACGGCGGTCGGCCGGGCGGCGTTGATCGCGTCGAAGGCGGCATCGACATTGGCGTCGGACGGGTCGTCGCGCAGCGCCATCGCATAGCCATAGGCGCCGGTGACGCCGATCAGCGGCGCCCCGCGCACCACCATGCGCTTGATCGCGTCGATGGCGTCGGCGACGTTCATCAGCTTCAGCGTATCGAAGCGATGCGGCAGCAGGGTCTGGTCGACGACGGTGACCGTGGTCTCGGAGGGATCGCGCCAGATCGACCGATAGGATACGCCGTCGACTTTCATCAAAAACTCCGCGACCGAAAATGGGATGACCGCCCTCACGTAATCGAGTAGAGGCGGAAGTACCAGTAACCATCAGGGCTCCATCGATGTCGACCCCGCAAATCCGCGCCATTTTGACCGATATCGAGGGCACGACCTCGTCGATCTCCTTCGTCAAGGACGTGCTGTTTCCCTTTGCGCGCAGTCGCCTCGCCGGCTTCGTCGCCGAACACGCGGCCGACCCGGAAGTCGCCGACGCGCTGGCCGAGGCGCGCACGCTGGCCGAACGGCCCGATCTCGACACGGAAGCGACGATCGCCCTCCTGCAGGGGTGGATCGACGAGGACCGCAAGGCCAAGCCGCTCAAGGCGCTGCAGGGCATGATCTGGGAGGACGGCTATCGTTCCGGCGTGCTGAAGGGCGACATCTATCCCGACGCCATCGCCGGGCTCGAGGCCTGGAAAGCCGAGGGCCTCGCCCTCTACGTCTATTCGTCCGGCTCGGTGCTGGCGCAGAAGCTGATCTTCGGCTTCACCCATGCCGGCGACCTGACGCCGCTCTTCTCCGGCTATTTCGACACCGCCATCGGCTCGAAGCTCGAGGCGGCGTCCTATACCGCGATCGCCGGCGAGATCGGCATCGCCCCGGCCGAGATCCTGTTCCTCTCCGACAACACGAAGGAACTGGACGCGGCCCGCGCCGCCGGCATGAAGACGATCGGCCTCGACCGCGGCGAGGCGGTGATCCCGCCCGACCAGACCCATCCGCTCGTCACCGAATTCGGCGCCATCGACGCGAAGGCCGGCACCGTCCGCAACGCAGGATGAACCGGGAATCGGGCTCCGCCACGGCGGTCGGCGCCGCCGCGATCGGCCTCTGGGCCTGCCTCGCGGCGCTGACCGGCGCCAGCAAGTCCGTTCCGACCTTCGAGGCGCTCGGCCTCACCTTCGCCATCGCCGCCGTCGCGGCGCTGGCCGGCTTCCTCGCCATGCGCGGCCCGGCCGGCGTCCGCGCCGGCCTGCGGCAATGGCCGCTCCGGGCATGGGTCCTGACCACGGTCGCGATCTTCGCCTATCACGCGCTCTATTTCGCCGCGCTGCGCCTCGCCCCGCCGGCGCAGGCAAGCCTGATCAACTATCTCTGGCCGCTCCTGATCGTGCTCTTCTCCGGCCTGATCCCCGGCGGCAGCACCAGGCTCGGCCTGCCGCAGGTCGCCGGCGCCGTCCTCGGCTTCGCCGCCACGCTGCTTCTGGTCGGCGGGCCCGGCCCGGTCGAGGCGAGCGGCACGGCGATGGCCGGCTATCTCGCCGCCCTCGTCTGCGCCTTCACCTGGTCGCTCTATTCGGTGCTGAACAACCGCATCAACGCGCCGGGCAGCGAGCCGATGATCGTCGTCTGCGCCCTCGTCGCCGTGCTGGCGGGCCTCTGCCATCTCGCGATCGGCGAGACATTCGTCCTGCCCGATACCGGCGCGACATTGTCGCTGCTCGCGCTCGGCATCGGCCCGATCGGCGCCGCCTTCGTCGCCTGGGACCACGCCACCAAGCATGGCAGGCTGGCCCTGCTCGGCGCCATGTCCTATGCGGCGCCGCCGCTGTCGACGCTGATCCTGGTGCTGACCGGCCAGGCGGAGCCGAGCCTCACCCTGCTCGCCGCCACCCTGCTCGTCGTCGCCGGCGCCGGCCTCGCGGCGTTCGGCTCGAAATGGCTGCAGCGCCGCGGCCAGCCGGCCTGAGCGCGCCGCGAAGGGGCCGCTCTAGCGCAGCGTCTCGGCGAAGAAGTCGAGCAGCCGCTTCCAGTGCCGCGCCGCGCCAGCCTCGTCATAGACGCCGTGATCGCTGACCGCCCAGCCATGCGCCATGCCGACATAATTCTCGACGATATGGTCGACGCCGGCCTCGCGCAGCGCCTCGGCCAGCTTCGCCGATTGCGCCGGCGGGAAGCTCGCGTCGACGCCTGCCTCGCCGACATAGACGCGCGCCCGGATCGAGCCGGCGCGCAGATGCGGGCTGTCGGGCGCGTCGCTGGCGAGATTGCCGCCATGGAAGCTCGCCGCCGCCGCGATCCTGTCCGGATAGGCCGCCGCCGCCGTCAGCGCCCGGCCGCCGCCGAAGCAATAGCCGACCGCGCCGATCGGACCGGTCGCGCCGGCCGCGGTCAGCGTCTCGATGAAGGCGGCGCCGTCGCGCTCGGTCATCGCCTGGGTCGTCGCCTGCAACATCGCCCGCAGTTGGACCCGCGTCGTCTCGTTGCTGAAAGCGGTGGTGTCGAACGGCCCATAGGGCGCGGACCGGTAGAAGAGGTCCGGCACGAGGACGAAATAGCCGGCATCCACCAGCTTCTCGGCCATGCCGTAGAGCGCCGGCCGGAGGCCGAAGGCGTCCATGTAGAGGATGACGCCGGAAAGGGTGGCGTTCGGCCCGGCCGGGGCGAACAGGGCGGCGCTGGCGGCGCCGTCGGCGGTCTTGATCTCGACGTCCTGTCTCATCGCAATGCGTCCGTGGTGGGAGAAGCAGCCGGAAGGCAACGGACGGAAGATAAGGCGGCCGAAGCGAACCTCAATCGCCGTCGCGGCCGAAATTGCGCACCAGCACGGCGGCCAGGATGATCGCGCCGGTCAGCAGGTCCTGCAGGAAGCTCGGCACGCCGAGGATGGTGAGGCCGTTGGAGACGACGGCGATGATCGCCGCGCCGACCAGCGTGCCGGGCACGCTCGGCTCGCCCTCGCGGAACGCCGTCATGCCGAGGAAGACGGCCGCATAGGCCTGCAGCAGGTAGCCGCCGCCGCCGGTCGGATGCGCGCTGCCGAGGCGGGCCGTCAGCAGCAGGCCGGCGAGGCCGGCGAGCGCCGCGCAGAGCGCGAAGGCGATGACCATGTCGCGCCGGACCGGCAGGCCGACCAGGCGCGCCGCCTCGCGATTGCCGCCGATCGCATAGAGCCGGCGGCCGAACTCGGTCTGGTCGAGCAGCAGCCAGAACACGATCGCGACGCCGATCAGCCACAGCGTCGGCACGGGCACGCCGGCGAGCGTGCCGCGGCCGAGATCGCGAAAACCGGCCGGAATGCCGGAAAAGAGGGTGGCGCCGTTGGAAACCCAGAAGGTCAAGCCGCCGATCACCGTGCCGAAGGCGAGCGTGGCGATGAAGCTCGGCACCTTGTAGCGGGCGACGAGGAAGCCGGAGACGGCCCCCATCGCCACCGCCGAGACGAGGACGACGATCATCACCACGGGAACGGCGACGCCGGCCGCGAACAGGGCGGCGGCGGCGATGCCGGCCCAGGAGACGACGGCGGAGACGGAGAGGTCGAACTCGCCCAGCACCATCACCAGCGTCGCGCCGATGGCGACGATGGCGAGCAGCGCCATCTGCTGGGTGATGTTGACGAGGTTCGACATCGAGCCGAAGGCCTGCGGCGAGGCGATGGCGAAGACGAGGATGATCAGCGCCAGCGCCAGAAGCGTGCCGTAACGGCGAAAGAAGGTCATGCGGAGCGTTCCGAGGGCGGCCGATGCTCGTCCGGAGCATGGCCGAAGGCGGCGGCGACGACCGCCGCGCGGGTGAGCGAGGAACCGTCGAGCTCGGCCACCAGCCGACCGGCATGGAGCACGAGGACGCGGCCGGAAAGGGCGAGGAGTTCCTCGATGTCGCTGGTCGCCATCAGGACGGCGGCGCTGTCGGCGGCGATCCGGCGCATCTCGGCATGGATCTCGCCCTTGGCGCCGACATCGACGCCGCGCGTCGGCTCGTCGACGAGCAGGGCGCGGATCGGGCGGCCGAGCCAGCGGCCGAACAGCAGCTTCTGCTGGTTGCCGCCGGAAAGCGTCGCCGGCGAGCGGTCCGGACCGGCGGCGACGAGGCGGAGACGGGCGCCGGTGGCCTTGGCGAATTTGCGGATTTTCGAGCGCGACGGGACCGGAAGGCGCGGGACCGCGCGAAAATCGGAAAGGTGAGCCAGCGAAAGATTGCTCTCGATCGAGAGCGAATTGGCGAGGCCCTCGCGGCGGCGGTCCTCGGGCACATAGGCGCAGCCGGCGGCGATGCGGCCGGCCGGCCCATGCCCGGGCACCTGGCCGTCGATCGCGATCAGCCCCCGTCCCGGCGTCGCGCCCCAGAGCGTGCGCAGGAGCGACGAACGGCCGGCGCCGACGAGGCCGTAGAGGCCGACGATCTCGCCCGGCCGCACGGCAAGGGCGACGCGACCGTCGCCCGGGCCGAAGGCGAGATCGGCGGCCAGCGCGGGCTTTTCACCTCTCCCATCGGGAGAGGTCGACGGCGCAGCCGGCGGGTGAGGGGTTGCGGCGTTGCCGGAGGGGCCTGTCCCTCTCACCCGGCCCTCCGGGCCGACCTCGCCCCCTGGGAGAGGTGAATGAGTGGAAGAGCCCGCCCCCGTAGTCCCCGACATCATCGCGACCAGACCGGCGCGGCTGGTGTTGGCGACGGCGCCGAAGCCGACCGTGCGGCCGTTTCTGAGCACAGTGTAGCTGTCGCAGAGGTCGAGCACCTCGTCGAGCCGGTGCGAGATGAACAGAACGGCGCAGCCCTCGGCCGAAAGCTGGCGCACGATCGCGTGCAGCCGCTCGGCCTCGCCCTCGGACAGGCTGGAGGTCGGCTCGTCCATGACGACGAGGCGGCAGGGGTCCATCAGCGCGCGAACGATTTCCGCCATCTGACGCTGGCCGGGCGTCAGCCGCGCCGCCGGCCGGTCGAGCGGCAGGTCGGGGGCGATGCGCGCCGCCACCTCGGATACCTTCGCCCGCATGGCGCGGCGATCGATGAACGGGCCGCGGCGCGGATGGCGGCGGCCGATCCAGGCATTGCCGACGGCGTCGAAATGCGGAACCAGGTTCAGTTCCTGGTGGATGAAGCGGAGACCCAGCGCCTCGGCCGCGCGCGGGCCGTCGATGGTCACGTCGGCGCCATCGAGGCGGATCGTGCCGGCATCGGGCTGGTAGAGGCCGGAAAGCGTCTTGATCAGGGTCGACTTGCCGGCGCCGTTTTCGCCGACAAGCGCATGCACCGACCCCGCGCGGAGCGCGAGATCGGCGGAATCGAGAGCTTTCGTCGCGCCGAAGTGCTTGACGAGGCCGCCCAGCGCGAGAAAGGAATCCGATGTCACGGGCAGGTGACGCCCAGCGTCTCCGGGGTGATCAGCTTGGCCGGCGCGTAGATCTCGGCCTTCTCCGGCGCCTTGCCGGCGAGAATGCCGGTCAGGCCCTCGGCCGCGAGGCTGGCCATGGCGTCGAAGTCCTGGCTGACCGTGCCCTTGATGTGCGAGCACGACTTGATCAGCTCGACCGCCTGCGGATTGCCGTCGATGCCGGCGATGATGATCTTCGAATCCGGCTTGTCTGCCTCGATCGCCAGCTGCGCGCCGATCGCCGGCTCGTCCCAGGCCGCCCAGACCGCGTCGATCTGGTCGCCCTGGCTCTTCAGCCAGTTCTCGGTGGTCTTGCGCGCGTCGTCGACCGGGCCCGGCACGACGACATAGTGATCGGCGACGACCTTGATGTCCGGGTACTTCTTCAGCGCCGCGTCGAGCGCCAGCTCGCGCTGGTGCACGCCCGGATGGGCCGAATAGTAGAACTTGGCGATGTTGCCCTTGCCGCCGAGCTTGCCGAACAGGAAGTCGGACAGCTTGGTGCCGAGCTCGAAATTGTCCGAGGTGACGTTGAGCACGACGCCCGGCGCCTTGGCGCCGTCGATGGTGACGACCGGAATGCCGGCAGCGGCGGCGGCGTTGACCTGATCCTGGATCTGGGTCGGATCGACGCTGACGAGCACGATCGCCGCGACCTTGGCGGCGATGACATCCTCGATGCGGCTGGCGAGCTGGCCCATGTCGCCGCGCGTGTCGACGACCGTGGCGTTCCAGCCGGCCGTCTTGGCCTTGTCCTGGAACACGTTGATCATCTGATTGGTGGCGACCGAGCTCTGATACGGCGTCAGCACCGCCACGTCGGCGGCGAAGGCGCCAGCCGTCGAGGCCATCAAACCGGCCAAGGCCAAACCAAGAATTCCAGCCCGCATTTTTTCACTCTCCCCTTGGGTGCGGGGAGAGTGATATCGCTTCCGCCACGCCGGGCGCAAGCGGCTCAGAGCGCCGGATCGAGCGCGGCGGCGAGCGCCCGCGCATGCGACGCCGCCTCACGATAGGCGGCAAAGCGCCGGGCAGCCCGTCTGGCCCGATCCTTCCTCGGCTTGACGACGGTTTCGTCGCTGCCGGCCGCCGACTTTTCCGCCTTGCCCGCAGCCTTCTTGGCGCCGACGCCCGCCCTGGTCGCACTCGCGGCCTTGGCGGCGGCCGAGCCGCCCTTCGGCGCGAGCCCGATGATCGGCGCGATGATGCGGAAGGCGCCATAGGCGGTGACGATGCGCGAAGCGGCCGGAACGGTGACCCTGGCGCCGGTGACGTCGGCGATCAGATGCGCCACCGTCAGGCTGCCGGCGACGCCGCCGGCGAGCGCGATGGTGGCGGGCTTGATCGGCAGCGCGTCGAGATTGTCGCGGATGGCGTGAGCAAGCCCTTCAAGCACGGCATAGGCCAGCGCTTCCGGCGCGTGATCGCGATCGAGGCCGAAGAAGGCGCCGCGCACGGCGCGATCGGAAAACGGCGCCCGCTCGCCGATCAGATAGGGAAGGAACAGCGCGCCCGGCGGGTTGGCGTCCTGCGCCTCTGCCGCCGCATAGAGCTCGGCGACCGGCCGGCCGGCGACATGGGCGAACCAGTCGATGGCGAGCCCTGCGGCGAGGAAGGGCGAGATGACGATGACGTCGGTGCCGACAGGAGCGGCGAGCGTATAGGCATCGCGCGGCGGCTTCGCCACCGAATGGGGCATGGTGGCGGCGATCCAGCCGGTGGTGCCGAGATAGGCGTGCGGCCGGTCGTGCTGCTCGCTCGACGTGCCCCAGGCGGTGGCCCCGCCATCGCCGGCGCCGACATAGACGGGAATGCCGGGCTTCAGGCCAAGCGCGCCCGCGGGCTCCGGCAGCAGCGGCCCGGCGAGCGCGTCGGCATCGAGGATGTCGGGCAGGATCCGGAGCGACAGGCCGATGGAACCGAGGATCGTCGCGTCCCAATGCCGCTCGGCGAGATTGAGCAGGCCGGTGGTGGTGGCGCAGGTCGGATCGACGACGGCGCGGCCGGTCATGCGGTGGATCACGGCGTCCTTGGCGCCGAACAGCACGCGCTCGACCGCCGTCATGGTGTCGATCTCGTGGTTGAGCAGCCAGTCGAGCCGGAACAGGCAGAGCGCCGGCTCGGCGCGGTTGCCAATGCGGTTCTCGAAATCGGGCGGCAGCTGCGCCTTCACGGCCGCGATCTCGGCCGCCGTCACGCGGGCGTCGCTATAGAGCAGCGCCGGCCGCACGCTGGCGCCGTCGCGGCCGAGCAGGATGACGTTCTGCATCGAGCCGGTCAGCGTGATGGCGATCGGCTGGATGTCGATGGCGAGCGCCTGGACGGCGTCAACGGTCGCCTTCCACCAGGCGGCCGGATCCTGCTCCGCCCAGCCGGGATGCGGCACGGCGGTCACGATCGGCGTATCGGCCGAGCGCAGGGTGCGGCCCGTCTCGTCGAACAGCGCAGCCTTCACCGACGAGGTTCCGACGTCGATGATCAGTACCGTGCGCTCCGGCGACGGCTTCCTGACCGGCTTCCTGACTGCCATGTTCGAATCCCTGTCCGCGGTTTCGGGAGGCGCAATCTAGAGCCTGTTCCCGCCGGAGGGAATCGGCATGGCGACGCGCCCCTCCCCTTCGGGCAGGTTGTTCGCCGGAAACGCTCTGGGCCGCGCGGCCGGGACGGGAGGCCGCCGCTCAGGCGGCGTGGGCGCTGTGCGGCAGGATGAAGGGCGCGTCGGTCGGCACACCGCCGACATGGACGCTGACGCCGAAGACGGAACGCATCATCGCGTCGGTCAGCACCTCGCGCGGGGTGCCGCTCGCGGCGATCCGGCCGGCGCTGACGACGAGGATCTTGTCGGCATAGAGCGCGGCGAGGTTCAGATCGTGCAGGATGGCGACGACGCCGCCGCCGGCGCGGGCGAAGCTTCGCGCCGTGTCGAGGGTGAGCAGCTGGTGGCGGAGATCGAGGCTCGCGGTCGGCTCGTCGAGGAACAGATAGCGCGGCACGCCGGCCACGACCGGCTCCCAGACCTGGCAGAGCACGCGGGCGAGATGGACGCGCTGCTGCTCGCCGCCGGAGAGCTCCTGGAAGAAGCGGCCGCCGAAGCCGTTCAGGTCGACGCGGGAGAGCGCGGCGGCGACGCGGGCGGCGCGGGCCGCCGGGTTCAGCGCGCCGCTGGTGCCGAGGCGGACGACCTCGTGCACGGTGAAGGGAAAGGCGAGCGACGAGGCCTGCGGCAGCACGGCGCGGCGCTGCGCCAGCTCATAGGGCCGATAGGCGGAGAGGTTCCTGCCGTCGAGCCGGATCGAGCCGGAGGCCGAGCGCAGCTCGCCCGTCACCGCCTTCAGGATGGTCGACTTGCCGGCGCCGTTCGGCCCGACCACCGCCGTCAGTTCGCCCGGCTTCACGCGCAGCGACACATTGTCGAGGATGGCGCGCTGGCCGGCGCGGACGGTGAGGGCTTCGACTTCGAGCATGACGGCTTCCGGTTCGGAGGAGCGCGGCCGCCGGGCGGCCGCAGCTCCACGGTTCAGGTCGGGGCGTTGCCGCCCTAGAGGTCGATGACGCCGCGCTTCCTGAGCAGGATCGACAGGAAGAAGGGCGCGCCGATGGTGGCGGTGACGATGCCGATCGGCAGTTCGGCCGGGGCGACGATCGTCCGGCAGACCATGTCGGCGACGATCAGCAGCGTCGCGCCGAGCAGCGCCGTCGCCGGCAGCAGCGTGCGGTGCTCCGGGCCGATCACCAGGCGCAGCACATGCGGCACGACGATGCCGACGAAGCCGATGATGCCGGCGAAGGCCACCGACACGCCGACCGCGAGCGCCACCACCAGGATGATCAGGCTCTTCAGGAACTGCGTGTTGAAGCCGAGATGGCGGGCTTCCGCCTCGCCCAGCACCAGGGCGTCGAGCCCCCGCGCCGTGAACGGCATGGCGATGAAGACGCCGATGACGAAGGGGAGCGTCAGCAGGATCTTGTGCCAGGTGGCGCCGCCAAGGCCGCCCATCGACCAGAAGGTCAGCTCGCGCAGCTGGAAGTCGTTGCTGCGGAAGACGAGATAGGCGGTGATGGCGCCGGCGATGGCGCCGAGCGCGATGCCGGCGAGCAGCATGGTGCCGACCGAGGTCTGGCCGCGCCGGGTCGCGATCGAATAGAGCAGCAGCGTGGTGCCGAGACCGCCGAAGAAGGCGGCGATCGGCAGCGCGCCGATGCCGAGGAAATCCATCACCGGGGCGAGGAAGGCGCCGCCGAGCACGATCACCAGCACCGCGCCGAGCGCCGCGCCGGCCGAGACGCCGACGAGGCCGGGATCGGCGAGCGGGTTGCGGAACAGGCCCTGCATCATCGCGCCGGCCAGCGCCAGCGCCGCGCCGACCATCGCGCCGAGCAGCGTGCGCGGGATGCGGATGTCGAACAGGATGACGTGGTTGACGGTGTTGATCGCGTCGAAGCGGCCGGCAAGCGCATCGGAAAGCAGGCCCGCCACCTCCGCCGTCGACAGGCCGGACGGACCGACGCACACCGAGATCACGCAGACGGCGAGAAGCAGCAGGACGAGGGCGGCGGTCACCACCCGCGCCCGGCCGCGACGGTCGCCGGCGATCGGCGCTGTCATCACGAGGCTCATCAGTTCGCCGCCGGCCACTCGGGAAGGTCGAGCTTCGGATAGAGCGCGTGGGCGAGGTCGCGCGCCGCATCGGCCGTGCGCGGACCGAAGCCGAGCAGATAGAGGCCGTCCATCGCCACCAGCGCCTTGTCGCGGGCGGCGGGCGTGGCGCGCAGCGCCGGCGAATCGAACACGACGTCCGGATCCGGCACCGACTGCGAATTCATCATCACGACGACCTCCGGGGCGGCGGCGATCAGCGCCTCGTCGGAGGCGGGCTTGTAGCCCTCGACGGCGGCCATCGGATTGACGCCGCCGGCAAGCGCGATCATCGAATCGGCGGCCGTGTTGTGGCCGGCCGCGAGCGGCTTGCCGCCGTTCAGGCTCATCACGAAGACGGCCTTCTTGCGCTCGTTTTCCGGGATCCTGGCGATCGCCGTCTCAAGCGCCTTGAACTTGGTGGCCAGGTCGTTGGCGATCTTGTCGCCCTTCTCCGTCTCGCCGAGGATGTCGGCGATCAGGCGGACCTTGGCGATGATGCTGTCGCCCGAGCGGCGCTCCGGCACGATGACGATCGGCACCGAGGCGGATTCGAGCAGGGTGATCGCGTCCTTCGGGCCGGAGCCCTCGACGGCGATGATCAGGTCCGGCTTGACCGAGAGCACACCCTCGGCCGACAGCGCGCGCATGTAGCCGACATCCGGCTTGGCGTTCGCCTCGGGCGGATAGGACGAGGTGGTGTCGCGGGCGATGATGCGGTCGCCGGCGCCGAGCGCATAGACGATCTCGGTGATGTCACCGCCGATGGTGACGATGCGGTCCGTCGAGCCGATCGTGACCTTGCGGCCGGTGGCGTCCTCGATCACCCGCTCGGCCGCGACCGACTGGACGATGGCGCCGCAGGTGATGACGATGGCGAAGGCCAGGCCAAAGAGGAACTGGAAGCGACGACCTGCCAGGCGCTCGACCGAGCGAGCCAGGCCGAAATGCAGGGGAGAGTGCGCGAGCCTCATGATTGATCCCGTCTACTTGTTCAATATGAGCTTGCCGGCCCGGGTGAGGCGCAGCCTGTAATCCTCGCCGACATGGCGAATGATGATTTCCCGCGCTCCCCGAAGCAGTTCTTCACTGGCAATCACGCGCGGACCGGAGCCCGGGGCGGGCGAGTCCAGCGCTTCTGCGGCCGAAAATGTGTCGTGCATGTCAGCTCCACCGGATTGCCTGGGTGGCGGCAATTTCGAGTCATTCTAAACTTGCGAACTATTCGCAACAATTTAGTTGACTGACGTACTCACCTTTTCGTATCTCCGCAAGTGAAAGATCACTGCGCCGGTTCGGCCGCCCTCGGGGGAGCCGCGGACGACCGGCATTCCGCCAAGCACGCCAGTGCCGCGCGCCCCGCATCGAGCGGGCCCCGGACAGCCAGCCAGGCCTTCCACCTACAGAACGCCTATGGGGCTCGCATGCGTGTCGCTCGACATAAGACTTGGCTGATGGCTGGTACGGCCGCAGCCCTCCTCGCTGCCTTTTCCGCGACCGTTGCGAAGGCGCAGTCCGCCGCCGCGCCGACCGCCAACAGCTCGGAAACCGACGAAGAGCTGAAGAAGAAGGCCGCCAAGGGCCAGACCAGCTTCCTGGCGCCGATCACGGTGACCGCCGCGCCGGAAGGCTGGAAGAACCCGTTCGCGACCCCGGCGCCCGTCAGCTCGGCCGGCGAGGACGAGATCCAGCTGTTCGGCCAGCGCAACCTCGGCAACGTGCTGCGCGCCATGCCCGGCACCTTCTCGCGCGATTCGATCCAGAACGCCGGTCTCTCGGTGAACATCCGCGGCCTCGAAGGCTCGGGCCGCGTCAACACCATGATCGACGGCGTCCGCCAGAACTTCCGCTTCACCGGCCACGAGGCGCAGGGCTTCGCCTATGTCGACCCGGCTCTGGTCGCCGGCGTCGACGTCACCCGCGGCGCGATCTCGACCGCCGGCGGCGCCGGCGCGCTGGTCGGCTCGGCCAATGTCCGCACGCTCGGCGTCGACGACATCCTGACCGACGGCAAGAACTGGGGCGCGCTCGCGACGCTGACCTGGGGCAGCAACGGCGTCGGCTTCTCGGAAATGGCGGCCGGCGCGGTGCGCTCGGCCGGCGGCGGCGCGGCGATCGCCGGCGCGATCAGCTACGCCAACCCCGACAACTACAAGAACGGCGACGGCATCGAGGTGCCCTATACCGGCCAGGATCGCCTGTCGGGCCTGGTCAAGGGCGAGTTCGCCCCGACCGACGACCTGACCGTCAATGTCGGCGCAGTGCTCTACACCAACGACTTCCTCGCCAATTCCTACAACCAGAACATCCGGTCGGACACCTACACCGCCGGCTTCAACTGGGATCCGGACAGCGAACTGGTCAACGTCTCCGGCCATTTCTACGTCAATGACGTCAAGATGACCTATGGCGACAACGCCGCCGGCACCGCCAACACGACGTCCGGCCGCGTCATCGAGGACCTCGGCATCGGCTTCGACCTGTCCAACACCTCGAAGTTCAACCTCGGCAACGTCGCCGTCAGCTCGACCTATGGCGTCGAGTACTTCCACGACGACGTCGACGCCTACAACACCTGGACGCCGAACAGCGAAGGTGGCGTCAATCCGAGCGGCAACAGCGGCATCGGCGGCGTCTTCTCGGAGACGACCTTCACCTACAACATCGTCGACGTGATCGCCGGCCTTCGCTACGACTTCTACACGCTCGACGGCACCACCAACGTGCCGAGCAACAATCTGGCCGGCCTGCCGGCGGGCAATTACGACCTCGACCAGTCGGAAGGCCGCGTCGATCCCCGCATCACCCTGGCGCTCAACCCCTATGAGTGGCTGCAGCCCTACGTGACCTATGCGGAGACCTTCCGCGCGCCGACGATCAGCGAGACCATGCTGGGCGGCATCCATCCGGGTAGCGGCCCGACCAACAGCTACAGCCCGAACCCGTTCCTGGAGCCGGAAATCGCCAAGGGCTGGGAATTCGGCGCCAACATCAAGAAGGACGGCCTGCTGACCGAAGGCGACATCTTCCGCCTGAAGGCCAACTACTACTACCAGAACATCGAGAACTACATCGCCGTCCAGAACGTCGGCTATGTCTGGTGGTTCGTGAACACGCCCGGCACCTCGGTCATCAAGGGTCTCGAACTCGAGGCTCTCTATGACGCCGGCTTCGCCTTCGCCAACGTGTCCTACACCCATGCGGAATCGAACCTGCCGCCGACCCAGAACGGCCTCGGCGTCGCGAGCTACCTGCCGGACAACGTCTTCGCTCTGACCGCCGGCGCCCGCTTCCTGGAGCGTCGCCTGACGGTCGGCGGCCGCGTCAACTATGTCGGCAACACCGACGCCGGCCAGGGCTTCTTCGGCTCCACCGTCGCCGACTGGGACGCCTACACGCTGGTCGACGCCTTCGCCAACTACAAGTTCGACAACGGCCTCGACCTGTCGCTCAACGTGACCAACATCTTCGACAAGGCTTACACCCCTGCCCTGTCGACGCTGAGCAGCTGGACCGGCGACACCGGCCGCGGCCGCACCGTCCTGCTGACGGCGAAGATGCAGTTCTGAGCCGGATCTGAATACACCGGCCCGGCGGTGTGGTGACGACGGGCAGGTGTGAGGAGGGAAGGCCGGCGACGGTCCTCCCTCCTCCTTTTTTTGCCGGATTGCCGGCGCACACCCACACGCACCTCATCGGCACGCAAACGGAAGATCCATCATGTACATCGCCATGAACCGCTTCAAAGTCATCAAGGGCATGGAAGCCGAGTTCGAGGAAGTCTGGCGCAACCGCCCGCGCAACCTCCATGAGATGGAAGGTTACGTCTCCTTCAACCTGCTGAAGGGCGCCACGGCGGAAGACCACACGCTCTATTCGTCGCACACCGTCTGGCAGACCCAGGAGAACTTCGTCGCCTGGACCAAGTCGCAGCAGTTCCGCGATTCCCACAAGGGCGCCGGCGACCGCAAGCCGATGTTCCTCGGCCATCCGAACTTCGAGGGCTTCGAGTCCGTGGAAGGCGTCGGCTAGCCAGCAGGCCGCATCGGCCGTCACGAGATTTTGAAGCCAGAGCCCTTGCGATCGGCCGACCTGTGGGCCTATCGATGATTAGGTCAGGGTAACTTACTATATCCCGATCATATCAATAGGGCGCGCTTTCTGTCGTTCGTCCGCAGCTCCGCCGCGGACGAACCCCAAAAAGGCCCCTCGGGGCCACAAGAATGCAAGCCGAACACCACGCCGCGCGCCCGGCGAACTACAAATGGGTCGCGCTCAGCAACACGACGCTCGGCATGCTCGCCGCGTCGATCAACGGCTCGATCCTCCTGATCAGCCTGCCCGCGATCTTCCGCGGCGTCGGCCTCAAGCCGCTCGAACCCTCCAACGTCAACATCCTGCTCTGGTCGATCATGGGCTACATGGTCGCGACCTCGGTGCTGGTGGTGACCTTCGGCCGGCTCGGCGACGCACTCGGCCGCGCCCGGATCTACAATCTCGGCTTTCTCATCTTCACCATCTGCGCGGTGGCGCTCAGCCTGATCCCGAGCGGCGGCGGCGCGCTCGCCGCCTGGTACATGATCGGCGTGCGCGTCATCCAGGGCGTCGGCGGCGCCATGCTGATGGCGAACTCCACCGCGATCCTCACCGATGCCTTTCCGCAGGACCAGCGCGGGCTGGCGCTCGGCATCAACACGGTGGCGGCGATCGGCGGCTCGTTCATCGGCCTTTTGATCGGCGGCCTGCTCGCCGACATCGACTGGCAGCTGGTGTTCTGGATCAACGTGCCGTTCGGCGTCATCGGCACGGTCTGGGCCTACTGGAAGCTCAGGGATCGCACCACGCCGCGCCGCCGCCCGGTCGACTGGGCCGGCAACCTCACCTTCGGCATCGGCCTGATCCTCGTCCTGATCGGCATCACCGAGGGCATCCAGCCCTATGGCAGCTCGGCCATGGCCTGGGGCAGCCCGGAAGTGCTGACGCTTCTCGGCGTCGGCCTGGCGCTGATCGTCGCCTTCCTGATCGTCGAGAGCCGCGTCGCCTTCCCGATGTTCGACCTGAAGCTGTTCCGCATCCGGCCGTTCTCGCTCGGCAACCTAGCCAGCCTCAGCGCCTCGATCGGCCGCGGCGGCCTGCAGTTCATGCTGATCATCTGGCTGCAGGGCATCTGGCTGCCGCTGCACGGCTATTCCTTCGAGGAGACGCCGCTCTGGGCCGGCATCTTCATGCTGCCGCTCACCGTCGGCTTCCTGGTGGCGACCCCGGTCTCCGGCTATCTCTCCGACCATCACGGCGCCCGGCCCTTCGCCGTCGGCGGCATGCTGATCGGCGCGCTGAGCTTCGCCGCGCTGATGATGCTGCCGCCCGATTTCAGCTATCCGCTGTTCGCGGCGCTGCTGTTCCTGAACGGCCTCGGCTCCGGCCTGTTCGTGGCGCCGAATTCGACGGCGATCATGAACTCGGTGCCGGCGGCCGAGCGCGGCCAGGCGGCCGGCATGCGGGCGACGACGCTGAACGCCGGCCAGGTGCTCTCGATCGGCATCTTCTTCAGCCTGATGATTCTCGGCCTGACCGAGCAATTGCCGGGCGCGATGGAAGCGGCGCTGATCGCCGAGCAGGTGCCGCAGGCGGTCGCCCATCACGCGGCCTCCGCGCCGGCGGTGGCGAGCCTGTTCGCCGCCTTCCTCGGCTACAACCCGATGGGCGAACTGCTGTCGCCGGACGTGCTCGCGACGCTGCCGCCGGCGAGCGTCGCCGAGATCACCGGCAAGACCTTCTTCCCGCATCTGATGGCGGCGCCGTTCATGCACGGCCTCGTCTTCGCCTTCACCTTCTCGATGATCCTGAACCTGATCGCGGCGGCGGCGTCCTGGGGCGCGGGCGGCAAGTTCGTCCACGCCGAGAGCGAAGCGTCCCCCGTCCCGGCCGAATAGGCTCTTTCCCAAAAAACAAAGGCGCGGCCCTGCGGCCGCGCCTTGTTATGTGACACAGGCACCCCTTCACCTCTCCCTGAGGGAGAGGTCGACGGCCGCGGGCCGGCGGGTGAGGGGTTGCGATCTCACCGGATGGGCCTCAGCCCCTCACCCGGCCCTTCGGGCCGACCTCTCCCCATGGGAGAGGTGAAGGAGAGGCTAAGCCGAATATCAGTGCGCCTCGTCCCAGTTGTCGGCGGCGCGGGCGTCGACGTTCAACGGCACGCTGAGCGCCACCGCCGGGCTGGGCGCGTTCTCCATGATACGGGTGACCAGCGCCAGCGTCGGCTCGACCTCGGCGTCCGGCACCTCGAAGATCAGTTCGTCATGCACCTGCAGCAGCATGCGGGCGTTGAGGCCGGCCGCTTCCAGCGCCGGCTCGACGCGGATCATGGCGCGGCGGATGATGTCGGCGGCCGTTCCCTGCAGGCGCGCGTTGATCGCGGCGCGCTCGTTGAAGGCGCGGATCGAGGCATTCTTCGAGGTGATCTCGGGATAATGGCAGCGGCGGCCGAACAGGGTCGTGACATAGCCGAGGTCGCGGCAGATCCGCTTCGTCTCCTCCATGTAGTCGCGGATACCCGGGAAGCGCTCGAAATAGCGCTTGATATAGGCGCCGGCCTCGTCGCGGGCGATCGACAGCTGGTTGGCGAGGCCGAAGGCCGAGATGCCGTAGATGATGCCGAAATTGATCGCCTTGGCGCGACGGCGCACTTCCGAAGGCATGCCCTCGACCGGCACGCCGAACATCTCCGACGCCGTCAGCGCGTGGATGTCGATGCCCTCGGCGAAGGCGTTCTTCAATTGCGGGATGTCGGCGATCTCGGCGAGCAGCCGCAGCTCGATCTGCGAATAGTCGGCCGAGACCAGCTTGTGGCCGGGCTCGGCGATGAAGGCGGCGCGGATCTTGCGGCCCGCCTCGGTGCGGACCGGGATATTCTGCAGGTTCGGCTCGGACGAGGACAGGCGGCCCGTCGTCGTCGCCGCCAGCGCGTAGGAGGTGTGGACGCGCCTGGTCTCGGGATGCAGGTAGGTCGGCAGCGCGTCGGTATAGGTCGAGCGCAGCTTGGAGAGCTGGCGCCAGTCGAGGATCTTCTGCGGCAGCTCGTAGCCCTGCTCGGCCAGGTCCTCGAGGATGCTGGCGCCGGTCGCCCAGGCGCCGGTCGCCGTCTTGGTGCCGCCCGGCAGGCCCATCACGCCGAACAGGATGTCGCCGAGCTGCTTCGGCGAGCCGACATTGAAGGGCTGGCCGGCCAGCTCCTGGATCTCGGCCTCGAGCGCGCCCGCCTTCTGCGCGAACTCGCCGGAGAGGCGCGAAAGGATGGCGCGGTCGATCGAGATGCCGCGCCGCTCCATCGAGGCGAGCACCGGCACCATCGGCCGCTCCAGCGTCTCGTAGACGGTGGCCATGCCCTCGGCGGCGAGGCGCGGCTTCAGCACCTGCCAGAGCCGCAGCGTGACGTCGGCATCCTCGGCGGCATATTCGCTGGCGCGCTCGATCGGCACGCGGTCGAAGGTGATGCGCGACTTGCCCTTGCCGGTGACGTCGTCGAACGAGATCGGCTTGTGGCCGAGCCACTTTTCCGACAGCGGGTCCATGCCATGCGTGCCGCGGCCGGCATCGAGCACGTAGGAGATCAGCATGGTGTCGTCGAACGGCGCCGTGTCGATGCCGTAGCGCGCGAGGATCAGCCAGTCATATTTGAGGTTCTGCGCCACCTTGAGCACGGCGCGGTCCTCGAGCAGCGGCTTCAGGATGGCGAGCGCCGTGCGGATCTCGAGCTGGCCGGGCAGCAGACCCTCGGTGAAGAGGCCATCGCCCTCACCGCGATGGCCGAGCGGGATGTAGCAGGCCTCGTTCGGCGCAACGGCGAGCGAGACGCCGACGAGCTCCGCCTGCATCGGATCGAGCGAGGTGGTCTCGGTGTCGACGGCGACGACGCCGAGCTCGGTGGCGCGCGCCACCCAGGCCCAAAGCCTGTCCTCCGTCGTCACGACCTCATAGCCGGAATGGGTGAACGGGACCGCCTTGACGGCGGCGGCGCGCGCGGCGGCGAGGCCGGAGGGCGTCAGACCGCCAATATCCTCGATCGCCGGCTGCGGCATACCGTCGGGGCCGAGGACGGGCGCAGCGGCATCGGCCTGACGCCCCTTCGCGACCAGCGCGCCGCTCGCCTCGACCGCGCCGGATTCGACCCCTGTCGCGGCGGCGACGCGGCCGGTCAGCGTGGTGAACTCCATCGCCTTCAGGAACGAGATCAGCTGCTCGCCGATGACGGGCCGCACGCCGAGCCGGTCGATCGGCTCGTTCAGGGGCACGTCGCGGTCGAGCGTGACGAGCCGCATCGAGATGCGCGCCAGCTCGGCATTGGCGATCAGCGCCTCGCGCCGCTTCGGCTGCTTGATTTCCTCGGCCCGGTTCAGGAGCGTCTCGAGATCGCCATAGGTCTCGATCAGCTGCGCCGCCGTCTTGATGCCGATGCCCGGCACGCCGGGGACATTGTCGACCGAATCGCCCGCGAGCGCCTGCACGTCGACGACCTTCTCCGGCGGCACGCCGAATTTCTCGATCACCTCGTCGCGGCCGATCGTCTTGCCCTTCATCGTGTCGAGCATCAGCACGCCCGGCTCGATCAGCTGCATCAAATCCTTGTCGGAGGCAACGATCGTCACATCCGCGCCGGCCGCCACCGCCTGCTTCGTGTAGGTGGCGATCAGGTCGTCGGCCTCGAAACCTTCCTGCTCGATCGACGGCACGTTGAAGGCGACGACGGCCTGTCGAATCAGCCCGAATTGCGGGCGCAGGTCCTCCGGCGGCTCCGGGCGCTGGGCCTTGTACTGGTCGTAGAGCGCATTGCGGAAGGTGGTCGAGGAATGGTCGAAGATGACGGCGAGATGGGTCGGCTTGACGCCGGTCTCGTTCGCGTCCTTCAGCAGCCGCCACAGCATGTTGCAGAAGCCGGCGACCGCGCCGACCGGCAGGCCGTCGGACTTGCGCGTCAGGGGCGGCAGCGCGTGATAGGCGCGGAAGATGTAGGAGGAGCCATCGACGAGAAAGACGTGATCGCCTTTCTGGACGGGGCGGGACTGGATGGCGGAAGCGAGCGTGTCTGACATGCGCGGACTATGCCCGCGAGCATCCGGTTTGGCTACAGCGGCCGATACGATGACAACGGTTCTGCTGCCATCGTGCTGTCGGCCGGGAACGGTCAGCGGAGCCGGACAGGCGCGACCGGGACCGGGCTCGTCGCGACGACGCTGGCGACGGCGAGACAGGCGGCGATGCCCGTCAGCGCCAGCACCATCTGCATCAGCGGGCCCTCGGTGAGGCCGGCGCCGGCGGCGATGGCGACGACCAGGCCGAGGCCGAAGGCGCCGCACAGGCTGCCGAGCCGCTCGCGGGCGAAGGCGGCGACGACGGCGCGCAGGCTGGAAGCGGTGAGCAGGCCCAGGATGGCGAAGGCGGCGAAAAGCGCCCAGTCCTCGGAGGGCGGCAGCAGCGGCCCGAACGGGGCGATGCCGGTCAGCGCCGCGGCGCCGAGGATCGGCCGGCGCGACAGGCTCATGACGCTGACCGCGGCAAGCGCGCCGGCAAGGTAGAGCAGCGCGCAGAGGGCGATCGGGGCCAGCGCGGCCAGCGCCGCCGCCGGCTCGAGTGGCGCCTTGCTGCCGAGGAAGAGGACGATCGTCGTCGAGGCCGCCAAAGTCGCCGCGATGCGCATTGTCGCCTGCTGTCCTGTCAATTCCGCTACCTGTGCCATTGCGGTCTCCTTCCAACGACCTGCTGTTTAACGGAACATTATCCATCTTCGTTCCCGGCGCTGTTACGCGGGTCACAGCCTCCCGCCGGCCGTTACCGGCGCTCCCCTCCGCCGCCGCCGCGAAGAGTGGTGGGCAAGTGCCAATTCCCCTTAAATCGCCGCATTCAGGGAGCATTCGGACCGGTAAGGATGCGTTCGACGCATTTTCCGGCGCCCCGCGCCTCACCACCCCTTGGACTGGAAGACGAAACAGGCATGGCGAGACCGCCGCGGAACGAACGGATCGAGCCGGCGCTCGACAAGCCGAACGACAGCGACGAGGGCGCCTTCGACATCCGCCTCGGCGCCGAGGACCGGACGGCCGGCGGCCACTACGCACCACGCGCCGAGCGGAGCCGCCCGCGTCAGGAACGCAGCGATCCGAGCTTCAGCGACCAGCGCAGCGAACCGGGCTTCGGCGGCCAGCGCAGCGAGCCGGCCTTCGGCGCGGAACGCGCGCAACCCGAATTCGGCAAGGCGCGCGTAGAGCCCGGCTTTGGCGCCGAACGCGGCGAGCCCGCTTCGGATCGCCAGGCGCGGAGCGAGCCGAGCTTCGGCAGGAGCGCTGCGGAAAAGACGGACGATGCCGACTGGGACGACAGCGACTGGGACGATCTCGGCTGGGACCAGTACGAGGCGGAATCCCGCAATCCGAAGGCCAGTGCGAAGACGGAGCCGAAGGCTGGCGCGGGCGAACGGCGCGAGCCCGGCAAGTCGCTGGAGCGGACCGAGCGCCGCCGCGAGCAGGCGGATCCGGGGCCCGGCCCGAGCGCTGGCCGCGAGCGGCGCGAGGGCGATCTCGGCGCCGCCGATCGCCGCGACCGCCCCGGCGAGACCGGCCCCCTGATCGACATTGAAGATGCGGAATTCATCGATCTCGGTGAAGATGACCCCATGGCCGAATCCCGTCGCTCCAAGCCCCGCCGCAGCAAGGCGCCAGCCCGCAAGAAGGCGCGCTCTGGCGGCCGCAAGCGGTCGTCCGGCGGCTCGGGCGTGGGAAAATGGATCCGGCGCGGCATCAAGTGGACCGTGATCCTGATGTTCTGGGGCACGATCGCGCTGGCCGGCGGCATCGCCTGGTACGCGACGCAATTGCCCTCGACGGCCAACTGGTCGGTGCCGAAGCGGCCGCCCAACATCAAGATCCTCGCCAATGACGGCACGCTGATCGCCAATCGCGGCGATACGGGCGGCGAATCCGTCCGGCTGGAGGAACTGCCGCCCTATCTGAGCCAGGCGGTGATGGCGATCGAGGACCGGCGCTTCCAGAGCCATTTCGGCATCGATCCGCTCGGCCTGCTGCGCGCCGCCTACATCAATTTCCGCTCCGGCGACGTCGTGCAGGGCGGCTCGACCGTCACCCAGCAGCTCGCCAAGAACCTGTTCCTGAAGCCGGAACGCACCATGGACCGCAAGATCCAGGAAGCGATCATGGCGATCTGGCTGGAGACGAAATACTCCAAGGCGCAGATCATGGAGTCCTACCTGAACCGAGTCTATCTCGGGGCCGGAACGTATGGCGTCGACGCGGCGTCGCGGCGCTATTTCGGCAAGTCGGCCCGCGACATCTCGCTGAAGGAAGCGGCGATGCTGGCGGGCCTGCTCAAGGCGCCGTCGCGCTATGCGCCGACCAGCGATCCGGTCGCCGCCAATTCGCGCGCCAATGTCGTGCTCGGCGCGATGCGCGAGGCGGGCTTCATCACCGCCGCGCAGCAGAAGGAAGCCGCCTCGATCACCGTCAAGGCGCAGCCCGAGGGCGAAGGCGGCGCCGGCCGCTATGTCGCCGACTGGGTCGCCGACCTGGTGCCGGAAGTTGTCGGCGCGCTCGACCAGGACGTGATCGTCGAGACGACGATCGATCCGCATCTCGAGGAGAGCGCCGGCAAGGCGCTGACCGAGGCGCTCGACAAGAGCGGCAAGTCGTTCGGCGTGTCGCAGGGCGCCCTGGTGGCGATCGACGGCACCGGCGCCGTGCGCGCCATGGTCGGCGGCCGCGACTACCAGAAGAGCCAGTTCAACCGCGCCGTCGAGGCGAAGCGCCAGCCGGGCTCCGCCTTCAAGCCGTTCGTCTACCTGTCGGCGCTCGAATACGGCATGGTGCCGGAGACGATCCGCGTCGACGAGCCGACCCGCATCGGCAACTGGGAGCCGAAGAACTACGAGAAGATGTACAAGGGTCCGGTCTCGTTGCAGACCGCCCTCGCGCTCTCGATCAACACCGTCGCCGTGCAGCTCGCCAACGAGGTCGGCCCGGACCGCGTCATCAAGACGGCGGAGCGGCTCGGCATCAATTCGCCGTTGCAGCCCAACCCGTCGATCGCGCTCGGCACCTCGGAAGTGAATCTGCTGGAGCTGACCGACGCCTATGTGCCCTTCGCCAATGGCGGCTATGGCGCCAAGCCGCATGTCATCGCCACGGTGAAGAACGTCGCCGGCAAGACGCTCTACGAGCATCCCGCCACCAAGGCGACGCAGATCATCGACCCGCTCTATGTGGGCATGATGAACAGCATGATGACCGACACGCTGCAGCGCGGCACCGGCCGCAAGGCGGCGATCGCCGGCTGGCAGGCGGCCGGCAAGACCGGCACCACCAATGATTCGCGCGACGCCTGGTTCATCGGCTACACGGCCAACCTCACCACCGGCGTCTGGCTCGGCAACGACGATTCGAAGCCGACCAAGCGGATGACCGGCGGCAGCCTGCCGGCGCAGATCTGGAACCGCTTCATGACCGAGGCGCACAAGGGCGTCGCGGTCGCGGCGCTGCCGGGCAACTATGCCTATCGCGACCCGGCCGAGACAGCGCAGGAGCTCTACCAGAACGGCCAGTATGTCGGCCCCGAGCAGGGCGGGCTGGTCGATGAATACGGCCAGGTGGTCGGCAGCGGCCCGCCGCCGTCGCAGCAACAGCAACAGCCCACCTATCAGGGCCAGCAACAGCCGTCCTATGAAGGCCAGCAGCAAGGTCAGCCGGGCGGCCAGCAGCAGCCGCAATATCGCGACCAGCAGGCGAGCCAGCCCGATTATGGCGGCTACAACGACCCCGAGGCCGCCGACGGCTCCTGGAGCGACGGCGGCGACTACCAGAACCCGCCGCCGGGCGCGCGCATCTATCGCGAGGGCGACCCGTCCTATGGCGCCGAGCGCGGCGCCCCGGTGCCGCCGGCCGCGGTCGGCGAGGACGGCCAGGCGGGCGTCTACCAGGCGCGCCCGCACCGCCGCAACCTGCTCGACCGCCTGTTCGGCGGCTGAGCGGGCGGGCGGCCGGCCATCGTGCGGTGGACATTGCCGGCCAGCCGTGGATAGTGGCGACGCGCCGCTTCGCGGCGCTTCCTTTCCATGCCCATCCTTCCCTGCGGAACGGCCGGGCGCCCTGCCCCAGGGAGAGATCCGGCAATGGCCGACAAGCGCAAGCTCTACCGCGAGTTGGCCGTCGAACCCGACGCGACGCCGGCCGAGATCGACAAGGCCTATCGCCAGCGCGCCCGCACCGCGCATCCGGACGCCGGCGGTACGGCCGAGGCGTTTCACGCGCTGAGCCACGCCTATGCCATCCTTTCCGATCCCGACCGCCGCAAGGCCTATGACGAGACGGGCTTCGAGGGCGAGCTGACAGACGACATCGTCAGCCGGGCCATGGAGCGCATCCATGCGCTGGTCGCCTCGGTGCTGGAAAGCGACCTGCCCTTCGAGACCGTCGACCTGATCGCGCCGATCCACGACACGCTGACCAAGCAGAAGGCCGATATCGGCGCCGGCATCCGCAAGCTAGAGCGCCAGGCGAAGCGCGCCGAGGCGATGGCCGCCCGCTTCCGCAAGCGCGAGGGCGACAACATCATCCGCAAGGTGCTCGAGCGCCGCGCCGCCGACACGCGCGAACAGGCGGAAAAGACCCGGCGCGAGGAGGCGATCTTCGCCAAGGCGATCGAGCTCCTGGCCGACTATTCGTTCGACTTCGAACCGCCGCCGCCCAAGACCGCGGAGCCGATCAAGGCGTCCGAACCGGCGCGGCCGGCCCCGGCGGCAAAGCCCGCCGAGCCGATCCGCCCCGTGCCGACCGCCACAAAGCCGGGCGAACCGGTCAAGCACGCGGAAGCGGCCGCGAAGCCCGCCAAGCCGGGCCCCCGGACGCTCAACCTGGTCCGCTGAAATCAGCCGGCGCTGGCGCGCGCATCCTCATAGTGCCGGCGAATGAAATCGCGCTCGATCGCGAGATTGCCGAACTCGTCATCGTCCGGACCGTCATAGATCAGCGTCAGCGGGCCGCGGAAGCCGGCCGCGTCCGCCGCCATCAGGCAGCGCCGGTAGTCCTCCGCATGCAGCACGCCGCCGCCGAAATCGGCCTTGGCGTGGCAGCAGGTGGCGAGATCGAAGATCGCCTCGAGGTCGTCATACTTGGCCGGGCCGGACCAGTTGCCGAAATCGCCGTTCAACCCCACCGTGTCGTCGAGCCGGTCGAACAGGTAGCGTACCTCGCGCGGGCCGGGCAGCAGCTCGAACCAGTTCTCGGTGACGACGCGGACGCCGCGCGCCTCGCCATAATGGCCGAGGCGGGTCAGGCCGGCGATGCTGCGATCGAGCGCCTCGCGCGTCGGCTCGGCCCGGCCGGCGATGACGCGGGCCTGCTCGGCGCCGAACAGCGCCGCCGTATCGATCCAGCCCTCGATCCAGGCGAGGTCGCGCTCGGCCGTCGCCGGGTTGGAGATGTCGCCATATTCGATCAGCAGCGTCTGGAAGCGGACGCCCGCCTTCTGCAGCGCCGCCCTGAACGCCGCCGCATAGTCGGCCTCCCGGCTCGGCAGGTGGAAGGAGCAGACCTCGATGCGATGGACGTCGAGCGCGGCGACGACGGCGGCAGGCATGTCGAGCAGGCTCAGCTTGCCCACGCCATAGGTCGGCTCCGGCGCCAGCGCCACGTCATGATCCGGACGGTTCGGATAGGTAAGCCCGAGCGTGCGGTGCAGGCTCCAGCTCGATACGGCCAGAGCTGGCGAGTTTTCGGCAGACATCACGCACTCCCGTCTTGTGACACGGTGCGATCATAGCGGGTGACGGCATCTCCGAAAATGTCTCGCCGTCCCAGAATTGCCGCGCCGGAATGGATAGCCGTCGCGCTATTCGGCCCCGACCGCATGCAGCGAGGCGCCATGGCGGGTGAGCCAGGCCTTGGCCTCCTCCATGCCGGGGCAAATCGCGGCGACATGGCGCCAGAAGCGGACGGAATGGTTCATCTCGCGCAGATGCGCCACTTCATGCGCGGCGAGATAATCGAGCACGGCCGGCGGCGCCATGATGATCCGCCACGAATAGGCGATCGTGCCCGACGACGAGCAGGAGCCCCAGCGGCTGGTCGGGTCGCCGAGCCGGATGTTCTTGACGGTCACGCCGAGCGACGCCGCATGGCGAGCGGTCGCCGCCTCCAGGTCGCGGCGCGCCTCGCGCTTCAGGAAATCGGTGACGCGGCGCGGCAGGTGGTCGATCTCGCCGGGAATGACCAGCTCGGCGCCCGCCTCGGCCTCGTGCAGGCGGACGATGCCGCGCCCGGGCCGATGGACGATGCGGACAGGCACGCCGCGCAGCGGGATCATGGCGCCGTCGGCGAGCGGCGTCGCATCCGGCAGGGCGGCGAGCCGCGCCTGCAGCCAGCCGCGATTGCGCTCGAGGAAGGCGCGCGCCTCGGAGAGCTTTCCGCGCGCCGGGATCGTCACCACCGGCTCGCGCACCGATCCGCGCAGGCGCAGCGTGTAGCGCTGCGCGCGCTCGTTCCAGACCAGCGCCACCCGCACCGGCTCGCCGCCGATCTCGACATGGCAATGGTCCGGCTTGGCGGCGGCGCGCGTGGGGGAACCGGTGAGGCGCTCGAAGAAACCCATGAAGCGTCAGTCTGCTGATTCGCAGGCTGCATGATGGCACGAAGCCGGCGCAACCCCGAAACCAGCGACGGAAGGGGCAGGCCGCGCCGAGGCCGGCCTGCCGCGAAGGGAGGGAGGTTCAGTGCTTCAGCTCGTCGGGGACCTTGCCGCCATTTTCCGCCAGCTTCTGCATCACGGCCTTGTGCAGCCAGATGTTCATGGCGGCGGAATCATGGCCATCGCCGGTGTAGTGGAGCTCGCTGGCCAGTTCCTTGCGGGCGGCAAGGCTGCTGTCGAGGTCCAGCAGCTTGAGCAGATCGACGATCGACTTCTTCCAGTCCAGCTTCTGGCCCGACTTGGCGGCCATCGCCGTCAGCACCGCCACGACATCGACGCCCGCCTGCGGCGGGGCGGCCGAACCGGCAGCTTTGGCGGAACCGGTCTCAGCGGGACTGGCGCCGGCGGCCGGCGGCGCGGCCGGGCTGGCGGCCCCCTTCGCTGCGACATCCGGCGCGCGCTCGGCCGCCTGGGCCTCGCCGCTCTTGAAGATCTTGTTCAGGATCACGCTCAATCGGCTCATGCTTCACCGCTCCTGCTCGTTGCTGCACCCGTCGTCGAAGTCGCATTCCGATCCGGAAAAGAAGAAGGGCCGCGCCTGCGGCGCAGCCCTTCCCGACGTCATGCCGTCAGAGGTCGATCACCGGACCCGGCCCGTCGTCGCGCGAAGGCGGCGTCTGGTTCCGGCGCGCCTCGGCGCGATCGGCCTTGAAGCGATCGAACTCCTCCTGGTCGCGGGCGCGACGCAGGTTGCGGACGAAGGCCTCGAATTCGGCGCGCTCTTCGTCGAGCTTGCGCCGCTCCTCGTCGAGCCGCTTCAGTTCGGCGGCGCGATAGTCGTCGAAGGCGGCGTTGCCGCTATGGCTCTGATAGGCGCCCCAGCGCTGCTCGCGCCGGCTCTGCCAGCCGCAGCCGGAGAAGGAGCGCTTGAAATCGTCGCGCATCCCTTCCGCGTTGCGGCGGAACTCGGGTAGCCGGTCGCCCCAGATGATGTAGGCGAGCATGGCGAGGCCGAGCGGCCAGAACACGAAGAAGCCGAGGACCATCAACGCGATGGTGAGCGGCGTCCATCCCGGACGCAAGGCCTGAGTATGGGACATGGAACCTTCCTCTCTCGCACCCCCAGCAACGGAAGTGGGAAAGGTTCGATCCCGATTCAAGAAGATTTATCCAGCGGACGCTGCGGCAGCTTCCCCGCCCGCCGCAGGCGCCGATTGCATCAGAGCCTTGGCCTGCTCGATCCATTTCTCGCGCGCGAGGCGGCCGCGCAGGCCAAGCCGGGCGTCGAGCGCCGTCGCCTGCTTCGCCGTCAGCCGCGCGATCTGGGCATAGCGATGGATGCCCGCGGCGTTGAGGCTCGCCTCCAGCTTCGGGCCGATGCCGGCGATCCGCTTCAGATCGTCTGCCGGATCGCTCACGGACTTTGCCACTGGTGCCTTGGCCACCGGAGCCTTGACGACCGGAGACCTGACGACCGAAGGCTTCACCGGCTCGGGCTTCGTGGTTTCGACGCCGGCTTCCTTCGCGGGCGCGACCGGCTTGGCGGTCTCGGCCGTGGCGGCCGCCGGCTTTGCCGTGGCGGCGGGCTTCGGCGCGGACGCGCGATCGCGGTTGTGCGTCAGCACGAAATCGCTGATGCGCGGCGCGATCTCGGCCCGGAAGCGGGAGCCGTTGAACACGCCGTAATGGCCGACCTTGGGCTGGACATAGTGCGCCCGCATGTCCTCGGGGATGTTGACGCAGAGATGCTGCGCCGCCTCGGTCTGGCCAACCCCGGAAATGTCGTCGTTCTCCCCCTCGACCGTCAGCAGCGCGACGTTGCGGACCGCCGTCAGGTCGACCGGGACGCCGCGATGCATCATCGTCCCCCTCGGCAGGGCGTGGGTGATGAACACCGTCTCGACCGTCTGCAGGTAGAACTCCGCCGTCAGGTCCATGACCGCCAGATATTCGTCGTAGAAGTCGCGGTGCTTGGTGGCGCTGTCGCCGTCGCCGGCGACCAGGTGCTTGAACAGGTCCTGATGCGCCGTGACATGGCGATCCAGGTTCATGCTCATGAAGCCAGAGAGCTGCAGGAAGCCCGGATAGACGTCGCGCATGACGCCGGGATGCGGGAACGGCACCTTCATCACGACATTGTCGCGGAACCAGTCGAGGTTCTTGCCCTCGGCCAGCTTGTTGACGGCGGTCGGGTTGATGCGGGTATCGATCGGGCCGCCCATCAGCGTCATCGAGCGCGGCGCGAAGCGGTCGCCGGCGGCTTCCATCAGCGCCACGGCAGCGAGCACCGGCACCGCCGGCTGGCAAACGGCGATCACATGCACGTCGTCGCCGAGGAAGTGCAGCATCTCGATCAGGTAGTCGATGTAGTCGTCGAGATCGAAGTCGCCATCCGACAGGGGCACCATGCGCGCATCGGCCCAGTCGGTGATGTAAACGTCGTGGCGCGGCATCATCGCCTCGACCGTGCCGCGCAGCAGCGTGGCGTAATGGCCGGACATCGGCGCGACGATCAGGAGCTTGGGATCCTTGCGCGGCCGTTCCAGCTGGCGCTCGAAATGGATCAGGTCGCAGAACGGCTTGCTCCAGGCGATGCGCTCGACGACCGGCACGCGCGTGCCGCCGACCAGCGTCGTCGGCAGGTCGAAGCTCGGCTTGGCATAGCGCCGCGTCGTCCGCTCGAACAGCTCCAGCCCGGCCCGCCAGTTGCGGGCGAGCGGCGTCTGCCCCATCGGGTTCAGCGGGTTCTTCAGGAAAAGATCGAACATGTCGGCGGCCGCGCGCATGGGCGTCAGCGCCGCATGGTTCAGTTCATAGAGCTGATAGTAGGATAGGAAGCCCATCATGCCGTCCATCTGCCGCTCCGCGAAGGGATCGTCCCGGCCGGATATTCCGTCTGGCAGTAAGGGCGGCGGCCAGCCTTGTGCGTTGCAATATGTAAGAATGATCCGAGCTTCGATGCAAGGGAATTGCGGATACGGACACCCGCAAATCGCCTGATCGGACTGGTAACGTGCTATAAGCCGGGCAAATTTCGCATTTTCAACCCAGGTTCAAGCCCATGCCCGAGCAAGCCCATCCCTCGCACGATTTCGGCGCGCGAAGGCTGAAGCTCGACACGCTGGTCCGCCTGCGCTGGCTCGCCATCGCCGGCCAGACGGCGGCGGTGGTGTTCGTTCGCTTCTGGCTCGAATACCCGATGCCGATCGGGCTCTGCCTGGCGGCGATCGCGCTGTCGGCCTGGCTCAACCTGTTCATCAAGATCCGCTATCCCTCCAGCCTGCGCCTGCAGGGACGCACGGCGGCGCTGCTGCTCGCCTATGACGTGCTGCAGCTGACCGTGCTGCTGTCGCTGACGGGCGGATTGCAGAATCCATTCGCCGTCCTGATCATCGTGCCGGTCATCGTTTCCGCGACGACGCTGGCGCCGCGCCTGACCGTGGCGCTGGGCGGGCTGGTGATCGTCGCCGTCACGGTGCTGTCGGTCTGGCACATGCCGCTGCCCTGGGCCGGCGGCCAGGCGCTCACCCTGCCCTTCCTCTATGTCGTCGGCGTCTGGGTGGCGCTGGTCTCGGCCGTCTTCTTCATGGGCGTTTACGCCTTTCGCGTCGCCGAGGAGGCGCGCCAGCTCGCCGACGCGTTGACCGCGACCGAGCTGGTGCTGGCGCGCGAGCAGCATCTCTGGGCGCTGGACGGGCTCGCCGCAGCCGCCGCGCACGAGCTTGGCACGCCGCTCGCCACCATCGCGCTGGTGACCAAGGAGATGGAGCGCGAGCTGCCGCCCGACAGCCCCTATGCCGAGGACATCGCCCTGCTGCGCAGCCAGTCGCAGCGCTGCCGCGACATCCTGGGCAAGCTGACCTCGCTCTCGACCGAGCCCGGCCAGCATGTCGACCGCATGCCGGTCAGCCACATGCTGGCCGAAGTGATCGAGCCGCATGCCGATACCGGCATCGACATCGAGATCAAGTTCGTCGGCGAGCCCGCCAGCGAACCGGTCGGCCGGCGCAATCCGTCCATCCTCTACGGCATCGGCAACCTCGTCGAGAACGCCGTCGACTTCGCGGAGACGACCGTCGAGATCACCGCCGCCTGGAACCCGGACAATGTGTCGCTGACCATCGCCGACGACGGGCCGGGCTTCGCCTCGGAGGTGATCGACCATATCGGCGAGCCCTATGTGACGACCCGCTCGCGCGCGATCGAGGGCGCCGAAGACCATGAGGCCGGCGGCCTCGGCCTCGGCTTCTTCATCGCCAAGACGCTGCTGGAACGCACCGGCGCGCGGCTCGAACTCTCCAATCGCGAAGCGCCTGCGCATGGCGCGATCGTGCGCATCACCTGGTCGCGCGACGCGATGGACCGGCTCGGCATTTCTGGCAAGTCGGACGGCGGCGACGGCCCCAGAGGCTCCGCATCGCACAGTTGACGCCGAGAACTGCGCCGGCGCAGGGCTGTTTTGGCGTTCCCGCCTGCAGGCTGGCCTTGGCGCGGAGGCTCGGGATGCCTATAACCCGGTCTGGAAGATAAAGAGAATTCAGGGAGGCGCGGAGTTAAACGTCTATGACAGACCTAGAGTCGGCCGGCCTCGCCGGCACCGATACGTCGCTCATCATCGTCGATGACGACAAGGCTTTCCTGCAGCGACTTGCCCGGGCGATGGAAGCACGCGGCTTTGAAGTCGAAACCGCCGATACGGTCGCGGAAGGCATGCGCAAGGTCGACCAGAAGCCGCCGGCCTATGCCGTCGTCGATATGCGCCTGGAAGACGGCAACGGCCTCGACGTCATCGAGCTGATCCGCAAGCGCCGCCCGGAATCGCGCACCGTGGTCCTGACCGGCTATGGCAACATCGCCACCGCCGTCACCGCCGTGAAACTCGGCGCGGTCGACTATCTCGCCAAGCCCGCCGATGCCGACGAAGTGTTTTCGGCGCTCACCCGCGATCCGACCGAACGCGCCCTGCCGCCGGACAATCCGATGTCGGCCGACCGCGTCCGCTGGGAACACATCCAGCGCGTCTACGAACTGTGCGAGCGCAACGTCTCGGAGACGGCCCGCCGGCTCAACATGCACCGCCGCACGCTGCAGCGGATCCTGGCGAAGCGCGCCCCGCGCTGATCGACCGATCCTCGCAGAGATGAAAACGGGCGCCGCGGCGCCCGTTCGCATTTTTGATCCGAAGCCGGCGCCTACGGCAGCGCGGCGACGATGATGATCTCGACCAGGTGCGCCGGGGTGGCGAGCTTGGATTCGCCCGTGGCGCGGGCCGGCGGGTTGGCCTTGTCGACCCAGGCGTCCCAGACGGTGTTCATGGTGCCGAAATTGGCCATGTCGGCCAGCCAGATCTGCGCCGACAGGATGCGCGACTTGTCGGTGCCGGCCTCGGCCAGCAGGCGATCGATGGTGTCGAGCACGGTCTTCGTCTGGGCTGCGACGTCGTCGCCCGGATTGCCGACCTGGCCAGCGAGATACACGGTGTTGCCGTGGACGACGCCTGCGCTCATGCGGGGGCCCGGCTCGATGCGACGAATGCTGCTCATGGGATTTTCCTTTTGCGGATTGGCCGAACCCGTCTAGCGGCATAGCGCCGCTGCTTCAAGCCCGGAGCGGCAACCAATGCTGCGCACGTCGCCATCTGGCGTCGGTCAGGATTGGCGATGAGCCCGCGCATAGGCCCGGAGCACGTCCTGCATCCGCGTCAGATGTCCCTTTCCCTTGGCCTTGAAGAAATCGAAGACATCCGCGTCGAGCTTCAGATGCACCGAGCGCGGCGCCTGCTTCGGCTCGACGGCCATCGCCTTCTGCCAGAAATCCGGTCCCAGGGACTCGCCTTCCGGTGCGTCGGCATCATGAAAGAGTTCATTCCTCGCCTTCATCTCGCGGATCTCGGCGAGCGAGGCCTTCTTCATATTGTCGTCGCTCATCGCGACCTCCCTTCCATGCCGTGATCAGCCGCGTCCTGCCGTTTCGCTCGGTATGAACGACGATGAAGCATTCGTCGTCGACCATGCCCAGCGAAAGCTGCCTCACCTCGCCATAGACCCGATCATCCGGCCGGGTCAGCACGACACCTTCGAAGATGAGGGCCGCGTACAGCATGTCGACGCCCCGCTCCCGGATGACCTGCTGACGCTTGTTCTCATCCCACTCGAAATCCAAGGAACGGTCCTTCGACGATGCGAGAATTGGCAGGTCTGAATGAAAGCGACCGAGGGTTAGTGTACGATAAAAGTGTACACTTGTCACGACATCTCAGAGAATCTCGCGAAATCCGGCTTCGGGGTCGAACAGGCCGTGCAGGCGGTGGGCGGCGGCCTGGGCGAAGCGAAGCGTCATCGCCTTCCGCCTTGCGGCGACCAGCGGCGCATGCGGCGCCTCGCGCAGGATTTCCGCGCCATAGGCATCGGCCAGGATCAGCCCCGCCTGCTCGGGAAAGATCTCCTGCGGCACGCCGGCATGGCTGGCGAAATAGAGCCGGTCGCAATAGGGCGCGTAGTCCGGCCATTTGCCGTCGGCGCGAAAATCGGCGATCGACGACTTGATCTCGACGATGGTGATCTCGCCAGAAGGGCCGAGTGCGATGATGTCGGCGCGCCGCCCCGTAGCCAGCACCAGCTCGGTGACGATGGCATGGCCCCGCGCACGAAAAAGCCGGCCGACGCCGCGCTGCAACGCCAGCGCCATATCCGACTGGCGGCCGTCGCGCGGAACCGCAAGGACAGGAGAATGAACCATGAACAGAGTTTGCCACGCGGCGGCGCGGAATTAAAGGGCGCTGTGGTTCGGATCATTGATCGAACGGGCGCGCGTGGGAGAAGCACTGCCAGAAACGCGGCCTTCCCTACCTTCACCTCTCCCGGCGGAAGAGGTCGGAGCGAAGCTCCGGGTGAGGGGTTAGGGACCCTCCGGTGAAGCCGTAAACCCTCACCCGCCGGCCTTCGGCCGTCGACCTCTCCCTCAGGGAGAGGTGAAGGAAGAGCTCGACCCGCCTAGCGCCAGCGATTGTGCAGCCAGAGCCACTGCTCGGGATGCTCGCGCACCCAGCCCTCGACCACCGACATCACCTTGGCGGTGCCGGCGTCGACGTCGATCAGGCCCTCCGCGTCGCGCGGCAACTCGACGGGGGGCGTCAGCTCGACGCGAAAGCGGCCGTTCGGCAGGCGCACGGTGCGGGCGCCATGCACGGGGCAGTCATAGTGGCGGGCGAGGCGGGCGACGAGCGGATTGGCGTGCACCGGACGGCCGAAGAACGGCACCTTCGGCCCGCGGCTGTGGTGCTGGTCGCACAGCATGCCGACATGCTCGCCGCGATCGAGCGCCGCGCCGACCTCGAAGGTGGCGCCGCGGTTGGAAGCGACGAGCTTGCCCATCATCTGCTCGCGCTGCTGCATCAGGTCTTCGGCGATGACGTTGTTGGTCGGCGCGCGGAACAGCGACACCACCGGCAGGCCGAAACGGGCGGCGACGACCGCGAGGATCTCCCAGTTGGCGAGATGGGCCGAGAAGATGATGCCGGGCTTGCCGTCGTCGCGCATCGCCAGGAACTGGTCGACGCCGACGACCTCGATCCGGCCCTCGCCGAGCCGTTCCGGGTCGATATCGACCAGCTTGTCGAGGAAGACATACTCGACCATGGTCTGGCCGAGCCCGCTCCAGACGCCCTGCAGGATCTTCTCCCGCTCGGCGGCGGACTTTTCCGGGAAGGCGGCGGCGAGGTTCTTGCGCGCCAGCCTGGTCTCCGACACGAAGCGGCCGACGAAGCGGGCGACCGCCCCACCGACACGGCCGGCGCGTTCCTCGCCGAGCGAGCGTACGCCGGCCACCATCCCGCGCACGACGAAGGCGATCGACGCATGCGCCGCCTTCGAGCGCGTGATGCGCCGCGTCAGCTTCTTGAACGGCTTCTTCTTTTTCTTGCCCGGAAGCGCCATCAGATCAGAGCGTGACGATGATCTTGCCAAAGACCTGGCGCTGCTCGATCCGGTCGAGCGCCGCGTCGATGTTGTCGAACGGCACCACGCTGTCGATCACCGGCTTGACGACGCCGGCGCCGATCTTAGCGAGCGACGAGGCGATGTTCTCGATCCGGCAGCCAAACGAGCCGATCAGGCGCAATTGCTGCTGGTAGAGCTGGAACAGGTTGATCTCGGTCGAGATGCCCGTGGTCGAGCCGCAGGTGACGAGCGTGCCGCCGCGCTTCAGCGAAAAGACCGAGCCGGCCCAAGTGTCGACGCCGACATGCTCGAACACGACGTCGCAGCCGCGCTTCTTGGTCAGCTTGCGGACGACGCCCTCGAAGCGCTCCTCGCGGTAGTTGATGACGTGGTCGGCGCCGAGCGCCTTCGCCTTCTCGCCCTTCTCGTCGCTGCCGACGGTGGTGATCACCGTGGCGCCAACCGACTTGGCGAGTTGGATGGCGGCGGTGCCGATGCCGCTGCCGCCGGCCTGGATCAGGATCGTCTGGCCGGCCTCGAGCTTGGCGTTGTCGAACAGCATGTGCTCGACCGTGCCGAAGGTGATCGGCGTGCAGGCGGCAGCCTGGATGGAGACATTGTCCGGCGCCGGCACGACATGGCGGGCCTTCAGCGTGACGTAGTCGCAGGCGAGCCCGTCGATGTGGAAGCCGCGAACGCCGGCGACGTTCTCGCAGAGATTGTCCTTGCCGGCATGGCAGGCCGGGCAGGCGCCGCAGGTCTCGGCGCCGTAGATCGCGACCGTCTGGCCGACGCGGACGTTGGTGACGTCGGCGCCGACCGTCTCGATCGTGCCGGCAGCCTCGGCGCCGACCGTCAGCGGCAGCTTGCGCTTGGCGAAGGCCATGCCGCGCCAGCCCCAGACGTCGATGTGGTTCAGCGCCACCGCGCCAATCTTGACGCGCACCTCGCCAGGGCCCGGCTCCGCGGACATGGGGACGTCAACGATCGAAAGCTTGCGGTCGGCGAGCAGCTGAAGGGCGCGCATGGAATATCCGTCTGTCGTTCTGAACAGCGCCTGCATACCGTCTCGGCGCGGAACATGCCAGAGGCTGGCTCCGCGCCAAGCGTCGCGGTCAGGCCGGGCCGGCCGCGATCACCAGGCAGGCGTTCTGGCCGCCGAAGCCGAAGGAGTTCGACAGCACCATCGAGACCGGGGCGGTGCGGGCGACATTCGGCACCACGTCGAGCGAGATCGACGGGTCGGCGACATCGTGGTTGATGGTCGGCGGAATGACGCCGCTGCGGATGGTCTGGATCGAGAAGACCGCCTCGATCGCGCCGGCCGCCGTCAGCGTATGGCCGATCATCGACTTGTTGGAGCTGATCGGGATCTTCTTGACGTTCTCGCCGAACACGGCCTCGAGCGACAAGGCTTCCATCTTGTCGTTTTCCGGCGTGCTGGTGCCGTGCGCGTTGATGTAGTCGACCTCGTCGAGCGCGATGCCGGCATCGCCGAGGGCCTGGCGCATGGCGCCGATGACCGGCGAGCCGTCCGGCTTGGAACGGGTGCGATGGAAATCGTCGGCCTGCTCGGCCGCGCCGCGGATGACGGCGAGGATCTCGGCGCCGCGCGCGACCGCCGCGTCGTAATCCTCGAGCACCAGCGCGCCGGCGCCCTCGGCCATGACGAAACCGTCGCGGTTCTTCGAGAACGGCCGCGAGGCGGCGGCCGGGTCCTCGTTGTTGGTCGAAAGCGCCGACAGCAGCGAGAAGCGGATCAGCGATTCGACCTGCACGGAGCCGTCGGTGCCGATGCAGAGCGCGGCCTCGGTATCGCCGCGGCGGATCGCCTCGACGCCGAGCTGGATGGCGGTGGCGCCCGAAGCGCAGGCCGTCGACAGCGAGATCGGCGCGCCGCGCGTGCCGAAGCGGTCGGCCGTCTTGTCGGCGACGCAGGCATAGAGCGCGTATTCGTAGGTGTCGGGATCGTTGAGCGTCATGGCGCTCTCGATCATCCGGTCATAGGGATCGCTGACGCCGGCGTCGCCCTTGTCGTAGAGGTCGCGCTTGACCGACCAGTCGAGCTCGACCGGCGGCACCGCCATGAACAGCATGCCGGGAAAATCGCCGGGCGTGCCGATTTTGGCGCGGGCGATCGCCTCCTCGGCGGCGAGTTCGGCCAGCTTCTCCGTCAGCACGGCGGAGCGCGGCGCCTCGTCGAACAGGAAGTCGACCGTGCCGGCCATCGTCGTGCGGAGATGGTCGACCGGGAAGCGGGTGATGCGATGGATGCCGGACTTGCCGGATGTCAGCGCCGACCAGTTGTCGTCGATGCCCTGGCCGAGCGAAGTGACGACGCCCATGCCGGTGACGGCGACGACCGGACGCCCGAGATGATCCCGCGTCTTGCCCATGATCCCAACCTTTCTCAGTCGATCGCTTCGAGGAGCGCCATGCCCTCGCCGCGCCAGAAGCCCCAGCTCGTCGCCAGGATCTGGGTGGGGACGTCGGTCGCTTCAAGCTCCAGCCCGGTCGGATCGGACGGCCGGTAGAAACCTTTTCGCGACAGCGCCAGGGCGGCGAGCGCGATCTGGGCCGGGAAAGCAGCCTCGAGGCTGTTGCCGATCCAGCTCTGCGTGGCGCGGATCGGCCCGACAAGGCCTTCCGCGACGAGCGATTCGAGCAGCGCGCGCTCTTCGCGCGTCGGGCTCGCAATGCCGGTCGCGCCCGACAGCACGCCGACCGGCTTGTCGCCGAGCGACGGACGCAGCGCATCGACCTGGCTCTTCGCCACGGCCGTGGCCTGGCCGGGCTCGCGGCGGCTGCGGCCGGAAAGCACCGGACCGAGCCGGGCGTAGCCGGCCTTGCCGCGCGCTTCGGCGTGCTCGCGCGATTCGAGCACGAGGAAGACGCCGAGCGAGCCGGTGACCATGCCGCCGCCCGCCTCGGCGCGCTCCCAGACGGAGTCGACGGCGCCCTTCCAGAGCGTGTTGCCGAGCGCCAGGCTCAGCAACATATCCTTGCGCTCGGCATTGTAGGCGGCGCCAACGAGGAACTGGTCGCCCTGGCCGGCGCGGATGCGCCGCGCGGCGATCTCGACGGCGCTGATGCCGGCGATTTCCTCGCCCATGAAGGTGCGCGACGAGCCGGTCACCTTGTGAACGATCGACACATTGCCGGCGAGCAGGTTGGAAAGCTGGGCCAGGAACAGGGTCGGGCGCAGATCGTTGGCGAGGCGCTCGTTCAGGAACGCCTCCGTATCGGCCGCAGCGCCGAGGCCGGCCAGGATCTGGCCGTCGACGACGAGATCGCGCTCGCCGCCGCCCGCCGCGACGATCATGTCCATATGCGCCAGGCGGTCGAGATCGCCGGCAAGGCCCGCATCGGCGAGCGCCAGGCCGGCGGCATAGGTGCCGAGGCGCTGCCACGGCTCCATCTGGCGAATGTCGGCCTTGCGCGGGATCTGCTTGTCGAGCTCGAGCGGCACCATCGGCAGCACCGGGAACGGCGCGAAATGCTCCGTATCGGCGGCGGCCGGCCTGGGCTCGTCGACGGCCAGCGCCTGCCAATGCGCATCCAGCCCCTCGCCGAGCGAGGAAATCAGGCCGATGCCGGTGATCCAGACGTCGCGGGCGTCGCTCATGCCGTATCTCCGACCGGCACCAGGCCGATCTGCCGCACCCGCTCGCGCATGTTTTCGATGAGCTCGGGAGCCGGGAAATCCATTACGCGCAGCGTCAGCTCCGCGTCGCAGACCGGGCCGTTCGACTCGATCTTCGCCTCGGTCACGCCGAAGCCGGAGCCGTCATGCGTCAGCGTCGCATAGACGTCGAGCTCGGCGCCCGGCTCGATGAACTTGCGGAACTTCGCCTTCTTGCTGCCGGCGAAGAACGGCATGCGCGAAAGACCGTTCAAGCCGAGGATCAGGAAGCCGGAGGCCTGCGCCATGGTCTCGATCAGGAGCACGCCCGGCAGGATCGGATAGCCGGGAAAGTGACCCTCGAACACCGGGCTCGCCTCAGGGACGAATGCCTTGGCATGAATCCGACCGTTCGCAGCGTCAAAATCGACGATGCGATCGATCATCTGGAAATATTCGAGACGCATGGTGGCTTCGACGCCGGATCCGTCAGGCGTTCTTCTTGGCGACGAGATCGTCGATATGCGCGCAGAGGTTCTTCAGCAGGAAGTATTCCTCGACCGAGGCCTTGCCTGCGTTGACTTCCTGGGTCCACTGCTCGAGCGGGATCTTGATCCCGAACTTCTTGTCGAGCGCGAACACGATGTCGAGGAAATCGAGGCTGTCGATGCCCAGGTCGTCGATGGCATGGGACTCGGGCGTGATCTTCTCGCGCGGAATTTCGCTGGTCTGGGCGATCACATCGGCGACGACGTCGAACGTGGAGGACATGACGGTCACGTAATCCTATCTAGAATGGCTCTCGCATTTCGGGGCCGATCCGCACTTGCACCACTCGATCGAAGCCAGTGCGGCAGACATGCCAACCGATCCCGCAAGCCAAGGCGGCAGGGAATTGCATTCGTCCTGATACCGTGTGCCGCCGAGAAATACCAGCCTGTCGCGCTCAGCCGTCAAATTCGTTCTTGGAATGATGCTATCCGGCATCGGACCCGGAGATGGCGAGAACGTCGACCTCGACGTCGAGTTGGTGCGCGCCCGAGGTGACGATGACGCCGTCGACCGGCGCGGCGTCGGAATAGTCACGCCCCAGCGCCAGGATGACGTGATCTTCCGCCGCGACGACGCCATTGGTTGGATCGAGCCCGACCCAGCCAACCTCGCTGCCGCACCAGACGGCGACCCAGGCGTGGGTGGCGTCGGCGCCTTCCAGCCGGGGCTGGCCGGGCGGCGGCAGCGTGCGCAGGAAGCCGCTGACATAGGCGGCGGGAAGCCCCAGCGTGCGCAGGCCGGCGATCATCACATGGGCGAAATCCTGGCAGACGCCCGCCCGCTTGGCGAAAGCATCGGCCGGCAGCGTCCGCACGTCGGTCGCCTCGGGGTCATAGGCGAAATCGGCCTTGATCCGGCAGGTGAGGTCGAAGGCCGCGGCCAGGATCGGCCGGCCGGGGGCGAAGCTCTCCATCGCATAGGCGGCGATCGCGTCATCAATGGCGACGACGCGGCTCGCGAACAGGAAATGCACCGGCGACAGCGGCCCGAGATCGGTATCCGCCACGGCCTGGCCGCGGATCTCCTCCCAGCCGGGCGTGGCCTCGACATCGAGCTGACCGCCGGCGTCGACGGCAACGCGCGCCCGCGTCTCCAGAGTCAGCTCCTCATGTGGAAACGCGAAGGCGACGGTCGTGATGCGGTTGCCGAAAAAATCGAAGCCGTCATGGCGTTCGGTCGGCTCGGGCGTGATGACGAGGTCGGCGGCGATGACGCGCTGGCTGTCGCGGGCGACCGGCAGCAGGCGCAGAACCTGGCGGGCGAAGGGCACCGGCGAGGCGTAGCTGTAACGCGTGGTCTGGCGGATGTCGTACAGCATCGTCAGTCCCCGCGATCGGCCGGTTCGGCGGAGCGCCGATGGGTGAAATAGGCGAGCGTGATCTCGTCGGAGATCTTCATCAGCGTCTGCTCGAAACCGAACAGACTGTCGGCATCGAGGGCGGCGGCATCGGCCGTGCCGAGCTCGGCCGCAAGGCGCGTGGCGAGACGATCTGCCGGCGCCAGCAGCCCGGCCGGCGCATGCGCCGGCATGCCGGCCAGCAACTGGCGGATCTGGTCGGCCTGGAAGGCGAGCGCCCGCGGATTGCCGCCATCGAGCAGCACGAGATCGACGACCGGAACGCGCGCCGCCAGCATCACATAGCGGATGCGGTAGGTGATCTGGCTGTCGGCGAGCTCCAGCAGCGCATCCAGTTCGCCGGGCTTGCCCGAGAGGCCGCAGAAGCGGGCGGCTCGGGCAATGGCGAGGCCGCGCTCGATGCGGCGGCCGGTTTCGAGAAAGCGCCAGCCCTGCTGACGCACCATGTTCTCGTGCACCAGGCCGGAAAACGCCGCGATCAGACGCAGCGCCGCGTTGGCGCGCTCGAGCGTGTCGCTGTCGGTCCCGGCCTCCAGCGGCTGGTTCAGCAGCGCCTCGAGGTCGGCGACGGTGCGCCAGGCGTCCGGCGACAGGCGGTCGCGGATGACCGAGGCGGCGCGGCGCGACGCCTGGGCGAGCCGGGGCACGGTGTTGAAATCGCTGCGGTCAGTCAGGATGGCGATCGCCCGCGCGGTCGGCCCCGCCTCCGCCGGCACCTCGCCGATCGAGCCGGCGGCGGCGAGCGTCGCGTCGAGCTGGGCGATCACCGCCTCGCCGTCATATTCGGCGTCGATGTGCCGGGCGGCAATGGCGCGCACGATGCGCAGCGTCGCCTCGGTCCGCTCGACATAGCGGCCGAGCCAGAACAGGTTCTCCGCCGCCCGGCTCGGCAGCGTCTGCGTCATGCGCTGCAACGCGACCTTGTCCGGCGAGGCGAGCAGCGTCGTCTCGGCCACGGGCTTGTCGGAGAGCACCCAGACATCGGCCGAGGAGCCGCCCTGCTGTAGCGTCACGGCGCGCGCGTCGGGCTGGTCGGAAATCCGGCAGAAGCCGCCGGGCATCACGGTCCAGCCGTCCGGCGTGCGCGCCACATAGAGACGGAGGATGGACGGGCGCGGCTCCAGCCTGGCGGCGTCGCCCTCGCCGCGCCAGACCGGCGTCGTCGAGAGCTTGACCGCTTCCTGGCCGACGAAATCGGTGCCGCGCCGGCCGATGGCGCGGATGAGGTCCGCCTTGCGGTCGGGATCGAGCGCGCCGCCCAGCACGGCGCCCCGGTCGATCAGCCCGGGCACGCTGGCGCCGAGCGCCGGGGCGATCACCATGCGGTCGAATTCGGCGACGACATGGTCGCGCTCCTGCGTCTGGCCGCACCACCAGGTGGCGACATTCGGCAGGATCAGGTCCTCGCCCAGCACGCGGCGGGCAAGGCCGGGAAGGAAGCCCAGCATGGCGCGCGATTCGACCAGGCCCGAACCGAGCGCGTTGGCGATCGCAACATTGCGCTGGCGCACGGCGCCAGCGAGCCCGGGCACGCCGAGCCGCGAGGCCGGGTTCAATTCGAGCGGATCGGCGAAATCGGCATCGAGGCGGCGCCACAGCACGTCCGCCCGCTTCAGGCCCGAGATGGTGCGCATGTAGACGGTGTCGTCGCGCACCGTCAGGTCCTCGCCCTCGACCAGCACGAAGCCGAGATAGCGCGCCAGATAGGCGTGCTCGAAATAGGTCTCGTTGAGCGGACCCGGCGTCAAAAGCGCGACGCGCGTCTCCTCATGCCGGTTCAGCCGGTTCAAGCCGGCGCGAAACGCCTGGAAGAATCCGGCCAGCCGCTCGACGTTGAAGCCGCGATAGAGATCGGGCAGCGCGCGCGACAGGGCAATGCGGTTTTCGAGAGCATAGCCGGCGCCGGACGGCGCCTGGGTGCGATCGGAAACCACCCACCAATTGCCGTCCGGTCCACGCCCGACATCGACGGCATAGAAACGCAGGTGATGGCCGCCAACCGGCTTGGCGCCGACCAGCGGACGCAGATATTCCGGGCTGCCGGCGATGATCGCCGCCGGCAGGCCGCCATCGGCGGCGAGCTGCCCCTCGCCATAGGCATCGGCCAGCACGGCATCGAGCAGCTTCGCCCGCTGGATCAGCCCGGCCTCGAGACGGCTCCACTCCTTCGGTTCGATCAGGAACGGCACATGCGACAGCGGCCAGGGGCGCTCGTCGCCATTCTCGGCGCCGTAGACACGCAGCACCACGCCGGAATCCGCCAGATGCCGATCGGCCAGGCCGAAACGATGCTGCACCTCGCTCGGGCCGAGCTCGGCCATCGATTCGACGAAGCGCATCCAATGCGGCCGGATGCTGCCGTCAGGACCGATGAACTCGTCGGCGACGCCGGCGAGCGGCCGGTAATTGGCGATCAGCCGTTCCGCCCTGTCGGCGGCGATCCTGCTGCGGCGGATCGCTTCCTTGCGCGTGATCGGCATCAGAGATTGGCCGGTCGGCGAAGATCGAGGGTCATGGGGAACTCCGGCGAGCCGGTCTCGGGCTGTGGCATGAAATGCCCAGCTGTATGCCCCATCGCCTCGAACCGCGCCAGCCGGCGGGCCTCCGCCTCGTAGGAATTGACCGGGAAGGTGTCGTAGTTTCGGCCGCCCGGATGGGCGACGTGATAGACGCAGCCGCCGAGCGACCGCTGCGACCAGCTGTCGACGATGTCGAAGGTGAGCGGCGCATGGGCCGGAATGGTGGGATGCAGGCCGCGCGCCGGCTGCCACGCCTTGTAGCGCACGCCGGCGACGAACTGGCCGGCGGTTCCGGTCGACGTCATCGGCACGCGGCGGCCATTGCAGGAAACGACGTGCCGGCGCGGGTCAAAGCCGTCGACGCGGACCTGGATGCGCTCGACCGAACTGTCGACATAGCGCACCGTACCGCCGATCGCCCCTTCCTCGCCCAGCACATGCCAGGGCTCCAGCGCCTGGCGCAGCTCCAGCTTGACGCCCTGCTGCTCGATCCGGCCGATGAAGGGGAAGCGGAATTCGCGCTGCGCCTCGAACCAGACGGGATCGAAGGCATAGCCGGCGCGCTGCAGGTCGCCGAGAACGTCGAGGAAATCGGACCAGACGAATTGCGGCAGCATGAAGCGGTCATGCAGCTGCGTGCCCCAGCGCATCAGCGAGCCCTGCTGCGGGTTCTGCCAGAACATCGAGATCAGCGCCCGGACGAGCAGCTGCTGCGCCAGGCTCATGCGATAATCCGGCGGCATCTCGAACGAGCGGAACTCGACCAGGCCGAGCCGGCCGGTCGGGCCATCCGGCGAATAGAGCTTGTCGATGCAGATCTCGGAGCGATGGGTATTGCCGGTGACGTCGACGAGCAGGTTGCGGAACAGCCGGTCGACCAGCCAGGGCGCCGGCGTGAGGCCGTTGCCGGGCGCCGGCACGCTGGCGAGCGCGATCTCCAGCTCATAGAGCCCGTCATGCCGCGCCTCGTCGATGCGGGGCGCCTGGCTGGTCGGGCCGATGAACAGGCCGGAGAACAGGTAGGACAGCGAGGGATGGCGCTGCCAGTAGAGCACGAGGCTCTTCAGAAGATCCGGCCGGCGCAGGAACGGACTATCGGCGGGATGGGCTCCACCAACGACGACATGATTACCCCCGCCGGTGCCGGTATGGCGACCGTCGGTCATGAACTTCTCGGTGCCGAGGCGCGACAGCCGCGCTTCCTCGTAGAGGTCGCGGGTGATGGCGACGCATTCGGTCCAGTTGCCCGCCGGCTGCACGTTGACCTCGATGACGCCGGGATCAGGCGTCACCTTGATGACGTCCATGCGCGGGTCGATCGGCGGCGGATACCCCTCGACATGCACGGCGAGGCCGAGCGCGCGGGCCGATTCCTCCAGCGAGGCGAGCAGCTCCAGATAGTCCTCCAGCGTCTCGGTCGGCGGCATGAAAACGCAGAGCCGGCCGTCGCGCGGCTCGACCGAAAGCGCGGTGCGCACCGAGCGGCCGCCGGCCAGATACTGCGCGACCTGCTCGCCGCGCTCGCCCTCGGCCGTTTCCGAGCCGGCGCCGGCAAGATGGCGGGCGCGCTCCTCCTGCCGCGACAGCGCCTCATGCCGCTCACGGCCGAGATCCTCGGGATCGGGCAGCGGCTCGCGGACCGAGCCCGGATCACGCTGGACGATGAAGGGATAGGAGGAGACCGGCACGTAGGGCAGCGACGACAGCGGCAGGCGGAAGCCGACCGGGCTGTCGCCAGGAACCAGGAACATCTTGCCGCGCCGGAGCGGCCATTTCTCCGATATCCAGCGCCGCTGCGCCCGCGCCTGCCAGCGCTGCACCGGCAGGATGTAACCGGAGGGCTCGGCGAGGCCGCGCTCGAACACGCGGGCGATGCGGGCGCGCGCCTCCGGATCGTCGAGCTTCGAATCGTGCGGCGTGACGTTCTCCGGCAGCTCGGCTTCCTTAAGGATCCAGTGCGCCGGATCCTCGTAGGCCGGGACGACATGGTCGGCGGAGATGCCGAGCCGCTCGGAGAGATTGGCGAGCAAGGCGCCTGCCTGTTCCGGCGTTGCATTCAAATCGTCGGCTTCCGTCGCGATCAGGCCGGCGTCGCGCCAGATCGGCTTGCCGTCCTTGCGCCAGTAGAGCGCGAAGGTCCAGCGCGGCAAGCTCTCGCCCGGATACCACTTGCCCTGGCCGTAGTGCAGGAAGCCGCCCGGCGCGAAGCGCTCGCGCAGCCGGCGGATCAGGTCGTCGGCGCGGTCGCGCTTGGTCGGACCGACGGCGTCCGTGTTCCATTCGCCGGCCTGGTAGTCGTCGATCGAAACGAAGGTCGGCTCGCCGCCCATGGTGAGGCGGACGTCGTTCGCCTCGAGATCGGCATCGACGCGGTGGCCGAGCGCGTCGAGCGCCGCCCAGCTATCGTCGGAAAAGGGCAGGGTCACGCGGGGATTTTCCGCGACGCGGTCGACACGCATCTCGAATTCGAAAGCGGTCTCGGTGCCCGGATCGGCCGAGAACGCGCCGGTGATCGGCGCGGCCGAGCGATAATGCGGCGTGGCGCAAAGCGGCAGATGGCCCTCGCCGGTGAACAGGCCCGAAGTCGGGTCCATGCCGATCCAGCCGGCGCCCGGCACATAGACCTCGGCCCAGGCATGCAAATCGGTGAAATCGACATCGGTGCCGGACGGACCGTCGAGCGCCGCGACGTCCGGCTTCAGCTGGATCAGGTAGCCGGAGACGAAGCGGGCGGCGAGGCCGAGATGGCGCAGCGCCTGCACCAGCAGCCAGCCGGAATCGCGGCAGGAGCCGGCGGCCGAGGAAAGCGTCTCCTCCGGCGTCTGCACGCCCGGCTCCATGCGGATCAGATAGCGGATGTCGTTCTGCAGGCGCTGGTTGATCGCGACGAGGAAATCGACGATCTGCGTGCTCTCGCGCGGGATCGATGCCAGAAACTCGGTCAGCAGCGGTCCGGCCGGCTCCGGCGCCAGATAGGCGGCCAGTTCCTCGGCAAGCGCCGGCTCATAGGCGAACGGGAACTGCTCGGCATAGGGCTCGACGAAGAAATCAAACGGATTGTAGACCTCGAGCTCGGCCAGCAGGTCGACCTCGATGGCGAATTCGGTGGTCTTTTCCGGGAAGACGAAACGCGCCTGCCAGTTGCCGTGCGGATCCTGCTGCCAGTTCACGAAATGATCGGCTGGCGTCACCTTCAGCGAATAGCTCGGCACCTTGGTGCGGCAATGCGGAGCCGGACGCAGGCGGATGACCTGCGGCCCGAGCGCGACGGGGCGGTCATAGCGATAGCGGGTGACGTGGCGAAGCGCGGCGAGGATCGACATCGGCTCTTGGGCTCTCCTTCAGCGTTCGCCGCGGGACATTCCGGCGGGCACACCCGCCGCAACGACGCAAGATTCACGCCATGCCGGCCGCCCCGAAGCCCCAGAGACAGCTTAGGACAGGACAGGTTCCGTTTGGAATACGGATCCCGCCCATCCCCTCTCCCCGGGGGAGAGGTCGACGCACCAAGTGCGGCGGGTGAGGATCTACGACCTCACCCGGATCGCTCCCCAAGCCCTCACCCGGAGTGCCCGAGGCCTATGCCTTGACGACGGTCGAGCGGAATTTCGACGCGAGATATTCGCCGGAACCGACCGGCGGATAGGTCGCCGTCTCGCCCGGCTTCAGGCAGGTCTCGATGCAGGCGATCTCGGCGTCCCAGTTCGGCTGATGGAAGAAAGCCATCGACTGGCGGCGGGCCGAGCGGCCGACATCGCGCGGCGGAATGGTGACGCGGTGCAGCGTCGACTTCCACTGGTCGTTGGTCCAGCGCTGCATCAGGTCGCCGATGTTGATGACAAAGCTGTCGGCGATTGCCGGCACGCGGTGCCATTCGCCATCCAGGCCCTTCACCTCGAGACCGCCCGGGGCGTCTTCCTGCATCAGGATGGTGATCGAGCCATAGTCGGAATGCACGCCGGCACGCAGCTGGCCGGGAACGGGATCCTCGGTCAGGTCCGGATAGTTCAACAGGCGCAGGGCGCTCGCCTCATGGTCGATGAAGCGGTCGAAATAGGCCTCGTCCAGATCGAGCGCGAGGGCGAAGAAGCGCATGATGCGACCGGCGAGCGCCGACATCTCGCGGTAATAGGCCTGGGTCGCGAGGCGGAACTCGTCGCCGCCGACCGGCCAGGGATTGGCGGAGAAGACGAAGGCCTCGGCGTCGTCGCCCGGCTTGTGGTCGAGGCGCTGGAAAGCGGACGGACCGAAGGAAAACGTCTCCTTCAGATCGGCCGGCTTGGCGTCGCCGAGCGAGGCGGCGAGCGTCTCGCCCTTGACCGGGCTGTAGCCATAGGGATAGCCCGGATACGGCATCACGGCGGTCAGCTTCTCTTCGACCGGGCGATCGAAGAAGGAACGCGCCGCCTGCCAGCCGCGCTTGACGACTTCGGGGTCCGCACCGTGACCGGTAATGAGGAAGAAACCCGTTTCGCGGCAGGTGCGGCCGATGGCATCGGCGACGGCGCGCGGGCCCTGGGGATCGGAGAGATCGATGATCGGAATGATCGACATGCGGGTCCTTGAACCATGACTGAACGACGCGTCGAGACTATGGGCGGCAACGGCGCTTGGGAACCGTCAATCGGCGGCGCGTGCACATGAATGATGCAACCGTGATGCCGGCTGATGCAGAGCCGCAGGCCGATGCCATTGCGCCCCGCAGCCGGCGCATCGCCGCCCTCGACGTGGCGCGCGGCGTCGCGCTCGTCTGCATGGCGATCTTCCACGGCGCCTGGGACGTCGCCTTCCTGCACATCGTCCGCTTCGATCCCGGCGCCTCGATCGGCTGGGTCGTCTTCGCGCGCTCGATCGCCGGCTCGTTCCTGCTGCTGGTCGGCATCAGCCTGGTGCTTTCGACCCGCAACGGCTTCCGCCCGAAGCCCTATTTCAAGCGGCTGGCGATGATCGTCGGCGCGGCGGCGCTGGTGTCGCTCGCCACCTATTTCGTCATGCCGGAGGGCTGGATCTTCTTCGGCATCCTGCACCAGATCGCGCTGGCGAGCGTGCTCGGCCTCGTCTTCCTGCGGCTTCCGCCGCCGGCGGTGCTCGTCACGGCCGGCGCCGTCTTCGCCCTGCCCTTCCTCTATCGCGATCCCGTCTTCGCGCAGCCGGCGCTCTGGTGGATCGGCCTGGCGCCGAAGCCGCCGACCTCGTTCGACTTCGTGCCGGTGTTCCCCTGGTTCGGCGTGGTGCTCGCCGGCATGGCGTTGGCGAAATTCGCCATCGCCCGCGGCTGGGACCAGCGCCTCGCCCTCTGGCAGCCGCGCTTCGCCCCCGGCCGCTGGCTCGCCTTCGGCGGCCGCCACTCGCTCGCCGTCTACCTGATCCACCAGCCGGTGCTCTACGCCTTCTTCTACGTCCTTGCGGCCATCGTCGCGCCGAACGGAGCGGAGGACGCGGCGCGCGCCGATTGCGCCGACCGCTGCGTCGCCGTCGGCAAGAGCGCCGCCGATTGCCAGAGCTATTGCGGCTGCGTCTTCGACACGCTGAAGGACAAGCAATTGATGTCGCCCTTCCTGGCCCGCACGCTTTCCGACGACCAGACGCTGCGCGTGCAGGAGACGGTCGCCGTCTGCTCCGCCACCACCTTCCCCCCCGCGCCGGAAGCCCCGGAAAGCGGAACGCTGCAATGAGTTTCGAGGAATCCGATGCCTGAACCCATCCGCACCCCGATCGTCCAGTTCGGCACCAGCCGCTTCCTGCAGGCGCATGCCGACCTCTTCCTGTCGGAGGCGCGCGGCCAGGGCCAGGACGTCGGCCCGGTCACCATCGTGCAGACCACGGCCTCCGGCGCCCGCGCCGGCCGGCTCAGGGCCTTCGACGGATCGCCGATCCCGATCGTCATCCGCGGAATCGAGAACGGCGCGCCGGTCGAGCGCACGGTCGGCGTCACCTCGCTGGTGCGCGGCCTCTCCGCCGTCGACGACTGGGCCGAGGTCGAGCGCGTCGTCGTCGACGAGGCGGAGATCCTGATCTCCAACACCTCGGACGCCGGCTTCGCGCTCAACGAAGGGGAACGGCTCGGCGCCGAGGTGCCGCGTTCGTTCCCGCTCAAGCTGCTGAAGCTGCTCGTCGCCCGCTGGCGGGCGGACGGCGCGCCTCTGACGCTGTTTCCCTGCGAGCTGATCCCGCGCAACGGCGACATGCTACGGGCGCTGCTCCTGAAGCTCTCCGACGAGAACGGCCTGTCGGAACCGTTCCGCGCCTGGCTGGAGTCCTGCATTTTCGCCAATTCGCTGGTCGACCGCATCGTATCCGAGCCGATCGAGCCGGCCGGCGCCGTGGCCGAGCCCTATGCGCTCTGGGCGATCGAGAAGCAGCAGGGCCTGGTCGCGCCCTGCATCCATCCGGACGTGCGGATGGTGGACGACCTCGCCGTCGTCGAGCGGCTGAAGCTGTTCATCCTCAATCTCGGCCACACGGTGCTGGCCGAATGGTGGCGCGAGGGCGGCCGGGCCGAGGGCGAGCTGGTGCGCGAGATCGTCGCCGACCCGGCGCTGCGCCGGCGGCTCGACGCGATCTACGACGCGGAAGTACTGCCGATCTTCGCCGCCGGCGGCATCGCCGAGGCGCCGGAATACCGGGCGAGCGTGCTGGAACGCTTCGAAAACCCGTTCCTCGCCCATCGGCTCGCCGAGATCTTCGGCAACCACGCGGAAAAGAAGCGCCGCCGCATCGGCGGGCTGCTGGCCTGGAAGCAGACGATCGGCCTCGACCTCCAGACGCCGCAGCTCGACGCGATCCTGGCGTCCGCGATCGGCTGAGGCTCGGACCGGTCAGTCTCCAAGCAAGCCCCTCACCCTACCCTCTCCCGCAAGCGGGCGAGGGTTTTGGCCGGCATTCGTCATCAAGTGAGGGCGCAATTGCGGATGCGGGTCGCCGATGAGCCCCCTCGCCCGCCTGCGGGAGAGGGCTGGGGTGAGGGTCTTTCGACCTCCGCCCTCGACACCTATCCCGTCGGCCTCGCATTGTAGCCGCGGTACCAGTCGACGAAGCGGTCGATGCCCTCGTCGATCGAGGTTTTCGGCGCGAAGCCGAGTTCCGCGCCCGCAAGGTCGATATTGGCAAACGTCGTCTCGACGTCGGCCTTGCGCATCGGCGCGAACTGGATCTCCGCCTTGCGGCCGGTCGCCCGCTCGATGGTCGCGATAAAATCCATCAGCGCCACCGGCTGGTTGTTGCCGAGGTTGAAGAGGCGGTTTTCCGCCCGCGCCGGCGTCCGGTCGGCCGCGCCCAGCACGCCGGCGACGATGTCGTCGATGAAGGTAAAGTCGCGCCGCATCGCCCCGTTGTTGAAGACGGTGATCGGCCGCCCCTCGAGGATGGCGCTGGTGAACAGCCACGGCGCCATGTCCGGGCGCCCCCACGGACCATAGACGGTAAAGAATCGCAGGCCGGTCGAGGCGACGCCCTGAACATTGGCATAGGAATGGGCGATCAGCTCGCCGGCGCGCTTGGTGGCGGCATAGAGCGAGGCGGGACGGTCGCAGCGATCGGTCTCGCGGAACGGCACGTCCTCGTTCAAGCCATAGACCGAGGAGGACGAGGCATAGACGACATGGCGCAGCTTCGGCAGCCGCAGCGCCGCCTCGAACATCACCACCTGGCCGGTGACGTTGGCGTCGGCATAGGCGATCGGGTTCTCGATCGAATAGGCGACGCCGGCCTGGGCGGCGAGATGCACCACCGTCTCGATGTCGGCGTGGGTGGTAACGAGGCGCTCCATCGCCGCCATGTCGCTGACGCTCGCCTCGACGAACTGGAAATGCCGGTGCGCCGAAAGCCTTTCGAGCCGGGCCTGCTTCAGCGCCGGGTCGTAATAGGCGTTCAGATTGTCGACGCCGATGACGGCGTCGCCACGCTCTAGAGCCGCTTTCGCGACATGCGAGCCGATGAAGCCCGCCGCACCGGTGATGAGCATTTTCATGCCCAACGGCTTTAGCTGATTTGCGGTCTCGGACAAAGGCATGCGCTCGCTTTTCGCGGCCTTTCGTTTCTTTCCGCGCGCCGATCCGCTATGACACGGAAAGCGTCGCACCTGGCGCATCAGAATTGCTGGATCTCGGATGATTTCGCAGAAGGCCAAATACGCGTTCAAGGCGCTGATCCATCTTGCCAGGCAGCCCCAGGGCGAGACGACCCAGATCGACGACATCGCACGCGAGGCCGGCGTTCCGCGCAAGTTCCTCGAGCACATCCTGCTCGACCTGAAGCATCGCGGCATCATCGCCAGCCGGCGCGGCCGGGCCGGCGGCTATGTCATGATCAAGCAGCCCGGCGACGTGACGATCGGCCAGGTGCTGCGCGCCATCGACGGCCCGATCGCACCGCTTTCCTGCATTTCCCGCACCGCCTACCAGCCCTGCGCCGATTGCCCCGACGAGGCCGCCTGCGCCGTGCGGCGGATGTTCGCCGGCCCCTACGAGACCCAGCTCCAGGCCTTCGAGGCGACGACGCTGGCCGACGCGCTGATCGACGAGGCCGGCGCGGCGGATCTGGACAACTCCCGCGACATCGTTTCTGCTGAGGGGCGGATCTAGGAAGGATTTTCTAGAACGGCTCTAACAGAAGGCGTCCCGTGGTTTGAAATTGTCGAGCGCCTATGTCGAGATAGTGGGATCATCGATCAGGGAGCACACGATGGTCCGACCGATATCCTCGCTTGTCCGCCGCCTTCGACCCGCGCTTGCCGCCCTGGTCGCCGGCGCCGCGATGGTTGTGACGCCGGCGCTGGCCGACGTGGCGCTGCTGAACGTCAGCTACGACCCCACCCGTGAGCTCTACAAGGCCTACAACGCCGCCTTCGCCAAGCACTGGAAGGCGGAGACCGGCGAGACGGTCACCATCCAGCAGTCGCATGGCGGCTCCGGCAAGCAGGCCCGCTCGGTCATCGACGGCCTCGACGCCGACGTCGTGACGCTGGCGCTGGAGGCCGACATCGACGCCATCGCCAAGGCGACCGGCAAGATCCCGGCCGACTGGCGCGGCCGCCTGCCGCACAATTCCTCGCCCTACACCTCGACCATCGTCTTCCTCGTCCGCAAGGGCAACCCGAAGGCGATCAACGACTGGGGCGACCTGATCAAGGACGGCGTCGAGGTGATCACGCCGAACCCGAAGACCTCGGGCGGCGCCCGCTGGAACTACCTCGCGGCCTGGGCCTACGCCAACAAGGCGTTCGGCAATGACGAGGCCAAGACCAAGGAATTCGTCTCGACCCTGTTCAAGCACGTGCCCGTGCTCGATACTGGCGCGCGCGGCTCGACCACCACCTTCGCCCAGCGCGGCATCGGCGACGTGCTGCTCGCCTGGGAGAACGAGGCGTTCCTGGCGCTCGAGGAGCTCGGTCCCGACAAGTTCGACATCGTCGTGCCGCCGCTCTCGATCCTCGCCGAACCGCCGGTGGCGCTGGTCGACGGCAATGTCGACGCCAAGGGCACCCGCAAGGCGGCGCAGGCCTATCTCGATTATCTCTATTCGCCCGAGGGCCAGACCATCGCCGCCAAGAACTTCTATCGCCCGTCCAAGCCGGAAACGGTCGACGCCGAATTGCTGAAACGCTTCCCGAAGATCGATCTCGTCTCGATCGACGATCCGCAATTCGGCGGATGGGCCAAGGTCCAGCCGGAGCATTTCGGCGACGGCGGCATCTTCGACCAGATCTACAAGCCGAACTGAACGGACAAAGATGGCCGCCACGACCATCGCAACGGTCAGGAAGTCGAGCGTCATCCCGGGTTTCGGGTTGGCGCTCGGCGTCACTTTGACCTATCTCGGCCTGATCGTGCTGATCCCGCTCGCCGGCCTGTTCTGGCGCTCGGCGAGCGGCGGCCTCGACGAGTTCATCCGCATCACCACCGACCCGCGCACGCTCGCGGCGCTGCGGCTCTCCTTCACCACCTCGTTCCTGGCCGCGCTGGTCAATCTCGTCTTCGGCATGATCCTCGCCTGGATCCTGGTCCGCTACGATTTCCCCGGCCGCCGCCTGATCGACGCCGTCATCGACCTGCCCTTCGCGCTGCCCACCGCCGTCGCCGGCATCGCGCTGACGACGCTCTATGCGCCGAACGGCTGGATCGGCGCCTGGCTGCAGCCACTCGGCATCCGCATCGCCTATAGCGAGACCGGCATCATCATCGCGCTGATCTTCATCGGCCTGCCCTTCGTCGTGCGCAGCGTGCAGCCGGTGCTGGAGGACCTGAACCGCGAGGTCGAGGAAGTGGCAGCGACGCTCGGCGCGAACCGGCGCCAGACGGTGCGCCGCGTCGTCATGCCGGCGCTGCTGCCGGCGCTGCTGACCGGCTTCGCGCTCGCCTTCGCGCGGGCCGTCGGCGAATATGGCTCGGTGATCTTCATCGCCGGCAACAGCCCCTACAAGACGGAGATCGCGCCGCTGCTGATCGTCATCAAGCTGGAGGAATTCTCCTATTCCGGCGCCACGACGATCGCCGTGCTGATGCTGATCGCGTCCTTCCTGATCCTGCTGGCGATCAACCTGCTGCAGGCCTGGAACCGGCGGAGATATGGCGATGTCTGACGGAGCCTTCACCACCGCCCGCCTGCCGGGCGCTTCGGCGATCCATTTCCGCCCGGTGACGATGGAGCGCAAGCGCGTCCGCGTCGGGCTGATCCTGCTGTCGCTGGCCTTTCTCGGCCTGTTCCTCGTGCTGCCGGTCGTCGCCGTCTTCGTCGAGGCGTTCCGCGGCGGCCTGCCGGCCTTCTGGGAAGCGATCTTCGAACCCGACGCGGCGGCCGCCATCCGGCTGACCCTGCTGGTCGCGGCGATCTCGGTGCCGTGCAACCTCGTCTTCGGCCTCGCCGCCTCCTGGGCGATCGCCAAGTTCGACTTCAAGGGCAAGAGCCTGCTCAACACGCTGATCGACCTGCCCTTCTCGGTCTCGCCCGTCATCGCCGGCCTGATCTACATCCTGATGTTCGGCTCGCAGAGCCTGATCGGGCCGTGGCTGAAGAGCGAGGGCGTCCAGATCATCTTCGCCGTGCCGGGCATCGTGCTGGCGACGATCTTCGTCACCTTCCCCTTCGTGGCGCGCGAGCTGATCCCGCTGATGGAGGAACAGGGCCGCGGCGACGAGGAAGCGGCGCTGTCGCTCGGCGCCTCCGGCTGGCAGGTGTTCTTCCGCGTCACGCTACCGAACGTCAAATGGGCGCTGCTCTACGGCGTGCTGCTCTGCAACGCCCGCGCCATGGGCGAGTTCGGCGCCGTCTCGGTGGTCTCCGGCCACATTCGCGGCCTGACCAACACCATGCCGCTGCATGTCGAGATTCTCTACAACGAGTATAATTTCGCGGCCGCATTCGCCGTAGCCTCGCTGCTGGCGCTGCTTGCCCTCTTTACACTGGTCGTCAAGTCGGTCTTGGAATGGCGTTATGCCGACGAGATCGCCGCGACGCGCCGCCACTGAGGTAACTGCAATGAACGCGATCACCCCGATCGACAAGGGTGCTTCGGTGGCCCTCGGCGCGCCCATCGACGTCACCATCGAGAACGTCCAGAAGGCCTTTGGCGATACGCCGGCCCTGCACGGCGTCTCGCTCGACGTCAAGGCCGGCGAACTGGTGGCGCTGCTCGGGCCCTCCGGCTCCGGCAAGACGACGCTGCTCCGGATCCTCGCCGGCCTCGACGCGCCGACTGCCGGCCGCGTCCTGTTCGGCGGCGACGACGCGCTCGGCCTCTCGGTGCAGGACCGCAATGTCGGCTTCGTGTTCCAGCATTACGCGCTGTTCCGCCACATGACGGTATTCGACAACATCGCCTTCGGCCTGACGGTGCGGCCGCGCGGCGAGCGGCCGCCCAAGGCCGAGATCCGCAAGCGCGTGCTGCATTTGCTCGACCTCGTCCAGCTCTCCGGCCTCGACAAGCGCTATCCCTCGCAGCTCTCCGGCGGCCAGCGCCAGCGCGTGGCGCTCGCCCGCGCGCTCGCCATCGAGCCGCGCGTGCTGCTGCTCGACGAGCCCTTCGGCGCGCTCGACGCGCAGGTGCGCAAGGATCTCCGCCGCTGGCTGCGCGAAATCCACGACCGGACCGGCCACACCACCTTCTTCGTCACCCACGACCAGGAGGAGGCGCTCGAGCTCGCCGACCGCGTCGTCGTCATGTCGAAGGGGCGGATCGAGCAGGTCGGCACGCCGGACGAGATCTATGACGCGCCGGCGAGCCCGTTCGTGTTCGAGTTCATCGGCGAATCCTCGTTCCTGCCGGTCACCGTCGTCGACGGCGCCGTGCAGCTCGACGGCCAGCCGCTCGACCTCGCCGCGCTCGGCGCGCCGACCGGCGCGGCCACCCTCGGCTTCCGGCCGCATGACGTGACGATCGTCACGGATGGAAGCCCGGCCGTCATCGGCACGATCGTCACCGAGCGCCGGCATGGCGGCGCCCGCCGGCTCGAGCTCGAGGTCGGCGCGGAGAAGCACCGCGTCGAGATCGACATGGCGGTCGACCACACCCGCCTGCCCGGCGGCCAGGTCGCCTTCCGTCCGCATCGCTGGCGGATTTTTCCGCGCTGAGGCCGGCCCCGGGGGCCCTCCCCCGGTCCTCCATCCGGCTGTGCCACGAGGTCGCTCTCGGCCGTCCGGATCATCTTCCGCATTCGCGCGCCAGGGCCTAGTCTGGCCACTCCAAGGCGACGACGGTGGAGGAGACCGGAATGAAGCGCTCGCGGATCAATGAAATCATGCTGCAGGGGGACGAGTTCATCCGCTCGTTCGGCTATGTGCTGCCCCCCTTCGCCTACTGGACGCCGGAAGAGCTGCGCGCCCGCAAGGCGCAGGCGCCCGGCATCCTCGACGCGCGGCTCGGCTGGGACATCACGGATTTCGGCGCCGGCGATTTCGACGCGCTCGGCCTGTTCCTGTTCACCGTCCGCAACGGCAACGCGGCCGACCTCGCGACCGGCCGCGGCCTGCTCTATGCCGAGAAGATCATGATCGCCCGGCAGGACCAGGTGACGCCGATGCACCGCCACGTCATCAAGGGCGAGGACATCATCAATCGCGGCGGCGGCAAGCTGACGCTCGAACTCTTCGCCTCCGACGCGGCCGGCAGCCTCGACCGCAAGGCCGGCGTCACGGTGATGACCGATGGCGTCGAGCGCAGCCTCGCCGCCGGCGGCAAGCTCAAGCTCGAGCCGGGCGAGAGCATCACGCTGACGCCCGGCATCTGGCATTCTTTCTGGGCCGAGGGCGCCGACGTGCTGATCGGCGAGGTATCGACCGTCAACGACGACCGCACCGACAACATCTTCGCCGATCCGGTCGGCCGCTTCGCCGAGATCGAGGAAGACGAGCCGCCGATGCACCTGCTGGTGTCGGACTACGACGACTGGCTCGCCCCGTAGCGGCGACGAGCCTCGTCAGGACCAGGCTTCGTCGAGGATCGGCGCGAAGCCGCCGAAGATCATGCGCTGGCCGTCGAAGGGCATGTCGAACTGCATGCGCGGATCGGCCATCGCCTTCTGCCATCCCTCGGCGCGCGCCGCCTTGGACGGCCATTCGATCCAGGAATAGACGATCTTCTCGTCCCCGGTCGCCTTCACGGCGCGGCGGAAATCCGTGACCTTGCCCTCCGGCACGTCGTCGCCCCAGGTCTCGACGACCCGCGTCGCGCCATATTCGCGCAGGATCGGCGCCGTCTTCGCCGCCATGGCGCGATAGGCCTCCTTGTTGGCGCCGGGCACGGCGATCAGCGCGCCGTCGACATAGCCGGTCCCGCCGCCCCCGCCCTGCTCGACCAGAAGGGCCTCGAACCCGCCGAAGATCATGCGCTGGCCATCGAAGGGCATGCTGGCCGCCATCTCCTTCATGCGCGGGTCGTTCATCATCTTCTCATTGGCGGCGTCGCGGGTTGCGCGATCCGGATATTCGAACCAGGAGAAGACAACGACCTCATCCGGCTTCGCCTGCACGGCGCCCTTGAAATCGGTGAGCTTGCCGTCCGGCACCTCGTCGCCCCAGGTCTCGACCATGCGAGTCGCGCCGCTATCCCGAATGAAGGCGGCGGCCTCGGCGGCATGCTTGCGGTAGGCTTCCTTGTTGGCGGCCGGCACGGCCACCACGAATCCCTCGACATAGGTCATGGCGTCTCCTCCTTGGTCCCGCCTGGCGGGCTCTCCTCCGCTCGTCCCGCGCCGCCTGCCATGCCGTGGCAGACAATGCGGGACAACGGCTTCCTGGACGGATTGTTCACTTGACAATTTAGGTTGATATCAACATAAAAAGAGCATGTCAAATTCCGGCCCTGTACCCTTTTCGACCACGCTGCATGTCCGCGATCACTGCCTCTGCCTGGCCGCCCAGCGCGCCGCCCGCGCCCTGGCGCGCCGCTTCGACGAAGCGTTGCGGCCGGCCGGGCTGACCAGCGGCCAGTTCTCGCTGCTGATGTCGCTGAACCGGCCCGTGCCGCCGTCGATCGGTTCGGTGGCGTCACTGCTCGCCATGGACCGGACAACGCTGACGGCCAATCTGAAGCCGCTGGAGCGGCAGGGACTGCTGGAGACCGCCATCGACCCGCAGGACCGGCGCAGCCGCCTGCTGACGCTGACCGACGCCGGCCATGCGGCGCTCGCGGCCGCCGTGCCGATCTGGCAGCGCACGCATGCGGAGGTCGAGGCGCCGCTCGGCGAGGGCGTGGCCGATCTCCTGCGCGCCGGGCTGATGGCGCTCGTCTGACGGATCGACGGCCGGTCGGCTATTGACGCGCCAGTTCCTCGACGCCCTGCTTGCCGCGCCTGCGCAGCGGCTGCCGCTTGAAGGCGACGTCGACCGACCCGACGGTCATGCCGAGCATGGAGATGACGCCGTTGTTGACGATGGTGTCGCGGCCGGAGCGGCGGATCGTATCCTCGAAATGAAGCTGCAGCTTGCTGCCGTTCTTGCCGCGCGTGATCAGGTCGTAGGACATGCGAATGACATCGTCATCGACCCGCACCTTGGCGGTGCCGACGACGTCCTCGCGTGTGCCGATATAGGTGTTCGGGCCGGTCTTCTTGAAGCGCCAGGTGCGGCGGTCGAGCGCGCCATTGTCGAAACGAAAGGCCTGGTCGAGCACGAAATGGCCGCCGCTGCCGCGCCCGCTCGTGGTGACGACGAAGCCGCGGTCGACGCCGGCGAGCCGGCTCTTGAAGCGGCCGACGCCGGTCGCCTGGCCGCGAAACGCGTCTTCCAGCGTCTGCCCGGTCTCGGCCGCGCCGGAGCCGGCGCTGGAAACAAGCAGCGCCAGCGCGACGACAAGACAATGCGCGATCTTCATTGCGGGCCCCCGGATGCGCCGGATTCGGTATCCGCGCAGTCTAGCCTGAGTTTCGGGGGTTCGTCAGCCTCGCTTGCGCAATGGCGGCAAAACGGGCCCGCGGCCGGCCTCAGCCCGAGGCGCTGACCGGCGCGGCAGCGCTCTCGGTCAGCACGGCATAGAGCGCCGACTGGTCGCCGGAGGCGCGCAGCTTGTTGGCGAGCCCGGGCTCGCGCAGCAGACGCGCGATGCGGGCGAGCGCCTTCAGATGGTCCGCGCCGGCGTTTTCCGGCGCCAGCAGCAGGAAGATCAGGTCGACGGGCTGGTCGTCGAGCGATTCGAAGTCGATCGGCTTGGGAAGGCGGGCGAAAACGCCATGGATGCGGGTCAGCGCCGGCAGCTTGCCGTGCGGGATCGCGATGCCGTTGCCGACGCCGGTCGAGCCGAGGCGCTCGCGCTGCAACAGGGTATCGAAGATCTGCCGTTCGTCGAGACCGGTCAGTTTCGCGGCCTTTTCGGCCAGTTCCTGAAGTGCCTGCTTCTTGCTGTTGGCCTTCAGGGCCGGGACGATGGCGTCCTGGCTGATGAGATCACTGAGGTCCATGACTTGGTTCAAAAATGCCTCGGTTCAAACCTTCGGTCCAAGACCCGTCGTTTCGGCGCGCTCCCCGAGCGCGCCGAAATCTCGATTCCAAGCTTACGCGGAATCAGCTGGCGACGGAATCCCCCTTGCCGCCCTGCGCCGGGTCGATCCACCCGATATTGCCGTCGCGCCGGCGGTACACGATGTTCACGCCGCCATGTCCGGCATGCCGGAACACGACGACCTGCGATTCTGCCAGGTCCATCGCCATCACGGCGCCGGATACGGACATCGTCCGCAGCGCCTTGGTTTCCTCGGCGATCACCATCGGCTTGTAGTCCGCCGCCAGCTCCTCGTCCTCGTCCGGCGTTGCCGCCAGGACGGTGTAGTTGGCGTCGATATCGGCCGCGCCATTGCGCGGATGATGGTCCTTCAGCTTGCGCTTGTAGCGCCGCAGCTGCTTCTCGATGCGATCGGCGGCCTGGTCGAATGTCGGATAGATCTCATGACCCCGTCCCTCGGCATGCAGATCCGCCCCGCTGTCGAGATGCAAGGCGCAATCGACGCGATAGCCGGTTCCATCCCGCTCCAGAACCACGCGACCCGAAAAGCCGCCGGAGAAATATTTGCCGATGGCGTCGCCGACCCGGCCCTCCACATGCGTGCGATAGGCGTCGCTGACTTCGATGTTCTTACCGGAGATGCGCAGAGACATGGACTTCTCGTACCCCTTGGTCGTCGTTGCGAACCGAGGCTCGCTTCGCGCTCCCGCGTGAAGCAGCCCCGTCGGGCACGTGCTTTCCGGCGTCACCAAGGCCTGCCGACTTCGAGCCGTTGGCGTTCCGGCTCCAAGGCCTCGGCCGCCTTCGGCGCCGCGCCCTTCTAGTGACAGCATGCCGGGAAGTCAAGAAACACGCCCCGGCAACAGCCATCATGTCTTGGACTTGGTCATCCGTCGAGCCCAAGGCAAGGGCAGCCGTCTAAACTTTAGCAGGCGGCGACCGCCTGCTTTTCACGACGACGCTGGACCGATGACGGAATCCGCAGGGCTTCGCGGTACTTGGCGACCGTCCGACGCGCGATGTCGATCCCCGAGTCACGCAGCATCTTGACCAGCGTATCGTCGGAAAGAACATCATCCGGTGTCTCGGCGTCGATCAGCGCCTTGATGCGGTGGCGGACGGCCTCGGCCGAATGCGCCTCGCCGCCCTCGGAGGAAGCGATCGAGGCGGTGAAGAAATATTTGAGCTCGAACACGCCGCGCGGCGTCGCCATGTACTTGTTCGAGGTGACGCGCGAGACGGTCGACTCGTGCATGGCGATCGCCTCGGCGACCGTCTTCAGGTTCAAAGGCCGCAGATGGGCCACGCCATGCGCCAGGAAGGCATCCTGCTGGCGCACGATCTCGGTCGCGACCTTCAGGATGGTGCGGGCCCGCTGGTCGAGGCTCTTCACCAGCCAGTTCGCCGTCTGCAGGCACTCGCTCAGATAGGTGCGGTCCTCGCCCTTGGAACGTCGCGCGACCTTGGAATAATAGCTCTGGTTGACCAGCACGCGCGGCAGCGTGTCGGTGTTGAGCTCGATCCGCCAGCTGCCGTCCGGCGCCGCGCGCACGACCACATCCGGCACGACGGGATGGATCGGCGCCGATCCGAAGGCGCTGCCCGGCTTCGGATCGAGCGTGCGCAGCAGGCGCAGCCGCTCGGCCAGGTCCTCGTCGCCGATGCCGCAGAGCCGCTTCAGCCCGCTCATGTCGCGCCGGGCGACCAAGTCGAGATGGCCGATCAGCGTCCTCATCACCGCATCGAGGCGTCCGCGCTCGCGCAGCTGGATCGCGAGGCAATCCGCGAGGTCGCGGGCGGCAATGCCGGTCGGCTCGAAGGTCTGCAGGATGGCGAGCGCATCCTCGACCTGCTCCAGCGGCGCGCCGAGGCGGCTGGCGACAGCCTCCAGGCTGGCGCGCATGTAGCCGGCCTCGTCGATCTCGTCGATCAGCGCCTGGCCGATCAGGCGGAGGCCCGGATCGATGACGGCAAGGCCGAGCTGGTCGCCCAGCAACGCCGCGAGCGACCGCTCCTCGGCGACGAAGGCTTCGAGATTGTAGTCGTCGCTGCTGACGGCGTGGCGATCGGAGGGCGTCGACCAGGGATCGACCGGCGGCAGGCCCGCCGCTTCGCCAGCCGGGGCGCCGTGATCGTCGGGAAACACGTTGGCGAGGTCGGTGTCGAGCCGCTCGGCGATCGCGTCCGGCGAGACCTCCAGGCGGGTCTCCAGCCAGTCCGGCCGCTCCTCGGCGACATCCGCCGCGAGCGCGCGGTCCTCGGCGGCGTCGGAGGCGCCCTCGGCCGGGAGCGTGAAGCCGGTTGCGTCATCGCGGTCGTCGCGCTCGAGCAGCGGATTGCGCTCGAGTTCGGCATCGACATAGGCGACCAGGTCGAGATTGGAGAGCTGAAGCAGCTTGATGGCTTGCATCAGCTGCGGCGTCATCACGAGGGACTGGCTCTGCCGGAGCAGGAGTTTTTGTGAAAGAGCCATTCTTCGGCAGCGTATCCCGGAGTGTGGTCCAAGGCTTTTTTTGCCTTATGGCCACCGGCCTCCCGGCCTGGTGGCCCAAGACTTGCTTGGTTCACCCTTTGGTATCGCAAGCCGCGCCGGCTTCAAAGCGTAAACTGCTCTCCGAGATAGAGACGACGCACGTCCGGGCTGGCGACGATGTCCTCCGGACGGCCTTCCATGAGCACCTCGCCGGCGTGAATGATGTAGGCGCGGTCGATCAGGCCCAGCGTTTCGCGGACATTGTGATCGGTGATCAGCACGCCGATGCCGCGCTGGGTCAGGTGGCGCACCAGCGTCTGAATGTCGCCGACCGCGATCGGATCAATGCCGGCGAACGGTTCGTCGAGAAGCATGAAGGTCGGACGGCTGGCGAGCGCGCGGGCGATCTCGCAGCGGCGCCGCTCGCCGCCGGAAAGGGCGATTGCCGGCGATTTGCGAAGATGGCTGATGTGGAACTCGGCGAGAAGCGAATCGAGCTCTTCCTCGCGCCGGTGGCGATCGGGCTCGACGACCTCCAGCACGGCCTTGATATTCTGCTCGACCGTCATGCCGCGGAAGATCGAGGTTTCCTGCGGCAGGTAGCCGATGCCGAGGCGGGCGCGGCGATACATCGGCAATTGGGTGACGTCGTTGCCGTCGAGCTCGATGCGGCCGTGATCGGCCTGCACCAGGCCGGTGATCATGTAGAAGATCGTCGTCTTGCCGGCGCCGTTGGGGCCGAGCAGGCCGACCGCCTCCCCCCGCGCCACGGCGAGGCTGGCGGAATTGACGACGCGGCGGCGGCGATAGCTCTTGCCGAGGCCATGGGCGACCAGCCAGCCGGGTCCGCCGGCATCCTGGGCGTAGCGGGTTACCTGCGGTTCGGCGCCACGACGGGCGGCGATATCAGCCACTGCCGGTTCCCGGCTCCTGAAAAGGCTCGAAAAAATGACCGGCGCTCCGTTCACTGCCCCGGCGCTGCCGGCTGCTTCTGTCATCGGGACGATCCCAGAGGGGATCCGAGGCGTCAATCCGACACCTCGCCTCAGGCCGGCGCATGGTGCGCGGCCTCAGGCCTGACGCGCTAGGGCGTCTTGCCCGGGGCCGAGCCCGGCGTGAAGATGCCGCGGATGCGAGCGCCCGGCTTCTGGTCGACGCGGGCGCGGCCCGTCGTCATGTCCCAGGTCAGCTTGTCGCCGGTGATGACGTTGGGGCCCTGGCTCAGCACGACATTGCCGGTCAGCGTCACCAGCTTGCCGACCATGTCGACGACGGCGGTGTCGCCGGTCGCGGTCTGCTGGCCGGAATTGACGTAGACCTTGCCGGTCGCCTCGATGCGGGTGAAGCTGCCGGCGCCCGGCAGCGTGCCCTCGAGCTGAGAGGCTTCCTTGCTGGCGGCGGCGGGCTTCGCCGCGCCATCGGCCGACTTGCCATCGGGGCTCTTGCCATCGGCGGCGTCGGCCGGCTTGCCATCCTTCGGCGCGGTCTTGGAGCCGGCCGAGAAGATCGAGATCTTGCCGGCCTTCAGCACGCTGTCGCCGCGCGTCACGGTGACATTGCCGGTGAAGGTCGAGATGCGCTGACCGTCCTTCTCCACCACGTCGAGCGAATCCGCCTCGACATTGACCGGGCCCTTCTGGCCGGTCTGGAATCCCTTGAACAGGTCGGCATTGGCCTGCGCGCGCGCCTCGACGGCGCCAAGCGCCAGCGGCAGGAAGGCGAGTGCAAAGACGAGGCGGTGGGACAGTCTTGTCATTCGATCACCGAAGGTGCTGCGGGCTGCGGGGAAGGCGAGTCGGCAGAATGGGTTGCAGGAGCCGAGTATGTCACCTTTACCCCGTTCCTGAACAGAATACGTTTGCCGCGATCCTGCACTTCAACGCTGTTGGCCTGGATCCGGCTGCCCTGGGCGGTGAAATCGATCGGCTGGTCCGATCGCATCGTGCCGGCCTTCATGTCGATATCGGCGTTTTCCAGCTTGCCGGCGATGCCGGTCGAGGTCGAAAGCGTGATCGACTTGTCGAGGAACAGGCGCTGCTTGTCGGCGTAGTAGGTGCCGGTGGTGGCGACCACCTTGGCCGTGTCGTCATTGTCCATGCCGATCGTCGCGCCGATCCGCTGCAGGGTGACGACCTTGGTGTCCTTCAGCGACTGCTCGGCCCGGTCGGCCTTCAGCTCGTAGGCGCGGCCATTGTTGGTGAAGCCCGAAACGTGCGGGTTCTCCATCACCACGGCGTTGTTGGTGACGTCGATCGAGCCGAAGGCGACGCCCTCCGGCAGGCTCGGCGCGAAATAGGTGAACAGGAAGAAGGCGCCGGCCGCCAGCACGCTGACCGTCGGCAGGGCGATCTTCAGGATGCGGACCAGGCGGCTGTGCCGCATGGCGGCGCGATAACGCGCGTCGACACCCTGGCGCGGATCCACATGGGAACCGCGGCCTCCTGCTGACCAGGTCGGGTCAGTCGACGCTCTCATGCGCTCTCCGCTCTTTCAAGTCTCGCTGCCGCGGCCGGCAGCCTGCGTCAGCAATATGGATACTTAGCGGCGCAAACCAAGGCGCGACGCAACGTCGCCGCGCGCGGTCAGGAATGCGCGAAGATATCCTGTTCCGCCCAGCCTGCAAGATCGAGTTCGGCGCGGGTCGGCAGGAAACGGAAGCAGGCTTCGGCCAGTTCGGCGCGGTTTTCGCGGGCAAGGCGCTCGTCGAGCCGCGTCTTCAACCCATGCAGATAAAGCACATCGGAGGCGGCATAGGCGAGCTGCGCCTCGCTGAGCTTTTCGGCCGCCCAGTCGGAGCTTTGCTGCTGCTTGGAAAGATCGACGTCGAGCAGTTCCTTCACCAGATCCTTCAGGCCGTGCCGGTCGGTATAGGTGCGGGTCAGCCGCGAGGCGATCTTGGTGCAATAGACCGGATTGACGGTGATGCCGAAGGCATGGCCGAGGACGGCGACGTCGAAGCGGGCGAAATGGAAGATCTTGGTCACGCCCGGGTCGGTCAGCAGCTTGACGAGGTTGGGCGCCTCGCGCTGGCCGCGCGCGATCTGCACGACGTCGGCGGTGCCGTCGCCGGGCGAAAGCTGCACCACGCAGAGACGGTCGCGATGCGGGTTCAGACCCAGCGTCTCGGTATCGATCGCGACCGATGCGCCGTAGTTCGACAGATCGGGCAGGTCGCCACGATGCAGGCGGATCGTCATGGCAGAAAAACCTCAAATTCCGGAAGCGTTTGCGTTTTCCTAGCGAAGCATGTCGTCTTCTGCAATGACGCAGGTCACAGCCGGAAGGCCATAGGGACGAAGGAACGCAACCGATGACCAATCTGCCAGGCGAACCCGCGACCGATCCGGTGCGCTGGGGCATATTGAGCACGGCGCGGATCGCGCGTCAGCGCGTCGTGCCGTCGCTGCTGAAGAGCCCGTCGTCACGGGTCGCGGCCGTCGCCTCGCGCAGCCTCGACAACGCCCGCAATTTTGCCACCGCCTTCGACATCCCGAAGGCCTATGGCTCCTACCAGGAACTGATCGACGATCCCGAGATCGATGCCATCTACAACGCTCTGCCGAACAACCTGCATGTCGAGACGACGCTCGCCGCCACGGCGAAGGGCAAGCATGTGCTCTGCGAAAAGCCGATCGGCCTCGATCTCGCCGACGCGCTGCGCCTGAAGGCAGTGCCGCGAGGCATCCTGATCGGCGAGGCCTTCATGATTCGCCATCACCCGCAATGGCACGAGGTGCGGAAGATCCTCGCCTCGGGACGGATCGGCAAGGTCCGCGCGGTGCAGACTTTCTTCGCCTTCCTGAATGTTGACCCCGCCAATATCCGCAACCGGCCGGAAACCGGCGGCGGCGCCATCCTCGATATCGGCTGCTATGCGATCGCCTCGGCCCGCCTGATCTTCGGTTCCGAGCCGCTGCGCGTGCTCGCCCTCATAGACCGCGACCCGGCGATGCTGACCGACCGCACCACCTCGATCCTGGCCGATTTCGGCGAGGGGAGGCAGTTCTCGGCGACGATCTCGACCCAGGCCTTCCGCCACCAGCGCGTCGGCATCATCGGCACGGAAGGCCGGATCGAGATGGAGACACCCTTTTCGGCGCCGACCGACGAGAAGTCGCGCATCCTGCTCGACCTGCACGGCCCCGGCCAGCCGGTCGAGTCGGTCGTCTTCCCGCCGGTCGACCAATACGCCCTGCAGGTCGAGGCGTTTTCGCGCGCGGTGCGCGGGACGGGGCCGTGGCAATTCGGGCTCGACGACGCGCTCGCCAATATGGCGGTACTCGACGCGCTGTTCCGCTCCGAGCGCTCCGGCACATGGGAGAGACCCTAGCCGGCGGACGTTCTCTCTCCGGCGGGCGGCGCCGCAATCCGGCCATTCGCGGCGCAAACCGGCGCGCCGCGGCTGCGGCAACCCGCCGTCAACAGGTCGGCTGCCGATCTTCTTGAAGCCGCCGACCGGCACGACCATATTGGGATCACGGGATGGTTCCCGTCGGATGCCTCTTCAGAGGGTCCGGTGACAAGGTCGCTTAGTGAAAGGACTTTGTGGATGTCGCGCGTTTCTGCGTTCTCCAGTCCGTTGCTTCTCGGATTCGACGAGATCGAGCGAGCTCTCGATCGGGTCGCGAAAGCATCCGGAGACGGCTACCCGCCGTATAATATCGAGCGGGTCACCAAAAGTGGCGCGCGCGACGAGTGCCTTCGCATCACGCTGGCCGTGGCCGGCTTCTCCCGCGAGGCGCTCGAAGTGACCGTGGAAGAAAATCAGCTCGTCATCCGCGGCCGCCAGCAGGACGACCGCGAGCGGATCTACCTTCATCGCGGCATCGCGGCACGACAGTTCCAGAAGACCTTCGTGCTGGCCGACGGGATCGAGATCATCTCGGCGGAGTTGAAAGATGGACTGCTTGCCATCGATCTCGCCCGGCCGACGCCGGAGCGGGTGGTGCGCAAGATCGAGATCGGCGTTCGCGACTGAGGGTCGCCGGTCCTCTCGCTCGATGATGAGGAGAATAATGATGTCTGCTACACGTTTCGCCATTTCGCCGGAGAGCCTCGCTGGCCTCGGCAACGGTCAGATCGCCTACGTCAAGGCGGTCAAGTCCGAGAACATCCGGGACCTCTTCCCCGACGCGCCTGAAATCGCCGCCGGCCAGAAGTTCTGGGCCCTGCTCGACGCGCGCGGCACGCCGCTGATGATTTCCGACAGCCGCGATGCCGTGGTCATGAACGCCCATGAAAACGACCTCGAAGCGGTGAGCCTCCACTAGGCTCCTGCCCGGCTCCCCACCCCGCCGGCCTCCCCCGACGGGGCGCGGGCGCCGCCGAGACGAACGACCGATGCCGGGCATCGGATTCTCCCAACTGGGAGGATCCGGTGCCTTTTGCGTTTCAGGGCCACCTCGCAAAGAAAAGGGCCGCCCGGATCGGATCCGGACGGCCCTTTCTTCATCAAATCCGCGCGAGCCGTCAGGAGCGCAGCACACCCTGCGTCGCCTTGGAGACCTGGGCGACGATCTTGGCCGCCACCGCCTCGATCTCTTCGTCGGTGAGCGTCTTCTGCGTCGGCCGCAGCGTCACTTCGATGGCGATCGACTTCTGGTCGGCGCCAAGCGACGCGCCCTCGAACACGTCGAACACCGACACATTGGAGATCAGCGCCTTGTCGGCGCCCTGCGCCGCCTTGACCAGCTTCGCCGCTTCCACCTTGCGATCCACCACGAAGGCGAAGTCGCGCGTCACCGGCTGGTAGGGCACCAGCTCGAGCGGCGGCTTCGTCTTGGTCGGGCGCGCGCGCGGCGCGGGGATTGCGTCAAGGAGGATCTCGAAGCCGACCAGCGGCCCCGCGACGTCGAGCTTGTCGAGCACGGACGGGTGCAGTTCGCCGAACCAGCCGATGACGTTCTGCGGACCGAGCTGGATCGTGCCGGAGCGGCCGGGATGGAACCATCCGGGCGCGCCGGCGACGATCTGGAACTTGTCGACCGGCGCCCCGAGCGCGTCGAGCAGCGCCAGCGCGTCCGCCTTGGCGTCATAGACGGAAACCGCCGGCGCCTTGCCCTGCCAGTGACGGCCGGCGCCGTTCACCGTCGCGCTCAGGCGACGGATGCCGGTGGCGGCGGTCAGCTGGTCGGACGGCTTGGTGCCGCGGAAGATCTGGCCGACCTCGAACAGGGCGAGATCCGCCGTGCCGCGGTCGGCATTGCGCTGCGAGGCCAGCAGCAGGCCGGGCAGCAGGCTCGGGCGCATGTCGGACATGTCGGCCGAGATCGGGTTCGCCAGCGCCAGCTCGGGCTTGCCGCCGCCGAAGGCCTCTGCCACCGGCTTGGCGACGAACGACCAGGTGACGGCCTCGACGAGGCCGCGCGCCGCCAGCGCCCGCTTCGCGCGGCGGGTGCGGGTCTGCGCCAGGGTGAGCACCGGCTTGGTGACGTTTTCCGACTTCGGCAGCGGCGTCGACGGCACGCGGTCGACGCCGAGGATGCGCATCACTTCCTCGACCAGGTCAGCCTTGCCGTCGACATCCGGGCGCCAGGACGGCACACCGACGGAGAGCGACGGCGCGCTGCCCGAAACGGTGAAGCCGAGCGCCGTCAGCACGGTGCGGATCTCGTCCTCGGTCGGATCGATGCCGGCGAGGCGCTTCACCTCGGCGATCGGGAAGGCGATCGTCAGGTAGCGCTCCGGGGCCGCGCCGGTGACGACGACCTCGCTGGCCTCGCCGCCGCAGATCTCCTGCACCAGCCGCGTCGCCAGCTCGATGCCGGGCACCATGAAGGCCGGATCGACGCCGCGCTCGAAGCGATAGCGCGCATCCGAGTTGATGCCGAGCTTGCGGCCGGTCTGGGCGATGTTGAGCGGCTCCCAGAGCGCCGACTCGATCAGCACGTCGACCGTGTCGTCGGAGCAGCCGGAGGCTTCGCCGCCCATGATGCCGCCGAGCGACTCGAGGCCGTTGTCATCCGAAATCACGCAGATCGACGGATCGAGCGCGTAGGTCTTGCCGTCGAGCGCGAGCAGGGTCTCGCCCTCCCTGGCGCGGCGCACGACGAGGTCGCCCTTGACCTTGGCGGCGTCGAAGACGTGCAGCGGGCGGCCGCGGTCGAAGGTCAGGAAGTTGGTGATGTCGACGAGCGCATTGATCGGGCGCAGGCCGATGGCGCGCAGCTGGCGCTGCATCCATTCCGGCGACGGACCATTCTTCACGCCGCGCACCAGGCGCAGCGCGAAGGCCGGCGACAGCGCCGGCGTGTCGCCGAACTCGAACTTCACGCTGACCGGCGAGGGGAACTTGCCCTCGACCGGGGCGACCGAACGATCCCTGAGCGTACCGAGGCCGGCCGCCGCCAGGTCACGGGCGACGCCATGGATTCCGAGGCAATCCGGGCGGTTCGGCGTGATCGCGATGTCGATGACGGGGTCGCCGAGGCCCGCCCATTCGGCATAGCCCATGCCCACCGGCGCATCGGCCGGCAGCTCGATGATGCCGTCATGGTCTTCCGACAGCTCCAGCTCGGCGGCCGAGCACAGCATGCCGTGGCTCTCGACGCCGCGAATGGTGCCGACGGTCAAGGTGATGTCCTTGCCGGGAATGTAGGTGCCGGCCGGCGAGAAGACGCTCTTCATGCCGGCGCGGGCGTTGGGCGCGCCGCAGACGACCTGCACCGGATCGCCCGAGCCGGTGTCGACCATGCAGACGCGCAGGCGGTCGGCGTTCGGGTGCTGAACCGCCGAGACGACATAGGCGATGGTGAACGGGGCGAGCAGCTTCGCCTTGTCCTCGACGTCCTCGACCTCGAGGCCGACGCGGGTCAGCGCATCGGTGATCTCGTCGAGCGAGGCATTGGTCTCAAGATGCTCCTTGAGCCAGGAAAGCGTGAATTTCATGGGTCTTTCCTTACGAGCTCAGGCCGCCGACGAGCGTCGGCAGGTCCAGCGGACGGAAGCCGTAATGATTCAGCCAGCGCTGATCGGCGTCGAAGAAGGCGCGCAGGTCCGGCATGCCGTATTTCAGCATGGCGATGCGGTCGATGCCCATGCCGAAGGCGAAGCCCTGATAGACGTCGGGGTCGAGGCCGGCGAAGCGGATGACGTTCGGGTGAACCATGCCGCAGCCGAGGATCTCCAGCCAGTCGTCGCCCTCGCCGAAGCGGACCTCGTTGCCGACCCGCTTGCAGCGGATGTCGACTTCCATCGACGGCTCGGTGAACGGGAAGAAGGACGGGCGCATGCGCATCTCGACCTTCTCGACCTCGAAGAAGGCGCGGCAGAACTCCTCCAGCAGCCACTTCAGATGGCCGATATGGCTCGACGTGTCGATCACCAGGCCCTCGACCTGGTGGAACATCGGCGTGTGGGTCTGGTCGCTGTCGCAGCGATAGGTGCGGCCGGGCGCGATGATGCGGATCGGCGGCTTCTGGCTCTCCATCGTGCGCATCTGCACCGGCGAGGTGTGGGTGCGCAGCAGCAGCCGCTCGCCCTTCTCGTCCGGATTGAAGAAGAAGGTGTCGTGCATCTCGCGCGCCGGATGGCCGACGGGGAAGTTCAGCGCGGTGAAATTGTAGTGGTCGGTCTCGATATCCGGCCCCTCGGCGACGGCGAAGCCGAGGTCGCCGAAGATCGCCGTGATCTCGTCGATCACCTGGGAGACGGGATGGATGCGGCCCTGCTCGAGCGGGCTCGGCCGGAGCGGCAGCGTGACGTCGACCGCTTCCGAGGCGAGGCGGGCGGCGAGGCCGGCTTCCTTCAGCGTGGCGCGGCGGGCGCTCAGGGCTTCCGTGACGCGATCGCGCAGGCCGTTCAGCGCCGGTCCCATGACCTTGCGCTCGTCCGGCGTCATCGCGCCGAGGCCCTTCAGCAGTTCGGAGACGGAGCCCTTCTTGCCAAGGGCGGCGACGCGAACCGTCTCGATCGCCGCTTCGTCGGAAGCGCCGTCGATGGCCGCGTGGATGTCGCGTTCGAGAAGTTCGAGATCGGACATGTCATTCCTCATGGGCGCCCGTGCGGCGCCGGATCATCGTCAGTTCGATCCGAAGAGGAATGCTCGCCGGATCACGCCAAACGCCGCAGCCACATTCAAGCGGCGGCGGCGCGATTGCGTTCCGGCCCCGGAAAGTCCGGCGGGAGGCCGCCCGAAGGCGGCCTGCCCAACTCAGGCGGCCTTGAGGGCGCCCTGAGCCTGATCGACCAGCGCCTTGAAGGCTGCCGGCTGGCTGATCGCCAGTTCGGCCAGAACCTTGCGGTCGACTTCGATACCAGCCTTTGCGAGGCCGTCGATAAATCGGCTGTAGGTCAGGCCCTCGGCGACTTCGCGGACGGCGGCGTTGATGCGCTGGATCCAGAGAGCGCGGAAATTGCGCTTCTTGGCCTTGCGGTCACGGAACGCGTACTGGGCGGCCTTGTCGACGGCTGCCTTGGCGGTCCGGATGGTATTCTTGCGGCGACCGTAGAAGCCCTTGGCGCGCTTCAGGATCTTCTTGTGCTTGGCGTGAGACGTTACGCCCCGCTTAACTCGCGACATGGTTCAAACTCCAGGTAAGGGGGACGGTTCAGCCGTTCAGGAACTGCTTGACGATCTTGGCATCCGCATCCGAAAGCACGGTGGTGCCGCGTGCATTGCGGACAAACTTGGCGGTGCGCTTGATCATGCCATGGCGCTTGCCAGCCTGGCCTGCCTTGACGCGTCCGGTACCGGTGAGCTTGAAGCGCTTCTTCGCGCCGCTCTTGGTCTTCAACTTGGGCATTTTGCTCATCCTTAATCATGCTGCCGGGATGCAGACCACAGCGCCCGTCTTGCGAGGAGCGTTCCAATGGTCGCTTCGGCATGGAAGCATTCGTGAGCCGACGCGGCATGCCCTGAGGAATATCGCCAACGAATTGGCGTTCCCCGCGCCGGGCGGCTCGGAAACGGCGGATCTATAGCGGGCGGAAACCGACGTGGCAAGGGCGGGCCGATGATTCCGGCCCGCCGACTTGCCAAATCCGTGACGCCGACCCCAAGGGTCGATCGCCCGGGTGGCCAAGCGCTCAGCGCGGGGCCAGAACCATGATCATCTGGCGGCCTTCGAGCTTCGGCTCCGCCTCGACCTTGGAAATCTCGGCGGTCTCGTCGCGAACCCGCTCGAGCAGCTTCATGCCCAGGTGCTGGTGCGCCATTTCGCGGCCGCGGAAGCGGAGCGTCAGCTTGACCTTGTCGCCCTCTTCGAAGAAGCGCTTGATCGCCTTCATCTTGACCTCGTAGTCGTGGTCATCGATGGCGGGGCGCATCTTGATTTCTTTGACTTCGACGATCTTCTGGTTCTTGCGAGCCTCGTTCGCCTTCTTCTGGGTCTGGTACTTGAAGCGGCCGAAATCGAGGATCTTGCAGACCGGGGGCTCGGAATTCGGCGCGATCTCGACGAGATCGAGGCCCGCTTCCTGGGCAGCGGCCAGCGCATCCTGAATCGAAGTGACGCCGATGTTCTGGCCGTCCTCTCCGATCAACTGAACTTCACGGACACCACGGATTTCGCGGTTGATACGCGGCCCATCCTTGGTGGGCTCCTGCGCTTTGAACGGACGGCGAATGGGGGCAGTCTCCTCTAACATTTATGAATCTGTCCGGCTTGACTAAATGGTTACGGTCCGCGTGTTTGCCTAGGGCCGACAAAGGCCGAGGCAAGCAGCAGACACGCGGGTCAAAGATCCCGGACAGCCCTGCGAAACTCGGCCAAGCAGGCGGGAAAGTCAACAGAAAGCCGCCATTCCACGCCACTTGAGCGCGGATCGACGCAGATTTCGAGCGACGGATGAGCGATTGATGCAACCAGAACACAAGACCCTGCCCGTCGGCGCCGGCGCCGAAGCGCGCGACATAGCCGTTCTCGCCCGTGCCGGGACGGGCCCCGGCGTGCTGTTCCTCGGCGGCTTCATGTCCGACATGCTGGGCTCCAAGGCCGAGGCGCTCGACCACTGGGCGGCGGAAAAGGGCCGCGCCATCACCCGCTTCGACTATTCCGGCCACGGCCAGTCCGGCGGCGACTTCGCCGACGGCACCATCACACGCTGGCTCGAGGAGGCGCGCGCCGTGCTCGAGCGCGAGACGGAGGGCCCGCAGATCCTCGTCGGCTCGTCGATGGGCGGCTGGATCGCGCTGCTGCTGGCGCTGGAAATGACCACCCGCGCGCCGGGCCGGATCGCAGGCCTCGTGCTGCTGGCGCCCGCCGTCGACATGACGCGCGACCTCATCCTCGCCCGGATGACGCCGGCCGAACGGCAGGAAATGGAGACCACCGGCGCGCTGAGGCAGCCGAGCGCCTATTCCGACCAGCCCTATCTGATCACCAGGAAGCTGATCGACGACGGCGAAGCGCATCTTCTCGGCCACAGGCCGGTTGCACTCGGCGCGCCGGTCCATATCCTTCAGGGCGTCCTCGACGACGAAGTGCCGTGGCAGGTGGCGATCGACCTTGTCGCACAGCTGGCACAGGACGATGTGGTTCTGACGGTGATCAAGGATGCCGGCCATCGGCTGTCACGGCCGGAGGATCTCAAGAAACTGATCGCCGCGGTCGAGGCGATCGCCTGAACGGCAGGTGGCGGGACCGGATCTGCGGCCCGCACAAGCAGGATCGGAGCAAGGCATGGCGACACGCGGCTTCATCGGCAAGCGTCCGAGCGACGGCATCGGCGACAGGCTGCCGCCGGGACAATATCTGACCGAGGATTTTCCGGTGCTTTCGGCCGGGCCGACGCCGCGCGTCGCGCTCGCCGATTGGCGCTTCACCCTCAAGGACGGCGTGCGGCCGGTGGCGAGCTGGGGCTGGGACGCCTTCAACCAGCTGCCGCAGTCGAAGCTGACGCGCGACATCCACTGCGTGACGAAATGGTCGAAGTTCAACACCGCCTGGTCGGGCGTGATGGTGGACGACATCCTCGCCGAGGCCGGCATCGCCGCGCCGAGCGACTTCACGCTGGCGCATTCCTATGACGGCTATTCCACCAATGTGCCGACCGAGGATCTAATCAACGGCAGGGCGATGGTGGCGACCCATTTCGAGGGCAAGCCGATCAGCCCCGACCATGGCGGCCCGGCGCGGCTGCTGGTGCCGCATCTCTATTTCTGGAAATCGGCGAAATGGGTAAGCGGCCTGCAATTCACCAGCCGCGACGAAGCCGGATTCTGGGAACTGCGCGGCTACCACATGCGCGGCGATCCATGGCGCGAGCAGCGCTTCAGCGGAGATTGACAGCCTCGTGAATGCCTCCCCCGTCATCGCGCCGCAGCCGGAACGGCTGATCTGGCAGATCGCCACCGTCGTCGCCATCACGACCGAGACGCCCCGCGTAAAACTGTTCCGGCTGAAGCCGGCGGACTGGCACGGCTTCACCGCCGGCCAGCATGTCGACGTGCGACTGACCGCGCCGGATGGCTACCAGGCCGAGCGCAGCTATTCGATCGGCTCGGCGCCGGACGACAGCGGCACGATCGAGCTCGCGATCGATCTGATCGACGACGGCGAGGTATCGCCCTTCTTCCACGAGGTCGTGGAGGTCGGCGACGAGATCGAGGTACGGGGCCCGATCGGCGGCCATTTCATCTGGCGCGCCGAAGATGGCGGGCCGCTGCTGTGGATCGCCGGCGGCTCCGGCCTGGTGCCGCTGATGTCGATGCTGCGCCACCGCGCCGCCACCGCACCCGAAATCCCGGCGGCGCTGATCTATTCCGCCCGCCGCCGCGAGGACCTGATCTGGTGCGACGAGCTTTTGCAGCACGCGGCGCGGGACCCGAACTTCACGCTTTTCGCCACGCTGAGCCGCGAGGCGGCACCGGGCGGGGGCGTCTGCCACGCCGGCATCCGCCATGGCCGCATCGACCGCGACCTCGTCGACGCCGCGCTGGCGAGGTTGCCGTCGGCGCCGAAGACCACCTTCATCTGCGGCTCGAACCCGTTCGTCGGCGCCGCCTCGACCTTCGCGCTCGACGCGGGGCTCCCCTTCGCCAGCATCCGGGCGGAGCGCTATGGGGGTTGAGCCGAATTCGATCGTCGCCGCCGCCGTTCCGGCCGAGATCGACGCCCGCGCCGCCGACGAACTGCTGGCCTTCGCCCGCCATCTCGACCGGGCGGCCTCGGCTTGGCTCGACAGCCTCGGCGAGGACGGGCGGCGTCACGGCCGGCGCGTCGGCTATGTGCTGATCGGCACGCCGGAATATGCGCTCGGCATGGACGTGCTGGTGCGCTCGCTGCGGGCCGTCACCGACCTGCCGATCCTGGTGCTGGCGGCCGGCGGCTGGAAGCCGACGCTCCGCGCGACGAACCTCGCCGTGCTGGCCGTGCCGGAGATCGTCAAGCAGGACCTCGAAGGCAGCCTGGCGGCGCGTTTCCGCCGCACGCTGACCAAGCTATGGGCGTTCAGCTTCGTGTCGCTCGACCGCCTCGTCTATCTCGACGGCGATTGCCTGGTGCGGCAGACAATCGACGACCTCTTCGACGGCGAGGGCTTCGCCGCCGCGCCGGACCTGCTCTGCAACCAGCCGCATCCGGTCTTCAATTCCGGCGTCTTCGCGCTTTCGCCCGACGCGGCGATGCGGCAGTCGCTGTTCGCCTCCCTGCCGGCAACCCCCTCCTTCGACGGCGGCGACCAGGGCATCCTCAACGCCTTCTTCGGCGCCGACGTCACCTGGCTGCCCGCCCGCGACAATTATCTCAGGACCTACGAGCCCCTGATGCCGGGTGCGGCCGACGCGGCGCGCGTCATCCACTACACCGCCAAGAAACCCTGGACGCCGCAATCGGAATCGATCGGCGACCACGCGCTGCTCGGCCTCGACGACGTCTGGACCGAAAAGCTCGACAGGGCCGGGCTGATGGCGCTGGTCGGAACGTGGCGGCGCGCTGTCGCCGACTCCGAGACGGCCGCGAACACGGCGCTCCGGCGCATCGAGGCGGAGCTTGTCGACCAGCGTCGCGGCGCCAAGCGGCTGATGCGCCGCGTGCTGCTGGCGCTCGGCCTCGTCGCGCTGCTGCAGGCCGGCCTGCTTGTCGCCTGGCTATCCGGCTGAGCCGCGCCAGCTGCCGTCGTTCCAGAGCGCCGCGATGCCCTCGCGATAGGTCGGAAAAGCGAGCTTCACGCCGAGATCGGCGGCGAGCCGCCTGTTGCCGACGCGCTTGTTCTCGCCATAGAAGGAGCGCGCCATCGGCGACAGCTCGGCGGTGGCGAAGTCGATCTCGGGCGGCGCCGGCTGGCCCGCAAGCCCGGCGGCGAAGGCGACCACGTCCTGCGGCGGCCCCGGCTCGTCGTCGGTGACATTGAAGACGCCGGAGGCCTTTTGCGCCGCGCCGGCGGCGACCGCGGTCGCGATATCGGCGACATGGATGCGGTTGAACACCTGCCCCGGCTTGACCAGCCGGCGGGCCGTGCCCTCCATCACCTGCGCCAGCGCGTTGCGGCCCGGGCCATAAATGCCGGAAAGGCGGAACAGCGCCACCGGCACGCCGCGCTCCTCGCCGAGAATGCGCCATTCCATCTCCGCCCGCACGCGCTCGACCGAGCGGCTGGAAAGCGGGTTCGGCTCCGTCGCCTCGTCGACCCAGCCGCCGCCATGGTCGCCATAGACGCCGACCGTCGACAGATAGCCGAGCCATTCGAAGGCTTCGGCGCCGAGGATGGCGCCGCGCAGCAGCGTGATAACCGGATCGCCGGCCGAGCCCGGCGCGATCGACTGGACGATGTGGGTGGCGCGCCTCGTGGCGGCGACGACGGCGTCGCTCGCGCTCTCGCCGTCGAAGACCAGCGCGTCGATGCCCTTCGCGCGCAGCCGCGCCGCCTTCTCCTCGGTGCGGACCGTGCCGCCGACGGTGGCGTAGTCGCCCTTCGCCCGTTGCGCCAGCGCCTGGCCGGAGAAGCCGAGGCCGAAGATGAAGAGGTGCTTTTCGGTCATGCGGTCTCCGACGCTCGGGGAAAGAAACCCGGTCTATCGCCCAAGCCCATGCGCAGACAAGTCTTTTGGACGCGGATGCGCCCGCCCCTCAGGCGTGGCGGACGGAGGCCAGCGCCTTCGACAGCGCGCTGGCGAAGGATTCGCGATCGTCCGGATTGAGGAAGCTGCCGATCGAAAGGCGGCGGCCATGCGAGGCGAGCGCCATGCGGATGATGCCCCAATCCGGCACGCGCTCGACTTCCAGCCGCGCCCAATACGGGTTGAAGTCGAAATCCTCAGCCCGCCCGTTCGGGGCGATCCGGCGCACGGTCAGATGCTCGTCCGTCATCTCGACAATCTCGCAGGCGCGGCCGGAGCGGTAGTTGAGGCGGAAGGCGAGCTGGATGGCGAGGATGTCGAGGCCGAAGAAGGCGGCAATCGGCCAGGCTCCCATCGACCAGAACAGCAGGCCGCAGCCGAAGCTGGTCAGCACGATGACCATCATCAGCGCCGCGAAGCCGCGCGGCGACAGCGAACGGTACGGCGTCAGCGTCGCCCGGAACAGCACGGTCTCGGGTGTCGTCGACGGGTTCTGCGGCATGTCGACATTGCGGTCGCTCATGGCTCGTCAGTATAGAGGATGTATGTCGAATGCACAGCCTCTCCCACCATCCGCGCCACCGCGCCGCAAGGCCCCGCGCGCCCCGAAGCGCTTCACCAGGGCCGAGGTGGAAGAAGTGTTCGCCCGCTTCCAGGCGCGCGATCCCGAGCCGAAGGGCGAGCTCGAAAGCGTCAACACCTTCACGCTGCTGGTCGCCGTCGTGCTGTCGGCGCAGGCGACCGACGCCGGCGTCAACAAGGCGACGCGGGCGCTGTTCGCCATCGCCGACACGCCGGCCAAGATGCTGGCGCTCGGCGAGGAGCGCGTCAGCGACCACATCAAGACGATCGGCCTCTACCGCACCAAGGCGAAGAACGTGATCGGCCTGTCGAGAATGCTGGTCGAGCAGCATGGCGGCGAGGTTCCGGACGACCGCGCCGCGCTGGAGGCCCTGCCGGGCGTCGGCCGCAAGACGGCGAATGTCGTGCTCAACATCGCGTTCGGCCACCCGACCATCGCCGTCGACACGCATATCTTCCGGATCGGCAACCGCACCGGCCTCGCGCCCGGCAAGACGGTCGACGCGGTCGAGAAGGAGCTGAACCGGATCATCCCGCCGAAATACATGCTGCACGCGCATCACTGGCTGATTTTGCACGGCCGCTATGTCTGCAAGGCGCGCAAGCCCGACTGCGCCGTCTGCCTCATCAACGACCTCTGCCGCTACCCGGACAAGACGCTGGCGTAGTCAAATCCCTCCGCGCCCTGCCCCATCCTCGCCGTCATCCTCGCGAAAGCGAGGATCCACGCAGCCGGGAACGCTGCCCAGCGAAGCTCCCGAGATCACGGATGGATGGATCCCGGGTCTCCGCCCGGGATGACGCCGGATGTGGGACAAGGGCTGGAGCCAGACTCCGCCCTCAGTCGGAAGCGCTCCGCGACCTCTCCCCATGGGAGAGGAGAAGAAAAACTCACATGCCGATGCCGCGCGCCATCATCGACGCGAGGATCGCGACGACCACCAGCATCGCCGTCTCGGCATGGACCAGGCGGCGGACGCCGGCGATCTCGCCGGGCGAAGGCTGGAAGGCAGGATCCGCCTTGGCGGCCTTGCGCCAGGCGAGGATGCGCATGGTCGGCTGGATCGAGAGCAGGCCGAGCGCGGCGAAAGCGATGATCTTCGCCCAGAACACCGGATTGCCGACATAGAAGCCGGAGCCCTTGAGGCCGAGGAAGACCCGGCCGAAGCCGGCGAGCACCAGAAGCGTCGCCGCGCCGCCATAGATCGCATCGACCCGGCCCAGCTTTTCCAGCGCCGCGCCCGCAAGCCCAGGCTTCAGCAGCATCAGCTCCATCGCCAGCACCGTGACGATGGCGAAGACGAGCAGGAAATGGGCAATGGCGAGCAGCAGATCGACCAGCATCTCATGTCCCCGTGGCGCGGAACCCTGAACCCCGGGGCGATCTTGCCTAGATTTCGAGCGGACGGGAACCCGTCACGCGCTTGTGCACATGCGTCATGAAGGCTGTGGCGAAGAGCGGCGTCAGAAGGTTGAGGATCGGGATCGCCAGGAAGGCGGCGATGACGAAGCCGGCGAGAAGCACGGTGACGGCGTTGTCGCGGCGGAGCTGGCGGGCCGCCTCGACCGGACGGAACCGCGACGCCGCCGCTTCGAAGAATTCGCGACCGAGCAGGTAGCCGTTGCCGAGGAAGAAGGCGACGAGATTGACGCCCGGCACCAGCAGCAGGATCAGGCAGACGATGTTGACCAGGATCACCGTCGCGGTGAAGCCGAGCGTCGACACGACGCTGTCGACGAAGGAAAGTCCCTGGCCGGGCGGATCCTGCGGGTAGTGCGTGGCCTCGACGACCGCCGCGATGTCGTCGGAGAACAGCCCCGCCATCAGCGCCGAAACCGGAGCGATCAGGAAGCCCAAGCCGACGACCAGCCCGAAGCCGGTGACGATGGCGACCGAGGTGTTGATCCAGGGCTGGCTCGGCCAATCGGCGAAATGCACGACCAGCGCCTGCAGGCCGAACCAGATGCCGATCAGGAACACGAAGGTCAGGCCCAGCGTCTTCCACAGCACGGCGCGGAAGGGCGGCGTTCCGATATCGGTCAAGGCGAGCCAGGCGGCCGCAAGCATGGACGTTCTCCCAGATGGACGCTGGCAGATAGGATGCGGGCCACGAAGCCGCAAGGCAACTCAGCCGGCGGGGCGGACGCCCAGTTCGCGGGCGAAGTCGAGCGTCGCCGCGACGACCGGCGCGAGCGGGATGTCGGTCATCGCCTCGCCGCCGAAATCCTGCGCCGAGACGATGCGCGAGGCGGGCGCGTTCGGCGCCCAGCGCTCGGCCTTCGTCGGACCGAACAGGCTGACCACCGGCACGCCGGCCGCGCCGAACAGATGGCCGAGGCCGCAGTCATTCGCCACCAGCAGCTTCAGCGACGGCGCCAGCGCCAGCGGCGCGTCGAGTTTTCCACGCGGCGCATCGATCTTCATCGCCGTCATGTCGACGACGTCGACATCGGGCGCCGTCTCGGCAAGCACCGGCAGCGCCGCCCGCTCGTCCGGGCCGGCGAGCAGCACCGGCCGGTAGCCCTGCTGGCGAAGTTCGCGTGCCAGGGCGACGAAGCGCTCGAGCGGCCAATTCTTCCACGTCTTGTTGCTGCCGAAGGCGAAGCCGATCCACGACTCTACAGGCGGCAGCAGCGTCGCCGCCACGGCTTCCGCCCCGGCGCTGGCGGCGATCCGGCCGCTGGCGTCGACATTCCCCAAAGCCTGACGGGCCAGGCCGAGCGCCCGCTCGCCGATGTGCTTCGGCCGGCGCCGGTCCCACCAGGGCGCGCCGACGCGGCGGTTCAGCCCGGGCAGGCAGGCGTAATATTCGTCGTAGCGGAGCACCAGCCGGGCCGCGAGCACGCTGGCGACGCGGGTTCGAGTGTCGAACACGGCGCTGAAGGGCGGCAGCGTCTTCAGCGTGCGCATGCCCTGCAGGAGCGGCTCGGTGAAATCAAGCTCCGCCATCACCCTGGCGATCCCGCCCTCGACATAGGGCAGCACGGCGGTCTGCATGGCGGTGTCGTGCGCCGAGATCCACCAGATCTCGCGGTCGGGCCTCGCATGACGGATGGCGCGCAGAAGCGGCAGCTTCAGGATGACGTCGCCCAGCCCCTCGCGCTCGACGATCACCGCGATGGGGCGGCTCGCCTGGTCTCCGACGGTCTGGTTCATCCTGCGACTCATTTCTGTAGGCGAAGGTGCCGCGACACCTGGCATGCGGGCCGACCGAACGGTCGGCGGGCGTCTCTGTGCTGCCTATTTGTGTCGCTCTCGCGACATCGGCGCGGCGCCATGCAAAAAGCGCGGTTCCGCCGGGCGGCCTCGGTGGTTGCACGGCGAACGACCGGCTGTATAGTCCGGCTCCGTCACCCCTTTCCGCCGGCCGACCGGCCGCTTGCCCTATCAGGAAATTCTCATGACGGAAGCCCGCTACGACGTTCTCGGGATCGGTAACGCGATCGTCGACATTCTGGCGCGGGCGGAGGACGATTTCCTGGTCGAGCAGCAACTGGTCAAGGGCTCGATGCGGCTGGTCGACATGACCGAGTCGAAGCGGCTCTACGACGCCATGGGCCCGGCGATCGAGGCATCCGGCGGTTCGGCCGGCAATACGGTTGCCGGCGTCGCCTCGCTCGGCGGCAAGACCGCCTTCGTCGGCAAGGTCGCCGATGACGAGCTCGGCGCCATCTACGGCCATGACATGCGCTCGATCGGCGCCACCTTCGACGTGGCGCCGCTGGTCGGCGGCGCCCCCACGGCGCGCTGCATGATCTTCGTCACGCCGGACGGCGAGCGGACGATGAATACCTATCTCGGCGCCTGCCACGCGCTGACGCCGGACGACATCGACCCGGTGCTGTTCGCCGATACCAAGATCACCTATTTCGAGGGCTTCCTCTGGGACGCGCCGACGGCGCGCGACGCCTTCTTCAAGGCGGCCGACATCGCCCACAAGGCCGGTCGCCAGGTGTCGCTGACGCTTTCCGACGCCTTCTGCGTCGATCGCTTCCGCGGCGACTTCATGCGCCTGCTGCGCGACGGCACGATCGACATCCTGTTCGCCAACGAGGTCGAGCTGAAGTCGTTCTACGAGACGTCGAGCTTCAACACGGCGCTGAAGGCGCTGCGCCAGGATTGCCGCATCGCCACCGTCACGGTCGGCGCCGAAGGCTCCTATGTCGTGACCCAGGACGGCATCGAGCACGTGCCGGCGACGACGGTCGAGAACGTCATCGACACCACCGGCGCCGGCGACCTCTATGCGTCGGGTTTCCTCTACGCCGTCGCCAAGGGCCTCGATCTGAAGACGGCGGCGGCCCTCGGCTCGCTCGCGGCCGGCGAGGTGATCAACCATATGGGGCCGCGCCCCTCGACCTCGCTGGTCGATCTGGCGCGGCAATCCGGCTACGCCGTCTGAGGCCACGTTCCAGCGCGGCCGACAGCGATCCGCGCCCGGAAGGCGTGGATCCATCCACCCGAAGCCTTTCATCGATCCCGCCGCGGATGATGGAAGGCTTTCGCATTTTCGGGGATCTAGACACGCCGCCAGAGGTCCGCGCGCAGGGGATGGCGAGCGGAAGCAGATGCCTTCCGGGGCGGATCGGCTTAGGCGGCTCGGAGTTTTCCCCAGCCCCGAATAATCCCGGACGATCGCATCGTGTCGTGATTGACAAGGCAACGGGGTCCCCTTATTCATCCGTCCGCGCCCAGATGGCGGAATTGGTAGACGCGCACGGTTCAGGTCCGTGTGACGAAAGTCGTGGAGGTTCGAGTCCTCTTCTGGGCACCAATTTCCGCAAAAGCCCCGCACTCCGGACCGGATGCGGGGCTTTTGCTTTTTGGCATCCCCCCAGGTCCACCTTCCGATCATCGCCGAAGCCGAGAGATGGCCTTGCTGCCGACTGCAGCGAGCTCGACGGCCGACGCACGCAAAACGGATATCATTTCCGGTTTGCTCCCCTCCGCCCCGACTGCCGGTGCCTCACGGGAGGGACAGGCTGCGCCTGACGAGTCGCGCGCCCTATTGACCGCCGATGCGCGCGTGCCATCCTCGGAGAGGGCGAGGCGAAGTCGGCTCGACCTTCGATTTTTTGATGAGGGCTGTCGACGAAGACAGCGTAAGCATTTCCGGGGGAGTCGCGACCCCACAGTCGATTGCGGGTGCTGGTGGGTCGAGAGATGTGGGACAGAAGTCCGGTCAAGCTTTCCCTGCTGCACATGGTGCCGGCCGTCGCGGCGAAGTCGGACATTCTCGTCCCGGATCTACTGGGGCGCGCTGGATTGGCGGCCGACGCACTTTCAATGCGCGGCGCCGTGGCGACGCGAAGTCAGATTTGCACGCTGCTGAACATCTTCGCCCGGAGGTCCGGCGAGGCAACGCTCGGTCTTGATCTTGCAGCGGCGGCCGACCCCCTCCAGCTCGGGTTGAGCGGGCAAGCGTTGATCGGCGGCAGGACTATCCGTGAATGCCTGGCCGCGCATGCGCGCCAGATGCCGACACTCCAAGGCGGCGTCGAGCTCTCGCTCGCGGTCTCGGAGGGAAGGGCGTATTGGCGCCATTCGCTTCTAAACAGCGACGCGCTCCATGCGAGCGTGCTCAACGAGGGGATCGCCGCATTCGTTGTTTCGGCGCTTCGCTCCCTCGCCGGCACATCCCTCGACCTGCACATCGCACTGCCGCACCGGGCACGGGCCCCCATTCGGAGCTACGAAGACAAGCTGGCAGCTGACGTCTCGTTCGGCGCGGGCGCAGGAATCACGATCAGCTTCAGCGCCACATGGCTGGATCAGCCGAGCCACCTCTTCGCGACCACCATCCCGGAAGCGGCGGATCAATCCGCATTCGACACCTTGCCCATGTGGCAAGATGACAGGCAACTCGAAGCGGCCCTCGCCCGCATCTTCGCGAGCGCCGCGCTGGTCGGCGCGCTGTCGCTGGTCGATGCCGCCCGCAGCCTCGGTATCTCCCCACGTAGCCTGCAGCGGCGGTTGGCATCGTGCGGAACATCCTTCGAGGAACAGACAGAGGTCTGGCGCCGGAACCTGGCCCAACAATTTCTGGCTGCCTCCGGCATGGAGATTGGCGCCATCGCCAGGGCCCTGGGCTACAGCGACCCATCGCATTTCATCCGGGCTTTCCGGCGTTGGCATGGAGTCACGCCGCTTGCCTATCGACGGTCCGCTTTGGCGCGAAATGGCAATTGAGCCACGCGGGGCCTTCCATTACGGCAAGAAGCAGAACCTCTCACGGCCTCGCGCGCTTTCGGTGACCCATGCCCCACTCATCCAATCCCGAAACCAAGGACGCCGCCGGCCCCAGTCGGCGGACAGTTCTGGCTGGCGGCGCGGGCTTCGCAGCCGCCATCGCCGGCCTGTCGCTCCTGGCCCGGCAGGCCCATGCTGCTCCCCAGCCCCGGCCTCACGTCGTTTATATCCTGGCGGATGACCTCGGCTTTGCCGATGTCGGCTTCCGCGGATCGGACATCCACACTCCGCATCTGGATCGGCTCGCCGCCGAGGGGGCCACGCTTTCGCAGCTCTACACCCAACCCCTCTGCACACCGACCCGGGCCGCGCTGATGACCGGCCGGTATCCCCTGCGCTACGGCCTGCAGACGGGCGTCATCCCGTCGGGAGGCGACTATGGGCTCGCGACCGACGAGTATCTGTTGCCGCAGGCCCTCCAGCAGGCCGGGTACAAGACAGCGCTGGTCGGCAAATGGCATCTAGGCCATGCCGACCGGAAATACTGGCCCCGCCAGCGCGGATTCGATTTCTTCTACGGGCCGCTCGTTGGAGAAATCGACCACTTCAAACATGAAGCGCATGGCGTGACCGACTGGTATCGCGACAACGACCTGCTCGTCGAGGACGGCTACGACACAGAGCTGTTTGGCGCCGAAGCCGTGCGCCGGATAGGGACGCACGATCCATCTACGCCTCTGTTCCTCTATCTCGCCTTCACGGCCCCCCACACGCCCTATCAAGCGCCGCAGCGCTATCTCGACCTCTACCCGCGCATCGAGGACCCGTCACGGCGGGCCTATGCGGCCATGATCACCGCGATGGACGAACAGATCGGCAAGGTGATCGAGGCACTGGAAGCGCGTGGCATGCGCGAAGACACGCTCCTGATTTTCCATTCGGACAATGGCGGAACACGGTCGAGGATGTTCGTTGGGGAAGGGGCCGTTTCGGGTGAATTGCCGCCCAGCAATGCGCCGCTGCGCGATGGCAAGGGGACGCTCTATGAAGGCGGGACCCGCGTCGTCGGTCTGGCCAACTGGCCGAAGCGCATCCCCGCTGGCCAGGTTGACGCCGTCATTCACGTCGTCGATATGCTGCCGACGCTCGGGGCGCTCGCCGGGGCAGACCTGTCGCGATCCAAGGCTCTGGACGGGAACAACGTCCTGCCCGCGCTGCTTGAAGGCCAGGACGGTCGAACCGGCCTCGTCTACAACATAGAGCCTACCCAAGGCGCCGTTCGACGCGGCTCCTGGAAGTTGATCTGGCATGCCGTCCTGCCTCCCAAGATCGAACTCTTCGATCTCGCGGCGGATCCTGGCGAAACGCGTGATGTGTCAGCGGCTCATCCAGAACTCGTTGCAGAGCTGCAGACCGAAGTCGTGAAACTCGCGCAAAGCATGGCACCCCCGCTGTTCTACGGGACCGCCCTGAAGGCGACGCTCTCCGCCCCGCTCGCAACACCGAGTGCTGCGCTCTATGATCTTGGCTCGCAGGACGACTGAACACAGGGGGCGGAGCCGGCTCTTCCTCGCCGGAGCCGGCCCGGCCATAGGGCGGCGGGAACCCTCGCGCCTGCGCCGAATTGATCTTCCGGGTCTCGGAAGAGGCGCAGCGTGGGAGGACGACATGGCCCAGTTTACCGAACAGCAGATCGCCGACGAGGCGCACCGGCTCTGGCTCGAAGAGGGCAGCCCCGAGGGCCGCGCCGCCAGCCACTGGCAGCAGGCAATCGAAATCCTGAAGGCCCGCGAGCCGCTGCCGCCGAAGAGCCAGAGCGAGATCGCCGGCGACAAGATGCCGCCGGAACAGATCGCCTCCGAACTCTGAGGGGATCGCCGCGAACCGAGGGATGGCCGCCATGGCGATGCCGCCCGATCCCCGCACCCGCGCCTTCGCCCGCGTCATCGGGCCGTTCGTGGCGATCGTCTCCGTCATCGCCGTCTTTCGCATGCCCGAGATCACCGCGACGGCCTTCCTCGACGCCTTCTTCCAGAACCCGGTCCTGGTCTGGATCGCCGGCGCGACACTGGTCCTGTTCGGCATCCTGATCCTCGCGCAGCACCCGGTCTGGTCCTCGGCACCGGCCGTCGGGATCTCGCTTTTCGGCTGGATCCTGCTCGCGCGCGGCATCGCGCTTCTGACGGTGCCGCAGGCCTATGAGCGCATCGTGCTGACGCTGGCGAATGTGACAGGGCTCCGGATCGGCGCCGGCCTGCTGGCGATCATCGGAATCTGGCTCGCCTCCGTCGGCTGGCGGACGCCGCCGGCCAGCCGGCCCTGACGACGCCGCGCCTCAGTTGAAGGCGCGCACCTCGACCGGCGCCCGGCAAGCAATGGCGGCCTTGCGGCCCCAGGCGAGCGCCTCGTCCAGATTGGCGGCCTCCAGCACCCAGAATCCGGCGACATGCTCGCGGGTCGCGAGATGCGGCCCCTCCGCCGCGCGCACCGCGCCATCCGGCCCGGCCCGCAGCGCCATGGCGCGGCGCACCGGCTCCAGCCCGCCGACGAAGATCCGCACGCCCGCCGCCACCATCTCTTCGTTGAGGACGTCGATGGCGCGATGCATCGCCTCGTCCTCGGCAGTGGCGGGATCGTAGTCATCGGGGTGATGGATGGCGACCCAATATCGTGTCATGACGTCTCCTGTCGTGCTCCGGGCCGGCCCGATACCTGCCCCCAAGCTGACGACGAACGCCGGCGCCGGAATTCGACAAAGAGCCGGATGATTTTCCGCGTCCGCCTTGCCCGAAGGTCGGCAACCATCCGCACCAGCGCCCGGATTGCAGATGGGGCCTCGCCATTCCTCCGGGATGTAGCCGAGGCGGCGGCCTGCTCGAACCCGCTGGCATGGAAGCTACCGGCACCCACGTCATCGACCTGTTTCCACCAGCACCGGGTCAATCCGGCTGTGCCGATCGGGGACGTCGCCGGCGCCGTCAAGGAGTTGATCGCAAACCGAGGATCCGGCTACGGCGGCGAGAGCCCGGCACCGGCCCGCTGCCGCAGCACGTCCGCCGAAGCCCATTGATACCGGAATAGCTCGACCGGAGGGTCCCCGCGCATGAACCGTTCAACGGGGGCTCCCCCGAGCCGTTCATACAGGGCGCGCGCCGGTTCGTTGGCCCGGTACACCAAGAGATGCACCGGAGCAGCCCTCACATCCGAGCCCAGGCCGGAAACGCCTTCGACCAGCAGGCGTCTCGCGATGCCCTGCCGTTGATGGCTGGAAGCGACGTAGAGATTGTGAAGATAGCTTCCCCAGGCGTCGTTGGGCTCGAGGACGAAGCAGATGAAGCCAACCACCTGGCGAGCGTCGCTCTCCGCCACCAGGATCGACAGACGCTCGCGGTCGGCGCCGGGCGCGAGCCGCGCGCTCCACAGGACGCGCTTTTGAGCAGGCATTTCCTCGCGCAGATATCCCGCAGGAAGAATATGGGCATAGGCTCGCCATTGCTCCTCGACGTGCAGCGCGATGATCGGCTCCAGGTCTGACGCACGCGCATTCCGGTACAGCATCGCCCCTCCCAGCCTTCTCCGCCTGCTCCGGCGACGGTATCGGCAGCGAGGCGCGATCGCCAGCAGCGCGCACGGCCCTCAGCCCTCGGCGTGGCGGATCTGGATCTGCGGCAGGCCGATGATCTCGATGTCGAACCGGCGCGCCAGGGCGGCGAAGGCTTCCGTCTCGATCAGCCGGCGATAGGGCTGGTCGGGAAAGGTGATCCCGGCACGATGGATGGCGGCATCGACCAGCAGCATGGTGCCGCCGACGGAATCGAGCCGAACCCGGCGGAGATGGCGGAGATCGTGCTGGTAGAGCCGCAGATGGCCGACCGGCGGCTGGTAGAGCCCGTCCCGCACATGCTTGATCCATTGGTCGTCGCGCGGCTCGGCCAGGGCGATCCAGGCGTTCAGGTCGAAGCTCGGCCCGCCCGGCTGCCGGACGCAATCGGGATGCACGACGCGCGCCCGCTCGGCCAGCATGCGACAGAGAATGTCGGGCGGAAAATCGACGATGTCCGCATCGATCCAGAGCACCCAGTCCTCATCGACCAGCGCTGCGTCGAGCAGGCGGTTGCGAGCCTGGGCGATGCGGCTCCGCCGCACCCGCTGATGACGCAGGTTCCAGCGCGGACCGCTGTCGGGGGCCGCGAAATCCTGCTCGACCAGCAGGGTCCGGCGGAAGCGCCGCTGCGAGCGGGCGAGGAAGGCGCGCAGTCGCTCGAGGCTGTCATCGATCGAATTGCCGATGAGGAAGGCGATCGACAGCTTCTCGGCCGGATAGTCCAGCGCCTCGATATGGGCGAAGAGCGCGTCGAGCGTGGCGGCGGCGTTGCGGACGGGAATGGCGACCAGCACCGTGCCGTCGGCCGGCGCCTGCCTGGCGAGCGCGGCGCGGTCGACCGCCGCCTCGCGTACCGAAGCGGGCTCGGCGCCGCGCTCGCGCCAGCGGAGCCTCGCCTTGCGAAACGCCGTCTTCAAACGCACCGGCAGACGCAGCGTCTCGTCCGCGCCGACCCAGGTGTGCAGCCAGTGATGCTGCGCCAGCGCGGGGCGGGCGGGATCGATATCCGTGCAGTCGCGGCCGGCCTTGTCACGCGGCGAGAACATGTAGCCGGGCAGGACCTCGGGGCGGATCTCCGCATTCGCCGCCTCGACCGCGCCGGTCAGCAGGAAGGGCCCGGTCGAATCGAGCGGATCGAGCGCGTGGCGGCATTCGATCGCGAGATCGATCACCGCGTTCCAGAAGGGATGCCCGGCCGGCGACAGCATGACGGCATTGGAGACGACGTGCGAAAACTGCCGCACCGCGACCACCGTCTCGGCGAGATGGCTGCGCGGCTCCTCGGCAAAGACCGGGCGGTCGGCCCCGAGCCATTCATCGAACGGCCGCAGCGCTTCGGCATCGAGATCGGCGTAGACGCCGCCATGGCTCCTGAGCACGAGGTAGCGGCCGAGATCGGCGCGCTGGATCGGCCTGGCATAGCCGAAATAGAGCTCGGCGAGATGCGGATAGTCCGTCTCGACCAGCCGCGCCAGGTCGTCATCGGTCCAGAGGCGGATCTCCCAGCCCGGATGCAGCTTCGGCCAGCTGGCGACGAAGGCCTGCATCGCCTGGGGAATGTCGCGGTCGCGCCAGGTCTGGTGGATGATTTTCGGGATCACGGGTTCGGCACGGCTCCAGGGGCGGCAAGCGCTCGAAGCGCGCCAAGGACGGCCCGCTCGATCGGCTCGGGACCGAAGCGCTGCCAGGCGGCGGCGTGCGCCCGACTGCGCAAGGCGGCGCGCCGGCCCTCATCGCGCCAGAGGCTTTCAATGGTATCGGCGAACACCCGGTCGCTCTCGGCGAGCAGCAGATCCTCTCCGTCCGCAAGCCCGAGCCCTTCGGCCGCGAGCCGGGTCGCCACCACCGGCAGGCCCCACGCCATCGCCTCGACGATCTTGAAGCGCGTGCCGCCGCCACTGGTGAGTGGCACGACGGCGATATGGGCGCTGGCGAGCAGCGGCGCCAGTTCGTCCGGATCCGCCACGATGCGCACGCCCGCAGCGGCGAGGCGACGGACGCGGCGCGCCGGGTGACGGCCGGCGAGCGTCAGCCTGGCCTCCGGCAGGCGCAGGCGCAGCCTTGGCAGGATCCTGCGCGCCAGCCGCCCGCAGGCGGCGATGTTCGGCTTGTAGCCGAGATGACCGATGAAGAGCAGTTCCGGCCCCGGCGGCGGCGGCACCGCGCCAAGCGCGACCGGCGCCGTCTCCGGGCGCGGCAGGCCGTTCGGTACGACGATGGCCTCGCCGAGGCCGCGCGCCGCGAGCCGCCCGGCATCGTCGGCGGAGCAGCACCAGACCTGGTCCACCCTGGCGATGGCGGCGGCCTCGATCTCGGCGATCGCCCGGCTGTCGCGCCGGCGCTTCGTTCCGAACCAGTCGCGCCGCAGCGGGATCTGCGCGGCGAGATGCGATTCGACATTGTGCAGGTCGAGCACGAGACGGGCGCCGCTTTCCCCCGCCAGCCGCAGGAACGGGTGAAGGCCGAGATGCTCGACGACGACGGTGTCGGGCCTGAAATCGGCCAGCATCGCCGCGAAGGCGGAAAGCATGGGCGGTTCGATGTGGAGGTCGATCGAACTAAGGCCGGCGACCGGCCGATAAAGCGAGGCGGCGGCGCCGCCGAGATGACGCACCTCGATCCCGGCCGGACTAGCGCTTCCCTCCGGCGCGGCCAGCACGGAGACGAAGCGGACCGGGCCGAGCTTCGCCGCGGCCGACGCGTTCTGCCAGTTGCGCAGGTCCGCGCCGGTGATCGCCGGAAAGGCCGGATGCGCGGCCAGGAACAGGATGCGCCTCACTGGGCCGCCCTGTCGCGAGGCCGGGTCCGCAGCGCCAACTTCAGGCGGATGCGCAGCCACCGATAGGTGTCGGCCGCCGTCTTCGGCGTCCGCCAGGCCACGCCGAGGAAATGATGCGCCAGCGCCGTCTCGCCGCGGGCGAGATGCACGCGCGCCACCTTGATCGCCATGAAGGCCTCGCGCCGACGCAGCGCGCGGCGGCGGATGCCGCGCGCCTCGAGGCTCGAGAGGCAGCGGCGCCAGGCCTGGAAGCGCTCGCGCGAATCCACCGCCAGCCGGTCGTCGGCGCGCGTCAGGCTGACATTGTAGGTCATCACCACGGCATCGACGGCGGCGATCCGGCATTTGGCGAGCAGCGCCGCCCAGAACAGCGTGTCCTCGTCATAGGCGAGGTTGCCGTGGAAGCGCAGGCCCTGCAGCGCCGCGCGGGCGATCAGCGCGCTGCCGACGACGATGACCACCGCCCGGCCGGCGAGATAGCTCTCGGCAGAAAGTCCCTGCAGCAGCGGCGCGAACGGCTCCGGCTCGCGCCCGGCCCGCCGACAATGATAGCCGCCGAGGATCAGGTCCGGGGCGTCGGCTGCCTGGCCGGCCGCGACCAGCGCCCGCAGGCCGCCCTCGTGGTGCACGTCGTCGGCGTCGAGGAAATAGATCCAGCGGCCGCTTGCGCGCGCCAGCGCCCGGTTGCGCGCCTCGCCGGCATCGCGGCAGTTGCTGGAAAGCACAACCAGGGGAAGATCAATATCGGCGGCGCAATTTCCGGCGATGGTAGCGGTATCGTCGTCGGAATCATCGTCTACGACGATCACTTCATGAATAACCGCCCGCTCGCCCGCCAGCGATCGCAACGTCAATCCAATCGTCTTGGCCGCATTCCGCGCCGGAATGACCACGCTGACGGTTTCGGGCTGCGAGCCCTGCGTGGAACGCGACACGACGGCACCTGCCAAGAATAGCTGCGGCAAAGGAAAAGGATCAGTCTGGATATTATCCAAACCGCGCGCGGCTGAAAATAGGCGATCCCGCCCGACGCCGGGTAACACCCCGAAGATCGGCGGAGACGGCAGGGCGGTGGCGGCAAAGGGACGGCGGCGACTTGGCGCCGCCGCCCCTCGCGGCTCAGGCCGGCGTCGGCGCGTCGGCGCGCAGCAGACCGGCGGTCTTCAGGTCCGACCAGAGCGAGGCCGGCACGGCGCGATCGAAGGCGGCGCGGTTGCGTTTCGTCTCCTCGGCCGCGACCGAGCCCATCACCAGCGAAGCGACGGCCGGATGACCGAGCGGGAATTTCAGCGCCGCGTCGGCAAGCGTCACGCCATGCGCCTCGCAGATCCTCTGGATCGCCGCGACCCGCTCGAGGATCTCCGGCGGCGCGTCGCGGTAATTGTACTTGGCGCCCTTGACCGGGCCGGTGGCGAGGATGCCGGAATTGAACACACCACCCAGCATCATGCCGATGCCCTTTTCCTCGGCCAGAGGCAGGAAGCTGTCGAGCGCCGGCTGTTCGAGCAGCGAATAGCGGCCGGCAAGCAGCATGGCGTCGAAATCGCCGGCGCGGGCGAAGCGCTCGCACATGTCGGCTTCGTTGAGGCCGACGCCGATCGCGTCGATCACCTTCTCGGCGCGCAGTTTCTCCAGCGCCTTGTAGGCCCCCTCCATCGCCGCCTTGAAGTGGCCGTCGACCGCCGCCGCGCCGTGCGAATAGACGTCGACGTCGTGGATCAGCACGATCTCGATGCGGTCGGTGCCGAGGCGGATCAGCGACTGCTCGAGCGAGCGCATGGCGCCGTCATAGGAATAATCGAGCCGGGCGGGATGCGGCAGGCCGCCGGCGAAGTTCGGCGGCTGGGTGTTGCCATCGGCCGGCTGGTGCAGCGGATCCATCCAGCGGCCGACCTTGGTCGAGAGCACGAAGGACTTGCGGGGCACGCCGCGCAGCGCGGTGCCGATGCGGTGCTCGGCGAGGCCGTGCCCGTAGAAGGGCGAGGTATCGAACAGGTTGACGCCGGCCTCGACCGCCGCCGTGACGGCGCCGCGGGCGGTGGCGTCGTCCAGCCGGTGATAGAGGTCGCCGAGCGGGGCGGAGCCGAAACCAAGGACCGTGACCGGAATCCCCGTGCGTCCAAGCGGGCGCGTCTCAAGTGCCATGACGTTCATTCCTTTGCGTTTCCAAGATCGCGGAGCCGTCATGGCAAGACCCGCGACCGCGCCGTTCCGGCCGTCGGTCACGCCCGCAACATCGCTGGATGCGGCCCCGTCCTCGCCCGCAGGTTCGGCGCTCGCTGCCGCCGCCGTCAAGACCCCAGCTTCGGCGCGGGCGATCCTCGCCCCCTGCGCCACAAGAAAGGGCCGCCCCTGGGGGCGGCCCTTTTCAACCCGCTCGACGCGGCAGCGTCGAATCCAGACATCACAGGCGCCGCGCGGCCGCCCTACTGGCCCGTCTGGCCGCCACCATCCGAATAGCTGCTGTCTTCCTGGAAGCCGACGGTGCCGTTGTCGTTCTTGGTGATGATCACATGCTCACCGCCGTAAACGCCACGCAGCAGTTGCGGATACGTGACCTGGAATGTCTGCCCGCCAACGGAGACGATGCCCGTCGCGGGATTGGCGTAGTCCACCACGCCGCCCATGGTTTCGGCGGCCATGGCCGGTCCGATGGCCAGAACGCCAGCGAGGGGGATAAGCAGAGCAATCTTTCTCATGATGTCCATCCGTTTTTTTTTCGGCCCCGTATGGAATTTGGGGCTGCGAAACAGGTCGGCAACGGGGTGGCCGGTTCATGAACAAAATTTCATGCAGCGGACATGAAATCAGCGTTCATCCCGCACCGAACCGATAAAATTAACAAAGTTAATCAATCACTTACTATTTAAGTGACAAGGGTCATCATTAATAACCTGACCGGTGCAATTCGCGTTCGCCCCACAGCGGGCGAGGCTTGGCGGCCGAAGTCTTTGCGGCCGAATTCCTGGCGGCCGAAGTCTTGGCAGCCGCGCGTGGTGTGGCCCCGCGATCTGGCGGCGCCAACACCGGGACGCTTGAAAGGCGCTAGTTGCTGCTGCCGGAGCCCGAATAGGAGCTGTCCACCTGCACGCCGATCGTGTCGTTGTCGTTTCGCGTGATGATCACGTGCTCGCCCGGCGCCAGATGGCGCAGGACCGACGGGTCGCTCACCTGGATATTGGCGCCGCCGAGCAGCACCAGTTCCCCGGTATAGGGGTCTGCCCGCGCGACCACGCCGTTCATGGTCTCGGCCGCGAGAGCGGTGCCGGACGCAAGCAACAGGCCGGCAAGTGGGAGAAGGTAGAGATGCTTCTTCATGGCTGGTCTCCAGCGTTTTCAGCATCGGAGTGCCCCGGTCGCCGATCCCGGCGACGGCCCCAACATGGGGACATCCACCGGCCGGGCCTATAAAACCTCAAGGGATTGTGATCGGCCGGCCGGCATTCGCGGGCCGCCGGCCCCGACCGCGAAATGCGCCGCGCCCGGCGCCGCCCCACCCCTGCCCGGTGGCGGCAGCAAAGGCCGGCGCCGGACAAAGCGTTGTCCCGTTTCACCATTTCATGCGCGCATCGAAATGCTCTAAGTCTCGGACCATCGAGGCGGGAGCTTGGAATGCGCGGGATGAGCAGGAAACGGAAAATAACGGGCTTGGGTCAGGTGGCGGCGCGCATCGGCGTCGGAACCGTGGCACTGCTGGCGCTCTCGGTCGGCGCCAACGCCGACGACGCCGCAGCCCGCGGCAAGCAGGTGGTCGATCAATGGTGCCGGATGTGCCATCTGCGCGCCAACGACAAGCCCGACCCGAAAATGGCGCCGCGCTACGAGGACATCGTCAAGCGGCCCGGCCGCGACCAGGCCTATTTCACCAAGTTCCTCGCCGAGGATCATTTTCCGATGACGATCTACCGGCTGTTCGACGACGAGAAGCGCGACGTCGTCGCCTATCTGATGTCGCTGAAGAAGCGCTAGCCGGTCCCGCGTCCGCTTGCCGAAGACGGCACCAATCGGTCAGGACGAATCGGGACCCTCGGCCCCGATATCGGCCGGCCGCGCCATCGATCGTACGCGGGAAAAAAGCTGCGCCGGCTTTCGGCTCGCCGATCGGCGGAGAGGCCGTCCCGGATTTTGTGCGCATACCTGGGTCTACGCGCATACTTGGCCGGCAAAGCCCCAAAAAGCGAAAAGCCGCCCGGAGGCGGCTTTCGTTCCCTTCAGCGAAGGGGGGAGGATGGTGGAGCCAATCGGAATCGAACCGACGACCTCTTGAATGCCATTCAAGCGCTCTCCCAACTGAGCTATGGCCCCACTATCTCGAAGTCGGAGGGGTTGGGGACCCCCCCGGAACGGCGCAACTCTTAAGCCGCGCCTTTTTTCAAATCAAGCGCCAATTCAAAAAATCGAACCGGTGCCTGTGGATAGGTTTACGACTCTTCGTCGTCGACGCCACCGATGATGTCGGTCACGTCGTCACCTTCCTCTTCCTCGTCCTCGATGAAGACGTCATCGCCGTCATCGTCGGCGAGCTCGACGTCGTCTTCGTCGCCTTCGACCGCGATCGCGCCGCCCGAGGTCTCCTCGTCGGCCTCTTCGAGGCTGACGAATTCGGCGCTCTTGTCGCCCTCGTCCTCGATCTCTTCGTCTTCATCGTCCGTCACATTGGCCGGGCGGGCCTTGGGGGCCGTGCCCGATTCAAAGAACGAACGGGGATACGAAACGCCCGTGAAGGGCGAAACGATGGGATCTTTGTTCAGGTCGTAGAACTTCTTGCCCGTCTCCGGGTCGACCCGCTTGGTGCCGAGTTCCGCTTTCGCCACGTCGTGCCTCATCGGTTGAAAAGAGCGGCTGTCCCTTAATGACTCGCACAGGCCCTGTCAAAAGCAATTCTAGCACAGGCGCTCCCTTGCATTCAGGCGGTTCCCGGCGGCAAGCCGCGATCCGACGCCTCGACCCGGATGACGGCGGGCGGTGGCCGTGCTATCCGACGACCGTCCCTTCTGGTCCTTGAGCCGCATGCGCGACCCCGAATTCGCCTGTGCCGAATACCGAGGAGCCCGACCCTATGCCATCTGCCGCGCCACCTCCCGCCGCCCTGACCGCCCGGACCGCCGGCCCGCTCCGCGGCCGCGTCCGCGTCCCCGGCGACAAGTCGATCTCGCATCGCGCATTGATGCTCGGGGCGGTGGCGATCGGCGAGACGACGATCGAGGGCCTGCTCGAGGGCGCGGACACGCAGGCGACGGCCGCCGCCCTGCGCGCCTTCGGCGCCAGCGTGACGCGTACCGGCGCCGGGATCTGGAAGGTTCGCGGCGTCGGCGTCGGCGGCTTCCTCGAGCCGGAGGACGTGATCGACTACGGCAATTCCGGCACGGGCGCCCGCCTCGCCCTCGGTCTCGTCGGCAGCCAGGCGATCAGCGCGACCTTTGGCGGCGATGCCTCGCTGCGCAACCGACCGATGGGCCGCGTCCTCGATCCGCTGCGCCGCATGGGCGTGCAGGTGCTCGCCCGCTCGAAGGATCGCCTGCCGCTGACCCTGAAGGGCCCCGACATCACCCTGCCGATCGAGTATCGCGTGCCGGTCCCCTCGGCGCGGGTCAAGTCGGCGGTTCTGTTCGCCGGCCTCAACACGCCGGGCGTCACCACCATCATCGAGCCGACGCCGACGCGCGACCACACCGAGCGGCTGCTGCAGGCCTTCGGCGCGGCGATCGAGATCGAGCTCGGCGCCGACGGCGAACGCGTCGTGCGGCTGGAAGGCCGGCGCGATCTGAAGCCGCAGCAGGTTGCCATTCCCGGCGATCCGAGCTCGGCCGCTTTCCTGATCGTCGCCGCCCTCCTCATCGAAGGCTCGGAACTGACGATAGAGGCGGTGCTGCTCAATCCGATGCGCACCGGGCTGATCGAGACGCTGATCGAGATGGGCGGCGACATCGAGATCGGCAATCGCCGCACGATCGGCGGCGAGGCGGTCGGCGACATCCATGTCCGCGCCAGCCGGCTTCGGGGCGTCGTCGTGCCGGCCGAGCGGGCGCCGTCGATGATCGACGAGTATCCGGCGCTCGCCATCGCCGCCGCCTTCGCCGAGGGTATCACCGTAATGGACGGCATCGGCGAATTGCGGCTGAAGGAATCCGACCGCCTCGCCTCGCTCGCCGCCGGCCTCGGCGCCAATGGCGTCACCGTCGAGGAGGGGCCGGAATCGCTTGCCGTCACCGGCGGCGCGGTGCGCATCGGCGGCGGCGACGTCGCGACCCGGCGCGATCATCGCATCGGCATCAGCTTCCTTGTCCTCGGCCTCGCCGGCCAGGCGCCGGTGACGATCGACGACGCCACGCCGATCGACATCCACTTTCCCGAATTCCAGGCCCTGATGAGCGGGCTTGGCGCGCATTTCGAAAGGGCGGAGCCCGCCGCAGCATGATCATCGCAATCGACGGACCCGCCGCCGCGGGCAAGGGCACGATCGCCCTGAAGCTAGCGAAGCACTATGGCCTCAACCATCTCGACACCGGACTGCTCTACCGCGCCATCGGCCGGCTGATGACAGAACAGGGGCTCGACCTCGACAACGCCGCCGAGGCCGGCGCCGTCGCCCGCCGGCTGACGCCGAAGGACCTCGACCATCCCGAACTGCGCGGCCGCGAGGCCGGCGAACTGGCGTCGCGCGTCGCCGTGCATCCGGAAGTGCGCGCCGCGCTCGTCGAGTTCCAGCGCGCCTTCGCCCGCACGGCGCCAGGCGCCGTGCTCGACGGCCGCGACATCGGCACGGCGATCTGCCCGAACGCCGACGTCAAGATCTTCGTCACGGCGTCGCCGGAAGTGCGCGCCCGCCGCCGCACCGACGAGCTGAACGCCAAGGGCCGCAACGTGCCCTATGAGCGGATCCTGGCCGAGATCCTGGAGCGCGACGAACGCGATTCGCACCGCTCGGCCGCGCCGCTGCGCCAGGCCGACGATGCGGTGCGCCTCGACACCACGGCGCTCGACGCCGAGGCGGCCTTCGCGGCCGCGGTGGCGATCGTCGAGGCCGGACACGACTGATTGAACGTCGGCACCGGCCAAAGGCGCAGAAATCGGCCAATTTGGCCTTGCCGCTGCGAGATCGACCCTATATAGAGCCCAGATCTTTGCGTTCAGGGCGTCGGAAATGGCCATCCGAGGCCGTTTCGGCGTTCCGAGCGCATCGATAAGCACCCGAATCGCGGTCCGGAAGCGTCGGTCCGCCCCAATGCGGTAGCCCCGATTTCCGTCGTGGGCAGGAACGCGATCCGGGTTTTCGCAACACGAACCGCCGACGCATGCCAGCAATGGCACCAGGAGTTTTCATGGCTGTAACCAATCCGTCCCGGGAAGATTTTGCCGCGCTTCTCGAGGAATCCTTCCAGAATGAAGACCTCTTCGAGGGCAGCGTCGTCAAGGGTACGATCGTCGCCATCGAGAAGGACCTCGCCGTCATCGACGTCGGTCTGAAGACCGAAGGCCGCGTGGCCCTCAAGGAATTCAACGGCCCGGGCCGCGAGAACGCGCTCAAGGTCGGCGATGTGGTCGAGGTCTATCTCGAGCGCGTCGAAAATGCTCTCGGCGAAGCCGTTCTCTCGCGCGACAAGGCGCGCCGCGAGGAGAGCTGGATCCGTCTCGAGGAGCAGTTCAACAAGAACGAGAAGGTCACGGGCGTCATCTTCAACCAGGTCAAGGGCGGCTTCACCGTCGACCTGGACGGCGCCGTCGCCTTCCTGCCGCGCTCGCAGGTCGACATCCGCCCGGTGCGCGACGTCGGCCCGCTGATGCACACGCCGCAGCCCTTCCAGATCCTCAAGATGGACAAGCGCCGCGGCAACATCGTCGTCTCGCGCCGTACCGTCCTGGAAGAGACCCGCGCCGAGCAGCGCTCCGAGCTCGTCCAGAGCCTGGAAGAGGGTCAGATCATCGAGGGCGTCGTCAAGAACATCACCGATTACGGTGCGTTCGTTGACCTCGGTGGCATCGATGGCCTGCTGCACGTCACCGACATCGCGTGGCGCCGCATCAACCACCCGACCGAGGTGCTCTCGATCGGCCAGACCGTCCGCGTGCAGATCATCCGCGTCAACCATGAGACGCACCGCATCTCGCTCGGCATGAAGCAGCTCGAGGCCGATCCGTGGTCTGGCATCGAGGCCAAGTACCCGGTCCAGGCCAAGTTCTCGGGCCGCGTCACGAACATCACCGACTACGGTGCGTTCGTCGAGCTGGAGCCGGGCATCGAAGGCCTGATCCACGTCTCCGAGATGTCCTGGACGAAGAAGAACGTCCATCCGGGCAAGATCGTCTCCACCTCGCAGGAGGTTGAGGTGATGATCCTCGAGGTCGATCCGGTCAAGCGCCGTATCTCGCTCGGCCTGAAGCAGACCCTGTCGAACCCGTGGGAGAGCTTCTCCGAGAAGTACCCGATCGGCTCGATCGTCGAAGGCGAAGTCAAGAACAAGACCGAGTTCGGCCTGTTCATCGGTCTCGACGGCGACGTCGACGGCATGGTCCACCTGTCGGATCTCGACTGGAACCGTCCGGGCGAGCAGGTCATCGACGAGTACAACCGCGGCGACATGGTCAAGGCGCAGGTGCTCGACGTCGACATCGACAAGGAGCGCATCTCGCTCGGCATCAAGCAGGTCGGCGGCGATCCGTTCGTCGAGGCTTCCGGCGAGCTGCGCAAGGGCGCTGTCGTCACCTGCGAGATCACCGCAGTGACCGAAGGCGGCCTGGAAGTTCGTCTGGCCGACAGCGACCTGACCTCCTTCATCCGTCGCGCCGACCTGTCGCGCGATCGTTCGGAGCAGCGTCCGGAGCGCTTCGCCGTCGGCGAGAAGGTCGATGCCCGCATCACCAACTTCGACAAGAAGGCCCGCAAGGTCGCCGTCTCGATCAAGGCGCTGGAAATCGCCGAAGAGAAGGAAGCGGTCGCCCAGTACGGCTCGTCGGATTCGGGTGCGTCGCTCGGCGACATCCTCGGCGCCGCCCTCAAGGCACGCCAGGACAGCGAAGAGTAATCTTCCCGTCCCATCGAACTAAGGAAACGCCCCGGCTCGTCCGGGGCGTTTTCGTTTGGGGCCGATGCAGAAATCGCCTGTGCCGACAATCGCTTGGCACGGACTTGTTTGATTCTGCATTGCAAAACATGTAACCCGTTCTGGGTCTTCGAGATCGACCGGGAGCGCATGGATGAGCATGGACGCGGATCAGATCCTGGATCGCCGACGGTTACGGCGAAAACTGACCACCTGGCGCATCCTCGCCTTCGTGGCGGCGGCGCTCGCCATCGTCGGCGGCGGCCTGCTGGCGGCCGGTCCCGACGGCATCGGCGGACGCTCCCGCCCGCACATCGCCCGGGTGACGATCTCCGGCTTCATCTCCGAAAACCAGGACCAGCTCGACCTGATCGACAAGATCGCGAAGAGCGACGCCGTGCAGGGCGTGATCGTCTCGATCAATTCAGGCGGCGGCGCCACCGCCGGCGGCGAGGCGCTCTATGACGCCATCCGCAAGCTCGCCGCCGAGAAACCGACCGTCGCCGCGATCCGCACCGTCGGCGCCTCGGCCGCCTACATGACCGCCATCGCCACCGACCACATCGTCGCCTATCGCAGCTCGATCACCGGCTCGATCGGCGTGCTGTTCCAGTCGCCGGAAGTGAGCGGCGCCATGGAAAAGCTCGGCATCAAGCTGACCGAGGTGAAGTCGTCGCCGCTGAAGGCGGCGCCCTCCCCCTTCGCGCCGCCCTCGCCCGAGTCGCTCGCCGTCATCGACAGCCTGATCCGCGATACCTACAACTGGTTCGTCGACATCGTCGCCGAGCGCCGCAAGCTCGACCGGCCGAAGGCGCTCGCGCTTGCGGATGGCCGCGTCTATTCCGGCCACCAGGCGCTCGAGGCCGGGCTGATCGACGAGATCGGCGGCGAGGAGGCGGCGATCGGCTGGCTGACAACCAAGCGCGGCGTCGATGCGCGCCTGCACGTGATCGACTGGGAGCCCGAAGGCAGCTCCAGCCCGTTCTCCTTCGCCAGCGCCGCTTTCGCCTGGCTGGCGCGCGAGGCCGGCTTCGCGCCGGACTGGCTGCGCGGCAGCGGCCTTTCCGGCCTGATCCCCGCCAGACTCCAGCTTGACGGTCTCCTATCCGTTTGGCAGGCTCCGGCGGGTCTGAACGACGCTGAGGGGGCTCCGCGGTGATCAAGTCCGAACTGGTGCAGAAGATCGCCGAACAGAATCCGCATCTCTACCAGCGGGATGTGGAGCACATCGTCAATTCGATCCTCGACGAGATCATCGATGCGCTGGCCCGGGGCGACCGGGTCGAACTCCGCGGTTTCGGGGCCTTTTCGGTGAAGAACCGGCCGGCGCGACAGGGCCGCAACCCGCGCACCGGCTCGAAGGTCGAGGTCACCGAGAAATACGTGCCGTTCTTCAAGACCGGCAAGGAGATGCGCGAGCGTCTCAACGACGGCGACTGATCGCGGCCGGCTCGACGGGCGGCGGGCCGCCCGTTGAACCAAATGTGATCCCGTGTGTTTATTGGCGGGTTATCCTGTCCGGAGCGGTGGAAGCCATCCGGGCGTCCTGCTTGAGGCGGTATCGATGAAGAAGATTCTTGCGGTCGTCATCCTGGTTCCGATCGCAATCGTCGCGGTGGCGCTTTCGGTCGCCAACCGCCATGCCGTGGCGCTGTCGCTGGATCCGTTCAATTCCACCGATCCGGCCGTCGTCATCAGCATGCCGCTCTTCGTCCTGATCTTCGCCGCCATCGCGCTCGGCGTCGTCATCGGCGGGATCGGCACCTGGCTCGGCCAGGGTCGATGGCGCCGGCAGAGCCGCCGCCTGCGCCACGAGCTCCAGGACGCGAAGCGCGAAAACGCACAATATCGCGCCGCCGCGAGCCCGGCGACCGCGCTGCCGACCCCGCGCCGCGCCGCCTGAAGGCCCATCGCTCCGGCTCTGCCGCTTTTCACGTGAAACCGGTCCACGGACCGGCCGGCCCCGCACCGGCCGGAACCCGTTCGCCGCTTCGCGCCGGCACGGACTTTGCGGCTCGGACTTTTCTTGGACTTGCCGCCGCTTTCGTGCCAAACCCTTCCGCCAAGCTAGGTGCGTGACAATGAACGCTGCCCGTGAACCCAAAGCCGCAACAGAAGCTCGGACGCCCGAGACCGTGACGCCATGTCGGTAACGCTATGTCCGTGATCGTCAAGATCTGCGGTCTCTCCACCGAGGAGACGCTCGATGCCGCGCTCGACGCCGGCGTCGACATGGTCGGCTTCGTGTTCTTCCCGAAGAGCCCGCGCGCCGTCTCGATCGAGCGCGCCGCGGCTCTCGCGGCGCGGGCCCGCGGCCGCGCCGAGATCGTCGCGCTCACCGTCGACATGGATGATGCCGGCCTCGCCGCGATCGTCGACACGGTGAAGCCCGACTGGCTGCAGCTGCATGGCGGCGAGAGCGTCGCCCGCGTCGCCGAAATCCGGCAGCGGTTCGGGCTCAAAGTGATGAAGGCGCTCGGCATCCGCTCCGCCGAGGATATCGCCGGCGTGCCGGCCTATGCCGAGGTCGCCGACCGCCTGCTGCTCGACGCCAAGCCGCCCAAGGGCGCCGCCCACCCCGGCGGCAACGGCGTCACCTTCGACTGGCATCTGCTCGATGCGCTTGACCCCGGCCTTTCCTATATGCTTTCGGGAGGGCTGGATGCCGACAACGTCGCGGAGGCTCTGGCGCTGACGCGGCCGTTCGGGATCGACGCTTCCTCGGGCGTGGAAAGCGCGCCCGGCATCAAGGATCCCGCGCGGATCCGCGCCTTCATCGCCGCGATCCGCGGCTTCCGACCCACAGCTGACCAAGGCCGGACGATTGCCGGCGAGAGGATTTCGTCGTGACCGCTCCTGTCGAGCCCAATTCCTTCAAGACCGGCCCGGACGAACGCGGCTTTTTCGGCATCTATGGCGGACGCTTCGTCGCCGAGACGCTGATGCCGCTGATCCTCGAACTGCAGCAGGCCTATGAAGACGCCAAGGCCGACCCGGCCTTCAAGGCCGAGCTCCAGGCCCTCTCGACCTACTACGCCGGCCGGCCCTCGAAGCTCTATTTCGCCGAAGGCTTGACCAGGCATCTCGGCGGCGCGCGCATCTTCTTCAAGCGCGAGGACCTGAACCACACCGGCAGCCACAAGATCAACAACTGCCTCGGCCAGATCCTGCTCGCCAAGCGCATGGGCAAGACGCGGATCATCGCCGAGACCGGCGCCGGCCAGCACGGCGTCGCCTCCGCCACCGTCGCGGCCCGCTTCGGCCTGCCCTGCGTCGTCTACATGGGCGCCACCGACGTCGAACGGCAGGCGCCGAACGTCTTCCGCATGAAGCTGCTCGGCGCGACCGTCAATCCGGTCACCGCCGGCAACGGCACGCTCAAGGACGCCATGAACGAGGCGCTGCGCGACTGGGTCTCGAATGTCGAGAACACCTATTACCTGATCGGCACCGCCGCCGGCCCGCATCCCTATCCGGAGCTGGTGCGCGACTTCCAGTCGGTGATCGGCACCGAGGCCCGCGCCCAGATGCTGGAGCAGGAAGGCCGCCTGCCGGACATGATCATCGCCGCCGTCGGCGGCGGCTCGAACGCCATCGGCCTGTTCCATCCCTTCCTCGATGACAAGGACGTCGAGATCGTCGGCGTCGAAGCCGGCGGCCACGGCCTCGACATCGAGAACGGCCACGCCGCCTCGATGAATGGCGGCCGCCCCGGCGTGCTGCACGGCAACCGCACCTATCTGCTGCAGGATGCCGACGGCCAGATCCTCGAGGGTCATTCGGTCTCGGCCGGCCTCGACTATCCCGGCGTCGGCCCCGAGCACAGCTTCTTGCGCGACACCGGCCGCGTCAACTACGTGCCGATCGTCGACCAGGAGGCGCTCGACGCCTTCCAGGTCTGCACCCGCGTCGAGGGCATCATCCCGGCGCTGGAATCGGCCCATGCCATCGCGCAGGCGATCAAGGTCGCGCCGACCATGGCCAAGGACAAGATCATCATCGTCAATCTCTCCGGCCGCGGCGACAAGGACGTCCACACTGTGGGCAAGCTGCTCGGTATGGATATCTGAGCAAGAGGCGGCACGTTCCATGACTGAAACCCGTATCGATCGCCGCTTCGCGGCCCTGAAGTCCGAGGGCCGGCCGGCGCTCGTCACCTTCATGACCGCCGGCGACCCCGATCCCGCCACGACGCTCGCGCTCCTGAAGGCGCTGCCCGGCGCCGGCGCCGACGTCATCGAGCTCGGCATGCCGTTTTCCGATCCGATGGCCGACGGCCCGGCGATCCAGGCCGCCGGCCTGCGCGCGCTGAAGGGCGGCCAGACGCTGGTGAAGACCCTCGACCTCGTCCGCGAGTTCCGCCAGTCGGACGATGCGACGCCGATCGTGCTGATGGGCTACTACAACCCGATCTACAGCCACGGCTCGGAAGCCTTCGTCGCCGAGGCCAAGGCCGCCGGCGTCGACGGCCTGATCATCGTCGACCTCCCGCCGGAGGCCGATGACGAACTCTGCATCCCGGCGCTCGAGGCCGGCCTCAACTTCATCCGCCTCGCCACGCCGACCACCGACGACAAGCGGCTTCCCGCCGTGCTCGAGAACACCTCGGGCTTCGTCTACTACGTCTCGATCAACGGCATCACCGGTTCGGCAGCCCCCGACGCCTCGCGCGTCGCCGAATCCGTTGCGCGGATCAAGCGTCACACCCATCTACCGGTTGCCGTCGGTTTCGGCGTCAGGACAGCCGAGCAGGCGGCAGCGATCGGCGCGAATGCCGATGGCGTCGTGGTCGGCTCGGCCATCGTATCGGCCGTTGCCGGCTCGCTCGACAGCGAAGGCCGCGCCACGGCCGCCACCGTACCGGCCGTCCTGGCCCTCGTCTCCGAGCTTTCGGGCGGCGTTCGCGCCTCCCGCAAATCGGTCGCCGCCTGAACAAGGATCACGCGATGAATTGGATCAACGACGTCGTCCGTCCGAAGATCAAGAGCCTCCTGAACAAGCGCGAGGTTCCCGAGAACCTCTGGATCAAGTGCCCCGAGACCGGCGAGATGGTTTTCCATCGCGACCTCGAGGCCAACCACTATGTGATCCCGAACTCGGGCTATCACATGCGCATGAGCGCGCCGAAGCGGCTCGCCTACTTCTTCGACGACGGCAAGTATGAAGCCGTCACCGTGCCGGACGTGGCGGTCGATCCGCTGAAGTTCCGCGACGAGCGCCGCTACACCGACCGCCTCAAGGACGCCCGCACCAAGACCGGCCTGCAGGACGCCATCCTGGTCGGCGCCGGCACCGTCGAGGGCGTGCCGATGGTCACGGCCGTGCAGGACTTCGACTTCATGGGCGGTTCGCTCGGCATGGCCGCCGGCGAAGCGGTCATCGCCGGCATGGAAGCGGCGCTGAAGCGCAAGCAGCCCTTCGTCATGTTCGCCGCCTCCGGCGGCGCGCGCATGCAGGAAGGCATCCTGTCGCTGATGCAGCTGCCGCGCACCACCGCCGGCGTCATCGCGCTGCGCGAGGCGAAGCTGCCCTATATCGTCGTGCTGACCAACCCGACCACGGGCGGCGTCACCGCTTCCTATGCCATGCTGGGCGACATTCAGATCGCCGAGCCGGGCGCGCTGATCGGCTTCGCCGGACCGCGCGTCATCGAGCAGACGATCCGCGAAAAGCTGCCGCCGGGCTTCCAGCGCTCGGAATTCCTGCATGACCACGGCATGGTCGACCTCGTCGTCCATCGCCACGAGTTGCGCCAGACCATCGCCCGGCTCTGCAGCCTGCTCGGTCCGCAGCCGGCAAAGCCGGCCGACAAGCCGGAAGGCGCCAAGGCGAAGGCCAAGCCGGCGCCGTCGCAGGACGTCGCGCTGGCGTCCTGACCGACGCCGAGCGCCCGCACAACACAACATCACGGTCGGCGGCCACAAAGCGTTTTCTAGCGAAGTGCCTCCGGTTCGCGTGAGGAAAACGCGGCTAGAAACGAACCGGAGCCGTTCAACGTTTCCTTGAAACGTGAACGGCTCCACGGCCGCCACCGGCATTGCGTGGGGAATCGCCACGCCACGGGATCGCGTCATGGACCGTATCATGGACCGCAGCAGCGTCATCCTGGAGCGCCTGTTCCAGCTTCACCCCAAGGAAATCGACCTCTCGCTCGACCGGCTGAAGCCGCTGATGGCGAAGCTCGGTTCGCCCGAGACGAAGCTCGGCCCGGTGCTGCATATCGCCGGCACCAACGGCAAGGGCTCGACCACTGCCTTCCTGCGCGCCATGCTGGAGGCGGCCGGCCTCACGGTGCATGTCTACACCTCGCCGCATCTCGTCCGCTTCCACGAGCGCATCCGCCTCGGCCGCAAGGGCGGCGGCCGCTTCGTGAGCGAGGACGAGCTGGTCGACACGCTTCTCGACATCGAAAAGGTCAATGACGGCGCGCCGATCACCCATTTCGAGATTACCACCGCCGCCGCCTTCAAGCTGTTCGCCGAACACCCGGCCGATGTGACGCTGCTGGAAGTGGGCCTTGGCGGGCGCTACGACGCCACCAACATCATCGACCGGCCCGACGTCGCCGTGATCACGCCGATCTCGGTCGACCACGAAAAGTTCTTCGGCAGCGCCCTCGACGGCATCGCGCATGAGAAGTCCGGCATCATCAAGCGCGGCCGGCCGGTGGTGGTGGCGCCGCAGCCGGCGATCGTGCGCGAGGTGATCGAGCGCGACGCCGCCCGTCTCGCCGCGCCGATGTTCCTCGGCAACCAGGACTGGGTGGCGCATCCCGAGCGCGGCCGGCTGGTCTACCAGGACGAGGACGGCCTGCTCGACCTGCCGCCGCCGCGCCTGCCCGGCCGGCACCAGTTCGTCAATGCCGGCACCGCCATCGCAACGCTGCGCCGCTCCAGCCTGGACGTGCCGGTCTCGGCGATCGAGGCGGGCCTGCAGGGCGTCGAATGGCCGGCGCGGATGCAGCGCCTCTCCAGCGGCAAGCTGGTCGACCAGGCGCCGCCCGAATCCGAGGTCTGGCTCGACGGCGGCCATAATCCGGGCGCCGGCCTGGTCGTCGCCGAGGCGGTCGCCGATCTCGAGGAGCGCGTCTCGCGGCCGCTCTACCTGATCGCCGGCATGCTCGTGACCAAGGACCCGGTCGGCTTCTTCCGCCCCTTCGCCGGGCTGGCGCGGCATGTCTATACCGTGCCGATCGAGGGCTCGAATGCCGGCCGCGACCCGGTCGAACTCGCCGCCGCCGCCGAGGCCGCCGGGCTCAGCGCCGAGGCGACGACGGGCGTCGAGGCGGCGCTCGCCGCGATCCGCCGGCAGCTGCCGCCCGGCATCGCGCCGCGCATCCTGATCTGCGGCTCGCTCTATCTCGGCGGCGCGGTGCTGGCGGCTAACGGAACGTTGCCGGCCTGATACCCAATCCGTGGCCGTTGACCCGGCCACACGCCCAAACGAAAACGGGACCCAGCGGGTCCCGTTTCCATATCCGGATCGGTTCGAAAGGCGATCAGATCGCGCCCTTGATCCAGTCGGCCAGGCGGCTCTTCGGCGCGGCGCCGACCTGGATCGACGTCGGCTCGCCGTCCTTGAACAGAATCAGCGTCGGAATCGAGCGCACGCCATAGCGCACGGCAATGTCGGGGTTCTCGTCGATATTGAGCTTGGCGATGGTCACCTTGCCCTGCATCTCGGCCTGGATCTCTTCCAGGGCCGGCGCGATCATGCGGCAGGGACCGCACCATTCCGCCCAGAAATCAACGACGACCGGGCCGGATGCCCCCAGAACGTCGGCGTCGAAGGAACTATCCGTTACTTTGGCAGTCGCCATGGCAAGCCTCAAAGGGATGGAGGAGAGTGGTTCTAAGGTAGGAACCCGCCTCTTGCCGGTCAAGGCAATCGGATTTCACCCCGCGGTAATGGCAGCCATGCGACTATCGAGCAACTCCGACGGGATCGCCATCAACAGCGGGATTTCGGTCCAGAGCAGCGCCGTCTCGATCGGCCGGTCGGGATAGAGCGCCGACAGCAGCGCGCGGTAAAGCGCCAGCTGCGCCAGATGCGCCTCCGGCACCTCGGCAAGCTCGCGCGGCGCCGGCCGGTTGGTCTTGTAGTCGACGAGGATGACCCGGTCGGGCAGCACGACAAGCCGGTCGATGCGGCCGGAGACCGACGCCATGCCGCTCCGCGTCTCGATCGTGCCGGCAATCGGCACCTCGGCGCGGCTCTCCGGCCCGAACAGGGCGGAAAAGCTGTCGTCGTCGAGGATCGGCAGGATCCGGTCGAGCAGGCCCTGGCGGGCCGCTTCCGGCCATTCGCGACCGACCACTTCCAGATAGCGCGTCGCCACCGCCGCGCGCTGTTCCGCCGGCTGGTCCGGCAGCGCCTGCAGCAGGCGGTGGATGATCCTTCCACGATCGAGCGCCGTCAGCGCGGCCGGATCGAGCCTTGCATCGAGCGCCGTCACCGGCGGAAAGGCGGGCTCGGCCTCAGCGAAACCGACCGCCGCCGAGGGCGTCAGCCGCTTCGGCTGCGCCGGGGGCGGCGGCGGATTTTCGGCCAGCCAGTCAGGCAGGGCTTCGACGACGCGCTCGCCGGAGCCCGCCACATCGGCGAGCGGCGGAACCGCCTGCCGGCTCCAGTCCTGCCGCCATTCGATCGTCTCGAAACTCTCGCTCGGCAGATCGACCGGTACGGGATGACCGTCAACGCCGAGTGCCTTGCCGACCAGCTCGTGCCAGAGCAGATCGGCGCCGGTATTCGCCTTCACCGTGCCGCAGACAACAAGATGGTCGCGCGCCCGCGTCAGCCCGACATAGAGCAGCCGCCGATATTCCTCGCGCGCCTTGTCGCGGAGCGTGCCGATCGCATCCTCGACAATCTGCGGCTTGCGCGCGCCCGGCGCGATCCAGACCAGCGGCGCGCCATCGGCGGCGTCGGGATCCTCCGCCAGCGCCACGATCTTCGGATCATGGCTCGCATGCACCGGCTTGGAGCCGGTATCGACCAGGAAGACGATATCGGCCTCGAGCCCCTTGGCGCCGTGCACGGTCATGACGCGGATTTCGTCGCGGGCGAGGTCGGCGTCGCGCTTGATCTCGGTCGCCGCCTCGCGCATCCAGCCGACAAAGCCCTGCAGCGACGGCACCGAGGCCTGCTCATGCGCCAGCGCCTGCGCCAGGAACTCGTCCAGCACATCGTCGGCCTCCGGCCCTAGCCGCGCCAGCAACCGCTTGCGACCGCCATCGGGGCCGAGGATGCGGGCGAAGAAGGCGTAGGGGCTCATGAACTCGGCCCGGCTGCGCCAGCCCTTCAGCCGCGCCGAGGCCTCGATCGCGTCGGGATCGGTCGAGCGGTCGAGCGCATACCAGAGCGAACCGCCGCGCGGATGCGCCAGCTCGAAAAGCTGCTCCTCGGAGAGGCCGATCAGCGGGCTCTTCAGCAGAGCGGCGAGCGCGAGATCGTCGCGCGGCTGCAGCAGGATCTCGGCCAGCGCCAGCAGGTCGAGCACGGCGATGTGGCTGGCCAGCGCCAGCCGATCGGCGCCGGCGACCGAAAGCCCCGCCGCCTTCAGCGCGCGGTTGATGGCGTCGGTCTGCGGCCCGCGCTTTCGCGTCAGCACGAGGATGCCGCCCTCGCGGATCGGCTTGCCGGTCGCGGCGATGGTCGCCTTGTCTCGCTTCCAGCCGGCGATCGTCTCGGCGATGCGTTCGGCCAGCCGGACTTCCGGGCTCTTGGCGTCGAGACGGTCGAGCGGGGTGTGCCAGTCGTCCGGCTGCGGCGGCTTGTCGGCCTCGATCGGCGGCCAATAGGTGACGCGACCGGGGTCGAGCCGGCGCGCCGCCGCATGGACCGGGGCCGCCTTCGCCTGCGTCAGGCCCGCATGCGCATCCTCGGGCGCGAAGATCTCATCCACCGCGGCCAGCACATCCGGCGTCGAGCGGAAGGAGAGTTGCAGTTCAAGGTTATGCCAGAGTGCCCTGGCCTCGTCGGCGCGCGCCGAAATCGCCTCGCGCTGGCGGGCGAACCAGGCGGGAACGGCGCCCTGGAACGAATAGATCGACTGCTTCTCGTCGCCGACGGCGAAGAAGGTGCGGATGACGTCGCGCGCGCTCTGGCCGGTAAAAAACTCGCCCGCCAGCCGCTCGATCACCTGCCACTGGCGCGGGCTGGTGTCCTGCGCCTCGTCAACGAGGATATGATCGAGGCCGCGATCGAGCTTGTAGTGCACCCAGGCGGCGGCATCCGAACGCGACAGCAGATTGGCGGTCTTGACGACGAGATCCTGGAAATCGAGCGCGCCGCGCAATTGCTTGGCCCGCTCGTAATCGCCGATCACCGCGTCGCCGAGCGTCAGCAGCGCGCTCGTCACCGCATAGGCCTCGGCCGAGGCGATCCGGTCGAGCAGCATCTCGATGCGGTCGCGCTCGTCGCCGAGCGTTTCCTCCAGGCCGGGCCAGCCATCGCGGATCGCCTTGGCGGCGAGGCCGCTGACCTCGCGCAGCTTGCGGCCATCGCTGGTCATGAGATAGGCGAGCCAAGCGGTCGCCCGCCCTTCCATCGTCTCCGCCGTCAGGATCGGCGCGAGGCGCGCCGCGCTCTTCTTGTCGTTGGCGCCGCTGGCAGCGAGCCGGTCGACCAGTTGGCGAAGCTCGGCATCATCGAACGGGATTTCCGAACCGAGGCGATCGCGCAGACTTTCCGCCGTCTCGCCCGAGCCGAGGCTGAGCGCGCGGCGGAGGTCACGCAGGCCGCTTGCGAGATCGCCGGCGCCGACGATGAACTCGCGCACCGCGTCACGCGACGAGACGATCGCCGCCAGCGCCGCCTCGATGCCCTGGTCGCTCGCCGCTTCCAGCACCCGCGCGAACGCTCGGCCCTGCGCGGTGTCAGCCTCCAGCGACGCGCGCGCGATGACCCGGCGCTGCGCATCGGCGATCAGGATCGAGGCGCCGCGATCATCCAGCACCTCGAAGCTGCCGGCGACATTGGCCTCGAACGGGAACTGGTGCAGCAGCCTTTCGCAGAAGGCATGGATGGTCTGGATCTTCAGCCCGCCCGGCGTTTCGAGCGCACGGGCGAACAGCCGACGGGCGCTGACGAGATGGGCGGGTAGCGCCGGCACGCCCTGGTAGTCGGCCAGGATCGCCGAGAGCTCGGCATCGGCCATCGTCGTCCAGCCGGCGAGGATCTCGAACACGCGGCTCGACATCTCGGCCGCGGCCGCCTTGGTGAAGGTCAGGCAGAGGATGGAGGCCGGATCGGCGCCGTTCAGCAGCAGGCGGATCACCCGCCGCGCCAGCACATAGGTCTTGCCGGAGCCGGCATTGGCGGAAACCCAGGCCGAGGCCTCGGGATCGGTCGCCCGTGCCTGCGTATCCTTCGTCTTCGCGTCAACCGAGATCACGCCGCTCATTCGCCGCCCTCCTCGCCGTCGCCGAGCGACCATTCGCGGATGCGGGCGAGATGATCATAGGGGCTCTCGAAGCGGGTCTCGAACATCGGCCGCGCCCGCGAGACATAGGCGCGCTTCGGGTCGTCGAAGGCCGAGATCAGCGCATGCAGGCGTTCCTTGGCCTCGTCGCCCAGCTCGTCCGCCGTCTTGTCCTTGGTGACGGCCGAGGAGAAGGGATCGCCCTTGCCGACCTTGCCGAGGCCGAGCCAGCCGAGCACGGACACCGATACGCCGGCGTCGACCTCGCGAAAGCCGCCGCCGCGCGCCATCGCCACTTCCAGCGCCAGCTGTGGCGCGAGGCCGGTCGAGAGCTGCTTGGCGCTCGGCGGCGAGCCGGTCTTGAAATCGAGGATCTCCAGCGAGCCATCGAGCCGGACATCGACGCGGTCGGCGCGGCCGGTGAGTTTGAATTCGCCGGCCGGCGTCTGGAAGGCCCAGGCGCCGCCGATCTCGGCAAGGCGCCGCGCGACCGAGCTTCGGCCCGCCTCCCAGCCGATGAACCATTCGGCAATCGCCAAGAAGCGCGGCCACCACAGCGCATAGACGGCCGGGAACGGCTCGATCCGCGCGAAGACACGGCGGCCGACGACGATCAGCGCCGTCAACGCCGTGGCGTCAAACGGGCCCTCCCATTCCTGGACGAAATCGCCCAGAGCATCATGGATCAGCGTGCCGCGCAGCGCCACGTCCGGCACGACGCCGATCGGGTCGAGCGGATCGAGCTTCAGGATACGGCGCGCATAGATCGCATAGGGATCGCGGATCAGAGTCTCGATCTCGGTGACCGAAAGCCGGCGTGGGCGCGCCTCCAGCGGAGGCAAAGGCTCGGGACGGCGCACCGGGACCGGCCGCGCCGTGCGGTCGAGCGCACGGGCCCAGTCGAGATAGCGCAGGCCGCGGAGGCCAAGCGCCTTCGCCTCGCTCTTGCCGAGGCGGGCGAGCAGGCGCTGCAGCCAGCGCGCGGCGACCGTCGGCGTGCCGCCCCGGCGCTCGGCGCGGGTGACGACTACTTTGCCGGCTGACAAGGCGCTGGTGAAGTCATGCGCCGACTGGCCGAGCTTGCGCTCCGGCGCCTCCAGACCGAGTTCCGCCCGCATCGAGCGCGACAGCCAAGGGTCGGTGCGCGTCTCGGACGGCCAGACGCCCTCGTCGAGCCCCCCGAGCACCATCAGGTCGACGATCTGCAGCCGCGCTTCGAGCGTGCCCCAGATGAACAGGCGCGGATCGGAGCCCGGCCGCGCCGGCACGCCGACGCCGGCCATGGTCGCGTCGAGGAAGCCCGGATATTCGTAGCCGGCCATGTCGAGCGCCTCGGCGTCGTCGCTCATCAGCCCCGCGAGCAGCGTCGCCAGCGCCTGGCCGGATTCATCGGCCCAGAGGACGTCGTCGCTGCCATCCTCGCGCGCCGCGACGAGCTTGAGCGCGGCGACCAGCGCCGCCGTCATCGCCTTGGCGTCGGAGGCATTGACGCCATCCATGAGTCGGCTAAGCGGCTCGATCGCCTCGGCCATGCGGCCGGCGAGATCGCGCGCGGCCTGCCATTCCGTTGGCGCCAGACGCTTGACCGCCTGCGGCGCGTAGCGGCCCTTCGGCAGGTCTTCCTCGGCCTGGTCCAGCGCCTCGACCAGCCCCTCGACGCCATCGGCGAGCAGCTGGCCGCGGAACAGCACCAGGTCGAGAATGTCGATCGCGGCGCGACAGGCGGCGCGCCCAAGGCCGAAGGAGGCGAGCGGATGCTTGGCCAGCGCCAGCAGGTCGAGCGGCGCGCCATTCGATCTTGCCGCCGCCACCAGCAGGCGCGCCAGCGTGCCGGGCGAAGACGTCATCAGCGGCCGTCCGGCGGAATCATCGACCGAGAGGCCGAAGCGTCCGAGTTCGATGGCGACGCGGCCGGCAAGGCGGCGATCCGGCGTCACCAGCGCTGCCGTCCGGCCCGGCTCGCGGATCGCCTCGCGCATGGCGAGCGCGATCGCGACGGCCTCTTCCTGCTCGGTGCGGGCGACGACCAGCGCGACATCGCCGATCGCCGACGCCGCGACGGGCGGCGCCGTGGCCCAGTCCTCGGTCGTCTCGGCCGGCCGCATCGCCTCCGAGATCAGGCGGACGCGCTCGGCCATCTCCGGCGTCATCGCGCCAAGCGACACAATCTCGTCGCGCTCGACGCCGATCGTCTCGATCAGCTGCTTCAGGCCATATTGCGGATGGCCGGGCGCCGAGCGGGTCGGCGCCGCGAGCCCGCCGATCGCCATCCAGCCATTGGCGTCGAGCTCGGTATCGATGCCGGGCATGACGACGGCGCCGTTCGGCAGATGGGCGATGACCGACAGCAGCTCGGCGACGGCGGGGATCGAGCCCGTCGAGCCGGCGGCGATGACGAGGCCGCGCGGCGGCGAGGCGGCGAGACGCGCGGCGGCGGCGCGGAGCAGGTGGTCGCGCCGGACCGAAGGATCGGCGAGGCCGCGCTCGTTGAGGAAGGCCGGCCAGTGCACGCCGACGATGCGCAGGAAATCGAGCGAGATCTGCCAGTAACGGGCAAGGTCCTCGGGGACCAGCGTCTCCAGCTTCTCCCAGGCAATGCCCGTCGTCTCGATGTCGTCGATCAGCCGGGCGAGGTCGCCGGCAAGATGGAACGCGTCGGCGGCGGAGGCCGGCACCAGCACGCGGTCGTCCTCGGAGAGAGACAGCAGTTCGCGCCGCACCGCCCGCCCCCAGGCGAGCGTCAGGCGCGTCAGCACCAGCAGGCGGTCGAGCCTCGAGATCGCTTCGGGCAGGACGAGGCGGCCATCCGGATCGTCGGCGGCGGCCTCGAGGATCTGGTCCTCCTCGTCGACATCGCCGATCGGCCGGATCGCCGGCAGGATGGCGGCGCGGCCGCCGAGCCGTTCCAGGATTTCGGCATGCAGCGAGCGCGCGGCGCGGCGCGTCGGCACGAGGATGGTGATATCGGCGAGCGCCAGCGGATCCTTAGCCGGATTCGGAATGGCTCCGAAGCGGCCGGAGAACAGCGCATCGACGAGGGTCGGCAGGAAGGGCGTGCCCGGCGGGATCGTGAAGACGCGCGGGTTCGACCTCGTCATCGTGCCTCAGGCTGCGCTTTCGGAAACCGACATCTCGGCCTCGCGGATCGCTTCCGGCGTGCCGACATGCAGCCAGGTGCCGTCCATGCGGATGCCGAACAGGCGGTCCCTGGCGATGGCGCGGTCGAACAGCACATTCAACGAGAACGAGCCTTCCGGCGCATCGGCGAAGAAGCGCGGCGACAGGATGGCGGTGCCGGAATAGACGAAGGCGGCAACCGTGCGCTCGACGCGGCGGGAAAGCCGGCCGTCCTTGTCCATGATGAAATCGCCGAGGCCGGGATAGCCGATCGCGGTCACCGTCGGCGCCAGCATCAGGAGCGCGTCCATCTTGCTGTCGTCCCAGGCGCGGGCGAGCCAGTCGAGATTGGGGCGCGGCCCCTCCAGCCAGAACGAATCCGAATTCATCACGTAGAACGGCTCGTCGCCGAGTAGCGGCAGCGCCTTGGTGATGCCGCCGCCGGTCTCGAGCAGCGCGCCGCGCTCGTCCGAGACGATGACCTTCGGCGCCGTGCGCTTCCTGACGTGGGTTTCGACGAGATCGGCGAGGTAGTGGACATTGACCACCGCCTCCTCGACGCCGGCGTGGGCGAGGCGATCGAGCGCATGGTCGATCAGCGAGCGGCCGGCGATCTCGATCAGGGGTTTGGGAACCGTTGCCGTGACGGGCCGCATGCGCTTGCCGATCCCGGCGGCGAGCACCATGGCGCGCTTCGGATGGATCGGCGTGTTGAGATGGGAGGTCGGCATATCGGTCTCGGACAATTCCGTTGTTCTTGGCTCTGGCTTCGGCCGCCTCGAAGGCGCCGTCAGTCGTCGAGCGGCAGGTATCGTTCATACCAGAGTGCCAGACCGGAAAGAACCGGATGGCGCAGACACCGCCGCAGATAGCCCCTTACACGGGGAATGTGACGAAGATATTGGGGCTTGCCCGCCGCCGCCGCCAGGCGGGCAAATCCGCCCAGCACCTTGGTCGCACGCTGCGCCCCGGAAATCGCATAGGCCTCGCGGAAGGCGGCCTCGTCGAAGGTCCCGAGCGCTCGCCGCGCCGCCACATAACGATCGGCGAGCAGATGCTCCAGCGCCGGCTCGACCGAAACGCGGACGTCCTGCAGAAGCGAGGCGACGTCATAGGCCGAGGCGCCGATCATCGCATCCTGATGGTCGAGAATGCCGATCCGCCGCAATCCCTCGCGCTCCGACAGCCAGAGCAGGTTGGGCGAGTGGAAATCGCGCAGCAGCCAGCTCTTCTCGGCCGCGTCGAACCGCTCGAACAGCTCGCACCAGACCGCGACGAAGGCCATCTCCGCCTCGTCGGACAGCGGCTCGCCATTGACATAGGGCGCGTACCAGCGCGGCAGCAGGTCGACCTCGATCGCCAGCGCCCCCTCGTCAAAGGGCGGAATGCGATGGATCGTGCCGTCCGGCAGCGGCAGATCGACGGGACGCGGCACCGCATGCAGCGCCGCGAGCACATCGATGGCGACGCCATAGCGCCCGGGATCCGGCGCGCCGCCGGTCAGCACGCCCTCGCTGCCCAGATCCTCGACAAGCAGCAGCCCGGCCGGCATGTCGGCGGCCAGGATCGCCGGCGCCGAGAGGCCGGCGGCGCGCAGGCCGTCGCTCATCGCCACGAAGGGGCGGACATTGGTGGCACGATGGGCGAGGTCATCATAGGTGCGGCCATCGCGCACCGCCGGGCCCGGCCGCTCCGGCGCGTCCATCACCACGGCGCGACGGCCATCCGGCGTCTCCACCCGCTCATAGGCGCGCGTCGACGCATCGCCCTGCAAATGCCGGCGGATGGCATCCGCCATGCCGGCGGCAGCAAGGAAGGCGCGGATCGCCAGCGTGCGCCGCAGCCGCTTCAGCCAGCCGGCATCGCCCGAAAGCGTCGCCACGCGGCCGGCGCCATGGATCTCAAGCGCGATCTCGAGCCGGTTGGCCGGCAGGCTTTCCTCGGCCCGCTCCGGCCATTCGACCAGCACGACGCCCTCGCTCACAGCCTCGTCGAAGCCGATCTCCTCCAGCTCGTCGGCGGAGCCGAGGCGATAGAGATCGAAATGAGCGATCGGCAGGCGGGTATCGTAGGTCTGGACGATGGTGAAGGTCGGGCTCGGTACCTCGAGCTCGGAATTGCCCGCGACGGCACGGATCAGCGCGCGGGCGAAGCTGGTCTTGCCGGCGCCGAGATCGCCGCGCAGCGCGATGACGTCGCCGATGGCGAGCTTGGCCGCGACGTCCTCGGCGAGACGGATGGTGGCCGCCTCGTCGGGCAGCTCAACCCGGATCGGATCCAGCGGGCTCATTCAGCGGCAACAGCGAGCTCGGTCGGCCGGATCGGCAGATGCACGCTGACCTCCGTGCCGCGACCTTCCTCGGAGCGGATGCTGACCGTGCCGCCATGCAGCTCGACGAAGCTCTTGACGATGGCGAGGCCGAGGCCGGCACCGCCGCGCGCCGAGCCAGCGGCGCGGCTCTCGAAGCGATCGAACACCGAGGCGAGGAATTCCGGCGCAATGCCCGGGCCCTGGTCTTCGACGCTGAAGACGATCGCCTCGGCGGTGCGGCTGGCGCTGAGCACGACCGAGCTGCCGAGCGAGGAGAAGCCGACGGCGTTCGAAAGCAGGTTGTAAAGGATCTGGCGGACGCGCTTCTCGTCGGCGATGAAGCTGCCGATGCCGGCGGGGATCCGCGTCTGCAACAGCAGCTGCGATTCCTGCAGCCGGTCGCGCACGCCCTCGATCGCCGCAGCGACCGTGCGCTCGATATCGACCTCGCCCAGTTCGAGCGCAATGATGCCGGCGTCGACGGTCGCGAGGTCGAGAATGTCATTGACGATCGCGAGCAGCGCGCCGCTCGAGGACAGGATGTAGCCGGTATATTCCTGCTGCTTCTCGGTCAGCGGCCCGATCGAGACGTCCGAAAGCAGCTGGGTGAAGCCGATGATGTTGGTGAGCGGCGAGCGCAGCTCATAGGACACATGCTGGATGAAGGCGTTCTTCAGCCCGTCGGCGGCTTCCAGCGCCTCGTTGCGGTCGGTCAGGGCGCGCTCGACCTGCACCGTATCGCTGACGTCCATGAAGGTGACCATGGTCTGCCCCCCGGGCAGCGGCACGGTCGCATAATCGACGACGCGGCCATCGGAGCGCTCCATGCGCCCGGACGTCGGGGCGCGGCCCTCGTCGAGACCCGCGACCGAGGCGGTGAAGCGCGTCCAGGCGGCCGGCGCGTCATGGAGGCGGCGGCAGGCGCGCTCGACCTCGCTGATATGGGGATGGCCGGCCAGGAAGGCCGGATCGAGCCGCCAGATCCGCGCGAAGGCGGGATTGTCGAGCCGCAGGCGTCCATCCGAGCCGAACACCGCGACGCCTTCGGCCAGATGGTCGAGCGTCTCTCCCTGCACGCGCGACAGCGCGTTGTAGCGGCTCTCCAGCTCCAGCTGCTCGGTGACGTTCTCGTAGATCCAGGTGATGCCGCCCTGCGGATGCGGATTGGCGAGGACGCGCAGCGTCTGGCCGTCCGGCAGGTGCCACCAATGCTCGCGCGCATCGAGCGACTGGTAGGCGGTGAGCAGGTCGTTGCGCCAGCTCTTGAAGTCCGCCTGTTCGGGCAGGCGGCGGCTGGCGCGCATCCGGTCGAGCACGGCGCTCTCGTCGGGCTGGCTGTCGAGGAAACCGGCCTCGAGGCCGAACAGCGAGCGGAAGGCGGCGTTATAGGAACGCAGCCGGCGATCGGAGCCGAACACGGCAACGGCGGTGGCCAGCTGGTCGAGCGTCCGGGCATGGAACTCGACCAGCCGCTTCATCTGGTTCTGCACGGTCTCGAGTTCGGTCGCGTCGATGGCGATGCCGGCGCTGCCGGTGCCGGAGACAACGTCGACGACGTCGAAGATGCGCCGGGCGCCGGCGACGATGGCCGGCAGGCGGCGCTCCGAAACCGGCTGGCCATCGTGACCGGAACCGATCGCCTCACGGCCGGCGGTATCGAGGAATTCGAGATTGCGCGTGACGGCGTCGACCGGGTCGCGCGCCTCGACGGCGCGGGCAAACGCATTGTTGACCCAGGACAGCTTGCCATCCCTGCCACGGATCCAGGCCGGCATCGAGGTCGCCTGGAACAGCGCCCGCATCGCCTCGACGTCCTCGGTCAGGCGATGGTGGCGCGCCTCCAGCTCGGCCAGCGCCAGCCGGTCGCCCGAGAGATCGCGGAAACGCACCACGGCGCGGCCGCCGGCGGTCCGGCCGACCGCCTCGACGAAGCTGCCATTGCCAGTCTCGAGCGTGATCGCGAAGATCTCGCCGCGCTTGCGCAGGGTTGCGATCGCCGTATCGAGCGAGCTCGCGGCCATCGGCTCGAGCCAGGCGCCAAAGGCGAGGAAGGCGGAGCGATCTTCCGGCGCGCCGCAGGATTTCGGCAGGCGCCCCATCACCAGCGGCGGCTCGCCGGGAGCGCTCCAGGCGACCAGACGCTGGTCCTCGGCATCGACCAGCGCCTCGGCGCGATCGGCGCCGGCCTTGAAGTCCGCCAGGCGAAGCTTCAGCGCGGCATTCTCGGCTTCCGCCCGGTTGCGCGCTCGCATCAGCGCCATGGCGCCGAGGACGGAGAAGGCGACGACTCCCAGCAGCGCGCTCGTCAGGGCGGTGTTGCCGGCATTCAGCGTCGCGGCGACCGGCCCGGCGGCGAGCGCTTCGCCGGCGGACAGGGCAAGACCGGTCAGGGAGGTGGCGGCGAGCAGGGTCTGGCGCAGATGTGGCCGGACGAGGCTCCAGCGGCGTGCACCGCGAGTTCCATCCATATTCCTGCGATGCCAGAGCATGCGGCAGGGCCCTTCCGCCGTCAGAGTAATGTATCGACCCGTCCCGGCGCCGACTACGAACTCCGGCTCTCATGCGAATCATCCCCAATGTAGCGGCAGGGGGAATCCGGTGTGAAGCCGATGACGACGAGAAAAAGGCCATGCGGTGGATCCGCATGGCCCTGGATTGTCAGATGATCGTGGTTAACCGCCAGTTAAGGCGATGGACACTCAAAATATAGCGCTCATGCCTCTCTCGAACCACGATGGGTAGCGCTCGACTGCGACGGATCGTCAGCGCCGGATTATTCGGTCAGTAACGATAGTGGTCCGGCTTGAACGGACCGGCCGGAGAAACGCCGATATAGGCCGACTGCTTCTCGTTCAGCATCGTCAGCTTGACGCCGATCTTGGCGAGATGCAGCGCCGCCACCTTCTCGTCGAGGTGCTTCGGCAGCGTGTAGACCTTCTTCTCGTACTGGCCCGGCTTGGTCCAGAGTTCGATCTGCGCCAGCGTCTGGTTAGTGAAGGACGCCGACATCACGAAGCTCGGATGGCCGGTGGCGTTGCCGAGATTGACCAGTCGGCCTTCCGACAGAAGGATGATGCGCTTGCCGTCGGCGAACTCGACCTCGTCGACCTGCGGCTTCACATTGTTCCACTTCAGATTGCGCAGCGCCGAAATCTGAATCTCGCTGTCGAAGTGGCCGATGTTGCAGACGATGGCGCGATCCTTCATGGCGCGCATATGGTCGATCGTGATGACGTCGACATTGCCGGTGGCGGTGACGAAGATGTCGGCGCGCGGGGCGGCGTCGTCCATCGTCGTGACCTCATAGCCTTCCATCGCCGCCTGCAGGGCGCAGATCGGGTCGACTTCGGAGACGAGCACGCGGCAGCCGGCCTGGCGCAGCGAAGCGGCCGAACCCTTGCCGACGTCGCCGAAGCCGGCGACCATCGCGACCTTGCCCGACATCATGACGTCGGTGCCACGGCGGATGCCGTCGACGAGCGATTCACGGCAGCCATAGAGGTTGTCGAACTTCGACTTGGTGACGGAGTCGTTGACGTTGATCGCCGGGAAGAGCAGCGTGCCCTTCTTCTGCATCTCGTAGAGGCGATGCACGCCGGTCGTGGTCTCCTCGGTGACGCCCTTGATCGAGCGGGCGATCTCACCGTACCAGCCGGGCTTGGTAGCGAGGCGCTTTTTGATCGCGGCGAAGAGGACTTCCTCTTCCTCGTTCTCAGCCTTGTCGAGGAAGGCGGTGTCGCCGCCCTCGGCGCGCAGGCCGAGATGGACCAGCACGGTGGCGTCGCCGCCGTCGTCGAGGATCATGTTGGGAACGCCGCCATCCGCCCATTCGAAGATGCGGTGGGTGTATTCCCAGTAGTCCTCGAGGCTCTCGCCCTTGATGGCGAAGACCGGGACGCCGGACTTGGCGATCGCCGCGGCGGCGTGGTCCTGCGTCGAATAGATGTTGCACGAAGCCCAGCGGATGTCGGCGCCGAGCGCCTTCAGCGTCTCGATCAGCACGCCGGTCTGGATCGTCATGTGCAGCGAGCCGGCGATCCGGGCGCCCTTCAACGGCTGCGACGGGCCGAATTCGGCGCGCACGCTCATCAGGCCGGGCATTTCCGTCTCGGCGATGGCGAGTTCCTTGCGGCCCCAATCGGCGAGACCGATATCCTTGATCGCGTAGTCGTTGGCGGCAACCATCTTGGCTATCTCCATGCGTTGCGTTTGTCGCGCTTATAGCGGAGACGACGCCGGGCAGCAATCAGGATATAAAGATGTCTTTATGTGGCGCAGCAATGCGCCGTTCGCCGAGCCGGAGGGAGGGGTTATTCCTCTTCGCCGAAGCGATCGGCCACCAGCGCCGCGATGGCGTCGAGGGCGGCTTCCGCATCCGGCCCCTCAGCGGCGACGCGGATGGACGAGCCAATGCCGGCGGCCAGCATCATCAGGCCCATGATCGAGGTGCCGCCGACCGTATTCTGATCCTTGGACACGGTGATCGACGCCTCGAAGGCGTCGGCGCACTGGACGAACTTGGCGGAAGCGCGGGCATGCAGTCCCTTGCGGTTGACGATCGGCAGGTCGCGATAGAGCTCGGTCGTGTCGATGTCGGTCATGCTACGCAACCCTAATGCCCGGCCAGAACCTGACTGGCTACATTGATGTATTTGCGGCCGGCTTCCTGGGCGCCGGCCACCGCGTCGGCGAGCGGCTTTTCGATGCGCACGCTCGCCAGCTTGATCAGCATCGGCAGGTTGACGCCGGCGATCACCTCGACGCGGCCCGCTTCCATGACCGAGATCGCCAGGTTGGACGGGGTGCCGCCAAACATATCGGTCAGAAGAATGACGCCGCTGCCATCGTCGACGCTGAGCACGGCCTCCAGAATGTCCTGACGGCGACGCTCCATGTCGTCTTCCGGACCGATCGCGATCGTCTCGATCTGCGTCTGGCGACCAACCACGTGCTCCAAAGCCGCCCGAAATTCGGTCGCGAGCTGGCCGTGGGTTACAAGGACGAGCCCGATCATGCCCTTCGAATACCTGCTTTTCTCAGTTCGAGCCCCGAAGGGACCCTGGAAAACGTCGAGACCGCTTTGTTCCGGCGGCCGGTCATGATCGGCCATGGCGCCGCATCTTGACCGAACCCTACCGCAACGCAAGAAAAAAGCGGGGCGCTCTCCATACGAACAAGAACGATACTAGACAATCGCCGAACGGAACGCCAATGCGGCCCGGACGCGGATCCAGCCATCCGCCTGCCCCTGCGGAAGGGCCAGCCGGCGAAGGTCGACGCCGAGGATCGAAACCGTCCGATCCGCCGCCTCGGGCATACGCGGACAGCACTCGGGCGCTTCGAAATCGACGACAAGTTCGATCGGAACCGGCGACAAATACGGCACAGTTACAAGGCCCTGGCCGCGAATCTCCAGAAGCCCGGCGAGAATTTCCGGTACGCCGGCGAAGAGTCGCCCGTCCGAGACGGAGAGGATGACGCGGTCGTCGGCGACCAGCCGGCCTGCCTGGCGGTCGGCCATCAGCAGGGCGAGAAGCAGCGACGATTTTCCACACCCGGAAGGCCCGCGGATCAGCACGCCGGCGCCGTCGACGAGGACGGCGCTGGCATGAACCGTGGCCGGAGCCGCCGTCACGAGTCGGCCGCGGGAAGGCGGACGGTGAAGCGCGCGCCGACGATTTCGGCCCGATCCGCCTTGCTCGACTTGCCCCTGGAACGGTTCTCGGCCCAGATCCGGCCGCGATGCGCCTCGACGATCTGCTTGGAGATCGACAGGCCGAGGCCGGAATTCTGACCGAACGCCTCCTGCTCGGGACGATCCGTATAGAAGCGCTCGAAGATCCGGTCGATCTGCTCCGCCCGGATGCCCGGCCCGTCATCGTCGATGACGACGTCGACGAAGCTGCCATTGCGGCGCACCTGCACGCGCACGGCGCCATCCTGGCGGCAGAACGAGCGGGCATTGTCGATGAGATTGGTGAAGACCTGCGCCAGGCGGCTGTCATGGCCGAGCACGATGAAGGCGTCGGTCTCCTCCGCCTCGGCGATCTCGATCAGGATGCGCGGCCCCTCGGGGGGCGTGGTGTCGCGCGCCATCGAGACGACCGCCTCGACTACGCCGGCGACGTCGATCGGCGTCGCGTCCTGGCGCGCCAGCTCGGCATCGAGACGCGAGGCGTCGGAGATGTCGCTGATGAGGCGGTCGAGCCGGCGGACGTCATGCTGGATGATGTCGTTCAGCCGCTTCTTGGACGCCGCCGTCTTGGCGAGCGGCAGCGTCTCGACGGCGCTGCGGAGCGAGGTGAGCGGGTTCTTCAGTTCATGGCTGACATCGGCGGCGAAGCTCTCGATCGCCTCGATGCGATTGAACAGCGCGCCCGTCATCTCGCGCAGCGCCACCGACAGATGGCCGATCTCGTCGCGGCGGTTGGAGAAATCGGGGATCTGCGGCCGCGCCGTGACGCCGCGGCGGACACGGTCGGCGGCGTCGGCGAGCCGGCGCAGCGGCGCCGCGATGGTGCTCGCGAGCAGGATCGACAGCAGCACGACGACGCCGGCCGAGACGAGGAAGACGCGCACGATCGCCATGCGCTCGGCATGGACGATCTGGTCGATGTCGCCGCCCTGTGTCGAAAGCAACAGCACGCCAAGCACGGAGCGATAGCGCTGGATCGGCACGGCGACCGAGACGATCAGCTCGCCACGGTCGGTGATGCGCACGATCGAGGACGGGCCGCCGTCGAGCGCCGTCGCGACCTCGGGATAGCCGCGGCCGTTGGAGCCGCCGAGCTCCTGGTAGATCGGCAGGTCGTCGCGCTGCAGATGGACGTTGAACCATTGCCAGATGCGATCGAACAGCGCCGGCTCCTCGTCCGCCGGCGGCAGATCGAAGCGCAGGATCTGGCCGCGCGAATAGAGATGGCGCGAATCGACGACGAGGCTACCGTCGCGGTCATAGATGCGGGCGCGGGTGCGTGTCGGTGAAATCAGCCGGCGCAGCACCGGCGCGACGCGCTCCGGATTGATCGGGAAATCGAGCCCCTCGATCGAATTCTCGCCCGGCACCAGGCTTTCGCCCGCCTGCAACTCCAGCAGCTTGTCGGGATCGATCGTCAGGTTGTTGGTCTCGACCGTGGCCGAGGCGGCAATGGCACCGGCGATGATCTCGCCCTGCGTCAGCAGGCTCTCCAGCCGCGCGTCGATCAGGCCGGCGCGAAACTGGTTCAGGTAGAGAATGCCGGAGACGAGAACGATCAGCGCGGCCAGATTGAGGATGATGATCCGGCGCGTCAGGCTCGAGAAGGCATGCGGGCCGATCGAGCGCATCATGCGGCCGAAAGAACGGCGCATCATGCGCATGCGAAAGCGCCAGGGGCGCCTGCGCGTCGCTACCGTCGGCTCCTCAATACTGATCGTCATGCCTCTTTGCGCAGCCCGACTTCGCGTCAGGCCTCCTTGAAGCGATAACCGACGCCATAGAGCGTCTCGATCATGTCGAAGTCGTCATCGACGACCTTGAACTTCTTGCGCAGCCGCTTGATGTGGCTGTCGATGGTGCGGTCGTCGACATAGACCTGATCGTCATAGGCCGCGTCCATCAGGGCATTGCGGCTCTTGACGACGCCGGGCCGCTGCGCGAGCGCGTAGAGGATCAGGAATTCGGTGACCGTCAGCGTCACGGGCTGACCATTCCAGGTGCAGGTGTGGCGCTCCTGGTCCATCGACAGCGCACCGCGATCAAGATTGCGGGCGGCGTCCGGCACCTTGGCCGGGACGACGGCCTCGCGCGGCTGGAAGCGGCGCAGCACCGCCTTGACCCGCTCGACCAGCAGGCGCTGCGAGAACGGCTTCTTGATGAAATCGTCGGCGCCCATCTTGAGGCCGAACAACTCGTCGATCTCGTCATCCTTCGAGGTCAGGAAGATGACCGGCAGGTCGGTGCGCTGGCGCAGGCGGCGGAGCAGCTCCATCCCGTCCATGCGCGGCATCTTGATATCGAGAATGGCGAGGTCCGGAAGCGACTGCTGGAAGCCGTCAAGGGCGGAGGCGCCGTCGGTGTAGGTCTGGACCCGATAGCCCTCGGACTCCAATGCGATCGACACGGAGGCGAGGATGTTTCGATCGTCGTCGACCAGAGCGATCGTCGGCATAGATAGGCTTCTCCCGAAATCTGCCCCGGATGGGCGTTTGACCGGCCTGAAGGCAAGCGGATGTCACGTCACGCCGGCCCCCGCCTAAACGTCGCAGGAATACGCGGAAAATATGGCGTGCAGCCTACCGGATTTAAACCCTCGGCGCCAATCGCCCGGAAAACCGCCATCGAATGAGAGACATAGAAAGTTGAAGGTGTTAATCAGCTTTCGAGGCAGCTAGTCCCAAGGAAAGCAATATGTCCGAGAATTCTCCGTTCGATCCGGTCGAAACCGGCCGCGCCGTGATCCGCAGCACGATCGCCGGCAGCCTGGCGACGCTGGACGAGGCCGGCAATCCCTTCGCCACCCTGGTCACCATGGCGACGACGGTCGACCTGCGGCCGGTCCTGAGCCTTTCCGACCTCGCCGTACACACGCAGAACCTGAAGCGCGATCCGCGCGCCTCGCTCCTGCTCGTGGCGCCGGGCGGCGAAACCGGCAATCCGCTCGCCGGGGCCCGCATTACCCTGGTCGGCACGATCGAGCGCGTCGACGACGAGCATGCCGCCTGGCGCTACGGCCTGCGTCAGGGCAAGGCGGCCCGCGCCTCCGCCCTGCCCGGCTTCCACCACTACGTGATGAACGTCACCAACTCGCACCTCGTCGCCGGCTTCGGCAACATCGCGCAGATCGCGGGCAAGGATCTTCTTCCCGATTACTCGGACAGCAAGGATCTACTCGACGGCGAGAAGATGGTCGTCGAGCACATGAACGATGATCATGCCGACGCCATTGCGCTCTACGCCATCAAGCTGCTCAATCAGCCGGGCGGCGCCTGGCGCATCACCGGCTGCGACCCGGAAGGCATCGACATTGCTACGAGCACCTTGCGCGCGCGGCTGCCTTTTCCTACCCGCGCCACCACGGTCGGCGAGGCCGGCGGCTATCTGAAGTCCTTCGCAAAACAGGCGAGATCGCTGGAACAATAGTGTCATTTTACGAACAAATAGAATATTCTGTTTGTTCGGATGTCAAATAATTGGTTTCCGGCCATCGGTTGCTTTGGGACCAGTCGATTAAATCGTTTTAATGCGATCACGATAACTGGACCCATGCAGTTTTTGTTGCAGTTGCGAAATCCGATCCTCTAGGTTCTGGCCTGCCGGCAGCGTTGTCGCCGGCAGAGCCGGTGCCGTCCGCTGATGCGGCGCACCATTCCCGGAGCGAGGCCTCGCGAAGGTGCGCGTGCCTCTCAGAGCGGAGACGACCCTGTGACCGAGAACGGCATTCGCAATCCTGCCCATGGCGCCGAGCAGTTCGGCCTGAAGTGGCTGGCCGGTCTCTATTGGAACTATGGGGCGCCGGCTCTCTATGAGGAATCGCTGCGCCGCGGCGAAGCCGTGGTGTCGATCGACGGCGCGCTGACCGTCGAGACCGGCGTGCATACCGGCCGCTCGCCGCAGGACAAGTTCGTCGTCCGCGACACGCTGACCGAGAATGCGGTCTGGTGGGACAACAACAAACCGATGTCCCCGGCGCATTTCGAGACGCTTTACGCCGACATGCTGGCGCACGCCTCCGGCCGCGAGCTGTTCGCGCAGGACCTGCAGGGCGGCGCCGACCCGGCCGAAGCGGTCGCGGTTCGCGTCTTCACCGAGAAGGCATGGCACTCGCTCTTCATCCGCAACCTGCTGATCCGTCCGGAGGCGGCCGCGCTGAAGAGCTTCGTGCCGAAGCTCACCATCCTCGACCTGCCGAGCTTCAAGGCCAATCCGGAACGGCATGGCTGCCGGACAGAGACCGTCATCGCCTGCGATTTCACCCGCGGCATCGTGCTGATCGGCGGCACCTCCTATGCCGGCGAGATGAAGAAGGCCGTCTTCACCTACCTGAACTTCACCCTGCCGCCGAAAGGCGTCATGCCGATGCACTGCTCGGCCAATGTCGGCCCGGACGGTGATGCCGCGGTGTTCTTCGGTCTCTCCGGCACCGGCAAGACGACACTCTCCGCCGACCCCGCCCGCACGCTGATCGGCGATGACGAGCATGGCTGGGGCGCGGACGGCATCTTCAACTTCGAGGGCGGCTGCTACGCCAAGACGATCAAGCTCTCGGCCGAGGCCGAGCCGGAGATCTTCGCCACCACCAAGCGCTTCGGCACGGTGCTGGAGAATGTCGCCATCGATCCTGCGACCCGCGAGATCGACTTCAACGACGCCTCGAAGACCGAGAACACCCGCGCCGCCTATCCGCTGCACTTCATCCCGAATGCGAGCGAGAGCGGCCGGGCCGGCCACCCGAAGACGATCGTCATGCTGACCGCCGACGCCTTCGGCGTGATGCCGCCGATCGCCAAGCTGACGCCCGAGCAGGCGATGTACCACTTCCTCTCCGGCTACACCGCCAAGGTCGCCGGCACGGAGAAGGGCGTGACCGAGCCGCAGGCGACATTCTCGACCTGCTTCGGCGCGCCGTTCATGCCGCGCCATCCGGCCGAGTACGGCAACCTGCTCAGGAGCCTGATCGCCGAGCACGGCGTGTCGTGCTGGCTGGTCAACACCGGCTGGACCGGCGGCGCCTACGGCACCGGCCGCCGCATGCCGATCAAGGCGACCCGCACACTGCTCACCGCGGCGCTGAACGGCTCGCTGGACGGCGGCCGCTTCTATACCGACCGCACCTTCGGCTTCCAGGTGCCGACCGACGTCGCCGGCGTCGAGCCGCACATCTTGCATCCGCGCAAGACCTGGCAGGACAAGGCCGGCTACGACGCGCAGGCGGCGAAGCTGGTCGGCATGTTCCTGAAGAACTTCGAGAAGTTCGAGAACCATGTCGACGCCTCGGTGACGGCCGCCGCTCCGGGCACGATGGTCGCCTGACCGGCCCCGATCGCTGCGCCCTTTTCGCGGGGCGCCGCATTCACTACCCTCCCGGGCTGCCTCGCGCAGCCTGGGAGCTTCTCATGCCTCCGCCGATCCCGGTCGATCTCCAGCCCCATACGCCCGCCTGGTCCGATGCCGCTGCGCGGGAGGCGCAGCGCCTCGCCGAGGCGCTCGGGCCGCAACTGATCGCCGTCCACCACATCGGCTCGACCGCGATCGCGGGCCTTCTCGCCAAGCCGATCCTCGACATGATCCCCGAAGTCCGCGCGCTGGCTGCGTTCGACGCCTGCCAGGCAATCCTTGCGCATCTCGGCTATGAGTGGTGGGGCGAATACGGCATGCCCGGCCGCCGCTATGCGACGCTCACCGACGGCGCGACCGGCCAGCGCTGCATCCAGCTGCATGTCTTCGAAACCGGCTCGCCGCATATCGTGCGCCACCTGGCATTCCGCGACTATCTGCGTTCGCATCCCGCCAAGGCGCGCGAATATGAAACGGTCAAGCTCCGGAGCCGGGAGCAGCATCCGCACGATTCGCATGCCTATTCCGAAGCGAAATCGGACTGGGTGCGCCTGACCGAAGCCGAGGCAATCGCCTTCTACCGCCTTCTACCGGACGCGCTAAGGCGGGCTGGCCCAGCAGAGCCGAGCCTTCCGAATGGCCACGCAGCTGCAAATCGTTCTAGCCTGCGACGAACGGGAGCAAGCCAAATGCGCCAGCCAACCTTTCATCGCGTCGTCGGCCTCGGCGAGAACTGCCGGGCGAAGCACAATATCGAGCGGAAGTGGACCGAGTATCGGCGCACGAGCTTGCGGGCGACGACGGATTGCCTGACGCGGACGGTGTTCGATTGGCAGGCCACGCCCTACCCGGCCCTGCTCGAATATCTCCGCCGCGATTTTCGCGGCATGTTCGAGCGGGAAGACCTGGGCATGCTCGACGGCCGCGTCGTCAACAAGCGTTATGGAACGCTGCATCGGCACGACTTTCCCGACAGTCCCGACCTCGCCATCCACTATGCGGCCGCGCGCTCCCGCCACGACCATCTCTGCAACAAGACGCGAAGCGCCGTCACGGACCGGCTGCCGACCCTGTTCATCCGCTATGGCGCGCTGGCGCCCGGCGAGGAACGCGTGCTGCACGACGCCATCGCCGCGCTCCGGCATGGCCGGCCCTTCGCGCTGGCGCTGATCGACGATGACGGGCACCCGCCTTCCGATCCGGCCGAGCCCTGGCAGGGCAACCACGACTATTGGCATGCGGCGCTGTCCCGCTATTCGATGCGATCCGACGCGTCGCTCGGCACCCTGCTGCCGAAGATCGCCCGCGAGCAGGCCCGCCGCATCGCCGGCCACATCCGGCACCTCCGCTTCTGAGGCCCCCCAATGCAAAAAGGCCCGGCGATCGCTCGCCGGGCCTTCTCATTTTGTCGACAAAAGCGGGCGATTACTCGCCGGCGGCTTCCGTCTTTTCCTTGATCTCTTCGCCGGTCGCCTGGTCGACGACCTTCATCGACAGGCGGACCTTGCCGCGCTCGTCGAAGCCGAGCAGCTTGACCCAGACCTTGTCGCCTTCCTTGACGACGTCCTGGGTCTTCGCCACGCGCTGACTCGAGAGCTGCGAGATGTGGACGAGGCCATCCTTGGCGCCGAAGAAGTTGACGAAGGCGCCGAAATCGACGGCCTTGACGACGGTGCCCTGGTAGATGGCGCCGACTTCCGGCTCGGCGGCGATGCCCTTGATCCAGTTCAGCGCGGCGGTGATCGCCTTGCCGTCCGAGGAGGCGACCTTGACGGTGCCGTCATCGGAGATGTCGATCTTGGCGCCGGTCTTTTCCACGATCTCGCGGATGACCTTGCCGCCCGAACCGATCACTTCGCGGATCTTGTCGGTGGGGATCTGGATGACTTCGATGCGCGGCGCATGCTCGCCGAGCGACGGACGCGCGCTGGTCAGCGCCTTCGCCATTTCGCCGAGGATGTGCTCGCGGCCGCCCTTGGCCTGGTCCAGAGCGACCTTCATGATCTCTTCGGTGATACCGGCGATCTTGATGTCCATCTGGAGCGAGGTGACGCCCTCGGAGGTGCCGGCGACCTTGAAGTCCATGTCGCCGAGGTGATCCTCGTCGCCCAGGATGTCGGAGAGGACCGCGTAGCGATCGCCTTCGAGGATCAGGCCCATGGCGATGCCCGCCACCGGACGCTTCAGCGGTACGCCGGCATCCATCAGCGACAGCGAGCTGCCGCAGACGGTCGCCATCGAGGACGAGCCGTTCGACTCGGTGATCTCGGAGACGACGCGCAGCGTGTAGGGGAACTCGTGGTGGTTCGGGAGAACCGGACGGACAGCGCGCCAGGCGAGCTTGCCGTGACCGATCTCGCGACGGCCGGGCGAACCCATGCGGCCGGTCTCGCCGACCGAGTAGGGCGGGAAGTTGTAGTGCAGCAGGAAGGTTTCCTTGTAGGTGCCTTCCAGCGCGTCGATGAACTGCTCGTCATCGCCGGTGCCGAGGGTGGCGACCACCAGGGCCTGCGTCTCGCCGCGGGTGAAGACCGCCGAGCCGTGCGTGCGCGGCAGGACGCCGACTTCCGACACGATCGGGCGGACCGTCTTCAGGTCGCGGCCGTCGATGCGGCTGCCGGTGTCGAGGATGTTCCAGCGAACGATCTTCGCCTGGAGCTCCTTGAAGACGGCGCCGATCTTTTCCTTGTCGAAGCGGGGCTCTTCGCCTTCCGGGAAGAAGTGTGCCAGCACCTTCGCCTTGACGGCGTCGACGGCGGCATAGCGCTCCTGCTTGACGGTGTTCTTGTAGGCCTCGCGCAGCTCGGCCTCGGCGATGCCGAGCATCTCCGTCTCGATCGCCGAAAGGTCGGCCGGCGCGAACTCGCGCGGCTCCTTGGCGGACTTCTCGGCGAGCTGGATGATCGCGTCGATCACCGGCTGGAAGCCGCGATGACCGAACATCACGGCGCCGAGCATGGTCTCTTCCGAAAGCTCCTGCGCTTCCGACTCGACCATCAGGACGGCGTCCTGGGTGCCGGCGACGACGAGGTCGAGCTTCGAGCTCTCATTCTGCTCGAGCAGCGGGTTCAGCACGAACTCGCCGTCGATCAGGCCGACGCGCGCGCCACCGACCGGGCCCATGAAGGGCACGCCGGAGATCGTCAGCGCAGCCGAGGCGGCGACGAGGGCGACGATGTCGGGATCGTTCTCGAGGTCATGCGAGAGAACGGTCGTGACGACCTGGGTCTCGCAGCGGAACCCTTCCGGGAACAGCGGGCGGATCGGACGGTCGATCAGGCGGGAGGTCAGCGTCTCCTTCTCGGAGGGCCGGCCTTCGCGCTTGAAGAAGCCGCCGGGGATCTTGCCGGCTGCGAAGGTCTTCTCCTGGTAGTTGACCGTCAGCGGGAAGAAGTCGACACCCGGCTTCGGCGCCTTGGCGGCGACGACGGTCGCCAGCACGGTCGTTTCGCCATAGGTGGCGAGAACGGCGCCGTCAGCCTGGCGGGCTATCTTGCCCGTCTCGAGGACGAGCGGGCGGCCGCCCCATTCAATTTCGACGCGTTGGACATCGAACATGGCAATTCCTTTCCTGCGCGGATGCGCCCAAGGAGCCATGAGCAAGACGGCTAGAGGCTTTCGACCCTACGAGGAAAAAGCATCCGGCGATCCTGCCATGGCTCGACCGCTGATCCGCGGGCAAATCGCGCGGCAGCCCCATGCCGCCGCGCCGTACAGGCGTCTGTGGAGGCAGGCCCCGAGGGCCCGCCTGTCTCAGCGACGCAGGCCGAGGCGCTCGATGAGCGTCTTGTAACGCTGCTCGTCCGTCTTCTTCAGGTAGTCCAGCTGGCTACGACGCTGGCTGACCATCTTGAGCAGGCCGCGGCGCGAATGATTGTCCTTGCTGTGACCCTTGAAGTGTTCGGTGAGGTTGGCGATGCGCTCCGAGAGCACGGCAACCTGCACTTCCGGCGAGCCGGTGTCGTTCTCGACGGTCGCGAATTCCTTGATCAGTTCCGCCTTGCGAGCAGCTGTGATCGACATCGGGTATCCCTTTCCTGGGCTCTAGTTCCGGCTTCCTCGCCGGAAAATCAAAATCCGACCGACTTCCGCAGCAAGCCCCACGCCGGCTCGCGCCGTTCGGGACATGCAGGACGACGGTCTCGACGTCCCCGGACGGCCGAGGCCGTCGCGGTCGCCGCTGTTTCGACGGCCAGTGCCGGGATGTCGTCCAGCACGGTCGCCGTTCCAAGCGGCTTGGCCCGGACGGCAAAACCGTCCGGGAGCGCGGCCTATATGGCCGAATTTGCCTGCAATAGCCAGAGGAAACTTCCCTGACGTCCGTTCACGCGCCGACGAAGACGCGTGATGGATGCAGCTCGCCGCGCTCGACTTCGCCGATCGCGACCAGGGTGCCGGCGACGGTGGCGAACACCGTCGCGCCATTTTCAGGCGCGTCGCGGCCGCGCAGCAGCACGCTCTGGCCGTTGCGCAGCCGGGCCCCGTCGGTCTCGGAGATGCGCACCTCGGCGAGGTCGCCGAGCGCGAGCTCGACGGGCGCGAGATGCGCGTCGCAGCCCTCGGCCCCGCCCTCCTCCTGCGCGGCGCGCAGATCGTCGAGCTTGATCATCGACGCCTCGTCGAACGGCCCGACCAGCAGCCGGCGGAGGCCGACGACGTGGCCGCGCGTGCCAAGCGCCCGCGCCATGTCGCGGGCGATCGCCCGCACATAGGTGCCCTTGCCGCATTCGGCGGCGAAGACGGCGGTGTTCTCGTCCGGCATGTCGACCAGGTCGAGGCGATGGATCTGGATCGGTCGCGCCTCCAGCACGACGTCCTCGCCGTCGCGCGCCAGGTCATAGGCGCGCTCGCCCTCGACCTTGATGGCGGAAAAGGCCGGCGGAACCTGCATGATCTCGCCGGTGAACTGATCCAGGATCGCCTCGATCGCCGCCCGCGTCGGGCGCACGTCGGAAGTGGCGACCGGCTGGCCTTCGGCGTCGTCGGTGCGCGTCTCCTCGCCCCAGCGGACGGTAAAGCCGTAGATCTTGCGGCCGTCCATGATGAACGGCACGGTCTTGGTCGCCTCGCCGAGCGCGATCGGCAGGCAACCGGTGGCGAGCGGATCGAGCGTGCCGGCATGGCCGGCCTTCTGCGCGCCGAACAGGCGCTTCACCACCGAAACGGCCTGGGTGGAGGTCATGCCCAGCGGCTTGTCGAGGCTGACCCAGCCGGAAACCGGCCGCCCCTTCTTCTGGCGTTGGCCCATGATCTACTCTTCGTCGGTCTCGTCGTGGCCGCGACCCGCCTCGATATCCTGGCGGACGACGGGGTCGTTCCGGAGCAGCGCATCGATCTTGGCGGCTTCGGCAAAGGACTTGTCGAGCACGAATTTCAGGTCGACGGCGAACTTGAGCTCGATCCGGCGCGAAACCTCGCCGCGCAGATATTTGCGATGCTGCTCGAGCGCCGCCACCACGGCGTCGCCATTGTCGCCCCCGAGCGGCATGACATAGCAGGTCGCCATCTTGAGATCGTTCGAGACGCGGACCTCGGGCACCGTGACGATAACGCCGTCGAGCACGGGCTCGTTCAGATTGCCGCGCGACAGAACCTCGGACAGGGCATGGCGGACCAGCTCGCCGACGCGCAGCTGACGCTGGCCGGCGACGCCGATCTTCTTCCCATTGGCAGCCGTTCTGGCCATTTCGGAAATACTCCATCGCGCCTTCAGGCGGCGCGTGCGGGCCGCTTGTGCGACGGATCCGCCTCGGGCCGCGACATCCGCCGGGCCGAACCAATTTGAAACGGGACGAACGCGACCGAGACGGCCGCGTTCGTCACCACGATTTCGGGATCGAAGCGTACGCGATCAGAGCGAGCGCTTGATCTCCTCGACGCGGTAGCACTCGATGATGTCGCCTGCGCGCATGTCTTCGTACTTCTCGAAGGCCATGCCGCATTCCTGGCCCGCCGGCACTTCCTTGACTTCGTCCTTGAAGCGCTTGAGCGTCGACAGCTTGCCCTCGTGCACCACGACGTTGTCGCGGATGAGGCGGACATTGGCGCCGCGCTCGACCGTGCCGTCGGTGACGCGGCAGCCCGCGACCTTGCCGACCTTGGAGATGTGGAACACCTCCAGGATCTCGGCATTGCCGAGCATCGTCTCGCGCCGCTCGGGCGTGAGCAGGCCGGACATCGCTGCCTTCACGTCATCCACGAGGTCGTAGATGATGTTGTAGTAGCGGATCTCGATGCCTTCGCGGTCGGCCACGTCGCGCGCCTGCTTGTTGGCGCGAACGTTGAAGCCGATGATCGCGGCGTTCGAGGTCGCGGCCAGCGTGACGTCGGACTCGGTGACGCCACCGACACCGGACAGGATGATGCGAGCCTGCACCTCGTCGGTGCCGAGCGCTTCCAGCGCACCGGCGATCGCCTCAACAGAGCCCTGCACGTCACCCTTGATGACGAGCGGGAATTCCTTGAGACCGGCGCTCTGACGCTGGTTCATCATCTCGGCGAGCGAGCCGCGCGCCGTCGTCTGGCGGGCAACAGCCTTCTCGCGCTTCTGGCGGGCGCGGTAGTCCGCGATCTCGCGGGCACGGGCCTCGTTCTCGACCACGGCGAAGCGGTCGCCGGCGGCCGGCGCGCCCTGGAAGCCCAGGACCTCGACCGGCATCGACGGCGCGGCGTCGGTCATTGCGATGCCGCGATCGTTCAAGAGCGCGCGGACGCGGCCCCATTCCGAGCCGGCGACGACGATGTCGCCCGGACGCAGCGTGCCGCGCTGGACGAGGACGGTCGCGACCGGGCCGCGGCCCTTGTCGAGCTTCGCCTCGATGACGACTCCGTCGGCGGTGCGGTTCGGGTCGGCCTTGAGGTCGAGCACTTCCGCCTGCAGCAGGATGGTCTCGAGCAGCCGGTCGAGATTCTGGCCGGTCTTGGCCGAAACCTCGACGTCCAGCGTCTCGCCGCCCATCGATTCCACGAAGACTTCGTGTTGCAGCAGCTCGGTACGCACCCGGGTCGGGTCGGCCGAGGGCTTGTCGATCTTGTTGATCGCCACGATCACCGGAACGCCAGCCGCACGGGCGTGATTGATCGCCTCGATGGTCTGCGGCATCACGCCGTCATCGGCGGCGACGACCAGGATGACGATATCCGTCGACTTGGCGCCGCGCGAACGCATCGCCGTGAAGGCGGCGTGGCCCGGCGTGTCGATGAAGGTGATCTTCTGGCCGTTCTGCTCGACCTGGTAGGCGCCGATGTGCTGGGTGATGCCACCGGCCTCACCCGACACGACGCTGGTCTTGCGGATGGCGTCGAGCAGCGAGGTCTTGCCGTGGTCGACATGGCCCATGATGGTGACGACGGGCGGCCGGGTGACCAGCTCGCCTTCCGACTCGCGGGTGTCGAACAGGCCTTCCTCGACGTCGGACTCGGCGACGCGGCGAACCGTGTGGCCCATTTCCTCGGCGATCAGCTGGGCCATGTCGGCGTCAATGACGTCGGTAGCCTTGAGCAGCTGGCCCTGCTTCATCAGGAACTTGATCACGTCGACGGCGCGCTCGGCCATACGATTGGCGAGATCGCCGATCGAGATGGTCTCCGGCAGCACGACCTCGCGCGACACCTTCTCGCGCGGACCCTGCGAGATATTGCGGTTGCGCTCGCGTTCGCGGCGACGACGGACCGAGGCGAGCGAACGCTCGCGCTCGGAATCGTTCAGCGCGTTCGAGAGCGTCAGGCGACCGCGCGACGCGCCGTCATCCTTCTTGACCGGCTTCGGATCGACAGCCTTCGGACGCTTCGAGGTCGACGGGCGCAGACCGCCCGAACGATCGTCGTCGTCGAGCGCGCGGCTGGTCGGGCGGGCGCCCGGGGCCGCGGTGCGCTGCGCCGGCTTTTCGGTCGCGTTGGGGTCGCGCTGCGTCGGCGCGGCCGCACGGGCCGCCGGCTGGGCGGCCGTGGTCTGGCGAGCCGCCGGCGCGGCCGCAGAGGTCTCGCTCTGGCGACGGCGGGCGGCCTCCTCGGTCTTCTCGCGAAGGGCTGCCTCGGCGGCGCGGCGGGCGTCTTCCTCAGCCTGGCGCTTGGCGGCTTCCTCGCGCTCCTTGGCGAGGCGAACCTCTTCCTCGGCGCGGCGGATCGCATCGAGCTCGGCCTGACGGCGCTCTTCGGCATCGCGGACACGGGCATCGGCGAGCGCCTTGGCGCGGGCGTCGAGCTCATCAGCCGAGAGCTGGCGCAGCACCATGCCGGGGCGTCCGCCCTGCGGACGCGACGACTGGGCCGGAGCGGCCGGTCCCTGGCGCGACGGCGCCGAAGACTGGATGGGCTTCACGGAAGAGGTCGGCGAAGGAGCCGGCGACGGACGCGGCGCGACGGGCTGGGCCGCGGTCGGCTCAGCCTTGCCATGCATCAGAACCCGCTTCTTCTTCTCGACGACGACGGTATTGGTCCGGCCATGCGAAAAACTCTGGCGCACGGTACCGCGCTCCGGATCGCGGCCCTTGAGGCTCAGGGTCTTCTTCGCGCCGCCAAGATCCTTGTCGCCGCTGTTGTTCGTATCGTTCATTCGGTCTTCTGTCCTGCGGGGTCTTCGGCCATTGCCGACACGTTCGGTTCACGCACTTGCGGCGCGTCGATCGCGCCAACGTCATCGCCAATAGCAACGAGCCCGTCTTCTCCCAGAAAACAGGCGAGCGCGGCGACACGCTCTATCACATTTTCGCTCGCCCGGCCCACGAGCAGAGCAGCATGTATCACATTTGACCGGCCCAATGCCAAATCCAATTGCTCCGATCGGAACATACGGAGCACCGGAACGGCATCGGTTCGTCCAAAACGGCGTTTCAGGGCCGCCTCGATCTTCGCACGGCCATCCTCGGCCGCTTCCTTCGCCTGGACGATCCCGGCGAGGCCCTCGCGGGCGATCGCCGTCTCGACCTTGGCGAAACCGGTGACGATCTCACCGGCCTTTCGCGCGAAGGACAGGGCCTGAAGGGCCGCATCCTCCAGCAGGCTCTCGACGCGCCCGGCCAGGCCGGGCTCGACGACGACTTCCTGCTTGAAGCCGCGCGCGAAGAGCCGCTTCTTTTCCGCCTGCGCCACGAGATCCGCGCGGGCGGTGATCCAGACGCCCCGGCCCGGCAGGCGATGCCGGAGATCCGGAACCACCCTGCCTTCCGGGTCGAGGACGAACCGGATCAGTTTCTCGGTTGGCATCGCCTCTCGCGTGACGATGCAGCTTCGGGTCGTCGGTTCGCTCTTGCGCGGCAAAACTTCTCTCCGCGGTCCGAACGCCTCAGGCCTCGGCCTCTTCGCCGGCGGCATTGGCTTCCTGCTCGGCGGCGGCCTCGTCCTCGGTGATCCAGCCGGCCCTGACGCGGGCGGTCATGATCATGTTCTCGGCGTCGCTGCGCGAGAGGCTGAAGCCGTCGAGCACGCCGCCATGGCGGGTCGTCTCGCCTTCGTTCCGCTCGGCCCAGCCGACGAGATCGTCGGGCACGTAGCCAGCAAAATCCTCGATCGTCTTGACGCCGTCCTTGCCGAGCGCGACGAGCATGGAGCTCGTGAGGCCCGGGATTTCCTTGAGCTCGTCGAGCACGCCCAGCGACTTGCGCTCCTCGTCGTGCTCGGATTCGAGCCGGTCGAGATAGTCACGCGCGCGCTGCTGCAGCTCGGCGGCAGTCTCTTCGTCGAAGCCTTCGATCGATGCCAGTTCATCCGGCTCGACGAAAGCGATTTCCTCGAGCGAAGCAAAACCTTCGGAAGCGAGCAGCTGGCCGACGACTTCGTCGGCATCGAGCGCCGTATTGAACAGCGCCGAACGCTCCTGGAATTCCTTCTGGCGACGCTCGGATTCTTCCTGCTCGGTCAGGATGTCGATATCCCAGCCGGTCAGCTGCGAAGCAAGGCGCACATTCTGGCCGCGACGGCCGATGGCAAGGGATAGTTGGTCATCCGGGACCACGACTTCAATACGCGACGCGTCTTCGTCGAGCACGACCTTGGCGACTTCCGCCGGCTGCAGCGCGTTGACGATGAAGGTGGCAGCGTCGGGCGACCACGGAATGATGTCGATCTTCTCGCCCTGCAGCTCGTTGACGACGGCCTGGACGCGGCTGCCGCGCATGCCGACGCAGGCGCCGACCGGATCGATCGAGCCATCGCGCGAGATCACGGCCATCTTGGCGCGCGAACCCGGATCGCGGGCGACCGACTTCACCTCGATGATGCCGTCATAGATCTCGGGCACTTCCTGGGCGAACAGCTTCGCCATGAACTGCGGATGGGTGCGCGACAGGAAGATCTGCGGGCCGCGCTGCTCGCGGCGCACGTCATAGACATAGGCGCGGATGCGGTCACCATAGCGGAAGGCTTCGCGCGGGATCATCTCGTCGCGGCGGACGATGCCTTCACCACGGCCGAGATCGACGATCACGTTGCCGTATTCGACGCGCTTGACCGAGCCGTTGATGATCTCACCGATGCGATCCTTGAACTCGTCGAACTGGCGATCGCGTTCGGCCTCGCGCACCTTCTGCACGATGACCTGCTTGGCCGACTGGGCGGCGATGCGGCCGAAATCCATCGGCGGCAGCGCTTCGGCGATATAGTCGCCGACCCGGGCCGCAGGATTCTGGTCGGTCGCGAGATCGAGCGAGATCTCGATCGCCGGGTTCTCGACATTGTCGACGACCTGCAAGAGGCGCTGCAGCCGGATCTCGCCCGTCTTCGGGTTGATCTCGGCGCGCACGTCGGTCTCCGAACCGTAACGCGAACGGGCCGCCTTCTGGATCGCATCTTCCATGGCGGCGATCACGATCTGCCGATCGATCACCTTCTCGCGGGCAACCGCGTCGGCAATCTGCAGAAGTTCGAGGCGGTTGGCGCTGACTGCCATCGTCCTGTCTCCGTTAACCTGAACCTGATGACGGCGTCGCGATCAAGCGTCGCTGGTCTCGTCTGTTAAGTCGTTGTCGTCGATGTCGTCGTCGGGTTGCTGGCGCTTGGCATCGCGCAGCGTCTCGGCGATCAGGGCGTCGGTCATGACGAGCCTGGCATCGGAAATGGCGTCGAGCGGCAGCCAGACCCGGTCGGGCGCGCCCTGCGGCGCATCCTCGAGCTTGACGCCGGTGGCGTCGCCGTCGAGGCCGATCAGGATGCCGCGAAAGCGCTTGCGGCCCTCGATCGGCGCGCTCAGCTCGATCTTCGCCTCATGCCCGGCCCAGCGCACGAAATCGGCGCGGCGTACGAGCGGGCGATCGATGCCGGGCGACGACACCTCGAGGTGATAGGCGCCGGAGATCGGGTCCTCGACGTCGAGGGCGGGCGAAATGTTGCGGCTGACCTCGCCGCAATCCTCGACCGTCATCGTGCCGTCGGGACGCTCGACCATAACCTGCAGCGTCTGACCGTTGCGGGTGGAAAGCTTGACGCGCACCAGCCGGTAGCCGAGCCCCTCGATGATGGGTTCGACGATCGCCGCGACGCGGGCGTCGAGCCCCGTCTCGGTGACGATGCGTGCTTCGTTTTCCGGGGCGATATCCGCCAAATGCATGCTCCGTTCAAGGATCTCGTAGAGTGCGTCCGGCCGGAGCGGGCCCGGAGGTCCACTCTCTCTTACGACCGATCGTTTGAGATGAATGAAAGGCGTATAGGCCCAGGATCGCGCGAATGCAAGCAAAAGTGGCTCTATCGGCGAGCGGCGAGGCCGGATCGGCCGCGCCGCGGGGCGAACAGGGCGCCCTAGCGGCGCTGGAAGGTCAGGTAGCTTCCCTGCCGACCCTCGCGAAAAGCCTTCTGCTCGTAGCGCGTTCCCGGCCAGCCGGCCCAGGGCTTGCGCCAGTCGTCGGCGTCGCGCGCCGTCCAGGTGAATTCGGCGTGATCGCGCACATGCAGAAGCGTCCACTCGACATAGGATTCGATGTCGGAGGCGAAGCGGAACAGGCCGCCCGGGCGCAGCACGCGGGCGAAACGCGTCAGGTTCTTTTCGGAGACGAAGCGGCGCTTCCAGTGACGGAACTTCGGCCAGGGATCGGGATAGAGCAGATCGATCGCCGCGAGGCTCGCCGGCGGCAGCCAGTCGAGCAGCTCGGCCGCGTCGCGATCGAACAGGCGGACATTCGCGAGCCCGCCCGCATCGATCGCCGAGGCCGCCTTGGCCATGCCGTTGACGAAAGGCTCGACACCGATGCGGCCGACGGCCGGCTCGGTGGTGGCGCGATGCACGAGATGCTCGCCGCCGCCGAAGCCGATCTCGAGCACGACCTCGCCAACCGGCGCCTTGAACAGGGACGGAAGGGCGGCGGGCGCCGGTGCGGAAACGTCGATGCTCAGCCGCGCCAGGACGTCGGCGAGCGTTTCGGCCTGACCGGCGCGGAGATTGTGTCCCTTGCGCCGGCCATAGAAGGAATCGCGCCGGAGCGCGTGGTCAGGAGTGGTCACAGCGATTTACGGATCGCTTCCACGAGGTCGGTCCGCTCCCAGGAGAAGCCACCATCCGCTTCCGGCGCACGGCCGAAATGACCATAGGCCGAGGTCCGGGCGTAGATCGGCCGGTTCAGCTGCAGGTGCTCGCGGATACCGCGCGGCGACAGGTCCATGACCTGGGCGAGGACCTGCTCGACGCGGGATTCCTCCACCTTGCCGGTGCCGTGCAGGTCGACATAGATCGACAGCGGCTGCGACACGCCGATGGCGTAGGAGAGCTGGATCGTGCAGCGAGCGGCGGCGCCGGAGGCGACGACGTTCTTGGCAAGATAGCGGGCGGCATAGGCGGCCGAGCGGTCGACCTTGGTCGGGTCCTTGCCGGAGAAGGCACCGCCGCCATGCGGCGCGGCGCCGCCGTAGGTGTCGACGATGATCTTGCGGCCGGTCAGGCCGGCGTCGCCATCGGGCCCGCCGATGACGAACTTGCCGGTCGGATTGACATGCCAGATGGTGTTGGCGCCGATCCAGCCCTCGGGAAGCGCCTCGCGGATATAGGGCTCGACGATCGAACGGACGTCGTGCGAGCTCAGGTTCTCGTCGAGATGCTGGGTCGACAGCACGATCTGCGTGACTTCGACCGGCTGGCCATTCTCGTAGCGGACGGTAACCTGGCTCTTGGCATCCGGACCGAGCGCATGCGTCTCGCCGGAGCGACGCGCCTCGGAGAGGCGCTTCAGGATGCGGTGGGCATAGAAAATCGGCGCCGGCATCAGCTCGGGCGTTTCCGAGCAGGCATAACCGAACATGATGCCCTGGTCGCCGGCGCCTTCATCCTTGTTTCCCGCGGAATCGACGCCCTGGGCGATGTCGACCGACTGGGCGTGCAGATGCACGTCGATGTCGGCCGTCTCCCAATGGAAGCCGCCCTGCTCGTAGCCGATATCCTTGATCGCCAGCCGGGCGATGTGGGAAACGAGATCGCGGGTGATCGCGGCCGGGCCGCGCGTTTCGCCGGCGATCACCACGCGATTGGTGGTGGCGAGCGTCTCGGCGGCGACGCGAAGGTGGCTCGGATCCCAGCCCTGCTCCGGACCGATGCGGAAGAAGGCATCGACGATTTCGTCGGAGATACGGTCACAGACCTTATCAGGATGCCCTTCGGAAACTGACTCACTCGTGAACAGATATGACGTTCTCGACACCGCAACGGACCCCGTGCAGAAAATGGCCGGAGCAGGTGCTCCGGCGATACCATGGCTTTTTTAGCCAGTACCGCCAGTGGGTCAAGCCGCAAAGGGCCCGTTCGCGCGGAACCGCGACGACGGAGAAGAAACTTCCGACCCAACCCTGTCCGACGCAAGCTGAAACTCAATTGCCGCCTGCCCGCCCGGCCTCAGCCGGCGAAGCAATCAATCGTCGGTTTCTTCGCCGGCCACGGCCCGCACGAGTTCGACGATACGACGACGCACCTTGGTGTCCTTGATACGGACGAAGGCCTTGTTCAGCTGCAGGCCTTCGGTGCTGGTCAAAAAGTCGGTGACGAAGGCGGCAGGGCGCGCTTCGGCGAAACCGCTTTCTGCAGATGCGCCCGGCGCATCCTCGAAAAAGAACGAAACCGGCACTTCGAGCACCTGCGCGATGTGCTGCAAACGGCTGGCGCCGATGCGGTTGGTGCCCTTCTCATACTTCTGAATCTGCTGGAACGTGATGCCGAGGCTCTCGCCCAGCTTTTCCTGACTCATGCCCTGCATCATTCGGCGGAGCCGGACGCGCCCACCCACATGCATATCGACGGGATTGGGCTGCTTCTTGTTAGCCATCAAGGGCTTCTTCTCCTAGACCCATGCCGCACCGGCCGGAAATTACAGAAAGGGCTTCTACCCTGACTAGTCCGCGTGCCTGCACGCACTATCGGCGGAAGCTCCGCCGATCTAATAAGCCCCGCCCGCGCGCAAAATGCCGCTGCGCAATCTGCGTGTCAATTGCGTTGTTTAGTCCGGGTGAAACTTCCAGTAGAGGCTACAACGATCGCGAGTATGATCAAGGCGAAATAAAGACTGTCCCGATACTTGGAATAGATTGTAGGCCTTATTGCAACTGGAAGAGTACCGTCGACAACGCCATCTTGGTCAACTCCAAGATATGCCAAGAGGTTCCCATAGGGATCGATGATTGCCGACACGCCTGAGTTTGCAGAACGTGCTACCGGGATGCCCTCTTCGACCGCTCTTATGGTTGCCTGATGCAGATGCTGCCAGGGGCCCGGAGTATCGCCAAACCAGCCATCATTGGTGACATTGACGATCCAGCCGGGTCGATCGGCACCGTCGACCACCTCGCCGGCGAAGATAATCTCGTAACAGATGAGCGGACTAAAGGACGGCGCCCCCGGCAGATCCAGCGTCATCCGTCGTTCGCCGGCGTCGAAACCGCCCGGCAAAGCAATCATTTGACTGATGCCGAGACCCCGGAGAATTCTGTCGAATGGCAGGTATTCTCCGAATGGGACTAAGTGCACCTTATCGTAACTGCTCCGAACTATCCCGTCGGAATCGACTATTTGCAGGCTGTTGAAAACCCGCGGCTCGATTTCTTCGCCCACAACCGCCTGGCCGCGGGCGGCGCCGGTGATCAACGTCGCGTTGTCCGGCAGGAACGAACCGATCAGCGCCAGCGCGTTCGGCTGCTCGTCGAGCAGGAAGGGAAAGGCGGTTTCCGGCCAGATCAGATGGGTGAAAGGGGCGGGTTTTCCCTCTTCCATGCCGGTTGCGCTCAACCGTAGATATCGGCCAAGAATTTCGTCGCCGCGACCGGAGGCCCATTTTTGGTCCTGTGCGATCACAGGTTGCACCAGACGGAGCCTGACGCCGGGTACCATTGCCGTTTCGGCCGATGCGAGGCGTGCAAAACCGAAGCCGAGGTCCGCCAGGAACAGCGCGGCGATCACAAAAAACGCACAACGATCCACAACTCGATCGCCGGGATCGCGGCTGAACCACAGGATTGGCGCCGCAGCGACGAGAAAGGCGAAGAAGGTGACGCCCCAGACGCCGATCAGCGAGGCCACCTGCATCATCACGGGCACCGGCATCATGGCATAGCCAAAGGCGTTCCATGGAAAGCCGGTCAGGACGTGCCCGCGCAGCCACTCGACCAGGCTGAGGCAGACGGCGAGGACGAGGATACGGGGCCAGCCGCGCGGCCAGGCGATGCGGGCGACGCCGGCGCCAAGCCCCCAGAACAGGGCGAGGCCGGCCGGCAGGACCAGAACGGCGAGCGGCATGAGCCAGGCGAAGGCCGCCGCGTCGACGAGGAAGGCGGCGCCGATCCACCAGAGCCCGCCGACGAAATAGCCGAAGCCGAAGCTCCAGCCGACGGCGAAGCCGGAGCGGAAGCGCGATAGCCCACCGGCAGAGGTGGCCGGCGCGCGGTCGAGCAGGAACACGAGGAACGGGAGCGTGATCCAGAGGACGGGAAACCAGCCGAGCGGCGGCAGCGCCAGGGCCGAGCCGGCCCCGGCGAGAATGGCGAGACCGGCCCGCCGCCAGCCTCGCGCCAGTGCCATGGGGCGGGGCCGATCCGGCGCCGCCAGACTGTTCGAGCGAAAGGCCATGGTCTCCCGGATCTCTGGTGGGCCGCGCTCAGGCGCGGGAACGAGGGATGCGGGAGCGCGGCACGGCGGTCACGCGGCCGCCGCGTCCGTGCGGCGGATACGCAGGCGCTTCACGCGGCGCGGGTCGGTCTCGAGGATCTCGAACTGCAGGCCACCGGGAACGTCGATCTGCTCGCCGATGGCCGGGATCCGGCCGAGCAGCGTGAACACCATGCCGCCGAGCGTGTCGACGTCGTCATGCTCGGAGCCGAGATCGAGCCGTGTGCCGAGCACCGCCTCGACATCGTCCAGGTCGGCGCGGGCGTCGGCGAGATAGGAGCCGTCGGCATCGCGGACGATCATCGGCGCCTCGACGTCGTGCTCGTCCTCGATATCGCCGAAGACGATCTCGACGACGTCCTCGAGCGAGACCAGCCCGTCAGTGCCGCCATATTCGTCGATCACCACCGCCATCTGCACGCGCTTCGCCTGCATGGTCGAAAGCAGCGTCGCGGCCGGCATGGAGGGCGGCACGAACAGCACTTCGCGGATCACCGATGTCTCGCCGAGAGGAATGCCGAGATTGATCCGGGAGAGGTCCAGCCCGCCCTCGATCGAGGCCGCCGACATCATGTAGTCCATCAGATCCTTGATATGGACCATGCCGATCGGGTCATCGAGGCTTTCGCGGTAGACAGGCATGCGCGAATGGCCGGAATCGCGGAAGGCCGCCACGGCCTCGCCGACGGTCTGGTCGACGTCGAGGGCAAGGATGTCGGCGCGCGGAATCATCACGTCGTCGACGCGGACCTCGCGCAGATGCAGGATGTTGCGCAGCATGCGGCGCTCTTCGGCGGTGAAGGTGTTGTCCGCCTCGCCCGCGTCCAGGGCGTCCTCGATGTCGTCGCGCAGGGATCCGGCTACCTTGAGCCCCACCGCCTGGCGGATTCGATCCAGCCAGCTTTCGGGTGCGCGTTCCGTCTCGCGCAATTCGGGCGCGGGGGTTTGACTACTCTGGGGCTCGGGGTTCGATTCCGCGCTCGAACCGGGCGTCTCGGTGTCACTCATCGTCCGTCGTTTGTCAGTGCTGATCGATCGCCGCCGCCTTACAGCGGAGGCTCGGCGTAAGGGTCGGCAATGCCAAGGCGGGCCAGGATCTCCGTCTCCAGAGATTCCATGCGTTCCGCTTCGTCATCCTCCAGATGATCATGCCCGAAGAGGTGAAGCAACCCGTGCACCACCAGATGGGTCAGATGGTCCTCGAAAGCCAGCCCCTGCTCGGCGGCTTCGGCGACCACTGTTTCACGTGCAACCACGATGTCACCGAGCAGCGGGCCGAAGCGCTTGGAGTCCGGCGGGCTGCCGGGAAAGGACAGCACGTTGGTCGCCTTGTCCTTGTCGCGATAATCCGCATTGAGCTGCCGCACATGCTCGTCGTCGGTGAACACGACGGAAAGCTCGGAGCCCTTGACCGCAGGCAGCTGGCCGACGGCAAAGCTCGCCTCGACCGCCTGCGCCACCAGACGCGCGAGCTGGTCCTCCTCCGGCCAGTCGCCAGCCTCGACCAGCAGGTCGATCGCGATCGGCAGGGTATTTGCGCTCATGCCGGGCCTCCCGAGCGAGCGCCGCGCGGCGGCGGCGAGACGGGACGCGGCGGCGCCTTGTCATAGGCGCGCACGATGCGGCCGACGAGCGGATGGCGAACGACGTCGACATCCGTGAACTTGATCTGGACGATGCCGGGCACGTCGCGCAGCAATTCGCTCGCCTCGACGAGGCCGGAGATCTGGCCCGGGGGCAGGTCGACCTGGGTCGGGTCGCCAGTGACGATCATCCGCGATCCCTCGCCAAGGCGGGTCAGGAACATCTTCATCTGCATCGAGGTGGTGTTCTGCGCCTCGTCCAGGATGACGACGGCGTTCGCCAGCGTGCGGCCGCGCATGAAGGCGAGCGGCGCCACCTCGATCATGCCGGAAGTCAGGCCGCGCTCGACCTTTTCCGGCGGCATCATGTCGTAGAGCGCGTCATAGAGCGGGCGGAGATAGGGATCGACCTTCTCCTTCATGTCGCCGGGCAGGAAGCCGAGCCGCTCGCCCGCCTCGACGGCGGGCCGCGACAGGATCAGGCGCGAGACATCGCCGCGCTCGATCAGGGCGGCAGCATAGGCGACGGCGAGATAGGTCTTGCCGGTGCCGGCCGGGCCCATGCCGAAGACGAGCTCGGCCCGGTCCATCGCCCGGATATAGGCGTCCTGGGCCGGATTGCGGGCCATCACGGTGCGGCGGCGGGTCGAGATCTGCGCCATGGCGAGCCGGCCCTTCGGCTCCAGGCTCGGCAGCGAAAGCTGCTCGTCGTCGGCGATCGCCATGCGGATGGCGCCCTCGACGTCGGCGGGACCGACCTCGTGGCCCTGCTGCAGGCGGACATAGAGCAGGTCGAGCGCCAGCCGCGCCTGGGCGCAGGCTTCGGGGCGTCCGCGCACGGTCACCTGATTGCCGCGCGCCACCGCCTCGACGCCGAGCTTCTGCTCGATGATGGCCAGGTTCTGGTCGAACTGGCCAAGGAGCTCGCTCGCCAGCCGGTTGTCGTCGAAGGCGATCACGACATGGGTGATGTCGGAAGCATGCGACATGTCAGCGGCGCGGCCACCCGGCACTCCGGGCGGCGTATGGGAGCGTGCATTCACGTAATGGCCTCCACGGTGCTCGAGATCGCGGCCGTCCGGCCAACCGGCTCGGCCAAGGTGCCAAACAGGGAATTCGAACCAAGTCCGGTGATCGAAACCCGGCCGATCGTGCCGATCCGGCTCTCGTCGCCGTCGACCAGCACGGCCTGCAGATAGGGCGAGCGGCCCATCAGCTGGCCGGGACGGCGGCCGGCCTTCTCGAACAGCACGTCCATCTCGGTGCCGACGCGCGACCGGTTGAACGCCGTCTGCTGGTCGAGAATCAGCGCCTGCAGACGCTGCAGCCGCTCCGACATCACCCGCTCGTCAACATGGCCGTCCCGGCCCGCCGCCGGCGTTCCCGGGCGGGCGCTGTACTTGAACGAATAGGCCGCGGCATAGCCGACCGTCTCGACCAGGCGCATCGTCGCTTCGAAATCCTCGTCCGTCTCGCCGGGGAAGCCGACGATGAAATCGGAGGAAAGCGCGATGTCGGAGCGTGTGGCGCGGATGCGGTCGACGAGGCGGAGATAGTCGTCCGCCTTGTGCTTGCGGTTCATCGCCGTGAGGATCCTGTCGGAACCCGCCTGCACCGGCAGGTGCAGATAGGGCATCAGCGCCGGCAGGTCGCGATGCGCCGCGATCAGCGCGTCGTCCATGTCGCGGGGATGGCTGGTGGTGTAGCGCAGCCGGTCGAGGCCCGGGATTTCGGCGAGGCGGAACAGCAGCTCGCCGAGGCCCCATTCGCGGCCGTCGGTGCCGGCGCCGTGCCAGGCATTGACGTTCTGGCCGAGCAGGGTCACCTCGCGCACGCCGGCATCGGCCAGCCGCTGGGCTTCCTCGACAATCCGGGCGACCGGTCGCGAGACTTCCGCCCCTCGCGTGTACGGCACGACGCAGAAGGTGCAGAACTTGTCGCAGCCTTCCTGGATGGTGAGGAAGGCGGTGACGCCGCGCGCCCGCGTGCGCTCGCGGGTCGCGGCCGGGAGACGCTCGAATTTCTCGGCGAGCGCGAACTCGGTCTCGACCGCCCGCTTGCCGCCGGCGACGTCGCGCAGGAGCTGCGGCAGGTGCTGGTAGGATTGCGGCCCAACGACCAGGTCGACGACCGGGGCGCGGCGGGCGATCTCGGCGCCCTCGGCCTGGGCGACGCAGCCCGTCACACCGATGGTCACGGCACGGCCGCTCCGCGCCGCCTCTTCCTTCATCACGCGCAGGCGCCCGAGTTCGGAATACACCTTCTCGGCCGCCTTCTCGCGGATGTGACAGGTATTGAGGAGGACGAGGTCGGCGTCATCGACCTTGTCGGTCGCTTCGTAGCCATCGCTTGCCAGGGCATCCGCCATACGATCGGAATCGTAGACGTTCATCTGGCAACCATAAGTCTTGATGAAGACGCGCTTCTTTTCTTGGGTTCCGGTCATTGATCCGGTTATCTACCGCCACGGTTCGGCTTGGCACGATCGCTTCCGGCGGGTGTCCCGCCGTCGCCTGTCCCTTCCTATCCGCTTTCTGCCTCGCTGAGAATAGGCGCTTCCGGTGACGGCGCGGTGACGGTGATGTTCTTGAGGCCCCGCGCCCGGATCGAGCGCACCAGCGCGCGCACTTCCGCCTCGGCCGAGGCCGTCACCTGCTTGCGGTCGACGTCCGGTCCGAACACGATCGGCTCACCGAACGCGACCACGGCATCGACGGCGCCGATATCAATCAACCCGACCAGATGCGGCGCCAGATCCATATCGCCATGCCAGGCGATCTCGGCCATGCGCGAGCGGTCGATCGGCAGGCCCTGGAAGCCGACATAGACGATGGCGACGGGCTGAACGACGATCGGCCGGTCGCCGCCGCCCGCCTCGCGCGCGGCCCCGACCAGGGCGCTGCGGAAGGGCAGGATCGAGATGCCGTCGCCAGTCGTGCCCTCGGCGAACAGCACCAGCGCCTCGCCGCCGGCCAGCCGCGCGGCGATGGCATTGCTGGCGGCGGCGGTCGCCGTCCGCCGCGTGCGGTCGATGAAGACGCTGCGCTGCAGCCGCGCCAGCCACTTCACCACCGGCCAGCCGCCGACCTCGCTCTTGGCGACGAAGGAGACCGGCAGCAGGCTGCCGAGCGTAACGATATCGACCCAGGAAACATGATTGGAGACGATCAGGAGCGGCCGGTCCGTCGCCGGCGTTCCCTCGACCCGGACGCGCAGGCCAAGGCAGCGCGCCGCCACACGCTGCCACCACATCGGCACGCGGGCAGCCAGCTTGGGCCGGAAGCGGATGGCGAAGAGCTGGACCGGCAGCAGGACCAGCGTCGTCAGCAACAGGCCCGCCAGGATCGCGGCGAGCCGCAGCCGCCCCATCAGGAACGGCCCTTCGGCGTCTTGTCGTCGATCGGCACGGCATAGAGCTCGAGCCGATGGTCGACCAGCTTGTAGCCGAGACGGCGGGCGATCAGCTCCTGCAGCGCCTCGATCTCCTCGCTGCGAAACTCGATGACGTCGCCGCTGCGCAGGTCGATCAGGTGGTCGTGATGCTCTTCCGACACCGCCTCATAGCGGCTGCGACCGTCGCGAAAATCGTGACGCTCGATCATGCCGGCGTCCTCGAACAGCTTCACGGTGCGGTAGACGGTCGAGATCGAGATACGCGGATCGATCGCCGAGGCGCGGCGATAGACTTCCTCGACATCGGGATGATCCGTGGCGGCGTCGAGCACGCGCGCGATGACGCGGCGCTGCTCGGTCATGCGCATGCCCTTCTCGACGCAGGCGTCTTCCAGGGTTGTCGGATGCTGCAGCTCTTGCGTCACACTCATCTCCTGCCCCCTGACACAAACTCGCTTCACCGGAGCTTCAAGCGCAGCACCAGCGCCGTTCCGCCCGGACCATGGTCCTCGGCATAGTAGCCCTTTCGGCGGCCCACTTCGACAAATCCGAGCGAGCGGTAGAGTGATACCGCGCTTGCATTCTTCTCGTCGACTTCCAGAAAGATCTCCGGCACGAGGTCGCGATAGAGCGCGCGCAGCGCCGCCTCCATCAGCCGGCGGCCATAGCCGCGGCCGCGCGCGGCGGGCGCCACCACGATGGTCAGCACCTCGGCCTGATCAGCCACGGTGCGGATCAGGATGAAACCCTGCGGCCGGCGGACCCCGAACAGGGATTCGCGCCGCAGAACATGGCTGCTCACCGTCTTGTCGGCGATCAGCGCGTCGATCTCGTCGGCGCTCCAGCCGCGCCGGAAACCGGTGGCATGGATCTCGGCCAACGCCTCGGCATCCTCCGCCTCGGCGGCGTCCAGGATGATGCGAGGCCGCAACAACATATCCATCATCGGCGCGCAATTCCCTTGTGAAGCTGCGGCTTGGCGTCGGGAGGGCGGACATAGAGCGGCTTCGGCGGATGACCGGCGGGATCGAGCGCCGCGCCGAGCTCCAGCAGGGTCGCGATATCGGGAGCCGAGCGGTCATGGAGGATCCGTCCCGACGATCCGAGCCGCGCCGCGCCGGCGCCGGCAAGGTCCGCGCCCGACTGCGCCGCCAGCTCGGCAAAGAACGGCATGGCTTCAAGCACGGCCTCGCCGACCGGCTCGGCATTCGCGGAGAAGAGCTGGCCGTAGAGATCGTCGCCACGCGCCGGCAGCAGCGCCAGGATCGGCCGATCGGCGACCTCCCCGCGCTCGCGCTTCGCCAGCGCCGCATGGACCTGCAGCGTGCCGACACCGACGACGGGGATACGGTGGACGAGCGCGAGGCCGCGCGCCGCCGAAATCCCGACGCGCAGGCCGGTGAACGAACCCGGGCCGATCGAGACGACGATGCGGTCGAGGCTCGCCGCCGACACACCGGCCTCGGCGAGCAGCGCCGCGATCTCCGGCATCAGCCGCTCGGCATGGCCCTTGCCGATGGTTTCGACGCGCGAGAAGACGACTCCGCCGCTCGCGAGACCAACGGAGCAGTTTTCGAGCGCGGTATCGATGGCGAGCAGGTTCATGCGCCCCGGATAGAGGCTGAACGGGCCGCTGTCGAGCGCTGCGGATCAGGAAACCGCTTCAACCTCGCGCACTTCAGGCACGAAATGACGCAGCAGGTTCTGGATTCCGTGCTTCAGCGTCGCCGTCGAGGACGGGCAGCCCGAGCAGGAGCCGCGCATGTTGAGATAGACGACGCCATCGCGGAAACCCTGGAAGGTGATGTCGCCGCCATCCTGCGCCACGGCCGGGCGGACGCGAGTCTCGATCAGCTCCTTGATCGTCTCGACCAGCTCGGCATCGCCCTCGTCGAAGAATTCCTCGTCGCTGGCATGCGGCTTCAGCGTCGCCATCACCGGCACGCCGGCCATGAAATGCTCCATGATCGCGCCGAGGATGGCCGGCTTCATGTGCTGCCACTCGCCGTCCTTCTTGGTCACGCTGATGAAATCGTGGCCGAGGAACACGCCGGAGACGCCATTGACGGAGAACAGGCGCTCGGCCAGCGGCGAGCGTTCGGCTTCGCCGGCATCGCGGAAATCGGCCGTGCTTTCCGGCAGGACAAGCCGGCCGGGCAGGAACTTCAAGGTCGACGGATTCGGCGTCGCTTCGGTTTGGATGAACATGATGCGGGCTCCGTGCGAACTTGTTTAGAATATTTCCAGAATTGGCATCGTAGTCATTGTCGAGGCCCGATCCAAGCGGAATCCGGCTCCGGCGCCTAAAATCGTAGTCTCGGGGTCAGGTTTCAAGCGATGGCGGCGATGTCGTCGTCGGAAAGCGTGCCCGGGACGATGGTGATCGGCACCGGGAAGGTCGCCGCGAGCTTGCCGGCGATCGAGGAAACCAGCGGTCCCGGCCCTTCCTTGTCGGTGCCGGCCGCCAGGACGAGAATGGCGATGTCCTCGTCGCCCTCGATCAGCGCCGTGATCTGCTCGGCGCGGGTGCCTTCGCGAATCACCAGTTCCGGCTCGATCGAGGAATGGCGGCGGGCGAGATCGGCGAAGCGGCCGAGCGCCGCCTCGGCCTCGTCCATCGCCTCGGCCCGCATGATGTTCTCGACGCCGATCCAGTGCTGGAAGCCGGTCGGCTCGATCACATAGAGCAGGACGAGGCCGCCGCTGGTGCGGTCGGCGCGCCGGGCGCCGTAGATGACGGCGCGCGAGCATTCGGGCGTGTCGTCGATCACCGCCAGAAACTTGCGGCGGTGACCCGTTTCCGTGCTCTTGCGCTTCATCAGCATGCTGCAATGCTGCCATCCGGCGGGCCGCCCGGCAAGCGCCGGATGGCCCCGGGGAGGCCCTACTTGCGGCGGATGAAGCCGACGATGTCCTTGACGCCGTCGAGGATCGGGCGCGCGATCGCGTCGGCGCGCGCCGCGCCATCGGCGAGGATCGCGTCGATATGGCCGGGATCGGCCATCAGGCGGCGCATCTCGCCGCCGACCGGACCAAGCTTGTCGACCGCGAGATCGGCGAGCGCCGGCTTGAAAGCGGAGAACTGCTGGCCGCCAAACTCGCGCAGCACGTCGTCCTTGGTCAGACCGGAGAGCGCGGCATAGATGCCGACGAGGTTGTCGGCCTCGGGACGGCCCTTCAGGCCCTCGGCCTCGCCGGGAAGCGGCTCGGCGTCGGTCTTGGCCTTGCGGATCTTCTGCGCGATCGCGTCGGCGTCGTCGGCCAGGTTGATGCGCGAATAATCAGACGGATCCGACTTCGACATCTTCTTCGAACCGTCGCGCAGCGACATGATGCGGGTGGCCGGCCCGGTGATGACCGGCTCCGTGATCGGGAAATAAGCGTCGCCGAAACCATGCGCGGCGATCGACTCGGCATAGTCGTTGTTGAACTTCTGGGCGATATCGCGCGTCAGCTCGAGGTGCTGCTTCTGGTCCTCGCCGACGGGCACATGCGTCGCCTGGTAGGCGAGGATGTCGGCGGCCATCAGGCTCGGATAGGCGAGAAGGCCAAGCGAGGCGTTCTCCTTGTCCTTGCCGGCCTTGTCCTTGAACTGCGTCATGCGGTTCATCCAGCCGATGCGCGCGACACAGTTGAAGATCCACGCCAGCTCGGCATGGGCCGAAACCTGGCTCTGGTTGAAGACGACGTGCTTCACCGGGTCGATGCCGGCGGCGACGAAGGCGGCCGTGACCTCGCGGATCTGCCGCGTCAGCTCGGCCGGCTCCTGCCAGACGGTGATCGCGTGCATGTCGACGACGCAGTAGATGCACTCATTGGCTTCCTGCAGCGCGACGAAATTGACGATCGCGCCGAGATAGTTGCCGAGATGCAGATTGCCGGTCGGCTGGACGCCGGAGAAGATGCGCGTCTTGAATTCAGTCATCGGAAACCCCATTTTTCCGGCGCGTTATCGCGCGGAGCGCTGCGCCGTGCAAGCATTCGATCAGCGACGGCCGCGGTTGCGCAGCTTGCCGACGATCGCGCCGAAATGGACGACGCCGGTCAGCTGGCAGAAGAGCGCGAACAGCACCAGCCCGATACCGCAGATTGTGCCCATCGCCACCGCGCGGAACAGGATGCGCTGATCGGCGAAATAGGGCTCTGCCCACCAGGCGGCGAGGAAGACGGAGAGCCCCATCGCCAGGGCGGCGACGAGCACCATCGGCATGTTGCGCTTCACCTTGTCGTCGAACTGGAAATGACCGCGCCGGTGCAGGGCCCAGGCGAGCAGGGCCGCGTTGACCCAGCCCGAAATGCTGGTCGCGATGGCGATGCCGACATAGGTCAGCGACGGGAACAGCGCCAGCGAGCCGATGATGTTGACGGCGACGCCGATGGCGGCGAACCACATCGGCGTCTTGGTGTCCTCGCGGGCGAAGAAGCCGGGCGACAGCACCTTGATCAGCACGAAGGCCGGCAGCCCGACGGCATAACCCATCAGCGTGTGCGCGGTGGCGATCGTGTCGTCCAGGCCGAACTCGCCGCGCTGGAACAGCACCTGCACGATCGGCTTCGCCAGCACGAACAGCGCGATCGCCGCCGGCAGCGTCAGCGTCATCGCGAATTCGAGGCTGCGGTTCTGGGTATGATGGACCAGGTCGGTGCGGCCGGAACGGACATGGCGCGACAGGTCGGGCAGCATGACGACGGCGATGGTGGCGCCGACGATGCCGAGCGGCAGCTGATACAGCCGATCGGCATAGCCGAGGATGGCGATGGCGCCTGGCGCGAACGAGGCGATCATCGTGCCGATGACGATGTTGATCTGGGTAACGCCGCCGGCGACGAGGCCCGGAACGGCGAGCGTCGTCAGCCGCCGAACGCCGGCGGTCAGCCGCGGCCAGCGCAGCTTCAAAAGCATGCCCGTCCGCCAGGCGTCGACGACGACGACGGCGAGCTGCAGGACGCCGCCGATCAGCGTCGCCCATGACAGCAGGATGCCGGCCTCGGCCGTGTTTTCGAGCTTGTAGAACAGGATGTAGGCGAGCGCGGCCACCAAAACGACGTTGAGAAGGCCTGGCGCCATCGCCGCCGCCATGAAGCGGCCCTCGGCGTTGAGCACGCCGCTATAGAGCGCCAGCAGCGAGATCAGCGTCAGATAGGGGAACGAGATCCGCGTCAGCAGCACGGCGAGATCGAATTTCGACGGCTCTGCCACGAAGCCGGGCGCCATCACATACATGAGCGGGACCATGGCGATCAGCGCGATCACCGTCAGCACGATCAGGAAGGCGAACAGGGCCGACAGCGCCTCGGAACCAAATTCCTTCGCGGCGTCGCGGCCCTCCGCCTCGAGCTTGCCGGCGAACAGCGGAATGAAGGCGGAGGAAAAGGCGCCCTCGGCGAAAAGCCGGCGGAACAGGTTGGGGAAGCGGAAGGCGACCATGAAGGCGTCCGCCACCGGCCCGGTGCCGAGCGCCGCCGCCATGAACATGTCGCGCACGAAGCCGAGAAGCCGGCTCGATGTCGTCGAGCCACCGACGGTGACAAAGTTTTTCAGGAGAGACATTGCCACCTGGCGGATCGGAAGGAGGGACATGACCGCCCGCGGCCGCGGGCGGGTCGAGTTAGACCCTTGGTTGCTGGAAAATCAAGGCAAAGGGAAGGCCGGGCCGACTGGGCCCGTTCGAGACGCGCCACGGGTGAAACCCGCCACGGCCCGCCTTGGACGGCACGGTTCACCCGGCCTTGCGCGCCGGTGTCTTGTCGGTAGGCGTCGTCCCCTCGAAGGCCTGGCGCAGGCGACGGCGGATGCTCGCCTCGCGATTGGCGTTCATCACCTTCCGGCCGGTGAGATCGGTGACGTAGAAGACGTCGACCGCCCGCTCGCCGAAGGTCACGACATGGGCCGAGGCGATATTGAGGTTGAGATCCGAGATCGACCGGGTCAGGTCATAGAGCAGGCCCGGGCGGTCGAGCCCGGACGCCTCGATGGCGGTGAACTGGTTCGACCAGGAATTGTCGAGCAGGATCTGCGTCTCGACGGTGAACGCCTTGATCTTGGCGCGCGGCTTCGCCTTCTTGGCGATCACGTCCGGCAGGGCGACGGCGCCGGAAAGTGCCTGTTCGATCAGCGCGCCGACCCGGCGGGCGCGATCGGTTTCCTCCGCATCGGTCTCGAATTCGCGCGCGATGAAGATGGTGTCGAGGGCGAAACCGTCCGTCGTCGTGAAGATCTGCGCGTCGACGATGTTGCCGCCGGCAGCCGTGCAGGCGCCGGCGATCATCGAAAGCAGGCGCGGATGATCCGGCGCCAGCACGGTGATCTCGGTGATCGCCTCGAAGGCGTGCGCCGAGACGGCGGTGGCGAGGGTCTTGCCGGAGCGGTCGGCGTCGCGGATCAGGCCCGCATGGGCGATCTTGCGCGGCAGGTCGACCCGCAGCCAATAGGCCGGGTAGTGCCGGTCGAGATAGGTGGCGAGCTCTTCCTTCGGCCAGTCCTTCAACGCATCGGCAAGCTCCGCCTTGGCGGCGGCGACGCGCTCGTCGCGCGATACCTGGCTGTGGCCGCCGGTCAGGAGCGGCTCGGTCTCGTAATAGAGCGTGCGCAGCAGCTGGCCCTTCCAACCGTTCCAGACCCCGGGCCCGACCGCCTTGATGTCGGCGATGGTGAGCACCAGCAGCATGCGCAGCCGCTCGAGGCTCTGCACGACGGCGGCGAAATCCTGGATCGTCTTGCGGTCGCCGAGGTCGCGCGATTGCGCCGTCATGCTCATGACGAGATGCGCCTCGATCAGCCATGCGACCGTCTCGGTCTGCGCCGGCGTCAGGCCGAACCGTGGCCCGAGCTTGCGCGCTACCCGCGCGCCGGCGATCGAATGGTCCTCCGGCCGGCCCTTGGCGACATCGTGCAGGAACATCGCGACATAGAGCGCGGTGCGGTCCTGGATCGTCGGCATCACCGTGTTGGCGAGCGGATGCTCCTCGCTGCGCGCGCCGGCGTCGATCTCGGCCAGCACGCCGACCGAGCGGATCAGATGCTCGTCCACCGTATAGTGGTGGTACATGTTGAACTGCATCATCGCCACGACCTTACCGAACTCCGGCACGAAGCGGCCGAGCACGCCAGCCTCGTTCATGCGGCGGAGCACGGTTTCGGGCTGGTTGCGCGAGGCGAGCAGTTCCACGAAGAGCCGGTTTGCCTCGGGATCGTCGCGCAGCTTGGCGTCGATCAGCTTCAGCGAGCGCGTCACCTCCTTCATCGCATCGGGATGGAAGGCGAGGTTCTGCTTGTCGGCGAGATGGAAGATGCGGATCAGATTGACGGGATCGCGCTCGAAGATGTCCGGCGCCGCCATGTTGATGCGGTCATGCTCGACGATGAAGTCGCTCGTGCCGGTAATCTTGCGATGGCGGCGGCGCGAGCCGAAGTTGAAGAACCGGTTCAGGAGCGGCGCCGGCTTGGCGTTCTCCTCCTCCAGCCCGGCGCAGAAGATCATCGTCAGGTCGCCAACGTCCTTGGCGACGAGAAAGTAGTGCTTCATGAAGCGCTCGACATCCTTCATGCCCGGATGCGAGGTGTAGCCGAGCCGCACCGCCATCTCGCGCTGGACGTCGAAGGACAGCCGCTCCTCCGGCCGGCCGGTCAGGAAATGCAGGTGGCAGCGCACCGACCAGAGGAAATCCTCGGACTTGCGGAACAGCGCGAGCTCGGAGCGCGAGAACAGCCCGGCCTCGACCAGCGCGTCGCCGGAGCGGACGCGGTAGAAATACTTGGCGATCCAGAACAGCGTATGCAGGTCGCGGAGGCCGCCCTTGCCTTCCTTGACATTCGGCTCGACCAGATAGCGCGAGGCGCCCTGGCGCCGATGGCGCTCGTCGCGCTCGGCGAGCTTGGCGGCGATGAACTCCGGCCCGGTGCCCTTGACCACCTCGGCGTCGAAGCGCTGGGTCAGTTCGTCGAACAGCTTCTGGTCGCCCCAGAGGAAGCGCGCCTCGAGGATCGCGGTGCGGATCGTCATGTCGCCGCGCGACAGGCGGATGCACTCGTCGACATTGCGGGTGGCGTGGCCGACCTTCAGGCCGAGGTCCCACAGCATGTAGAGCACGAATTCGACGATGCTCTCGCCCCAGGGCGTCTGCTTGTAGGGCAGCACGAAGAGCAGGTCGATGTCGGAGCCGGGCGCCAGCATGCCGCGGCCATAGCCGCCGACGGCAACCAGCGCCATGCGCTCGGCCGAGGTCGGGTTCTCGGCCGGATAGATGTGCCGGGACGCCACCTCGTAGATGGCGCCGATGATCTCGTCCTGCAGGGCCGAGAGGCTGCTGGCGCAGACGCTGCCGCGCCCGTCGGCGATCAGTTGCGCCTCGGCGCTCGCGCGCCCCTCGCGCAGGCGCTGCTTCAGATGAGCGAGGACCGCCGCCCGGATGGCCGATTTCTCCAGCCCGGCCGCCAACGCGAGCAATTCCGCCGCGAGGGATGGGCGGTCGAGAAGCGCGGTATCGGATCGGGTCATGGAGGCAATCGGCCTTGAGGCGTGACGGGAGGCGAGGACCGTAAACCGCTTTTTCCGCGCACGCCAACAAAAGGCGGCGCCTCAGGCCCGGCGGGGCCGTAGCGCCTTCAACCGGTAGAGCGCCTCCAGCGCCTCGCGCGGGGTCATATCGTCCGGCAACAGCCCGTCGAGCACGGGACCGAGGGGATCTTCCGCAACGACGGGCGCCGGTTTCGCCACCAGCGCGGCAAAAAGCGGCAAATCGTCTATCAGCGTCGCGGCAGGGGATTTCCGGTCGGTTTCCTCCAGATGCGCCAGCACGTCGCGCGCCCGCGCCACCACCGAGGCCGGCAGGCCGGCGAGCTTCGCCACCTGGATGCCATAGGAACGGTCGGCGGCGCCGGCGACGATCTCGTGCAGGAAGACGACGTCGCCGTTCCATTCCTTGACGCGGACAGTGGCGTTCTCCAGCCGGGCCAGGCGCTGCGAAAGCGCGGTCAGCTCGTGGTAATGCGTCGCGAACAGGCCGCGCGCGCGATTGACCTCGTGCAGGTGCTCGATCGCCGCCCAGGCGATCGACAGGCCGTCGAAGGTCGCCGTGCCGCGACCGATCTCGTCGAGGATGACCAGCGAGCGGTCGGTCGCCTGGTTGAGGATGGCCGCCGTCTCGACCATCTCGACCATGAAAGTCGAACGGCCACGGGCGAGGTCGTCGGCCGCGCCGACGCGGCTGAACAGCCGGTCGACGATGCCGAGATGCGCGCTTTGCGCCGGCACGTAGGAGCCGATCTGCGCCAGGATGGCGATCAGGCCGTTCTGGCGCAGGAAGGTCGACTTACCGGCCATGTTCGGTCCGGTGATCAGCCAGATCAGGCCCGCGTCGCCCTCCTTGCGGGCGCCGAGGTCGCAGCCATTGGCGACGAAAGCGGCGCCGCCCTCGCGCTTCAGCGCCTGCTCGACGACGGGATGCCGGCCGCCCTCGATCGAGAAGGCCAGCGAGCGGTCGACCACCGGGCGGGCGTAATTGTCGGTCTCGGCGAGCGTCGCCAGCGCGGCGGCGACGTCGATGACCGCGAGCGCCGCCGCCACGGCGCGCAACGCGTCTGAGACGGCGACGACATGGGCGAGCAGCGCGTCGAAGGTCGCCTGCTCGATCGCCAGCGCCCGGTCGCCGGCCGAGGCGATTTTCGCCTCGAGATCGGCGAGCTCAGTGGTGATGAAGCGCATCGCCCCCGCCATGGTCTGGCGGTGGATGTAGCGGCCGGCATAGTCAGCGCCGAGCAGGCGCTCGCCATATTGCTGCGGCACCTCGATGAAATAGCCGAGCACGTTGTTGTGCTTGATCTTCAGCGCCTTGATGTCGGTCTCGGCCGAATAGGTCGCCTGCAGCCCGGCGATCACCTGCCGGCTTTCGTCGCGCAGCGCCCGCGTGGTGTCGAGATCGGCGTCATAGCCGGGCCGCACGAAGCCGCCGTCGCGCTTCAGCAGCGGCAGCTCGTCGGCCAGCGCCGCCGCCAGCTCGGCCGCGAGATCGTGCGGCGCGCCAGCCAGCACGGCACAGGCCTCGGCCAGTTCGTCGGGCAGCGCCTGACCGTCGCCGCCCAGGACCTCGGCAAGCCGCGCCGCCGCGTCGAGGGAGTAGCGGATGCCGGCGAGGTCGCGCGGGCCGCCGCGATTGAGCGACAGGCGCGACAGGGCGCGGGCAAGATCAGGGCTCGCCGCCAGCGCCTCGCGGATGGCGGCGCGGCGACGGCCCTGGCGCAGCAGGTGGTCGAGCGCGTCGAGCCGGCGCTCGATCCACTCCGGATCGGTGGAGGGGCTGGCGAGCCGCTCGGCCAAAAGCCGCGAGCCGGCGCCGGTCACGGTGCGATCGATGGCGGCAAGCAGGCTTCCGCGCCGCTCGCCCGAGAGCGTGCGGACGAGCTCCAGATTGGCGCGCGTCGCCGCGTCGATCAGCATCACCGCGCCATCGCTCTCGCGGACCGGGCGCGACAGCGGCGGCCGCTCGCTGATCTGCGTCTTCTCGACATAGGCGAGCGCCGCCGCGGCGGCCGAAAGCTCGACGCGCGAGAAGGAGCCGAGGCCGTCCAGCGTGCCGACGCCGTAATAGGCGGCAAGCCTTGCGCCCGCCGTCGCACCGTCGAAGAAGGCGCCCGGCAGCGGCGTCACCGACACGGGCAGCTCGCGCACATAGGGGCCGAGCTCGTCATCGGCGAAGAAGCTGTCCGGCACCAGCAGCTCGCGCGGATCGACGCGGGCGATATCGGCGGAAAGACGCAGCTGGTCGGTCTCGGCGAGGCGGAAATCGCCGGTCGAGATGTCGATCCAGGCGATGGCGAAGCGATCGCTGCCATCCGCCGCGCCGCCGCGCAGGCGGGCGACCGAGGCGAGGTAGTTGTTGCGGCCGGCCTCGAGCAGCGTGTCCTCGGTCAGCGTGCCGGGCGTGACCAGGCGGACGACGCCGCGCTTCACCACCGACTTGCCGCCACGCTTCTTCGCCTCGGCCGGATCCTCCTGCTGCTCGCAGACCGCGACCCGATGTCCCAGCGCTATCAGCTTCTGCAGATAGTCGTTGGCGGCGTGGACCGGCACGCCGCACATCGGGATGTCCTCGCCGAGATGCTTGCCGCGCTTGGTCAGCGTGATGCCGAGCGCGCGCGACGCGATCTCCGCATCGTCGAAGAACATCTCGTAGAAGTCGCCCATGCGGTAGAAAAGCAGGCTGCCCGGGTTGGCTTCCTTGATCTCAAGGAACTGTTCCATCATGGGCGTCGGGCGGAGCGCGGCGGCGTCGGAGGTCGGGCTGGAGTCGAGCATGGCCGAACGCTAGCAAAACGTTGAAGGTGTTTCACCCTCGTCCGCGTGAAGGGCAGGCTTGAGATCACAGAAACCGGTGATATCGTCGCCGTCCACCAAACGAGACGGCTCATGCCGTCCGCCCCGGAAACGCCCACGCCGAGCTCCATACATGACCGAGACCAAACGCCCCGCCAAGAGCGGCCCTGCGCTGACCGACAAGGAGGCGCTGGATTTCCACGCCCTGGGGCGGCCCGGCAAGCTGGAAATTTCACCCACCAAGCCGATGGCGACGCAGCGCGACCTGTCGCTGGCCTATTCGCCCGGCGTCGCCGTGCCGGTGAAGGCCATCGCCGAGGACCCCTCCCGCGCCTTCGACTACACCACGCGCGGCAACCTCGTCGCCGTCATCTCGAACGGCACCGCCATCCTCGGGCTCGGCAATCTCGGCCCGCTCGCCTCAAAGCCGGTGATGGAAGGCAAGGCCGTCCTGTTCAAGCGTTTCGCTGACGTCGATTCGATCGACCTCGAGCTGGATACGGAGGACGTCGACGCCTTCGTCAATTCGGTGCGCTATCTCGGGCCGTCCTTCGGCGGCATCAATCTCGAGGACATCAAGGCGCCGGACTGCTTCATCATCGAGAGCCGCCTGCGCGAGCTGATGGACATCCCGGTCTTCCATGACGACCAGCACGGCACGGCGATCATCGCCACCGCCGGCATGATCAACGCGCTGCACCTGACCGGCCGTGACATCAAGACCACCAAGCTCGTCTGCAACGGCGCCGGCGCTGCCGGCATCGCCTGCATCGAGCTGGTCAAGGCGATGGGCATGCCGTCGGAAAACGTGCTGCTCTGCGACACCAAGGGCGTGGTCTACCAGGGCCGCACCGAGGGCATGAACCAGTGGAAGACGGCGCATGCGACGGCGACCGAGGCCCGCACGCTCGAAGACGCCATGAAGGGCGCCGACATCTTCTTCGGCGTCTCGGCCAAGGGCGCGCTGACGCCGGACATGGTCCGCTCGATGGCGCCGAAGCCGATCATCTTCGCGATGGCCAATCCCGATCCGGAGATCACGCCGGAGGAAGTGGCCGATATCCGCGACGACGCCATCATGGCGACCGGCCGCTCTGACTATCCGAACCAGGTCAACAACGTCCTCGGCTTCCCCTACATCTTCCGCGGCGCGCTCGACGTGCGCGCGACGACAATCAACGAGGAAATGAAGATCGCCGCGGCGCAGGCGTTGGCCGCGCTTGCCCGCAAGGACGTGCCCGACGAGGTCGCCGCCGCCTACCAGGGCGTGCGCCCGCGCTTCGGGCCGCAATACATCATCCCGGTGCCGTTCGATCCGCGCCTGCTGTCCGAAATCCCGGCCGCCGTCGCCCAGGCCGCGATGGAAACCGGCGTCGCCGGCAAGCCGATCGCCGACATCGGCGCCTACAAGATCGAACTCTCGGCCCGCCGCGACCCGATCGTCGGCACGCTGGCGCGCATCTATGAGCGCGTCCGCCGCAATCCGAAGCGCGTCGTCTTCGCCGAGGGCGAGGAGGAACAGGTGATCCGCGCCGCCGCCAGCTTCGTCGCCCAGGAGCTGGGCACGGCGATCCTGATCGGCCGCGAGGACATCATCCGCGAGACCGCGGCGAATGCCGGCATCGAGCTGGTCGACGGCATGGAGATCCACAATGCGCGGCTGTCGCAGCGCAATCCCGCCTATATCGACTTCCTCTATGCCCGCCTGCAGCGGCAAGGCTACCTGCACCGCGACAGCCAGCGCCTGATCAACACCGACCGCAACTATTTCGGCGCCACCATGGTGGCGCTCGGCGATGCCGACGCGATGGTCTCGGGCGTGACGCGCAACTATTCGACCGTGCTGCACGACGTGCGGAAGGTGATCGACACCCGCCCCGGCCACCGGGTGATCGGCGTCTCGATCGCGTTGGTGCGCGGCCGCACCGTCGTCGTCGCCGACACCGCCGTGCACGACATGCCGACGGGCGAGGAACTGGCCGACATCGCCATCGAGGCCGCCGGCGTCGCCAAGCGCCTCGGCTACGAGCCGCGCGTCGCCATGCTCGCCTATTCCACCTTCGGCCAGCCCGAGGGCGAGCGTTCGCGCCATGTGCGCGAGGCGGTGCAGATCCTGGAGAAGCGCCGCGTCGGCTTCGAGTTCGACGGCGAGATGGCGGCGGACGTCGCGCTCAATCCGAAGGCGATGGCGGCCTATCCGTTCTGCCGCCTGTCGGGCCCGGCGAACGTGCTCGTCATGCCCGCGTTCCACTCGGCCTCGATCTCGACCAAGATGCTGCAGGAACTCGGCGGCGCCACCGTGATCGGCCCGCTGCTGGTCGGCCTCGACAAGCCGGTACAGATCCTGTCGCTCGGCGCGCGCGACAACGACATCGTCAACATGGCGGCGCTCGCCGCCTTCAACGTCGGCGGCTGACGCAGATTTCGGGCGCGGACGGCCAAGCCACCGCGCCCGTTACTTCCCGTGGCCGCTCAGCGCGCCACGCTGGCCGAATGGACGCGGCGAACGCCGGCGCGGTCCATCACCGCGATCGCCTTGGCCAGGGACCCCTCGGTGTCGATGGCGCGGCAGGCATCCTCGATCATCACCGTCTCGAAGCCGTGCTCGCGCGCATCCTGCGCCGTCCACGACACGCAGAAATCCGTTGCCAGGCCGACGACGAAGACCCGCTCGATGCTGCGCTCGAACAGGTAGCCGGTGAGGCCGGTCGGGGTCTTGCGGTCCGCCTCGAAGAAGGCCGAATAGCTGTCGGTGTGGGCGTGATAGCCCTTGCGGATGATCAATTGCGCGTGCGGGATGTCGAGGCCCGCCGCCAACGCCGCTCCCTGCGAGCCCTGGATGCAATGATCCGGCCAGAGCACCTGGGGCCCGTAGCGCAGGTCGATCGTCTCGAACGCGCTCCGCCCGGGATGGCTGGAGGCGAAGGAGATGTGGCCGGCCGGGTGCCAGTCCTGCGTGATCACCACATTCGCGAAGCGCCGCGCGAGATCATTGACCAGCGGCACGATAGCATCGCCATCCGTCACCGCCAGCGCGCCGCCCGGCAGGAAATCGTTCTGAATGTCGGTAACGATCAGCACGCTGTTTGAATCCGGCACGACGTTTCCTCTGTTGTCGCAGGAAGGTTCGAAGCCCTTAGTTAACCAACAATGGCCGGATCGGGAATAGCGCCGATCACTTTCGAGACCCGGCGCAACGTCAGATTGATCCGCCCGCCTTGCGACAGCAGGGTCGAGGTGGAGGGGTAGATCCGGTCCACCCCATGGAATGCAAGCCTCGATGCGCCGCCGAGCAGCACCACGTCGCCGGAGGCGAGCCGCAGCGAACGGGTCGGATCGCCGCGCTTGGCGCCGCCGATCCGGAACAGACAGGTGTCACCGAGCGAGACCGAAAGCACCGGCGCGCCGAATTCCGCCTCGTCGAGATCCTGGTGCAGGCCCATGCGCGCATCCGGCTCGTAGAAATTGACGAGGCAGGCCTCGGGCGGCGCGGGATAGTCGGCCAATTCCTGCCAGAGCTCGAGCAGCACCGGCGGAATGGGCGGCCAGGGCGCGCCGGTTACCGGATGGCTCGGCTGGTAGCGGTAGCCGGCCTGGTCCGAGACCCAGCCGAGGCTGCCGCAATTCGTCATCCGCACCGAGAACGGCTTGCCGGTACGCGGCATGGTCGGGCGGTAGAGGGGCGCCGCCGCGACGACGGCGCGGATCGCGTCACGCAAGGCCTCCTGCGTCGCGCGGTCGAGCCTTCCCGGCACGACGCGGAACCCATCCGGCGGTGACGCGGACGGTGCGGTCATCGGCATTTCCTCACATTCGGTCCGGCAACCGCAGCTTGCCCCTCAATCAAGCGAGAGAGCCGCCTTGCGGCCGTTTAGGCATCTTCTTATATACGCGCTGAACCTGCGAAGGCCGGCACGTTTTGCCGACACCGCGCAAATCACAGTGTTCATGGGGGCCGTACGGGCAGTTGCCCGGCACGGCGGAAGCCTCGAAGAGGGTCCGCACGGCCCGCCGACAAGGAGAGAGAATATGGCTAAGGTCATCGGCATCGACCTCGGAACGACGAATTCCTGTCTCGCCGTCATGGACGGCAAGACCCCGAAAGTCATCGAGAACGCCGAGGGCGCGCGCACGACGCCGTCCATGGTCGCGTTCACCGACGACGGCGAAAAGCTGGTCGGCCAGCCGGCCAAGCGCCAGGCGGTCACCAATCCCGAACATACCTTCTTTGCGGTGAAGCGCCTGATCGGCCGCCGCTACGACGACCCGATGGTCGAGAAGGACAAGCACCTCGTTCCCTACAACATCGTACGGGGACCGAACGGCGACGCCTGGGTCGAGGTCGAGGGCGAGAAGTACTCCCCGGCCCAGATTTCCGCCTTCATCCTGCAGAAGATGAAGGAAACCGCCGAGGCCTTCCTCGGCACGCCGGTCGAGCAGGCCGTGATCACGGTTCCGGCCTATTTCAACGACGCCCAGCGTCAGGCAACCAAGGACGCCGGCAAGATCGCCGGCCTCGAGGTCCTGCGCATCATCAACGAGCCGACGGCGGCAGCGCTCGCCTACGGCCTCGACAAGAGCGAAGGCAAGACGATCGCGGTCTATGACCTCGGCGGCGGCACGTTCGACATCTCGATCCTCGAGATCGGCGACGGCGTCTTCGAGGTGAAGTCGACCAACGGCGACACTTTCCTCGGCGGTGAAGATTTCGACATGCGACTGGTCGGCTACCTCGCCGACGAGTTCAAGCGCGAACAGGGCATCGACCTGCGCGGTGACAAGCTCGCCCTGCAGCGCCTGAAGGAAGCCGCCGAAAAGGCCAAGATCGAGCTTTCCTCGGCCCAGCAGACCGAAATCAACCTGCCCTTCATCACGGCCGACGCCAAGGGTCCGAAGCACCTCGCGATCAAGCTGACCCGCTCGAAGTTCGAAGCGCTGGTCGATGATCTGGTGCAGCGGACCGTGGCGCCCTGCAAGGCCGCGCTGAAGGATGCGGGCCTTTCGGCCGGCGAGATCGACGAAGTGGTTCTGGTCGGCGGCATGACCCGCATGCCGAAGATCCAGGAAATCGTGAAGCAGTTCTTCGGCAAGGACCCGCACAAGGGCGTCAACCCGGATGAAGTCGTCGCCATGGGCGCGGCGATCCAGGCCGGCGTTCTGCAGGGCGACGTCAAGGACGTGCTGCTGCTCGACGTCACCCCGCTGTCGCTCGGCATCGAGACGCTCGGCGGCGTGTTCACGCGCCTGATCGAACGCAACACGACGATCCCGACGAAGAAGAGCCAGGTCTTCTCGACGGCTGAGGACAGCCAGTCGGCCGTGACCATCCGCGTCTTCCAGGGCGAGCGCGAAATGGCGGCGGACAACAAGATGCTCGGCCAGTTCGACCTCGTCGGCCTGCCGCCGGCGCCGCGTGGCGTGCCGCAGATCGAAGTCACCTTCGACATCGACGCCAACGGCATCGTCAACGTCTCGGCCAAGGACAAGGGCACCGGCAAGGAGCAGCAGATCCGCATCCAGGCCTCGGGCGGTCTTTCCGACGCCGACATCGAGAAGATGGTCAAGGACGCCGAAAGCCACGCCGCCGAAGACAAGAAGCGCCGCGCCGTCGTCGAGGCGAAGAACCAGGGCGAGGCCCTGATTCATTCGACCGAGAAGTCGCTCGGCGAGTTCGGCTCGAAGATCTCGGCCGCCGACAAGTCGACGATCGAGACCGCGATCGCCGATCTGAAGACGGCGCTGGAGGGCGAGGATCCGGAAGCGATCCAGCAGAAGACCAACACGCTGGCCCAGGCTTCCATGAAGCTCGGCGAGGCGATGTACGCCGCGCAGCAGGCCGACGGCAGCGAAGGCAATGCCGAGAAGGCCGGCTCCGACGATGTCGTCGACGCCGACTTCGAGGAAGTCGACGACAACAAGAAGTCGTCCTGAGGCACGAATGCACGTCATGGAGGCCCGGCGCGCCGCGCCGGGCCTCTATCCTATCCAGGCGCGGGCCCAGCCCGTGCCCTCCACCCTTGAGTTCGGCTCGGATCCTGAGTTCCAACTCGTTTGCACCACGGGCGCCGAATGGCAAAAGTCGATTATTATGAGTTGCTGGGCGTCGCGCGCGATTGCGACGACAAGGGCCTGAAGGTCGCCTTTCGCAAGCTCGCCATGCAGTATCACCCGGACAAGAACCCGGGCGATCACACTGCCGAGGCCAAGTTCAAGGAAATCAACGAAGCCTACGAGATGCTGAAGGACCCGCAGAAGCGGGCGGCCTATGACCGCTTTGGCCACGCGGCCTTCGAAAACGGCGGCGGCGGCCCGGGCTTCTCCGGCGACTTCTCCGCCTCCATGTCGGACATCTTCGACGACATCTTCGGCGAGTTCATGGGCGGCGGGCGCCGCGGCGGCGGCGGTGGACGCTCCGGCGGCCGCGAGCGCGGCGCGGACCTGCGCTACAACATGGAAATCACGCTCGAAGAAGCCTTCAACGGCAAGACGGCGGAAGTACATGTCCCGACCAAGGTCGCCTGCGACGCCTGCTCCGGCACCGGCGCCAAGCCCGGATCGCACCCCAAGGTCTGCACCACCTGCGACGGCCACGGCCGCGTGCGCGCCGCACAGGGCTTCTTCTCGATCGAGCGCACCTGCCCGACCTGCCAGGGTCGCGGCGAGATCATTTCCGACCCGTGCGACAAATGCGCCGGCTCCGGCCGCAAGACGCAGGAGCGCACGCTCTCGGTCAACATTCCCGCCGGCATCGAGGACGGCACCCGCATCCGCCTGTCCGGCGAGGGCGAGGCCGGGCTGCGCGGTGGACCGGCCGGCGATCTCTACCTGTTTCTGTCGGTCAAGCCGCACAGCCTGTTCCAGCGCGAGGGCGCCGACATCTTCTGCCGCGTGCCGATCTCGCTGACGACGGCGGCGCTCGGTGGCCAGTTCGACGTGCCGACGGTGGATGGCGGCAAGACCCGCGTCAAGGTTCCGGACGGCACCCAGACCGGCAAGCAGTTCCGCCTCAAGGGCAAGGGAATGCCGGTCCTGCGGTCGAGCCAGATGGGCGACATGTACATCCAGGTGGTCGTCGAGACGCCGCGAAACCTGTCGCGCCGCCAGCGCGAACTGCTCGAGGAGTTCGAAAAGGCTTCCTCCGAAGAGACCAATCCGGAATCGGCCGGTTTCTTCGCCCGCATCCGGGACTTTTTCGGCGGCACCTGATCGCTGTGGACTGCCACAGGATTGCCGTGAACCATCGCGCATAGTTCGGTCGGTCAATGATTCGGGTGCTGCATGTCCTCAATCCAGAAGCGGAAGTTCAAGGCGCTTGTGGCGGACGAAGTCCGCTTCTTTCGGAGTTGGATGGGCAAGCCGCTTTCGATGGGCGCCGTCAGCCCGTCCGGCAAGGCGCTGACCCGGCTGATGGCGAGCTTCGTCGATCCCAACGACCCGCTTCCCGTCATTGAGCTCGGGCCCGGCACCGGCGTCGTCACCCAAGCCCTGCTGGAGCGCGGCGTGGCGCCGGAGCGGATCGCCTCGATCGAATACAGCGCCGACTTCTGCCGGCTGCTGGAAACGCGCTTTCCGGGCGTTCGGATCATCCAGGGCGACGCCTATGCCTTCGACCCGTCGCTCGCCGGCATCGTCGACGGCCCCGTCAGCGCGGTCATCTCCAGCCTGCCGCTTCTGACCCAGCCGCCGAAGCGGCGCAGCGCCCTGATCAGCGCCGCCTTCGCCCGCCTGAAGCCAGGACAGCCCTTCATCCAGTTCTCCTACGGGCTGAACTCGCCCATTCCGCCGGATCCGGATCTCTTCTCCACCTCGCATACCGGCTGGGTGATGAAGAACGTGCCCCCGGCCCGCGTCTGGATCTATCGACGGACGCATTGAGTTCTGCGTCGCCCCGTGGCATTGCCTAACCGCATTCCCCGCCGATGATCGACCGAACCGCCTCGCGGGCGGTCCGTCGCGCGAATGTGCTTGCCACGGGGGCGGCCGCCCCTGCTCCGCCTCTTGCCAACCCTGCGTTGTCGCGCGAATTGATCCCTGCGAGCCGCCTCGTCGCGGCGAACCATAAGGCCACGCCCATGCCCCTTCTCGATATCCGCGACCGCCTGATCGTCGGCCTCGACGTCCCCACCGTGGAAGCCGCGGAAGAGATGGTGGCGACGCTCGGCGACACGGTCACCTTCTACAAGGTGGGGCTGCAGCTGACCTTCGCCGGCGGGCTCGCCTTCGCCGAGCGGCTGGTCGACCAGGGCAAGAAGGTCTTCCTCGACGTCAAGCTGCTCGACATCGACAACACGGTCGAACACGCCGTGCAGAACATCGCCAAGCTCGGCATGCATTTCTGCACCATCCACGCCTATCCGCGCGCGATGCGCGCCGCCGTGCAGGGCAAGGGCGCCAGCGACCTGCGCCTGCTCGCCGTGACGGTGCTGACCTCGATGGACGAGAGCGACCTCGCCGCCGCGGGCTACGCCGTCGGTCCGGCCGAACTCGTCGCCCGCCGCGCCGCCGACGCCCGCGCCGCCGGCATGAACGGCATCGTCTGCTCGCCGGAAGAAGCCGGCGCCATGCGCGCCGTCGTCGGCGCCGGCATGGCCATCGTCACCCCAGGCATCCGCCCGGCCGGCTCGATGCTCGGCGACCAGAAGCGCATCGCCACGCCGGCCGCCGCCATCAAGGCCGGCGCCGACCATCTCGTGGTGGCCCGGCCGATCATCGAGGCGGCCGATCCCCGAGCCGCGGCGAAGGCCATTCTCTCCGAAATCGAGACGGCTTCGGCAATCTAGTCTCCCGCACGGGCGATCTGCCTGCTATATGCGCTTGGAAACCGGGGGATACCTGCCATGACCGATATGGGTCTCGTCATCGTCGGCGCCGCCGGCCGCATGGGCCGGACGCTGATCCGGACCGTCACCGAAACCGAAGGCGTTGCTGTCGCCGGCGCGATCGAGCGCGAGGGATCGCCCTTCCTCGGCCAGGATGCCGGCGTGGTGGCCGGCCTGCCGCCGCTCGGCATCCCCGTCACCGACGATCCGCTGCCCGTCTTCGCCAAGGCGCAGGGCGTGCTCGACTTCACCAGCCCGGCCGCGACCGTGGGCTTCGCCGAGATCGCCGCGCAGGCCCGCATCGTCCATGTCGTCGGCACCACCGGGCTGGCTCCGGAAGACCATGCCGCCCTCGACGCGGCCGCCCGCCACGCCGTCATCCTGCAATCCGGCAATATGAGCCTCGGCGTCAACCTGCTGGCGCAGCTCGTGCGCCAGGCGGCGAAGGCGCTGGACGAGGATTTCGACATCGAGGTGCTGGAAATGCACCATCGCCACAAGGTCGACGCGCCATCCGGCACGGCGCTGATGCTCGGCAAGGCCGCCGCCGAAGGCCGCGACGTCGACCTGAACGACCACGCCGTCCGCGTCCGCGACGGCATCACCGGGCCGCGCCCGCGCGGCGCCATCGGCTTCGCCACCCTGCGCGGCGGCAGCGTCATCGGCGACCATTCGGTGATGCTCTCCGGCGAGGGCGAGATGATCACCCTGTCGCATCACGCCTCGGACCGCGCCCTCTTCGCGCGCGGCGCCGTCAAGGCTGCGCTCTGGGCCCGCGGCCGCAAGCCGGGCCGCTATTCCATGGCCGACGTGCTCGGCTTCACCGACTGACCCCAAAAGGAGCCTTCCGTATGGATCGCCTTCTCGTGCTCGTGCGCCATGGCCAGAGTGACTGGAACCTGAAGAACCTGTTCACCGGCTGGCGCGACCCCGACCTGACCGAACAAGGCGTCGCCGAGGCGTCCGCCGCCGGCAAGCGACTGAAGGCCCTCGACCTTTCCTTCGGCCTCGCCTTTACCTCCGAGCTGACCCGCGCCCAGAACACGCTGAAGCTGATCCTCGGCGAGCTCGGCCAGCCCGACCTGACGACGATCCGCGACCTGGCGCTGAACGAGCGCGACTATGGCGACCTGTCGGGCCTGAACAAGGACGACGCCCGCGCCAAGTGGGGCGAAGAGCAGGTCAAGATCTGGCGCCGCTCCTATGACGTGCCGCCGCCGGGCGGCGAGTCGCTCAAGGATACCGGCGCGCGCGTCTGGCCCTATTACATCTTCAACATCCTGCCGCCGGTGATGCGCGGCGAAAAGGTGCTGGTCGCGGCGCATGGCAATTCGCTGCGCGCGCTGATCATGGCGCTGGAAGGACTGACGCCTGCCGAGATCCTCGAGCGCGAGCTGGAGACCGGCGTGCCGATCGTCTACCGCCTCAACGCCGACACCACCGTCGCCGAGAAGAAGGTCCTCAAGGGCTGATCCATGAGCCGGCCGGGGCGCGCGTTCGGTATGCGCCGAGCGGAAGTACAGCAAGCCCCTCACCCCGGCCCTCTCCCGCTCGCGGGAGAGGGGGTCTGGCTGAGCCCGATCGATCCGGCCAGCCTCTTTGGCCAGCCTGCGCCCGATCGATCCGCCCTCGCCCGAGCTCGGCGCGTCTGAAGGTCGCCGGCCCAAAAGCCCTCGCCCGCTCGCGGGAGAGGGTTGGGTGAGGGTCTTGCCTTGCTTGCGACGGCGGGCCCCGTCCCGCCATCTTCAGCTCGCCGACTGAGCAGCCCGCCATTCCTCCAGGACCGTCGCGTCCGGCTCACTCTCCATCGCGGCAAGCCCCAGCGCGACGAGTTCGTCCGGCGCGAGCCGTGACAAGGCCCAGACGGCGGCGCCCCGGACCACCGGCGCCGGGTCGTCGAGCAGCCTCCGCACCGCCTCCAGTAGGCCGGCATCGCCGGAATTGCCGATCGCCACCAGCACGTTGCGCACGAAGCGGTCGCGGCCGATGCGCTTCACCGGCGAGCCGGAAAAGAACGCCCGGAACGCCGCGTCATCGAGCGCCGCCAGTTCGGCAAGCTTCGGCCCCTCATATTCCGGCCGCGCCTTCAGCTTCATCTCCGCCGACGCCTTGGCGAACTTGTTCCAGGGACAGGCGGCCAGGCAATCGTCGCAGCCATAGATGCGATTGCCCATGGCGACGCGGAACTCGCGCGGGATCGGCCCGGCATTCTCGATCGTCAGGTAGGAGATGCAGCGCCGCGCATCGATGCGGTAGGGCGTCGGAAACGCGTTGGTCGGGCAGGCGTCGAGGCAGGCACGGCACTTGCCGCAATGATCGCGCTCGGGCGCATCGACGGGCAGCTCCAGCGCGGTGAAGATCGAGCCGAGGAACAGCCAGGAGCCGAACTCGCGCGAGACGAGATTGGTGTGCTTGCCCTGCCAGCCGAGGCCGGCGGCCTCGCCGAGCGGCTTTTCCATCACCGGCGCCGTATCGACGAACACCTTGACCTCATGGCCGGTGCGCGCGGCGAGCCGGCCGGCGACCTGCTTCAGCTTGCCCTTGATGATGTCGTGATAGTCGCGGTTGCGCGCATAGACGGAGATGTTGCCGCGATCGCGCGCCGAGAGCAGCCCGCGCGGATCCTCCTCCGGCCCGTAGTTCAGGCCGAGCATGATGACGGTGCGGACATCGGGCCAGAGCACCTTCGGATCGGCACGGCGCTCCGCCGTCTCTTCCATCCAGGCCATGCTGCCGTGATGGCCGTCCCTCAGGAAGGCCTGCAGACGCCCGGGCGCAAGCGGAATGGCGTCCGGTCCAGTGATGCGGACGACGCTGAAGCCCTCGGCGAGCGCATCGGCGACAAGCCGCGACTTTTCCGCCGCGAGCTGCTTCGGCGTCAACGGATCGGAAATCAGAAGTCCAGGTCGACGTAGTGCGGCGCCGGCGGCACGCCCCGGACCACGTCGTTCAGCAGCGACCGGAACGACGGTCGCGACTTCACCCGCGCGTACCACGCCTTCGCCGCCTCGTCCGCGTCCCATGGCACCTCACCGAGATAGTCGATGACGGAGATCTCGGCAGCGGCCGCGAAATCGGCGAGCGTCAGTTCGCGTCCCGCCAGCCAGTTCCGCCGCGCCGCCAGATAGCCGATGTACTGGATATGATAGCGGACATTGGCGCGCGCCGCGCGGATCGCGGCCGGATCGGGCGAGGTATGGCCCTCGCCCTGCTTCATCTGCCGCTTGTAGATCTTCTCGGTGACGAGATAGTTCGTCACTTCGCCATGCAGCTTGCCGGCAAACCATTCGACCAGGCGCCGCACTTCGGCGCGGTCGGCGGCATGCTCCGGCATTAGCCGGACCTCGCCCATGCGGGCGCCCTTGGTTTCGACAAGATATTCCGTGATCACGGAGCCGCCGGCGACGACCGTCTCGTTGTCATCAATGAAAATCGGCAGGATTCCAGCCGGATTCAGCGCCAGAAGCGCCGCATTGCGAACCCAGGGTTTCTCTTCGACGAACTCGACGGCCTCGTCATATTCCGACAGGACCAGGCGGGCATAGCGCGAAGCGGCGGAAAAAGGATGATGATGGAGGAAGGACATCGTTACGCAGATCGAGAGCTGAAAATGCGAAGCGATTCTGCGGCGGTCTTGCCAGTTGCGAGAACGGCTCCAGCGCCCGCATATAGGCCGCGATTGTGGCGAGTATCAAGCCGAATCGCGGTTTCGACCTTCAACAGCAATCGCAGGAGCGATGATGGATATCCCAGGTTTGCTGGATGCGCTTGTACTCGGCCTGATCGAAGGCCTCACTGAATTCATTCCCGTCTCCTCGACCGCGCATCTGCTGCTGGCTGGCCATTTCCTCGGCTTCGACAGCCCGGGACGCGCCTTCGAGGTGCTGATCCAGCTCGGCGCCATCCTCGCCATCCTGACCGTCTATTTCGGGCGGCTGCTGAAGATCCTGCGCGACCTGCCCTCCGATCCGCGTACGCGCCGCTTCGTGCTCGGCATCCTGCTCGCCTTCCTGCCGGCCGCCGTCATCGGCGCGGCGGCGCACGGCTTCATCAAGCAGGTGCTGTTCGAGAGCCCGATGCTGATCTGCGTCATGCTGATCCTCGGCGGCTTCGTGCTGCTGATCGTCGACCGGGTCGACCTGAAGCCGCGCTATCACGACGCGATGGACTTCTCGCTCGGCATGTATCTCGGCATCGGCTTCGCCCAGTGCCTGGCGATGGTGCCCGGCGTGTCGCGCTCCGGCGCCTCGGTGGTCGCCGCCATGCTGTTCGGCAGCGACAAGCGCTCGGCGGCCGAATTCTCGTTCTTCCTGGCCATGCCGACCATGGTCGGCGCCTTCGCCTACGACCTCTACAAGACGCATGACCAGATCACCGCGGCCGGCGCTTGGAACATCGTGGTCGGCTTCGTCGCCGCCTTCGTCGCCGGCGTCTTCGTGGTCCGCCGCCTGCTCGACTTCGTCAGCCAGCGCGGCTTCGCGCCCTTCGCCTACTGGCGCATCCTCGTCGGCGCCGTCGGCCTCGCCGCCCTGCTGACCTTCGGCTGATAGCCATACCCCCGCCACAACGAAAAAGCCCTCGTCCGGGACCCGGACGAGGGCTTTTCAATGTCGGCGACAGCGCGGAACTAGGCCGTGCGCTTGTGATCGAACTGGCCGTGCGGCTTGAAGCGCTGCAGATAGGACGGCAGCACAGCGAGCAGATTGCTCGCATTGATGCCGATGCCCGAAAGCGTACGGCCCTCCGCCTCGGCGGCGGTGGAAACGATATTGTCGTGCTTCAGCAGCCGGACCTGGTCGGTGGTCAAGAGCGGGTTCGGCAGAAGCTGCGTCAGCACCGCGCTGTAATGCGCGACCGACCACGGCACCGATACCAAGAGCGGCGAACGCTCGATCTCGGTCAGGAGCAGCTCGAGGCACTGGCGGAAGGTCTTCACTTCCGGCCCGCCGAGCTCGTAGATCGTGCCGCCGGAGAGCTGGCCCTCGACGCCGCGCGCGATCGCCTCGGCGACGTCGCCGACGAACACCGGTTGCAGCTGGGTCTTGCCGCCGCCGATCAGCGGCAGGAAGGGCGAGATGCGGGCGAGATCGCCGAACCGGTTGAAGAACTGGTCTTCCGGTCCGAACACGATCGACGGGCGCAGGATGACCGCGTCCGGAACGGTCTCGAGCACGGCCGCCTCGCCCAGCGCCTTGGTGCGGGCATAGAGCGAATCCGACTTCGGATCGGCGCCGAGCGCCGACTGGTGCACCAGCGTCTGGATGCCGGCGGCGCGGGTCGCCTCGGCGACGGCGCGGGCGCCGAAATTGTGCAGCACCGAGAAGTTCTGCCGGCCGCTCTCGTTCAGGATGCCGACGAGGTTGACGACGGCGTCGGCGCCCTCGACCGCGCGGTCGACCGACCAGCGGTAGCGGAGGTTCGCCTGCACCGGCATGATCTGGCCGACAGCGCCGAGCGGCTGCAGATGACCGGCAAGATCGGGCCGGCGCACGGCGACACGGATGCGCCAGCCGCGCTTGGCCAGCGCGCGCACCACATGACGACCGATGAAGCCAGAGCCGCCGAAAACCGTGACCAGTTTGTCGGTACCCGTCGCCATGTTCTCGTCTCCGTTATCTTTGAAGCGTTCTCATATCGGCTTGCCGCGATGCTGTACAGACGCCAGACGGTCGCGCTCAGCCGATCAGCCGGCCGACCAGCTTGGCGGTATAGTCCACCATCGGCACGATGCGCGCATAGTTGAGCCGCGTCGGCCCGATGACGCCGAGCACGCCGACCACCCGGCTCTCGGAATCGCGATAGGGCGACACCACCAGCGACGAGCCGGACAGCGAGAACAGCTTGTTCTCCGAGCCGATGAAGATGCGGACGCCGTCACCCGCCTCGGCGCTGCCGAGCAGGCGCACCAGCTCGCGCTGCGTCTCGATGTCGTCGAACAGCAGGCGGATCCGTTCGAGATCCTCGGCGGCGCGCACGTCCTCGAGCAGATTGGCCTGGCCGCGCACGATCAGCGTGTCCGGCCGGCCGCCGGTCGCCTCGACCCAGCTGGCGAGGCCGGCATCGATCAGCCGCGCCGTCAGCTGGTCGAGCTCGGCGCGCACGCGGACCTGCCGCTGGTTCAGCTCGGCGCGGGCCTCCGCCAGGCTGCGGCCGCGCAGATGCGTGTTCAAATAGTTCGCCGCCTCGACCAGGCTCGACGGCGTGGTGCCGGGGTCGAGGTCGATCAGCCGGTTCTCGACCGAGCCGTCCTCGCCGACGAGCACGACCAGCGCCTTGGTCGGCTCGAGCCGGACAAATTCGACATGCTTCAGCCGCTGGTCGCTCTTCGAGGCGAGCACGACGCCGGCGCCGCGCGACAGGCCCGACAGCATGCGCCCGGCCTCGCTCAGCACCCCGTCGACGGTCCGGCCGCCGCCACCGCCGGCCACCCGGCTCTCGATGTCGCGCCGCTCTTCCGAGGTCAGGTCGCCCACTTCCAGCATGGCGTCGACGAACAGGCGCAGCCCGCTTTCGGTCGGCAGCCGCCCGGCCGACGTATGCGGCGCATAGATCAGGCCGAGCCCTTCGAGATCCGACATGACGTTGCGGACGGAGGCCGGCGACAGCGCCATCGGCAGGATGCGTGCGAGGTTGCGCGAGCCGAGCGGTTCACCCGTCTCCAGATAGCTGTCGACGATGCGGCGGAAGATCTCGCGCGAACGCTGGTCGAGCGCCGAAAGCGCCGACGTCGCCGTCTCGGAAGTCGTGCGGTCGACGGGCAAGACGCTGGATCCTCTCCTCGAATGGTTCGAACTCTTTGATTAAGTGTCGATTTCCGCCCCCGGTTCAAGCAGGGCTTTACGTTTTGAGCCGGCGACCTGTACAAGCGGACCAACGAAACAGCCAGGAATATCCCATGCGACCTTCGAAACGCGCCGCGGACGCCCTGCGTGCGGTAACGCTTGAACGCGGCGTGGCCAAGCACGCCGAGGGCTCCTGCCTGGTCAAGTTCGGCGACACGCACGTGCTCTGCACCGCCAGCCTCGAGGACAAGCCGCCATCCTGGCTGCGCGGCACCGGCAAGGGCTGGGTCACCGCCGAATACGGCATGCTGCCGCGCTCGACCGGCGATCGCATGCGCCGCGAGGCGGCGACCGGCAAGCAGTCCGGCCGGACGCAGGAAATCCAGCGCCTGATCGGCCGCTCGCTGCGCGCCGTGGTCGATCTCGTCCATCTCGGCGAGAAGCAGATCACCATCGACTGCGACGTGCTGCAAGCCGATGGCGGTACCCGCACGGCCTCGGTCACCGGCGCCTGGGTGGCGCTCTATGACTGCGTGCAGTGGATGAAGTCGCGCGAGATGGTCGGCCCGAAGGTGATCCGCGACCACGTCGCCGCCGTCTCGGTCGGCATGTATCGCGGCACGCCGGTGCTCGACCTCGACTATGCCGAGGATTCGGAGGCCGAGACCGACGCCAACTTCGTCATGACCGGCGCCGGCGGCATCGTCGAGATCCAGGGAACCGCCGAAGGCAAGCCGTTCAACGAAGCCGAGCTGACCGCGATGCTGACGCTCGCCAAGGGCGGCATCGCCGACCTGGTCGAGCTGCAGAAGCTGGTGATCGGCGGATGAGCATGTCCGACCATCGCCTGTCGGCCGGCGACACGCTCGTGCTCGCCTCGCACAATCGCGGCAAGCTGCGCGAGTTCGCCGGCCTGATGGAGCCATTCGGCCTCAAGGTCGTCTCGGTCGGCGAACTCGGCCTGCCCGTTCCCGACGAGACCGGCACCACCTTTGAGGAAAACGCGGCGATCAAGGCGCATGCCGCGGCGACGGCGTCGGGCCTGCCGGCGCTTTCCGACGATTCCGGTCTCTGCGTCGACGCGATCGGCGGCGACCCGGGCGTCTACTCGGCCGATTGGGCCGCGCCCGACGGCGACTTCGCCCGCGCCATGCGCAATGTCGAGGAGAAGCTGCAGCTTGCCGGCGCCACCACGCCGGAGAGCCGCACCGGCCGCTTCGTCGCCGTGCTCTGCCTCGCCTTCCCGGACGGCACGACGCGCTATTATCGCGGTGAGGTCGAGGGCACGATGGTCTGGCCGCCGCGCGGCGAGCTCGGCTTCGGCTACGATCCGGCCTTCCTGCCGGAAGGCCATGCGCGTACATTCGGCGAAATGGAAGCGGAAGAGAAGCACGGCTGGTCGGCCGGCCGCACCGATGCGCTGTCGCACCGGGCGCGCGCCTTCGCGCTGTTCGCTGAAGCCGAGCTCGGGGCCTGAACCCATGGCGGCACCGATCGACCCCGGATTTGGCGTCTATGTGCACTGGCCGTTCTGCGCGGCCAAGTGCCCCTATTGCGACTTCAACTCGCATGTCCGCCACCAGGGTGTCGATCAGGAGCGCTTTGCGAAAGCCTTCGTCACCGAGATCCAGACGATGGCGGCCAAGTCGCCCGGCAAGACGGTCAATTCGATCTTCCTCGGCGGCGGCACGCCGTCGCTGATGGACCCGAAGACCGTCGGCACCATTCTCGACGCCATCGGCGCTGCGTGGAACGTCGCGCCGGACGCCGAGGTGTCGATGGAGGCGAACCCCTCCAGCGTCGAGGCGGAACGCTTCCGCGGCTATCGCGCCGCCGGCGTCAACCGCGTGTCGCTCGGCGTGCAGGCGCTGAACGACGTCGACCTGAAGGCGCTCGGCCGGGTCCACAATGTCGAGGAGGCAATGCGCGCCATCGACATCGCCCGCGCCACCTTCCCGCGCCTCTCCTTCGACCTGATCTATGCCCGCCCCGGCCAGACGCCGGACATGTGGCGGGCCGAGCTGCTGCAGGCGCTCGACCGCGCCTCCGACCACCTGTCGCTCTACCAGCTCACCATCGAGCCGGGGACGATGTTCGAGAAGCTCTACGCGGCCGGCAAGCTGGCGATCCCGGACGAGGATACCGCCGCGACCCTGTTCGAGATCACGCAGGAAATCTGCGACAAGCATGGCCGCCCGGCCTACGAGATCTCCAACCACGCCGTTCCCGGCGGCGAGTGCCGGCACAACCTCGTCTACTGGCGCTATGGCGAATATGCCGGCATCGGCCCCGGCGCGCATGGCCGCCTCGTCATCGACGGCCAGCGCCACGCCACCGCGACGACGCTGCTGCCGGAAACCTGGCTCGGCCGCGTCGAATCCTGGGGCGACGGCATCGAGACGGATGAGATCCTGACGCCGGAAGAAGCCGGCGACGAGATGCTGCTGATGGGCCTGAGGCTGACCGAAGGCATCGATCTGCGCCGCTACAAGGCGATCGCCGGCCGGCCGCTCGATCCACGCCGCATGGCGGATCTGATCGAGCACGGCATGGTCGAGCAGCTCGACGAGAACCGCGTCCGCGCCACCCGCTCCGGCTCCTTCGTTCTGGACGCGGTGGTAGCCGACCTCGCGGCCTGAGCTGGTCTCAGAAGAAAAGACCCTCACCCCAACCCTCTCCCGCAAGCGGTAGAGGGGGCCGGCCTGCGCCCGTCCGGCGGCCGGTGCCAAATGCTCTCCCTCTCTCACCTCTCCCACACGGGGAGGTCTGACCGAAAGTCCGGGTGAGGGGTTGATATCCGGCGAGGGCTGAACCCCTCACCCGTCGGCCTGCGGCCGTCGACCTCTCCCCATGGGAGAAGTGAAGATCCCCCGCCTGCCGCAGCGTCCATAGAGAGCGCCGGCCCAAAAGCCCTCGCTCGCTTGCGGGAGAGAGGTGGGTGAGGGTCTCGCTTGCCGCCTCGGCGAGCCGGCTACGCCCCCGTGCGGGCAAAGGTCTGCGGCGCCGGGGCGATCATGACCGGGGTGCCGCCGCCGAGCTCGTAGATCGCGAGCTGGCGCTGGTTAGTGCCGTCCGGCAGGAAGCGGAAGGCGCCGTCGACGCCGATGAAGCCGTTCGGATTGGCCAGCATGTCGGCGGTGAAGCGCTTGTCGCCATAGCGGGCGGCGAGTCCGGCGGCGAGGCTGGTCGCGTCATAGCCGAGCGAGGCGGTGCGCAGCGGCGGCGCGCCGAAGACACTCTGGTAGCGAACGGCGAAGGCGGCATAGCCGGCGCGGTCCGGCGCCGGATACCAGCCGCCGCGCAGCGTCGGCTCGGCGGCGATGCGCGGATCGTCCCACTGGCCGGACCCGAGGAACTTGACCTGGCCCGGCCTTATGCCGCGCGCGCTCAGGATCTGCGCCAGGAACGGCGCGGCGTCGCCGGCGTCGGGCATGAACACGGCGTCGACCTGGCCGCTCTGGATCACGGTGGCGAGCGCCTCCGCCTTCTGCTGCATGGCGACGCGATCGAGGCCGTAGCGCTCGATGGCGACGACCCGGGCTCCATTGGCGGTGGCAGCGCGCTGCAGCGCCGCCTCCATCACCGTGCCATAGCCGTTTTCCGGCAGGATGGCCGCGATCGAGCGTTTCCCCTGCGAGGCGGCATAGCCGATGATGCGGTCGGCGTCCGACTGCGGCAGGAAGCTCAGCAGATAGACGTTGCGCGCGGCGACGCTGGTATCGGTCGAAAACGCAACGATCGGGATACCGGCGGGCCTTGCCACGGAGGCGGCCGCTGCGACGGAGGGCGAGAAGAGCGGACCCATGATGAGCTCCGCTCCCTGCGAGATCGCCTCGGTCGCCGCCTGACGGGCGCCCTCCGGCGTGCCGCGATCATCCTTGATGAGGATCTGCAGATTGGCGCCGCCCTGGAATTCGCGCAGCGCCAGGTCGGCGGCATTCTTCAGGTTGGCGGCGATGACGCCGGCATTGCCGGTGGCCGAGGAGGGCAAAAGCAGCGCGACGCGAACCGTGCCGTTGCCGAGCGTGTCGCCGACGACCGGCTGGCCCCCCGTCGCAGACGGCGTCACGCCGGCTCCGGTGCCGGGTCCTCCGACGGTCGAGGCACAGGCGGCCAACAGGCCGAGCGCGGCGAAACAGGATGCGAACAACCCTGCCCTGCCACCGTCCAGCCGTTCGGAACGGAACCAACCCACACGCCTTCTCCTGTTCAATCGCAAGATGTAACTGTACTGGAAAGCCCATGGTTGTTCAGCGGCAAAGAGCGGCGGTCTCGGTGAATTCAGGTCTGGTGTCACTTCTCCACAACGTCGGCGCGGGCGCGTCATGAGCGCTCCCGGACAGGCGGAAACGCCGGAAGCAGGGCACGGCGAAAGCCGCGCCTTCTATCTGATCGACGGCCAGCGCCTGCGCGCGCCACGGATCGAGCCGGGCCTCTACATCGTCTCGACGCCGATCGGCAATCTGCGGGACATCACGCTGCGCGCGCTCGCGACCCTCGCCGCCGCCGACGTCATCGCCTGCGAGGACACCCGCGTCACCCGCGTGCTGACCCGCCACTACGGCATCGACACCGAGCTATTCGCCTATCACGAGCACAATGCCGACCGGCAGCGCCCGAAGCTGCTGGCGGCACTCGCAAGTGGCAAGGTGGTGGCGCTGGTCAGCGACGCCGGCACGCCGCTGGTCTCCGATCCCGGCTTCCGGCTGGTCGGCGACGTGCTCGCGGCCGGCCATCGCGTCGTGCCGATCCCCGGCGCCTCGGCGCTGCTGACGGCGCTGGTCGCGGCGGCGCTTCCGACCGACACCTTCCTGTTCGCCGGCTTCCTGCCCAACCGCACCGTCGGCCGCAAGAAGCGGCTCGCGGCGCTTGCCGACGTGCCCGGCACACTGATTTTCTACGAGTCGCCGCATCGAACCGCGGATTCGCTCGCCGACATGGCCGAGACGCTCGGCGGCGACCGCCCGGCCGTGGTGGCGCGCGAGCTGACCAAGACTTTTGAAACCGTCCGGCGCGGCACGCTCGCTTCCCTCGCCGAGGCCTTCGGCAGCGAGCCGTCGCCGAAGGGCGAGATCGTCATCCTGATCGGCCCGCCGATCGATGCCGAGCCCGATGCCGACGAGGTCGACACGCTGCTGGCGCGGCTGCTGGAAAGCCACCCGCTGAAGGAGGCGGCGTCGCTTGCCGCCACCGCGACCGGCATGGCCAAGCGCGACCTCTACCAGCGCGCGCTGGAGCTGAAGGCGGAGGCCGCCGAGGCCGAGGATGACGAAGACGGCGACGACCCGGGCGACGACGACGATGGCGAGGCCTGACCGCCGCGCCTCGGAACGACGCGGCCGTTTCGCCGAAACGGTCGCCGCCCTCTATCTCAATCTGAAGGGCTACCGCATCGTGGCGCGGCGCTTCCGCAGCCCGCTCGGCGAGATCGACCTCGTCATGCGGCGCGGCGACATGCTCGTCTTCGTCGAGGTCAAGGCGCGGCGGACGCGCGACGCCGCCATCCTGGCGATCACGCCGGCGGCGCGCGACCGCCTCATCCGGGCGGCGAAGAGCTTTATCGGCCGCCATCCCGAGACGGCAGGGCTAGCGCTCCGCTTCGACATCGTCGCGATCCTGCCGCGCCGGCTGCCGCACCACATCGTCGACGCTTTTGCTCGGGATCGCTGACGACGGCATTGCCATTCGGCCCCGCCACACGACATAAGAGGCCTATTCCGCATTGGGGGCCTATATGTCGCTTTCCGTCGCCGTCCAGATGGACCACATCGCCAGGATCAACATCCGCGGCGATTCCACCTTCGCCCTGATGCTGGAAGGCCAGCGGCGCGGCCACAAGCTCTACCACTACACGCCCGACCGCCTGTCGCTGAACGACGGCCGCGTCGAGGCGGCGATCGAGGCGGTCACCGTCCGCGACGTTCCCGGCGACCATTTCTCGCTCGGCGAGGCGGAGCGGACCGATCTCTCGACCATGGACGTCGTGTTCCTGCGCCAGGATCCGCCCTTCGACATGGGCTACATCACGACGACGCATCTGCTCGAGCGCATCCATCCGAAGACGCTGGTCGTGAACGACCCGGCCGAGGTGCGCAACGCGCCGGAAAAGATCTTCGTCACCGAATATCCGAAGCTGATGCCGCCGACCTTGATCTCGCGCGACGCCGACGAGATCCGCCGCTTCCGCCAGGAGCATGGCGACATCATCATCAAGCCGCTGTTCGGCAATGGCGGCGCCGGCGTCTTTCGCCTGTCGGAAGGCGACCAGAACCTCGCCTCGCTCTTGGAGATCTTCTCGGCCGCCTATCGCGGCGAGCCCTATGTCGTGCAGCGCTACCTGCCGGCGGTCCGGGCCGGCGACAAGCGCATCATCCTGGTCGACGGCGTCGCCGTCGGCGCCATCAACCGCGTGCCGGCGGATGGCGAGTCGCGCTCCAACATGCATGTCGGCGGTCGGCCGGAGCCGATCGAGCTGACCCGGCGCGACCGCGAGATCTGCGAGGCGATCGGGCCCGACCTGAAGAAGCGCGGCTTCGTCTTCGTCGGCATCGACGTCATCGGCGACTACCTGACCGAGATCAACGTCACCTCGCCGACCGGCATCCGCGAGGTGAAGCGCTTCGGCGGCGCCGACATCGCCTCGCTGGTCTGGGACGCCGTCGAGAGCAAGCGCTAGGGTTAACGGATTGCTACCAGGATCCGCGCCGCGAGGCCGGCGCGGATGTTCACGACCTGTTCTTGTATTCGCCCGAAAGTTGACGTAGCGTCATTCCGCAACGGGGATGACGGATATGGTCGCGCATGTCACGACGGTGGCGTTCCAGGGCATCGAGGCGGTGCCGGTCGACGTCCAGATCCAGATCGCGCCGGGCTTTCCCGGCATAGTCATCGTCGGCCTGCCGGACAAGGCCGTGGCAGAAAGCCGTGAACGGGTGCGCGCCGCCCTGCACGCCTCCGGCCTCGCTCTGCCGCCGAAGCGGATCATCGTCAATCTGGCGCCGGCCGACCTGCCGAAGGAAGGCAGCCACTACGATCTGCCGATCGCGCTCGGCCTGATGGCGGCGCTCGGCGTGCTGCCGGGCGACCAGCTGGCCGATTTCGTCGCGCTCGGCGAACTGGCGCTCGACGGCACCATCGCCTCCGTCGCCGGCGTGCTGCCGGCGGCGATCGGCGCCAACGCCATCGGCCGCGGGCTGATCTGCCCTTCCGCCTGCGGCCCGGAAGCGGCATGGGCCGGCGGCGGCATGGAGATCCTGGCCCCGCGCAGCCTGATCGCCATCGCCAACCACTTCAAGGGCACGCAGGTGCTTTCGCGGCCCGAGCCGGCGCTGAAGCGCGACGGCGCGGCGCTCGCCGACCTCGCCGACGTCCGCGGCCAGGAGAGCGCCCGCCGCGCGCTGGAGATCGCCGCCGCCGGCGGCCACAACCTCCTGATGGCCGGGCCGCCCGGGGCCGGCAAATCGATGCTGGCGAGCCGCCTGCCCTCGCTGCTGCCGCCGCTGTCGCCGAAGGAACTGCTTGAGGTGGCGATGATCGCATCCATCGGCGGCGAACTTGCCGGCGGCAAGCTGACCGACCGGCGTCCGTTCCGCGCGCCGCACCATTCGGCCTCGATGGCGGCGATGGTCGGCGGCGGCCTGCGCGCCCGGCCGGGCGAAGCCTCGCTCGCCCATCACGGCGTGCTCTTCCTCGACGAACTGCCCGAATTCACGCCGCAGGTGCTCGATTCGCTGCGCCAGCCGCTGGAGGCCGGCGAGGTGATGATCGCCCGCGCCAACCATCGCGTCCGCTATCCCTCCCGCTTCCAGCTGGTCGCCGCCATGAACCCGTGCCGATGCGGCATGGCAGGCGAGCCGGGCATGAGCTGCAAGCGCGGCCCGCGCTGCGCGGCCGACTATCAGGCGCGGCTGTCCGGCCCCTTCCTCGACCGCATCGACATGCGGATCGACGTGCCGGCGGTGACCGCGAGCGACCTGATCGGCGCGACACCTTCGGAAAGCAGCGCCGTCGTCGCCGAACGTGTGGCGGCGGCGCGCGCGCTGCAGGCCGAGCGGTTCGAGGCGCTCGGCATCGACGACATCCGCACCAACGCGCAATGCGGCAGCGCCCTGGTCGAGACGATCGCGACGCCGGACAAGGCCGGGGCGAAGCTGCTTGCCGAGGCCGCCGAGGCGCTGCGCCTTTCGGCGCGGGGCTATCATCGCGTGCTGAAGGTCGCCCGCACCATCGCCGACCTCGACGGCGCCGAGACGGTCGGCCGGCCGCATCTCGCCGAGGCGCTCCGCTACCGCATCGCCGGCGACCGGCTGCTGGCCGCCGCCTGAGCACGGCCGGAGGCCCGGCCGGCGACTCTGGATCGGCCCGATATTTCGACCGCTTGCCGGCTGGACGCGCCATCGCCGTCAGCGACCGGGCCAAACGACGGAACCGCGGACGGCCGAGACCGAGAAAGCGCTTCGTCACCGAACTGTCGGAGAACTGTGTTCTTCTCCGCAACGGGGTCAGAAATCCCGGCGGGAAAGCGTTGGGGACCAGCAGGAGAAGGTCAGATGGTCAAGCGCGGCAATGCGGCGACCCAGCAGGTTCTGCGCGTATCGGAAGCGATCATTGCTTTGCCGGCTCTATCGAAGCGGGCAATTGGCGGTATAAGACTCCCGATGCCGAAAGCCCTTCGCCCTGCTGCCATCCTGCCTGAAACGCTCGGTCGAATCGGAGCGCTGGAAGTGCGCCTTGCCGCCACGCCGCGCGAGGTAAAGAAGGCGCAGAAGCTGCGCTACAAGGTCTTTTACGAGGAGATGTCGGCGATCCCCGACGTGCAGGCGCAGCTGTCGCGCCGCGATCGCGACGGTTTCGACAAGATCTGCGACCACCTGCTCGTCATCGACCACGACACCCGCCTCGCTTCAGGCGAGGCGGCGATCGTCGGCACCTACCGCCTGCTGCGCCAGGAAGTGGCGAACCGCCACACCGGCTTCTACACGGCGAACGAATTCGACATCGGGTCGCTGCTGGAGCGGCATAGCGGGCTGAATTTCCTGGAGCTCGGCCGCTCCTGCGTGCTGAAGCCCTACCGCACCAAGCGCACGGTCGAACTGCTCTGGCACGGCATCTGGAGCTATGTCCGCAGCCACGGCATCGACGTGATGGTCGGCTGTGCCTCGCTCGAAGGCACCAATCCCGATGCGCTGTCGCTCCCCCTCTCCTTCCTGCACCACAGCGCCCGCGCCCCGGCCGAATGGACGGTGAGCGCGCTGCCGCACCGCCGCGTGCCGATGGACCGGATGGCAGAAGACGCGATCGACATGAAGGCGGCGCTGAAGACGCTGCCGCCGCTGATCAAGGGCTATCTGCGCCTCGGCGCCTATATCGGCGACGGCGCCGTGGTCGACCGCCAGTTCGGCACGACGGACGTGCTGATCGTGCTGCCGGTATCGGCGATCAGCGAGCGCTATGTGAACCACTACGGCGTCGACGCCACCCGCTACGCTGCCTGAAGGCCGGCAACCGCGGCTCCGGATGCGGGCCTAGCGGGGAGGAAAGGCGCGGCCGGGACGCGACCGGTAGGTCGGCAGCGTCCAGCCGAAGGTCAGTGCGCCTGCCCGCACCGCGAAGGCCGAAAGCGCACCCAGCACGGAAGCGGTCCAGAACGGCACGCCGAGCAGGATGGCGAGCACGAACAGGGTCGCGCCCACCACCGTCGCTGTCACATAGATTTCCCGGCGCAGGATCACCGACGGCTCGCCGGCGACGATATCGCGGATGATGCCGCCGAAGGTCGCGGTGACGACGCCCATCACCACCGCGCCGAAGGGGCTGGCGCCCGCGTCGAGCGCCCGCGCCGCGCCCATGACGCAATAGCCGGAAATGCCGATCGCGTCGGCCCAGAGCAGCAGGCGGTAGCGATATTCGACGAAGGGCGCGACAAAGTAGACGAAAACGGCGGTCGCGACGCAGAGCACGACCGGGGCGGGCTGGGTGATCCAGAACACCGGCGTCGCGCCGAGGATGACGTCCCGCAGCGTACCGCCGCCGACGCCGGTGATCGACGCCAGAAAGGCGAAGCCGACGATGTCGAGCTGCTTGCGAGACGCCGCGAGCGCCCCGGTCAGGGCAAAGACGAAGACCCCGATGAGATCGAGGCTGTAGAGCACGGGAGCATCCACAGCCTCGTCCGCCTCAGACGGAGTTGGGCGAGGAATCGCCGGCTTCGGTCTTCGCTTCCCTCGGCTTCGGCGCGCCCTTGGCAACGCCGACCATGGCCGGGCGCAGGACGCGGTCGCCAATCACGTAGCCGGACTGGACAACCTGCATGACGGTGCCGGCCGGCTGCTCGGTGGTCGGCACCTCGAAGACGGCCTGGTGCAGATGCGGATCGAACTTCTGGCCGAGCGGCTCGAGCTTGCGGACGCCGTGGCGCTCCAGCGAATTGACGAGATCGCGCTCGGTCATCTCGACGCCGTCGATCAGCGCGGTCAGCGCCTCGTTGCCGCCGCGCGCCTCATCCGGAACCGCCTCGATGGCGCGGGCGAGGTTGTCGCCGGCGGTCAGCATGTCGCGAGCAAAGGCGGCGATGGCGTACTGGCGCGCATCCGCGACCTCGCGCTCGGTGCGGCGGCGCAGGTTTTCCATCTCGGCGATGGTGCGCAGGACGCGATCCTTCAACTCGGTCGCTTCAGCCTCGAGCGTCGCGATGCGAGCCGCCGCGGCGTCGCCATCCGCAGCCGTCGCGGCCGCGTCGGCGGCTGCATCGGTGGAGGAGACGGGCTGGGTATCGTCAGACATGGCGAACTCTCTTTTGATCAGAACCAAAGGTTAGGCCCGATATCATGAGTTTGGGGCAGAAAATCAAGCTCTGCGCCCCTCCGCCGCGCCGCGATATGGGGCGGAAACGGACGGAAGGACGCTAGAGAACGATCACGCCGTGATGCAGCGCCTCGGCCTCGGGCTCGATGTGGATCAGGACTTCCGAGCCCTCGATCGCCTTGTTCAGTGCCGCCTCGATGCGATCGCAGATGACATGGCCGGCGGCGACCGTCATCGATCCCGGCACGACGAGATGGAACTCGATGAAGATGGCGCGGCCGGCATTGCGGGTGCGGAGGTCGTGCACCTCGATCGCGCCCGTCGCCTCGGTCGAAATGATCGAGCGGATCTCGCTTTCCACCTCGCCCGAGACGGCATGATCCATCAGCCCGCCGACGGAATCGCGAATGACGCGCCAACCCGACCACAGGATGTTGACGGCGACGATGACGGCGAGCAGCGGATCGAGCACCACCCAGCCGGTGAGCGCCACCAGCACGAGGCCGATGAAGACGCCGACCGAGCTGATGACGTCGCTGGTCAGGTGCCAGGCCTCGGCGATGAAGGCGGGCGAGCGGCGGCGGCGGCCGAAGCGGAACAGATACATCGCCCAGGCGCCGTTGATCGCCGTGGCGACCAGATTGATCGTCAGGCCGATACCGGCGTTTTCGAGCGCCCGCTTCTCCTCATAGGAGATCCAGGCTTCGCGCAGGATGAGCAGCGCCGCCACGACGATCAGCACGCCTTCCAGCACGGCGGAGAAATACTCCGCCTTGTGGTGGCCGAACTGGTGGTCGCTGTCGGCCGGCTTGTGGCTCAGCCGAATCGCCCAGAACGCCGCCACCGCGGTGGCGAGATTGACGATGCTCTCCAGCGCGTCCGAATAGAGCGCGACGCTGCCGGTCTTCCAGTAGGCGGCATATTTCAGCGCCATCACGACCAGCGCGATGACGATCGAGGAGAGCGCGACAAGCGTTATCCTGTCGTTCCATTTCGGCATGATCGTCCTCGGTGTGTCGGCGGTTTCGGCGCATTAACACCGCCGGCAGGAGGCTTCAACGGCTATCTTCGCAACTGCGAACGAGTGGCAATCAGAGCTGCCGGAAACCCAGCAAAAGCCTCAAAGACGACGCAGCGCGACCCGCTCGATCAGGTGGCTTTCCCCTTTGCTGAGGATAAGATCGGCGCGCGGGCGGGTCGGCAGGATGTTCTCGTAGAGATTGACCCGGTTGATGCGCGACCAGAGCCGGTCGGCGATCGCCAGCGCCTCGGCGTCCGACACCATCGCATAGCGGTGGAAGTAGGAGTTCGGGTCCTGGAAAGCGGTTTCGCGCAGGCGCTGGAAGCGCTCGACATACCAGCGCCGGATGTCGGCCTCCTCGGCGTCGATATAGATCGAGAAATCGAAGAAGTCGGACACGAAGGGCACCGCCGTGCCGTCGCGCGGCAGGCGCGGCGCCTGCAGCACGTTGATGCCTTCGACGATCAGGATGTCCGGCCGGTCGATGGTGATCCGCTCGCTCGGCACGATGTCGTAGACGAGATGCGAATAGACGGGCGCGGAGACGCTGCCGAGCCCGGCCTTGATGTCGGACAGGAAGGAGAGCAGCGCCGGCAGGTCGTAGCTCTCCGGGAAGCCCTTGCGCTCCATCAGCCCTTCGCGCTCGAGCACGGCATTGGGATAGAGGAAGCCGTCCGTGGTGATCAGGTCGACCTTCGGCGTGTTGGTCCAGCGCGCGAGAAGCGCCTTCAGCACGCGCGCGGCGGTCGACTTGCCGACCGCGACGGAGCCGCCGATGCCGATGATGAACGGCGTCTTGCCCTCATTGGCGCCGAGGAAGGTGCGGGTGGCGTTGTAGAGCCCCTGCGTCGCGGCGACATAGAGGCTGAGCAGGCGCGACAGCGGCAGGTAGATCGTCACGACCTCATCGATCGAGATCGGATCGTTCAGACTGCGCAGGCGGAAAAGATCCGCCTCGGTCAGCGTCAGCGGCATGTCGGCCCGGAGGCTCGCCCATTCCTGACGGCCGAAGGTGCGATGCGGTGCGTGCTCGAGCCGCGCGGACTTGTCCATGTTCTTCTCCCCGACCGCGAACTACTCCGCCGGCCGCGACGCCTTTTCCTGCAGTCCGGTCTGCCGGGTGCGGCCCTCGAGCTCCTGCATCACCGCGTCAAGCGGCAGATCGGACGCCTCGAGCATCACCAGCAGATGGTAAAGCACGTCGGCCGCTTCCGCCGTCAGCTCGGCCTTGTTGCCCTCGGTCGCGGCGATGACGGCCTCGACCGCCTCCTCGCCGAACTTCTTGGCGCAGCGCGACGGACCCTTGGCCACCAGCTTGGCGGTGTAGGAGCCGGGATCGCCCGAATTGGCGCGGTTGCGGATGATGGCCGCGAGGTCGGAAAGCGTGAAATCGGACATGCCCTGCCCTCCTCAGCCGTCGAGCCGGACGGGAATGCCGGCCGCCGCCATGTGTGTCTTCACCTCGCCGATGGTGAACTGGCCGAAATGGAACACCGAAGCCGCCAGCACCGCGCTGGCATGGCCTTCGACGACGCCATCGACGAAATGATCGAGCGCGCCGACGCCGCCCGAGGCGATCACCGGGATCGGCACCGCATCGGCGATGGCGCGGGTGAGCGCGAGGTCGAAGCCGTCGCGCGTGCCGTCGCGGTCCATCGAGGTCAGGAGGATCTCGCCGGCACCCAGCGCCGCGACCTCGATCGCATATTCGATCGCGTCGATGCCGGTCGCCTTGCGGCCGCCATGGGTGAAGATCTCCCAGCGGTCGTGGTGGTCGCCGCTCATGCCGCGCCGCTTCGTCTGCTTGGCGTCGATGGCGACGACGATCGCCTGGGCGCCGAACTTCTCCGCCGCGCGGGCGACGATCATGCGGTCCGTCACGGCGGCCGAGTTGATCGCTACCTTGTCGGCGCCGGCCAGCATCAGCGCGCGGATATCCTCCACCGCCCGGACGCCGCCGCCCACCGTCACCGGCATGAAGCAGGCTTCGGCGGTACGCGCCACGACATCGAGGATGGTGCCGCGGTTCTCGTGCGTCGCGGTGATGTCGAGGAAGCAGAGCTCGTCGGCGCCGGCGGCGTCATAGGCCTTGGCGGCCTCGACCGGGTCGCCGGCGTCGATCAGGTCGACGAACTGCACGCCCTTGACGACGCGGCCGTCATGCACGTCCAGGCAGGGAATGATGCGGGTCTTGAGCATCAGGCGGTCTCCCGCGCTTCGCGGATCAGCTTCAGCGCCTCGGCCGGGTCGAGCCGGCCGTCATAGAGCGCGCGGCCGGAGATCGCGCCCTCGAGGATGGCGCAATCCGGCTGCAGCAGGCGCTTGACGTCGTCGAGCGAGGCAAGGCCGCCTGAGGCGATGACAGGGATCTCAACCGCGCGGGCCAGCGCCAGAGTCGATTCGATGTTGAGGCCCTTCAGCACGCCGTCGCGATCGATGTCCGTGAAGACGATCGCCGCGACGCCGGCATCCTCGAACCGGCGCGCCAGCTCGATGGTGGTCAGCTCCGAGGTCTCGGCCCAGCCCTCTACCGCGACCTTGCCGCCGCGCGCGTCAATGCCGACGGCGACCTGACCCGGATAGGCCTTGCAGGCCTCGCGGACGAGATCGGGATCGCGCACGGCGATGGTGCCGAGGATGACGCGGGCGATGCCCTTGTCGAGCCAGGCCTCGACGCCGGCGCGGTCGCGGATGCCGCCGCCGAGCTGGACCGGCATCTTCACGCGCTTCAGGATCGCCTCGACGGCGGCGCCATTGACCGGCTGGCCGGCGAAGGCGCCGTTCAGGTCGACGACGTGGAGGTATTCAAAGCCCTGGCTCTCGAATTCATGCGCCTGGGCGGCGGGGTCGGTGTTGAACACCGTCGCCTGCTCCATGTCGCCGAGCTTCAGGCGAACACAGGCGCCGTCCTTCAAATCGATGGCGGGAAAGAGGATCATCAGGGCTTCCACTTCAGGAAGTTGGCGAGAAGGGCGAGACCGAGCTTCTGGCTCTTCTCGGGATGGAACTGCGTGCCGGCGACGTTGCCGGTGGTGACGATCGCCGTGACCGGGCCGCCATAGTCGGCGGTGGCGATGACGTCGCCCGGCTGCTCGGCAAAGAGCTGATAGCCGTGCAAGAAATAAGCGTGCCAGCCATCGTCGCCGAGCGCGATGCCGTCGAGCAGGGGATGCGAGCCGGACGCGTTCAGCGTGTTCCAGCCCATATGCGGGATCTTCAGGCGCGGATCGTTCGGCTCGATGCGCCGGACCTCGCCCTGGATGCGGCCGAGGCCCTTGGTGACGCCGTATTCGATTCCGCGCGTCGCCAGCAGCTGCATGCCGACGCAGATGCCGAGGAATGGCCGGCCGCGCGCGTCGATCGCCTCGTTGATCGCCTCGATCATGCCGTCGACGCTGTCGAGATTGGTGCGGCAATCGGCGAAGGCGCCGTCGCCGGGCAGCACGATGTGATCGGCCCTGGCGACGACGTCAGGGTCGGCGGTGACGACGACAGGCGCCGTCGAGCCGTTGCGCGCAGCGGCGAGCTCCAGCGCCTTGGCGGCCGAGCGCAGATTGCCGGCGCCGTAATCAATGATCGCAATGGTCATCGGGTTGTCCCCGGGGTCGGAAAGAGGCCAACGATGTCGGCCGAGAAATGGGGTTGCGCGAGTGGAGCGGAGGCCGGGCCGGAGGGGCTCGGCGTCTCGTCGTCAGCACGGACGAAGAAGCGGATCTCCGCCTCTTCGAGCGAGCGGCCATCGGCGACGCCGCGCTCGGTGAAGCGGCGGCGCGCGAGCGTCCAGCGCCGGAGCGTGTTGCCCTCGAAGCCGAGATAGAGCGCGCCGAGCAGCCCGAGCGCCGCAGCCGTTGGCGCCCCGAGCATGCGCCCCGCCCATTCGATGCCGACGGCGAACAGCGCATAGAAGCAGAGCACCAGCCACATGCGCCGATAGAGCATCCAGATCACCGGGATCAGGAAAGCCGCCCAGCAGAAACCGTCCCTGACGAAGACCACGCGCTCGGCCTCGCGCATCCCGCCAGTCGCGGAAACGGGCGGTGCGTGCACGGTGTAGGTCGTCATGACGCTCCCTCAGTCGCCCAGCTTGCCCTTGGTCGACGGCACGCGGTCGGCCTGCCGCGGATCGATCGACGCGGCCACCCGGAGGGTGCGCGCCACCGCCTTGAAGCAGGTCTCGGCGATATGGTGGTTGTTGTCACCATAGAGATTTTCGATGTGCAGCGTGATGCCGGCGTTCTGGGCGAAAGCCTGGAAGAATTCCTTGAACAGCTCGGTATCGAAATCGCCGACCTTGGGCCTCGTGAACTCGACCTTCCAGACCAGATAGGGCCGGCCGGAAACGTCGATGGCGCAGCGGGTCAGCGCCTCGTCCATGGCGAGGTGGGTATCGGCATAGCGGGTGATGCCGCGCATTTCGCCCAGCGCCTTCTTGAGCGCCTGGCCGATGGCGATGCCGACATCCTCGACCGTGTGGTGCTGGTCGATATGCAGGTCGCCCTTGCAGCGGATCGTCAGGTCCATCAGGCCATGGCGGGCCAGTTGATCGAGCATATGGTCGAAGAAGCCGACGCCGGTTGCAATGTCGGCGCGGCCGGTGCCGTCGAGATCCAGCGTCACCGCGATCTCGGTTTCCTTCGTCTTGCGCTCGATCGTGGCGCTACGCATATCTGCTTTCCTTCTCGGTCCCTGCCCGGTCCAGCGATCTGGGCGCATTTCGCTCAGGACAGCCGGCTTTTATCAGGCGTTTCCCCATAGCGCCATAAGGTTGAGCAAGCCTTTGCATCGGCCGAGGAGGCGCCTACATAAGACGCTCTAGCCAACAGGGATCGCCGCGGGGCCTGATGGGACCAAAGCGATCCGCCACGAAAGCAGATCATGACACAACCCCAGAATGACAGCCCCTATGCGGCGTGGCACGGGACGACCATCATCACCGTCCGCAAGGGCGACAAGGTCGTCATCGCCGGCGACGGCCAGGTTTCGCTCGGCCAGACGGTGATCAAGCATACCGCCCGCAAGGTGCGCCCGCTCGGCAAGGGCGGCGTCATCGCCGGTTTCGCCGGCTCGACCGCCGACGCCTTCACCCTTTTCGAGCGGCTCGAGGCCAAGCTCGAGCAATATCCCGGGCAGCTGACACGCGCCTGCGTCGAACTCGCCAAGGACTGGCGCACCGACCGCTATCTGCGCCATCTCGAGGCGATGATGCTCGTCGCCGACAAGTCCACCAGCCTCGTGCTGACCGGCAATGGCGACGTGCTGGAGCCGGAAGGCGGCGTGATGGGCATCGGATCGGGTGGCAACTACGCGCTTGCCGCCGCCCGCGCCCTGATGGACAGCGATTTGACCGCCGAACAGATCGCCCGCAAGGCGATGGCGATCGCCGCCGACATCTGCGTCTACACCAACACCAGTGTCACGCTCGAGCAGCTCGACGCAGCCTAGAGCGTCTCACCGTTTTCCCAAAACGGTTCGACCCTCTAGGTCTTTGTTTTGACGCGTTTTCCGGTCGCGAAGCGCACGCACTTCGCTTGAAAACGCTATAGGCGGACAGGAAGTCCAATGACCAATTTCTCTCCCCGCGAGATCGTCTCCGAACTCGACCGCTACATCATCGGCCAGAACGACGCCAAGCGCGCCGTCGCCATCGCGCTGCGCAACCGCTGGCGCCGCCAGCAGCTCGAAGGCACGATGCGCGAAGAAGTGCTGCCGAAGAACATCCTGATGATCGGGCCGACCGGCGTCGGCAAGACCGAAATCTCCCGCCGTCTCGCCAAGCTGGCCGGCGCGCCCTTCCTCAAGGTCGAGGCGACCAAGTTCACCGAGGTCGGCTATGTCGGCCGCGACGTCGAGCAGATCGTGCGCGATCTCGTCGAGATCGGCATCGGCCTGACGCGCGAAAAGAAGCGCAAGGACGTCGAGGCCAAGGCCCATCTTTCGGCCGAGGAGCGCGTGCTGAACGCCCTCGTCGGCGAGGCCGCCAGCCCCGCCACCCGCGAGAGCTTCCGCAAGAAGCTGCGCGCCAACGAGCTCGACGACAAGGAAATCGAGATCCAGGTGCGCGACCAGTCGGGCGGCATGCCGCAATTCGACGTTCCCGGCATGCCGGGCGCATCGATCGGCGTGATGAACATCGGCGACATGCTCGGCAAGGCGTTCGGCGGCAAGACCAAGACGCGCCGCGTCACCGTGCGCGACAGCTACAAGGTGCTGATCGACGAGGAATCCGACAAGCTGCTCGACGACGACCAGCTGACGGCCGAAGCGATCGCCGTCGTCGAAAATGACGGCATCGTCTTCCTGGACGAGATCGACAAGATCTGCGCCCGCGAAGGCCGCTCCGGCGATGTTTCACGTGAAGGCGTGCAGCGCGACCTGCTGCCGCTGATCGAGGGAACCACGGTCGCCACCAAGTACGGGCCGGTGAAGACGGATCACATCCTGTTCATCGCCTCGGGCGCGTTCCACATCGCCAAGCCTTCGGACCTGCTGCCGGAACTGCAGGGCCGCCTGCCGATCCGCGTCGAGCTCAACGCGCTGACCCAGTCCGACTTCCGCCAGATCCTGACGGAACCGGAATCGAGCCTGATCAAGCAGTATGTCGCGCTGATGCAGACCGAAGGCGTCAACCTGGTCATCGCCGAGGATGCGATCGACGCGATCGCCCGCATCGCGGTCGAGGTCAACTCGTCGGTCGAGAACATCGGTGCCCGCCGCCTGCAGACGGTGATGGAGCGGATCCTCGACGAGATCAGCTTCGCCGCCCCGGATCGCTCCGGCGAGACGGTGACGATCGATGCCGCCTATATCGAGGCGCATATCGGCGACCTCTCGCGCAACATCGACCTGTCGCGCTACATCCTCTGACGAGAATTGCCTCCCCCGCGCCGGCGTGCGGGGGAGGCAGCCGACACGGCGTTATCCGGGCCAGTGTGGCAGGTAAGCCGTTTTCGAGCCCGGTTTTCCGATGCTATAAGCCGGGATCGGCCGATCCGTCCCGGGTGCGGTCATGTTGACCGACCGACGGAATCCCCATGCGTCTCCTGCGCAGTGCCCTGCTCGCCTCCCTGATCCTCGCGACCACCCTGCCCGCTTTCGCCGTCGTCGCCGTGCCGCCGGGCAACCGGTCGAAGGAACAGCCGACGATCGACATGAGCTCGATCAAGCGCGCGGGCGAGACCAAGGAAAGCTTCGAGGCCAAGTACCGCCGCATCTATGCGCTGCTGCAGCGCGACAAGGGCCTGATGCGCTCGATCAAGCGCTCGGCCGCCACCTATGGCGTCGATCCCGTCCACCTGGTCGGCGCCATCATCGGCGAGCACACCTACAATGTCGGCGGCCTCGACAGCGCGCAGTCCTACTACGTCAAGGCGCTGGCCTATCTCGGCACCACCGACCTGGCCTTCGGCTACCAGGGCGAGTCCGTCACCCAGTTCGTATCGCGACCGCAGTTCGAAGACTGCGACAGGCTCAAATCCGCCTATGACCTGTGGACCTGCCGCGAGGACGTCTGGGACAAGGATTTCCGAGGCAAGAAGGTCGACGGCAAGTCGTTCCCGCGCGACCGCTTCTCGAAGGTCTTCTTCCAACCGCTCTATGCCGGCCAGACCTTCGGCCTCGGCCAGATCAACCCGCTGACGGCGCTGACGGTGACCGACATCGTCCACCGCAAGAGCGGCCTGCCCCTGCTCGACGCCGAACGCGCGCCGCAGCTCTACCAGGCGATCATGGATCCCAACATGTCGCTCGACTACATGGCGGCGATCATCCGCCTGTCGATCGATGTCTATCGCGACACGGCCGGCGTCGATATTTCCAACAATCCCGGCATTACCTCGACGCTCTACAATGTCGGCGACGTGAAGGTGCGCGCCCGGGCGCTCGCGGCCGAGCGCAAGCGCAACAAGAACGCCATGCCGCAGGAAAACTACTATGGCTGGCTGGTGAACGACCGCATCGATGAGCTGCGCAAGCTGCTCTGAGTACGGACCCTAACGGGCTCTTGCGGAAAGAGCTTCGGTTCAGGCGCCGTCGACATGATCGCGCGCCGCCGCGTCGCGAACCGCTTTCTTCAGATCCCGCAAGGACTTGGCGCTGAGGCCGGCGATTTTCGCCGCCAGCAGATGCGCCAGTTCCGTCGCCGCGGGATCGAGCCCCGCCGTATCGACGACGACGCGAGGATGCGACGTCTCGGCCAGCCGCTGCAGTTCCTCCGCCTCGTCCCAGATCACGTTGAAATAGGCGATGATGCGCTGGACCATGAACCAGCTCGGGCTGCCGCGCCGGCCATGCTCGAGCGCCGACAGGTAGGAGCTCGACACCTGCAGCCCCTCGGCCATCGTCTTCAGCGACAGCCCGCGCTCGTCGCGCATGGCCCGCAGCTTTCGTCCGAACGGCGTCACACCTCGCCTACCTTGTGCAGGGTCCGCTTCTTGCGGATGCGGACATAGAGGGCGCCGCCGCCGCCATGGCTGCGATGCGCTTCCTCGAAACCGATGACGATATTGCGCAGGCCCGGCTCCGCCAGCCATTGCGGCACGCGCCGCCGCAGCACGCCGCGCTCGTTCATGCCGAACGGATCCTCGCCGCCGACCTTGCCCTTGCCGGTGATGACGATCACCAGCTTGGAGCCACGTGACTGGGCGTCGATCAGGAAACCCCGCAGGCGGTCATGCGCGTCGAGCTGGGTCAGGCCGTGCAGGTCGATGCGGCCATCGATCTCGATGGTGCCGCGCGCGACGCGCGTCAGCGTCCGGCGCTCGATCGGATGCAGGGGCGGCGGAGGCGGCGGCACGGCCTTGCCGATCTTGCCGGCCTTCGCCGGCGTCGCAGTTCCCCTGGCAGGCGCCGTGGCGATTGCCGGCACTTCGGCGACCGGTGGCTCCTGAGGCTCGACGACCGCATCCTCCGGCCGAAGCGGCGCCACCGTGCGGGCGACGGTCGCCCAGAGCGTGCGTTCCTCGCCGGACAGATTGCGCTTGCGGCGCGTCATGGAACGCTCCGCGGCGCCAGCACGACGAAATCGCCGGCGGCCTGCATGCGTCCCGCGATGCGGCCGGCCTCGTCGCCCGAGCCGAAGAAGATATCGCCCCGCGCCGGGCCGAGAATGGCCGATCCGGTGTCCTGCGCCATCATCAGCCGCCGATACGCACCACCGCCCTCGGCGGCCGGCAGGCGCGTGTCGATCCAGATCGGGGCATGGAAGGTATGAAGCGTGCGATCGACGGCGAGGCTGCGGCCCGCCGTCAGCGGCACCTTGGCGGCGGCGATCGGGCCGAGCTCGGGATCGATCACCGGCGCCTCGCGGAAGAAGATATAGGACCGGTTCTGCCAGATCACCTCGGACGCCTGGTCCGGATGCTCGGCGAGCCAGGCGCGGATCGACTGCATGCTGACGCCGCCCTTCGGCAGCGCCTGCCGGTCGAGCAGGACCTTGCCGACCGAGGTATAAGCGTGGCCCGACTTCGCCGCATAGGTCACGCGCAGCAGCGTGCCGTCAGCCATGCGCAGGCGGGCTGCGCCCTGGATATGGATGAAGAGCGCATCGACCCGGTCAGCGACATAGGCGAGTTCCAGTCCGCGACCGTCGAGCGCGCCGCGCTCGATCTCGCCGCGGTCGAAGAAGGGCTCGAACCCGGCCGCGGTCTGGCGCGCAAAGCGCATGCCGGGCTCGATGCCCGGCGGCGGCGCATGCTCGTCGACCTCGACCAGTTCCGGCGGCGGCGCCAGCAAGGGCACGCGGAACGTCTCGTCGGGCTGGCGCGAGGCGGCGACTTCCGGCTCGTAGAAGCCGGTGAAGAAGCCATTGCCGGCGGCCGGCGTCACCCGCATTGGCTGGAAGTGGGTCTCGAAGAACGCGCGGGCCTCGGCGGAAGAAATCTCCGCCGGCATGACGGCGGCGATCCGGGCGACGCGGGCGAGGGCGGTTCCGTCGATGCCGAGGCTGCGGGTCTTCGGCTCGCTGGCGGCGGCGTAAGTCGCGCTCAGACGATAGGCGCGCCACGCAGCGGCATGGTCATCGTCCTGCCAGCCCTCGATCGCGCCGAACGGCAGGGACACAAGCCGGGCGTTTCCTTCCGTGGACACGAGCGAGTTTCCCGGTCATTCAACGGTTTCGGTGGCGACGAGCAGCCAGTTGGGGTCGCGGGACGAGACGTCGCGCGCGAAGGTCCAGATGTCGGTGACATCGGCAATGTGCACCGGATCGCCATCGACGACCTCGCCGGCCTTGTCGCGGGTCGCCGAAATCAGCTTCGACACGAACTTGACCGAAACCTGCGCCGTGCCGCCCTTCAGCGCCGCATCGACCATCTCGACCTTCTCGAAGCCGACGAAATTGAACTCGACCGTCTCGCCGCGCGACTCGCGATCCCCGATCGCGCTGACGAAGCCGTCATAGACCTCGCGGCCGAGCAGCGGCTTCAGCGTCTTCTGGTCGCCGCGGGCAAAGGAAGTGACGATCATCTCATAGGCGGTGCGGGCGCCGTCGATGAACTGCTGCGGATCGAAATTGCGGTCGGCGGCCATGATCTGGCCGAGCGCGGTCGCAAGCGGGGTGCCGGCGGGCGCGACGGCGGCGATCCGCTGGTCGTCGGCCGGCGCGCCGGCGGGCGCGGGGGCGACGTCGTCATTGGCGCGGCGGGGCAGGGGGATGACCTTGTCGTCGGCGCTGGCGTCCGGCTCGCTCGCCTTGCGGCGGGTGAACGGATCGAAGGGCGGGCGCTCATTGCCGGTCCGCTGGCCGAGCACGCCACGCAGCTTGAAGAAGATCACCACCGCGAGGACGAGGAAGATCAGCGTGTAGATATCGACGAAGCCGTTCATGCCGAAGGCATCCTGTCCTATTCCGGGGGCGTCCATGAAGCCGATTGCGCGATCGGCCGGCACGGACCCAATGTGGTAATCGTTGGGCGTCGATCCAAGTCCGTCAAGACCACAAAGGCCGCCCGGGCTGGAATGCCGAGGCCAGGCCCTGCGCGCGCCATCGACGAGCTCGGTACAGCCGCTTGTATCACCGAGACGGAAGTGTTAGCGAGCCCACTTGTTGAGATCAGGCCATTCGGCCGGATTGTTCCAGGGGAGCCGCCTTTATGGCCGATGATAACGAAAATGGCGCGGGCCAGCTCGCCCAGCCCAACCTTTCGATCCTGCTGCAATATGTGAAGGATCAGTCCTTCGAGAACCCGGCCGCGCCGCGCTCGCTCGGCCCGCGCCGCACGGCGCCGCAGATCAACATCGGCATCAATGTCGGCGCCACGCCGCTGGACGGCGACGACTACGAGATCGAGCTGCGCCTCGAAGGCCGCGCCACCGATGGTGACCAGGCGCTGTTCGTCGCCGAGCTGGTCTATGCCGGCGTGTTCCGCGTCTCGAACGTGCCGCAGGAAAACCTGGCCCCGATCCTGATGATCGAGTGCCCGCGCCTGCTGTTCCCGTTCGCGCGCCAGATTCTGGCCGACATGACCCGCAATGGCGGCTTCCCGCCGCTGCTGGTCGACCCGGTCGACTTCACCCAGCTCTACCGTCAGCGCCTGATGGAAATGGCCGCCGCCCAGCAGGGTTCGCGTCCGAGCTGATCGAACTTCGATCACCCGAGATGAAAAAGCTCCCGAGCCGGCGGTTCGGGAGCTTTTTTGTTGCCTGCCCGGAAAGCCCGGGTCAGCCCGGCTCGACTTCCTCGGGCATATAGGTCTTCCACAAGGCGCTGTCGCCCATTTTGGCGATGAAGGCGCGGTGCGCCGCCTGCTCTTCCGCCGTGACTCGAAAAGCGCGCGGCACGGCCCGCTGCTGCGGCGCGGCCACAACCGCCAGGCCGCCATCGACGGTCACCTCGGCGACGGCTTCCGGCACCAGGACCAGGTCCGGCTGGCGGCCGCCGATCAGCTCCAGATAGACGTCGGCCAGAAGCACGGAGTCGATCAGGCCGCCGTGGACGGTGCGCGAGCTGGTATCGATGCCATAGCGCGAGCAGAGCGCGTCCAGCGTGTTCGCCGCCTTCGGATGCTTGCGCCGCGCCAGCGCCAGCGTGTCGATGACGCGCTCGGGCGGAATCGGCGGCTTGCCGAGCCGGGCGAATTCGGCGTTCAGGAAGCTGATATCGAAATTGGCGTTGTGGGCGATCAGCGTCGCGCCGTCGATAAAGGCGAGGAATTCGTCGACGACGGCGCCGAACAGCGGCTTGTCGGCGAGGAACTCGTCCGACAGGCCGTGCACGCGGAACGCCTCTTCCGGCATCGAGCGTTCCGGATTGATGTAGACGTGATAGTCACGACCGGTCGGCAGGTGGTTGAACAGTTCGACGGCGCCGATTTCGACGAGCCGGTCGCCCTTCAGCGGCTCCAGGCCCGTCGTTTCGGTATCGAAGACGATTTCGCGCAAGGCTCAGCTCCGGTTCGTTCCAGTCATCATGGCATGTCGGCGGGCGGATTGGATCCGCTTGCCGCCCGCGCCGCCAGCGCGCGAACGATATCGGCCACGCAACGGGCCGAAGCCGCCTTGCTGCCGCCGGTATCGACAATGAAATGCGCCCGCCGCCGCTTCTCGGCGTCCGGCATCTGGCGCGCGAGAATGGCGGCCAGCCGCTCGGCCGTCATGCCCGGCCGCTGCAGCACCCGCTCGGCCTGGATATCGGCCGGCGCGCTCGCGACCACCACGACGTCGACCCGGCCCTCGGCGCCGGTCTCCAGCAGCAGCGGCACGTCGACGACGAACAGGGACCGCCCCTCGGCGCGGGCCGCCGCCATCCGCTCCTGTTCGACCGCCTGTACCATCGGATGAACGATCGCCTCGAGATCGGGCAGGGCGGCGGGATCGGCGGCCAGGATGGCCGACAGCTTGCCGCGATCGACCACGCCGTCGGTAATCGCATCGGGGAACCGCTCCGCAACGCGCGGCACGGCAGCGCCGCGATAGAGCGCGTGCACGACGGCATCGGCGTCATGCAGCACGGCGCCATGGGCGGCGAACAGGCGGGCCGTCGTCGACTTGCCCATGCCGATCGAGCCTGTGACGCCGATGACGATCACGCCGCCACACCCGTTTCCGTCACGCCCATGTCGGCGAGGATCAGGCGCCGGAGTTCCGGCGTCACCACCGGGCGGCGGCCGAACCAGCGCTCGAAGCCCGGCACCGCCTGGTGCAGCAACATGCCGAGGCCGTCGACCGTCTTCAGGCTGCGCGATCGCGCCACCTTCAGGAGCGGCGTCTCGAGCGGGATATAGACGATATCGGTGACGAGAAGATCGTCGCGCGCCGCGGCGAGATCGATCACCAGCGGCGGCTGGCCTTCCATGCCGAGCGAAGTGGTGTTGACCAGAAGCGAGGCCTGCGGCAGCAGGGCAGGGAGATCCTCCCAACCGGCCGGGTGGATATCACTGCCGAAACGCTCGGCCATCGCCTCGGCGCGGTCGCGCGTGCGGTTGATGACATGGATCGGCGCGAAGCCGCGCGCCTGCAGGGCCCAGATCACCGCCCGGGCGGCGCCGCCGGCGCCGAGCACGATCGCCGCGCCCGGATTAGCGTCGAAGCCCGGCGCCCCATGATCGAGATTGGCGATGAAGCCTTCCGCATCGGTGTTGGAGCCCATCAGGCGCCCGTCTTCCAGCCAGACCGTGTTGACGGCGCCGAGCGCGGTCGCCACCGCATCGGCGTGATCGACGGCGGCGAAGGCCACCTCCTTGTGCGGGACCGTGACGTTGCAGCCGACAAACGGGCCCGTGGCGAACCCGGCGAAGAAGGCAGCCGCCTGCTCCGGCTCGACCGGATGGCGCACATAATCGCCGGCTAGTCCCAGTTCGGACAGCCAATGGCGATGGATGATCGGCGAACGCGAATGCTTGACCGGCCAGCCAATCACGCAGGCGGTTGGAACGGCGGCGGTCGGAGAAGCGGAAGTCGTCATGTCGCCTCGTCAGGAAGGAAGCACGCCACGCTGGCGCAAAATGTCGAGCAGCGGCAGCAGCGGCAGACCGAGAATGCTGAAATAGTCGCCATCGATGGCGGAGAACAACTGGATTCCGACGCCTTCGAGCAGATAGGCGCCGACCGACCATAGCGCCGTCTCGCCGGCTTCATCCAGATAGCGATCAATCGCGGCGTCGGTAAGCGGGCGCATGGTGAGGCTCGCCGTGCTGACATGCTCCCAGACGATGGCGCCTTCGCTCGCCAGCGCGACCGCCGTGCGCAACCGGTGGGTCCGGCCGGCGAGCCGCGCGATCTGCCGGAACGCATCGGCGCGGTCCGTCGGCTTCACGAAACGTTCGCCCTCGAGATCGAGCACCTGGTCGGCGCCGAGCACGACCGCACCGGGCGACGCGGCGAGCGCCAGCGATTTGGCCCGGGCAAGCGCCTGCGCGATCTCGGTCGGGCTGGCGCCGGCCGCCAGCAGCGGCATTTCCAGCGCGCGCTCGTCGACGCCGGGCGACCGCGCCTCGAAAGCGATGCCGGCATTGCGGAGGAGGGCGATGCGAGTCGAACTGGTCGATGCGAGGACAAGCGTCATCGTCAGCCTCCCACCGGGCCGAGGCCATCCTTCGCAGCGCCCTTGTTGCGCAGCGCCAGGATGGCGGCGGCGGTTTCCTCGATCGAGCGGCGCGTCACGTCGATCACCGGCCAGCCCTTGCGGGCGCAGATCTTGCGCGTCGAGGCGATCTCGTTGGCGACCGCGGCGCGATCGACATAGGGATCGTCGTCGCCGAAGCCCGAATTGGTGAGCAGGCGATTCTCGCGCATCTGCACGATGCGGTCCGGCGTCGCCACCAGGCCGACGATCAGCGGCCGGGTCGCCGCCTCCAGTTCCGCCGGCAGGCCGATCCCCGGCACGATCGGGATATTGGCGGTGCGCACGCCGCGATTGGCGAGATAAATGCTGGTCGGCGTCTTCGATGTCCGGCTGACGCCGATGATGACGATCTCGGCAAGGTCGAGATCCTCCGGCAGTTGACCGTCGTCATGCATCATCGTGAAGGTCAGCGCCTCGATCCGGCGGAAATAGTCGCCATCGAGAGAATGCTGCGCGCCGACCCGCCCCTGGATCGAGGCGCCGAGATAGGACTGGAACACCTGCAGAACCGGATCGAGGACGGAGAAGCAGGGAACGCCGATGTCCCGGCAGCCCTGCTCTAGCATCGACGCCATAGACCGATCCACCAGGGTGAACAGGACGATGCCCGGCTCCTGACCGATTTCAGAGACGAGGCGCTCGATCTGCTTCGGCGCGCGCACCATGGAATGCATGTGCTCGATCACCTCGACACCGGGATATTGCGCCGAGGCGGCGCGGCCGACCGTCAGCAGGGTCTCGCCCGTGGCGTCGGAAATCAGGTGGAGGTGCAGGTGGCGAAGCTCGTTTTTCACACTGTCATCCCCAGGGCTGTGGACAGGAACGGGAGAACTCGGCGGCCGGACGGTCAGAGCCCGACTTGTCCCCGATGGCCGGAAAATGATCAACAGCCGCTGAGGCTGGGGAAAGAGATTCACAGCTGTCGAGGCAAATGGGGATTAGGGATTTGTTAACCAATTCCTTGCGTGGATATTAACAGTCCGATTCAGGCACCCGGATTTGCGGTCGCGATCGGATAATCCGGTGCTGACTCAAGGAGATGATCCGAAACGACCCGAGCGGTTCCCGGATTGGATTCACAGGCCGTGGAAAACACGTGCGGGTTGCGCGGTCGTCTCGGTCGCATTGTGGACAGCCGTGAATGCCGGTAATCCACCGTCAAAGAAAAGAAGAAACTACAGATAGATCTCTTTCTTTGGTGATGGTGGTGCAGAACGACCCGACGGCTTTGATGACGAAGGCGCGCCTTTTGCGCGTGCTCGATGGCGAAGCGATCGCCCAGCCGCCGATGTGGCTGATGCGACAGGCCGGCCGCTATCTGCCGGAATACCGGGCGCTGCGCGCGCAGGCCGGATCGTTCCTCGATCTCTGCTACACGCCGGAACTGGCGACCGAGGTGACGCTGCAGCCAATCCGCCGCTTCGGCTTCGATGCGGCGATCCTGTTTTCCGATATCCTCGTCATCCCGCATGCGCTCGGCCGCGACGTCCGTTTCGTCGAAGGCGAGGGGCCGCGGCTCGATCCGATCGAGCGCGCGGATATCGACCAGCTCACTATCGGTGCCGTCCTCGAGCGGCTGGCGCCCGTACTGGAGACCGTCGGCGCGGTTCGCCGGGAATTGGCTCCGGACAAGGCGCTGATCGGCTTCTGCGGCGCGCCCTGGACGGTTGCCACCTACATGATTGCCGGCAAGGGGACGCCGGACCAGGCACCATCGCGCCTGCTCGCCGCACGCGACCCCGAGGCGCTGGACCGGCTGATCGACAAGCTCGTGCAGGCCTCGATCGTCTATCTGGTGGCGCAATTGCGCGCCGGCGCCGATGCCGTGCAGGTTTTCGACAGCTGGTCGCGCGTGCTGTCGCCGGCCGCCTTCGAGCGCTGGTCGGCCGGACCGATCGCCCGGATCGTCGCCGGCGTTCGCGCCGAGGTTCCCGACGCCCGCTTCATCGGCTTTCCGAAGGGCGCCGACCGCGGCCTGGCCGATTTCGTCGAGACGACGAAGGTCAATGCCGTCGGCGTCGACTGGACCGTGCCGCTTGCCACCGTTCGGCGGGAGATCGACGGACGCGCCGCCATCCAGGGCAATCTCGACCCGATGGTGCTGGTGGCCGGCGGCGCGCAGCTGGACGAAGCGGTCGACGAAATTCTCGAGGCGATGCGCGGGGCCAGGCTGATCTTCAATCTTGGTCACGGAATCGTGCCGCAGACGCCGATCGAGCATGTCGAGCGGCTGGTCGAGCGCGTCCGCCGCTAGGCGCGGCGGCGGGCTCCGATATTGCCGTGGGCGCGTTTTCCGCGCGCCGGCCGGTATCCATTTCGTTCGAGAACGCGCTTAGGGCAGGGGAAACAGATGGCCTATTACGACTGGATCAAGGCGCTGCACGTGATCTCGGTGATCGCCTGGATGGCGGGCATCTTCTATCTGCCGCGCCTGTTCGTCTATCACACCGGCGCCGCGATCGGATCCGACAAGTCCGAGACGTTCAAGGTGATGGAAGCCAAGCTGCTCAGGATGATCATGAATCCGGCGATGATCCTGACCTGGATCACGGGACTGACGATCGTTCGCCTCGGCGGCTGGGAGCAGCAGCCCTGGTTCATGGCAAAGTTCGTGCTTGTCATCGCCATGTCGGCTTTCCATATGTGGCTCGCGTCGTGCCGCAAGGCGTTCGCGGCGGACCGAAACACCCGTTCGGAGCGGGCCTACCGTCTGGCGAACGAGATTCCGACCGTCCTGATGGTGCTGATCGTCATCCTGGTCGTGGTCAAGCCGTTCTAGATTTCTGCGAAATTGCGACGTTTCTGACGCTTGCCGTGGAACCGGCGAGCGATTATGGTGCGCCATCTTGTCGAAGCAGACGGATGCCGGTTGACCTGCCAGGGTCGACCGAAGCGTCGCGCCGGCGGGCCTTGTCCCCGCCAGGCTGAAGTTCTGCCAATCCCCATTTTCGATACCATTCGACCCTTCCTTTCTTGAATCCCAACGAGATTCACAAAACCCATGCGTGAAATGAAACTACAGGACCTCAAGTCCAAGTCCCCGACGGAGCTGCTGGCCTTCGCCGAGGAACTTGAGGTCGAGAATGCGAGCACGCTGCGCAAGCAGGAGCTGATGTTCGCCATCCTGAAGCAGCTGGCGGACAACGACGTCGAGATCGTCGGACAGGGCGTCGTCGAGGTCTTGCAGGACGGTTTCGGTTTCCTGCGCTCCCCCGACGCCAACTATCTCGCCGGACCGGACGATATCTATGTCTCTCCCTCGCAGATCCGTCGCTTTTCGCTGCGGACCGGCGACACGGTCGAGGGCTATATCCGTAGTCCGAAGGACGGCGAGCGCTATTTCGCCCTGCTGAAGGTCTCGACGATCAATTTCGAGGACCCGGACAAGGCCCGGCACAAGGTTCACTTCGACAATCTGACGCCGCTCTACCCGAACGAGCGCTTCAAGATGGAGCTCGAGGTTCCGGCCGGCAAGGACATGACGCCGCGCATCATCGACCTGGTTGCGCCGCTCGGCAAAGGCCAGCGCGCCCTCGTCACCGCGCCGCCGCGCACTGGTAAGACGGTGTTCCTGCAGAACATCGCCCACTCGATCGCCCAGAACCATCCCGAGTGCTACCTGATCGTCCTGCTGATCGATGAGCGCCCGGAAGAAGTCACCGACATGCAGCGCTCGGTGAAGGGCGAGGTCATCTCCTCGACCTTCGACGAACCGGCCACGCGCCACGTCGCCGTCGCCGAAATGGTGATCGAGAAGGCCAAGCGCCTGGTCGAGCATGGCCGCGACGTCGTCATCCTGCTCGATTCGATCACCCGCCTCGGCCGCGCCTACAACACGGTGGTGCCGTCTTCCGGCAAGGTGCTGACCGGCGGTGTCGACGCCAACGCCCTGCAGCGCCCGAAGCGCTTCTTCGGCGCCGCGCGCAACATCGAGGAAGGCGGCTCGCTGACGATCATCGCGACGGCGCTGATCGATACCGGCAGCCGCATGGACGAAGTCATCTTCGAAGAATTCAAGGGCACCGGTAACTCGGAAATCATCCTGGACCGCAAGGTCGCGGACAAGCGCACCTTCCCGGCGATCGACATCACCCGTTCCGGCACCCGCAAGGAAGAGCTGCTGGTGCCGCCGGACGTGCTCAAGAAGATGTACGTGCTGCGCCGCATCCTCATGCCGATGGGCACGGTCGACGCGATCGAGTTCCTGCTCGACAAGCTGCGCCAGACCAAACACAACTCCGATTTCTTCGACCAGATGAACACCTGATCGGCGATCGCCAGAATGCGAAATGGCCGGGCTTGTCCCGGCCATTTTCGTTTCGGGACGGGGTTAACGCGTTAGCCTTTCGTTAGCCATGCGGTAACCAGGCGCCGTGCAATACGGCGACGAGCGCTTCCGCGTCGGTGATCGGCAGCGAGCAGTTGCCTTCCCGGCAGACATAGGCGGTCGCCCGACCGTCGATCGCCCGCTTGCCATGCGCCGGATGGCTCGCCGGCAGGGCGTGGTCCTCGGGCCGGACGTCGAGCACGAAGGTTGGCCGCCAGTCCTCGCGCAGCGCGCTCCGGAGCTTTGCGCCGTCATCCGTCGCCGAGGTCAGGATGACTACCGTGCGCACGGCGAGGCGGAGGTCGAGGCCGGAGAGCAAGCTCGCCGTGCCGAAGACGTTGCGGTTGATGATCGGTGCCGCGGCGGCGAGCGCGCGGTCGGCTCGGTCGCGGAAGCGGTCCTCGCCGGTCAGCGCCCAGAGCCGGACGAGGCTGTCGACGGCCAGGCCATGCGGATTGGGCGAGGCGTCGTCGATCCGCTCCGCCTTGCGCAGGATCAGCGCCTCGGCGTCGTCGGCGGTGAAGAAATAGCCGCCCTGGCCGTCGCCGTGATGCGCTTTGAGCTGGTCGAGATAGCCGATGGCGCGGTCGAGATAGGCGCCCTCCTGCGTCGCCTGGTGCAGGGCGATGGCGGCGCGGGCGAGCGAGGCGAGATCGGACGAGAAGCCGGGATGAACGGATTTGCCGTCCCGCGTCGCATGGCCGGGCCGGCCGTTGCGGGAAATCGATTCGGCCAGGAAACGAAATGCCGTCGCGGCGAGTTCGGTCCAGTCCGGCCGGTCGAGCAGCCAGCCGGCGGTGGCGAGCCCGGTGATCGCATAGCCGTTCCAGTCGACCAGGATCTTGTCATCGAGGCCGGGGCGGACGCGCGTTTCGCGCGCTGAAAGCAGCTTCGCGAGCAGCGTTTCGGCCCGTCCCGCCGCGTCGGCAGCGAGCGGGGCAGGGTGCTGCAATCGATTCGGGATCGAAACGCCCTCCCAGTTGCCGCCGTCGCGGATGTCGTGGAGATCGCCGAGAAAGGCGGCGTCCTCGGCTCCGAGCAGCTTCTCCAGCTCGGCGCGGGTCCAGACATAGAAGCGGCCCTCATGGCCCTCGCTGTCGGCGTCGAGGCTGGCGGCGAAGGCGCCGCCCGGCAGCCGCATCTCGCGGACGAGCCAGCCGATCGTGGTCTCGATCCGGGCGCGATAGAGGGCGCCGGCGCCGCTGATGCCGGCGAGCAGGGCGAGCTGCTCGAGGAGCAGGCCGTTGTCGGAAAGCATCTTCTCGAAATGCGGCACCAGCCAGTCGGCATCGGTCGAGTAGCGGGCGAAGCCGCCGCCGACATGATCGAAGATGCCGCCGTTGCTCATGCCGATCAGCGCTGCGTCGACGGCGCGCGCCATGTCGCTGTCGCCGGTGCGGTGGGCGCTGCGGGCGAGGAAATCGATCACCGCTGTGTTCGGGAATTTCGGCGCGCCGCGCGTGCCGCCCTTGTCGAGATCCATGATGCCGAGGATGGCGCGCGCCGCCTCGTCGAGCAGCGGCCGGCCGAGCGGCGGCCCGTCGCCCTCCGGGCGCGGCTGCAGATGCGCCGCGATGCGGTCGGCCTGGGCGACGATCTCGTCGCGGTCCTCGGCATAGAAGCGGGCGATTTGCTCCAGCACGTCGACGAAGCCGGGCCGGCCATACCGCGACGTCCTGGGGAAATAGGTGCCGCCCCAGATCGGCTTGCCGTCCGGCGTCAGGAACATGGTGAGCGGCCAGCCGCCCTGGTCGCCGATCGCATGCAGCGCCGCCATGTAGATCTGGTCGATGTCCGGCCGCTCCTCGCGATCGACCTTGATGTTGACGAAGAGACGGTTCATCACCGCTGCGGTCGCCGGATCCTCGAAGGATTCATGCGCCATGACATGGCACCAGTGGCAGGCGGCATAGCCGATCGAGAGCAGGATGGGCCGGTCGAGTTGCCGCGCCTCCTCCAGCGCGGCGGCGTTCCAGCCGCGCCAGTGGACGGGATTGTCCCGGTGCTGCAGCAGATAGGGGCTGGTCTCGAGGCGCAGCAGGTTTTCGGACATCGCGGCTTTCGCTGGCTGGAAGGCTTTCAACAATCAGCCGCTGAAGGTAGACCGCTGCGGCGGACACGCAAGCGCGAAGGCATCGGCCGGGCGGGCAGGACGACGAGCAGGACGGCATGACACAACGACGCGACGATACGATCTTCGCCCTTTCGAGCGGCGCCGCACCTTCCGGCGTGGCGGTGATCCGGCTGTCCGGTCCGGGTGTTCGATTCGGACTCGAAACATTGATCGGCGAGGTGCCGAAAGCGCGGATGGCGGCGCTGCGGACGCTGCGCGCGCCGGAAACGGGGGATATCCTCGATCGCGGATTGGTTCTGTTCTTTCCCGGTCCGGCCAGCTTCACCGGCGAGGATGTCGCCGAGTTGCAGGTGCATGGCGGTCGGGCGGTGATCGCCAGCCTGCTCAAGACGCTGGCCGGCTTGCCCAGCTACCGCCAGGCCGAGGCGGGCGAGTTCACCCGCCGCGCCTTCGAGAACGGCCGCGCCGACCTGACCGAGATCGAGGGTCTGGCCGATCTGGTCGCCGCCGAGACGGAGATGCAGCGGCGCCTCGCCGTGCGCCAGGCCGAGGGCGGCCTGCGCAAGCTCTATGAGGACTGGCGGCGGCGGCTGATCCGCGCCCGCGCCCTGATCGAGGCCGGGCTCGACTTCGTCGACGAGGAAGACGTGCCGGACGACGTGATGGCGCCGGCCTGGCACGAGGCGGCGGAGGTGGCGATCGAGATGGCGGCGCATCTCGACGACCAGCATTTCGGCGAGCGCGTCCGCGATGGTTTCGAAGTCGTTCTGCTCGGGCCGCCCAATGCCGGCAAGTCCAGCCTCCTGAATGCGCTGGTGCGGCGCGAGGCGGCGATCGTCACGGCCGAGCCCGGAACGACGCGCGACCTGATCGAGGTATCGCTCGACCTTGGCGGCCACGCCGTTACCCTGGTCGACACCGCCGGCCTGCGCGAGACGGAAAGCCTGGTCGAGCGCGAGGGGATCGCCCGCGCCCGCCGCCGGGCCGGCGCCGCCGATCTCGTGTTGGCGCTGTCCGACAACGACTCCTGGTCCGAAACGATTCCCGAAGGCGCGGCTATGCTGCGCGTGCGCACCAAGCTCGATCTTGTCGATTCGGACTCGAAACTATCCGCCGGGACGGCGGACATCGCCCTGTCGGCGCGGACCGGCGAGGGGCTGGATCATCTGGTCCGGGCGATCGGCACGGCGCTGGATCTGGCCCGGCCGATGCCGGCGGCGCTGATTACCCGCGCTCGCCAGCGCGACGGCATCAGCCGGTCGCTGGAGCATCTGCGCGAGCTGGAGCGCGAGGCCGGCCGCGCCATCGAGGTCAAGGCGGAACTTTTGCGCAGCGCCGCCGATGCGCTCGGTCGGGTCACCGGCAAGGTCGATGTCGAGGATCTGCTCGACGTCATCTTCGCCGAGTTCTGCATCGGCAAATAGGATCGTCTCGGCCCCTGTTCCACGTGAAACAGTTTTCGGCTTTGACGTCGTTCCGGCGAGCGATTAGGAAGGCCGCATCAGAGGGATCGGAACCATGACAAGCGCAGCAGAGGCGACCTTCGACGTCGTCGTCATCGGCGGTGGCCATGCCGGAACCGAGGCGGCCGCCGCCTCGGCGCGGATGGGCGCCCGCACCGCCCTGGTCACCCATTCGCGCGATACCATCGGCGTGATGTCGTGCAACCCCGCGATCGGCGGTCTCGGCAAGGGTCATCTCGTGCGCGAGGTCGATGCGCTGGACGGCCTGATGGGCCGCGTCGCCGATGCCGGCGGCATCCAGTTCCGCATGTTGAACCGGCGCAAGGGCCCGGCGGTGCGCGGCCCGCGCGCCCAGGCCGACCGCAAGCTCTATCGCGAGGCTATGCAGGCGGAGATCGCCGCCACCGCCAATCTGACCGTCGTCGAAGGCGAGGCGGACGACCTGACGGTGGTCGATGGCCGCATTGCCGGCGTCGTGCTCGCCGATGGCCGCCGCATCGCCTGCGGCGCCGTGGTGATCACCACCGGCACCTTCCTGCGCGGGCTCATCCATATCGGCGAGACCAAGATCCCGGCCGGCCGGGTCGGCGAGAAGCCGGCGATGGGCCTCTCCGGCGCGCTGGAGCGCCACGCCTTCAACCTGGCGCGGCTGAAGACCGGCACGCCGGCGCGGCTCGATGGCCGCACCATCAACTTCGACATTCTGGAGCGCCAGCCGGGCGACGACGAGCCGGAGCCGTTCTCGACCCTGACGGCGCGGATCGAGCGGCCGCAGGTCGACTGCTTCATCACCCGCACCACCGAAGCGACGCACGACGTCATCCGGGCCAATTTGCATCGCTCGCCGATGTATTCTGGCCAGATCGAAAGCCGGGGCCCGCGCTATTGTCCCAGCATCGAGGACAAGATCGTCCGCTTCGCCGAGCGCGAATCGCACCAGATCTTCCTGGAGCCGGAAGGGATTGACGACCCGACCATCTATCCGAACGGCATCTCGACCTCGCTGCCGGAGGATGTGCAGAAGGCGCTGATCGCCACCATCCCGGGCCTGGAGAATGCCGTCATCCTGCGGCCGGGCTATGCCATCGAATATGACCATGTCGATCCGCGCGAGCTGACCGCGTCGCTGGAGACCAAGAAGGTGCAGGGCCTGTTCCTCGCCGGCCAGATCAACGGCACCACCGGCTATGAGGAGGCGGCGGCGCAGGGCGTCGTGGCCGGCCTCAACGCGGCCCGCCGCGCCGGCGGTCAGGACGGCGTCGGCTTCAGCCGTTCCGACAGCTATATCGGCGTGATGATCGACGACCTGATCACCCGTGGCGTCACCGAGCCCTATCGCATGTTTACCTCGCGGGCCGAATACCGGCTGTCGCTCCGGGCCGACAATGCCGATCAGCGCCTGACGCCGTTTGGCCTGTCGATCGGCGCCGTCGGCGCCCGGCGCGAGCAGGCATTCGCCGCCAAGCTGGCGCAGCTCTCGGAAGCGCGGCAGGCCTTTGCCGAACGCAGGCTGACGCCGAACGAGGCGGTCAAGGTCGGGCTCGGCGTCAACCAGGACGGCGTGCGCCGTTCCGCCTTTGACCTGCTGGCCTACCCGGATATCGACGCGGCGCGGCTGGTGCAGGTCTGGCCGGAGCTCGGCCGCTTCGCGCCGGCGATCCTCGACCAGATCGAGGCCGATGCGAAATATGCCGTTTATTTGAATCGGCAGCAAAACGATATCGAATCGGTGAAGCGCGACGAGGCCGTGCCGCTCGGCGACGACATCGACTATCGCGCCATCGAGGGCCTGTCGAACGAGCTGCGCCAACGGCTGATGCTGGTGCGTCCTGCGACGCTCGGCCAGGCTGGCCGCATCGAGGGCATGACGCCGGCGGCGCTGGCCCTTCTCCTGACCACGGCGCGTCGTCGCCCGCAAGCCATCCGGACCGTTGCATGACCGATACGATCGCGGCCGTCGAGGCCATTCTCCCCGTTTCACGTGAAACAGGCGAGCGGCTGGAGCGCTATGTGGCGCTGCTGCGCAAGTGGCAGCCGGCGCAGAACCTCGTCTCGCCGAACACGCTCGGCCAGATCTGGACCCGGCATGTCGCCGACTGCGCCCAGCTGGTGGCGATGTTCCCGGACACGCGCCGCTGGCTCGACCTCGGCAGCGGCGCCGGCCTGCCGGGCCTGATCACGGCGATCCTGCTCGCCGACACCGACGGCGCCGTCGTCCATTGCGTCGAGGCTAACCAGCGCAAATGCGCCTTCCTGCGCACGGTGATCCGCGAGACCGGCGCCAAGGCGATCGTGCATGAGGGGCGGATCGAATCGGTTCTGAAACGTTGGAGCGAGCCGGTCGAGCGGATCAGCGCCCGCGCGCTCGCTTCGCTGGCGGACCTGCTCGATCTCTCGGCGCCGGTTCTGGCCGCCGGTGCCACAGGAACCTTTCATAAAGGTGAAGATTTCGAGGGGGAATTGGCGGAAGCCTCTAAATCTTGGTCCCTCGATCTGATAAGACACAAGAGCATGATCGATGAACGCAGTTCGATCGTCGAGATTTGCCGGGCAGAGCGCCGGATCGTCTGATCCCGCGCGCCATCGATGAGGCCGCCATGTCCTATGCCGATACGTTTTCGCCGCCGTCCCTGCTGCCGCCGCAGCCCCGTGTGATCGCGCTGGCCAACCAGAAGGGCGGCGTCGGCAAGACGACGACGGCGATCAACCTGGGGACCGCGCTGGCGGCGATCGGCGAGGAAGTGCTGATCGTCGATCTCGATCCGCAGGGCAACGCCTCGACCGGCCTCGGCATCGACCGCAAGAGCCGGTTGCGCTCGACCTATGACGTGCTGGTCGGCGAATCCACTCTGGCCGAGATCGTCATGGAGACGGCGGTGCCGCGGCTGTCGGTGGCGCCCTCGACGATGGACCTGCTCGGCGTCGAGCTGGAAATCGCCAGCCGTTCCGACCGCGCCTTCAAGCTACGCCGGGCGATCGCCAGCCACATGCAGCGGCCGGAGTCGATTCGGTCCCGAAACTACAGCTATGTGCTGGTCGACTGCCCGCCCTCGCTCAACCTGCTGACGATCAACGCGCTGTCGGCGGCGCATTCGATCCTGGTGCCGTTGCAGTGCGAGTTCTTCGCGCTCGAAGGCCTGAGCCAGCTGCTGCAGACGGTCGACCAGGTCAAGCATGCGCTGAACCCGGAACTGTCGATCCACGGCATCGTGCTGACCATGTTCGACAGCCGCAACAACCTGGCCAGCCAGGTGGTGGCCGACGTCCGCGCGCACATGGGCGACGCCGTCTATGACACGGTGATCCCGCGCAATGTCCGCATTTCGGAAGCGCCGTCGCATGGCAAGCCGGTGCTGCTCTACGATTTCAAGAGCACGGGCAGCCAGGCCTATCTCCGCCTGGCCTCGGAGATCATTCAACGCGAGAAGCGCCTGCGTGCCGCCTGAGGCGCCGCGGGCTCTGGGATTTGTGGGAGTTGACGCTATGAGCATGGAAGACGGATCGCGCCGGCGTCTGGGCCGCGGGCTTGCCGCCCTGATCGGCGATGTCGGCAGCGCCGATCAGGTTGCGAGCGACCCGCGCAGCCGCAATTCGCGCCGCGTGCCGGTCGAGTTCCTGCGTCCCAATCCGCGCAACCCGCGCAAGGCATTCGAGGAAGAAGACCTCGCCGATCTCACCGCCTCGGTGCGCGAGAAGGGGATCATGCAGCCGATCCTCGTCCGCCCGGTGCCGGGCGGGCCGGCCGACGCCTATGAGATCATCGCCGGCGAGCGGCGCTGGCGCGCGGCGCAGCGCGCCGCCCTGCACGACGTCCCGATCATCATCCACGACGTCAACGACAAGGAAGCGCTCGAGCTCGCCATCATCGAGAACGTCCAGCGCGCCGATCTGAACGCGCTGGAAGAAGCGCTCGGCTACCAGCAGCTGATCGACGAGTTCGACTATAGCCAGACGGCGCTCGCCGACGTCATCGGCAAGAGCCGGCCGCATGTCGCCAACACGCTGCGCCTGCTGAAGCTGCCGCCGGCGGTGCAGACCTATCTGCGCGACGGCAAGCTGACCGCCGGCCACGCCCGCGCGCTCGTCACCGTCGACAATCCGGAAGCGGTGGCGCAGCGCATCGTCGACATGGGGCTGACCGTGCGCGACGCCGAGGCGCTGACCCAGAACGAGCCGAAGAAGGGCCAGCGCGCCGCCAGCAAGGCCGAGAAGGACGCGGATACGCGGGCGCTCGAGAAGCTGCTCGGCGACGTGCTCGGCCTGATGGTGACGATCGACCACAAGTCGAACGGCAGCGGCGAGCTCAAGGTGCGCTACAAGTCGCTCGAACAGCTCGACGAGGTCTGCCGCCTGCTGAAGCGCGACTAGATCTTTCCCGCCTGGGCGCTGTCTGCGGCCCGGGCAGGATCGAAAACAGACGCCGACGCCGACCGTTCCCCCAGGGGCCTGCGGTCGGCGTTTTTGTTTGGGGCGACGCCGGCGCGCCGAATGGTGGATGCAGATCCCCGGATCGGACAGGATCGGCCAAACAAAATAGTTGGTCGGCTAACAAAACCAAAAAGTGACAAAAAACCTAGCGGCGGGCGCGGGCCATCATGGCGATGGCGAGCAGTGCCTGGCCGATTACTTCGTCGGCTATGCTTGCCTTCAGGCGGCTGTCGAGGATGGCGCGGTCGAGCCGTTCGAGCGCCTGCTGCAGCCGCTCGGTCGACCAGCTGCGCAATTGCTGTTCGAGCTTGCCCTTGCGCTGGAAGAAGATGCCGCCGGCGTAACGCTCGATCGCGGTCGATTGCGGCATGCCCTCGTCGGCGGCGGCGCGGATCCGGTGCAGCAGCTGGAAATGGCGCAGCGCCGCATTGGCGACGACGAAGGCGGCGGTGCCGGAGCCGAGGATGCGGCGGAAGGCCTTGTCGAGGCCGGTAGCGTCGCCGAGCGCCGCGGCGTCGACCGCCTCGTCGGTTGCCGAGGCGCCGGCATCGCCGACGACGGCGCGCACGGCGTCGGCGTCGATCGAGCCCTGGCCGAGGGCATAGAGGCAGAGCTTGGCGACTTCGGAGCGGCTGGCGAGCCGGTCGGCGCCGAGCAGGCCGCGCAGCATCTGCCGCGCATCCGGCTCCATCCTGAGCCCGGCAAGCTGCAGCTCGGAATCGATCAGCCGGTCGAGCGCGGCGTCATTGTCGGCATAGCAGGCGATCGCCGCGGCGCCGCGGGCGTTCTCGCAGACCTTGCGCAGGCCGACGCCCTTCTTGATGTCGCCGGCCTCGAGGATGACCCAGGCGTCCTGCGGCGGGTTGGCGAGCACGGCCTCGACCGCGGCCTGGATCGGCCGGTTGCCGGCCACCTTGACCCAGATGGCGCGGGTGCCGCCGAAGAGCGCGATCGTGTTGGCCTCGTCGGCGAGGCGGCCGGTGTCGGAGGCGATCTCTGCCGAATCGAGCTTCACCAGCGCGAAGGGATCGTCGCTCTGGCCGAGCACGGTCTTCGCGAAGGCGGCGGCGCGCTCGGAGATGAGGCCGGTGTCGCTGCCATGCAGCAGCACCACGCGGATGCCGGGATCCGGCCGGCTTAGGAACCGGTCGGCATCCTGGGGCTTGATCTGGACCATTCGTCTGGCCGGCGCCGGGCCTAGCTCGACTTGCCGGTCGCCAGCGCCGCTGCCAGGCGCAGCTGGATATCGTCGGCGACGGACTGGGCGGCGCGGTTCTGCGCGTCGATCTGGGCCCGCTGGTTGGCGAAGGCCTGGTTCGAGCGGTCATAGGAGGCGACGCCGCGATTGATCGAGCGGAGAATGACCTTGCCGGTGGCAATTTCCTTCAGCTGGTAGGCGACGGTGACCGTCACCGAATAGGCCGGCGCCGTCTCGTCGCGTTCGAAGCCGAGGCGCGCGTCGGCCGAGGTGACCCGCATGGTCAGTTCGTAGCGCGGCGGGGCGGGGTTGCCGCCACCCGTGAAGCCGAAGATCAGGTTGTTGCGGACTTCCTGGCCGACGCGGTCGCTGACATCCTCGACCTGGATGGCGGAGAGGTCAGCGGCGACGTTGGGGCCGCTTGCGATAGGCATGTAGATTGGCTGGACCGTGCAGCCGGCCGCCAGCACGCCGAGCGCGAGGGCGGCAAGGCCGCCCCGCACCAGCCGCGTCAGGCCGCTGCCCGAGGGGCGCGCCAAATCCAGTCCGCGATCAGACGACGACATTGACGATCCTCTTCGGCACGATGACGATCTTGCGGGGCGTACGGCCCTCCAGCGCCTTGACGACGCCGTCGAGCGCCAGCGCGGCCGCTTCGATGTCAGTTTCCGACGCCGTCGCCGAGATTGTCAATTCGGCGCGTTTCTTGCCGTTGATCTGGATCGGCAGGACGATCTCGTCCTCGACCAGCAGCGCCGCGTCGACGGTCGGCCAGGGCGACTGCGCGGCCAGACCATCGCGACCGAGCGCGACCCAGAGCTCTTCGGCGAGGTGCGGGATCATCGGGCCGATGGCGGCGACGAGGAACTCCGCCGCTTCGCGGAGCGCGTAGGCAAGGTCCGCCGGCAGTTGGTCGCCGGCCTTGCGGGCGGCGCCGATCGCATCGCCGAAGACGTTGGCGAAGCCGTGGATGCGGGCGACGGCGACGTTGAAGCGCAGCCGGTCGATGTCGTCCTCGACATTCGCGGCCAGCTTGTGGCTCGCGCGCCGCAGCGCATTGGCCTCGGCGCCGAAGGTCTCCGGCCGGGCCTGGCCCGCCCCGGAAAGCTCGACCGCGTCGCCGACCAGACGCCAGATGCGCTGGGTGAAGCGCCAGGCGCCCTCGATGCCGGCTTCCGTCCATTCGCTGTCGCGCTCGGGCGGCGTGTCGGAGAGCATGAACCAGCGGGCGCAGTCGACGCCGTAGGTCTCGGCCACCACTTCCGGCGGCACGACGTTCTTCTTCGACTTCGACATCTTCTCCGGCGGGCCGACCGTCACCGGCTCATCGGTGCCGACCTTGACCGCCGTGCCGTCGGCGCGCTTCTCGACCTCTTCGGGGAACAGCCACTTGCCGTTCTGGTCCTTGTAGGTCTCGTGCACGATCATGCCCTGGGTGAACAGGCCCGCGAAGGGCTCCGTCACCGAGACACGGCCGGTGCGCTCGAGCGCGCGGGTGAAGAAGCGCGAATAGAGCAGGTGCAGGATCGCGTGCTCGATGCCGCCGATATACTGGTCGACCGGCAGCCAGTGATCGACCGCGTCCTTCGAGAGCGGCGCCTCGCCGGGCGCGCTGGCGAAGCGGGCGAAATACCAGGACGAGTCGACGAAGGTGTCCATCGTGTCCGTCTCGCGGACCGCCGGCTCGCCACAGTGCGGGCACTTGACGTGCTTCCAGGTCGGGTGACGGTCCAGCGGGTTGCCGGGCTGGTCGAAGGTGACGTCTTCCGGCAGCCTGACCGGCAGGTCCTGCTTCGGCACCGCGACCGGGCCGCAGCTCGGGCAATGGATGATCGGGATCGGGCAGCCCCAGTAGCGCTGGCGCGAGATGCCCCAGTCGCGCAGGCGGAAGTTCACCTGGCGCTTGGCCTGCGGCGCGTTGCCCAGAACCTGGCCTTCCAGGCGCAGCGCCACCGCTTCCTTCGCCTCGGGGATGGTCATGCCGTTCATGAAATCGGAACGGAACAGCGTTCCGTCATCGGTATAGGCGACGTCGCCGACCTCGAAGGAGAGCGCGTCGGCGCCTTCCGGCAGCACCACGGCCTTGACCGGGAGATCGTATTTGCGGGCGAAGTCGAGGTCGCGCTGATCATGCGCCGGGCAGCCGAAGACGGCGCCGGTGCCATAATCCATCAGGATGAAGTTGGCGACGTAGACGGGCAGGTACCAGCCCGGCACCAGCGGGTGCTTGGCGCGGATTCCGGTATCGAAGCCCTTCTTCTCCTGCGTCTCGATCGCTTCGGCCGAGGTGCCGGTGCGGCCGCATTCGACGATGAAGTCGGCGAGCGCCGGATTGCTCTCGGCGAGCTTGGCGGCGAGCGGATGGTTGGCGGCGATGGCGACGAAGGAGGCGCCATAGAGCGTGTCCGGACGGGTCGTGTAGACCTCGATCTCGGTCTCGCCCTGCGGGGCGGAAATGGCGTCGAGGCCGAAGCGGACCATCAGGCCCTCGGAGCGGCCGATCCAGTTCTTCTGCATCAGCCGGACCTTGTCCGGCCAGCGGTCGAGACCATCCAGCGCGCCGAGCAGCTCCTCGGCGAAATCGGTGATCTTGAAGAACCACTGCGACAGCTTGCGCCGCTCGACCAGCGCGCCGGAGCGCCAGCCGCGACCGTCGATCACCTGCTCGTTGGCGAGCACGGTGTTGTCGATCGGGTCCCAGTTGACCTCGCTCTCCTTGCGATAGACGAGGCCGGCGGCATGCAGGTCGGTGAAGATGCGCTGCTGCTCGGCATAATAGGAGGGATCGCAGGTGGCGATCTCGCGGCTCCAGTCGAGCGAGAGGCCGAGCAGCTTCAGCTGGCCCTTCATCGTCTCGATGTTCTCGTAAGTCCAGATCTTCGGATGGCTGTTGCGCTCGATGGCGGCGTTCTCGGCCGGCAGGCCGAAGGCGTCCCAGCCCATCGGATGCAGGACGTTGAAGCCCTTCTTCCGCTTGAAGCGGGCCACCACGTCGCCCATCACATAGTTGCGGCCATGGCCGATATGGATGCGTCCCGACGGATAGGGGAACATTTCCAGCACATAGTATTTCGGACGCGGGTCGTCGTTCTTCGTCTCGAAAATGCCCTGCTCGGCCCAGGCACGCTGCCAGCGCGGTTCGGCGTCACGAGGGTTGTAGCGTTCTGTGGCCATGGTCCGTCGTCGAAAGGAGTGGGAAAAGGGCGGCTTCACGCCGCCGGAGCAGGGTGCGACCTTCACCAGAAACACACCGCCCGGTCAACCGCTATCGCTGCCGCAGGCCGATCCGGGGCGGTCGGCGGGTCTCTGCGCGCCGCCGTTCGGTTGAGCGCGGCGGTCCAGCATGCTAGGCGCAGCATCAGCTCCGGTCTGAACGTCGTTTCCCTGAAGCGAGGCCCGACCCAGCATCCGTTTCGCCCTTGCGCGCGAACCCTATCTTGCTCGAAACGCTCCAGTCCGGAGGCGACATGCCCGATCCAGCGCCCGATACCGTCCAGTCCCGTCTTGCCTCCGTCCTCGCCCGCGTCGAGGCGAGGGAAGCGCAGTCCGGTCGCGCTCCAGGATCGGCCCGGCTGATTGCCGTGTCGAAGACGTTCGGCGTCGACGAGATCCGTCCCGTCATCGCCGCCGGCCAGCGCCGCTTCGGCGAGAACCGCGTGCAGGAGGCGCAGGCGAAGTGGCCGCTGCTGCGCGAGATGGCCGATGACATAGAGCTGCACCTGATCGGGCCGTTGCAATCCAACAAGGCGAAGGAAGCGGTGGCGCTGTTCGACGCCATTCATACGATCGATCGCGACAAGATCGCCGGCGCGCTGGCGGACGAGATCGCGAAGCAGGGCCGCAAGCCGCAGCTCTTCGTGCAGGTGAATACCGGGCTGGAACCGCAGAAGGCCGGCATCGCGCCGCGCGAGGCGGCCGAATTCGTCGAGCGCTGCCGCACCGTGCACGGGCTGGCCATCGGCGGATTGATGTGCATCCCGCCGGCCGGCGAGGCGGCCGGCCCGCACTTCGCCCTGCTCGCCAAGATGGCGGCCGAGATCGGCGTTTCCGAACTTTCCATGGGCATGAGCGGCGATTTCGAGACCGCGATCGCCTTCGGCGCGACCTATGTGCGCGTTGGCGGCGCCATCTTCGGCTCGCGCCCGCCGATCGCGCCGGCGGTGGCGCCTGACGAACCCGCGGCGGGCTGAGCTTTCCGCTGCACCTGAGCCGGGTCTTGCACCTCTCCCATGGGGAGAGGTCGACGGCCGCAGGCCGGCGGGTGAGGGGTTCAGTCCTCCCCGGAGAGTCCGCAACCCCTCACCCGGAGCTTCGCTCCGACCTCTCCCCACGGGAGAGGTGAGGGCGGGCGCCTCAGCCCGTGACCACGGCCGCTATCTTACCTCGATCGCCGACGAAGCATGGATCCTTGCTTTCGCAAGGATGACGGCGAGGGTTTGCCTTCGTCCTTCGCGCTTTTCATGGCGCCTCTGTCGCAACCGGCGCGAGCGAGCCCCCTCTACCGCTTGCGGGAGAGGGTTGGGATGAGGGCCTTCGACGAGGCCCTACCGCACCTCGATCGCCGCGCCGGGCTTCAGGCGGCGCAGGATGTGGCGCATGTCGGCGAGGCGGACCGCGACGCAGCCCTCCGTCGGCAGGAAGCCGGGGCGGGCGAGATGGAAGAAGATGGCGCTGCCGCGGCCCTGGCTGCGGCGGCTCAGGTTCCAGTCGAGGATGACGACGACGTCGTAGAGAGGGTCCGCCCGCCACATCGTCTCGGCGCTCTTCGGATAGGGCATGCGGACCGGCCGGTTGTAGTTGCGGTCGCCGACGGCGTCGCACCAGCCGTCGCGCGGCCGCGACGGGCGCAGCGGCAGGCGGGTCGCCGGCCGACGGATGCGGTCAGCTCGGTAGCGGATGTCGACGATCGCGTAGCGGCCGGCCGGCGTGGCGCCGTCGCCCTCGCGCTTGGCGTGGGTGACGCCGCAGCGGCCAAGCGCGCAGGGGAAGCGGCGGTCGCCAAGACGGAGGATTCCCTTCGTCGGCGCGCCGGGGCGGGCGTGGACGAAAAGCGTCTGGCGGCTGGCGCCGGGAGCGGGGCGGAGGGATTTCTGCATCCAGGCTTTCCCGAGACGAAGGCCGGCTTAACCGGCGAAACGGGGCGCTTCTTGCATCGCGCCATGATTGGGGTCTAAACCTTACGCCAGCGATTCAGAAGAAGCTTCGGGTCTTCTCTCGAAATCCGAAGAACCGTCAGGGGCAAGAGCCATGGCCGCACGGCGAATTCTGGTTGTTGATGACGATGATCTGCTGCGCGAAAGCCTTGTGGAGCAATTGTCGCTCTACGAAGAATTCGAGCTGATGGACGAAGCCACGGCCACCAAGGGCGTCCAGCGCGCCCGGGCGGAGCCGACCGACCTTCTCATCATGGATGTGGGCCTGCCCGACATGGACGGCCGCGAGGCGGTGAAGCTGCTGCGCAAGGGCGGCTTCAAGGGTCCGATCATCATGCTGACGGGCCAGGATTCGGAATCCGACACCATTTTGGGCCTCGAGGCCGGCGCCAACGACTATGTGACCAAGCCGTTCCGCTTCGCGGTGCTTCTGGCGCGCATCCGCGCCCAGCTGCGCCAGTTCGAGCAGAGCGAGGACGCCACCTTCTCGATCGGCCGCTACACCTTCCGCCCCAGCGCCAAGCTGATGCTCGACGAGCGCGGGCAGAAGATCCGTCTCACCGAAAAGGAGACGTCGATCCTGAAGTTCCTCTACCGCGCCGGCGAGAAGGTCGTCGGCCGCGACATCCTGCTGCACGAAGTCTGGGGATATAATTCCGGCGTGACGACGCACACGCTGGAAACCCATATCTATCGTCTCAGGCAGAAAATCGAGCGCGAGCCGTCGATTGCGGAACTGCTCGTCACGGAAGCGGGCGGATACAAGCTGGTTCCATGATACAGTTCCGGCGTGGCTGCTTCGTTCGTGGCCCCGGGGCAGGGATAACGGTGTGACGCTTGAACAGGATATCGCACTCCTCTCGACGGTGCCGCTCTTCGCGGAGCTGGCGAACGACCATCTGCGACTGATCGCCTTCAGCGCCACGCGGCTGGAGTTGCCGGCCGGGCGGGTGCTGTTCCGCGCCGACAGCAAGGCGCTGTCCGGCTTCATCGTGATGTCGGGTGAGATCGAGCTTTCCGAGGGCCATGGCGAGGACCACCACCGGCTCGGCGTCTACGGGCCGGGCACGCTGCTGGGCGAGATGGCGCTTTTCATCGAGACGCGCCGGCCGGCGACGGCGACCGCCGTCGGCGAGGCGCTGGTGATCGAGATCGACCGGACGCTGATGCGCCGCATCCTGACCGAATATCCGGACGTGGCGGCGCGGATGCACACCCGCATCGCCGACCAGCTGATGGAAACCGTCAACGAGTTGGGCGGGCTGGAAGGCCGGCTCGACGCCGTGCGGTTCGCCGCGCCGACCCAGTAGGCCGCTGTTTCCTCAGTCGAGCACCGAGCCGCAGGTCAGGTTCGCCAGCGCGCCGGTCATGGCGCCGGCGCGGTCGGAGGCGACGAAGGCGGCATAGTCGGCCACCTGGTCCAGCCGCGGCAGCCGGCCGAGCAGCGTGTCCTGTTTCGCATGCGTCTCCAGCCAGGCCTCGGTCGTGGTGCCGAAGCGGCGGGTCATGTCGTCGAACAGCCCCTGCGTATAGGAAAGCGGCACCGCGTCGGGAATGGCGTCCGAGCGCAGGCAGATGACGCGGATGCCGCGATGGCCGAGCTCCACCGCGAGCAGGCGCGAAAAGGTCTCGACCGCGCTGCAGGCGACGCCGTGGCCGAGGAAGCCGGGGCTGGTGATGCGCGAGCCCGGCGCCGTCAGCGTCAGGATGACGCCGCCACCCCTTTCGGCCATGTGCGGCGCCACGGCCTTTGCCGTGACGTAGTTGGTGCGGGCATTGGCGTTGATGACGTGCAGGAACTGGTCGACGCCGACATCGGCCATCGGCAGGCCCTGGGTATGCACAACGCTGACCGCATTGAGCGCGATGTCGATGCCGCCCGCGCGTTTGGCGACCCGGCCGGCATGCGCGTCCACGGCGTCCTGGTCCTGCGCGTCGACGACGTCGACGCTGGCCCTGCCGCCTTCGGCGCGGATGTCGGCGGCGACCCGCTCGAGCCGTTCGAGCGTGCGGCCGGCGAGGAAGATCTCGGCCCCCTCGCGGGCGAAGGCGCGGGCGGTGGCCCCGCCGATAGCGCCGCCGCCGCCATAGATGACGGCGATCTTGTCTTTGAGCAGCATGACAGCCTCCCTGGCTGGTAGGGAAAATGCAGGTCTGGAATCGAGTGGTGCGTGCGACGCGTCGCTACCAGGCCGGGATCTGCCGCTCATAGGCGGCGTCGAGCCGGGTCATGGTGCGCCAGAAGCTCTTCGGCGCCGCGCCGTCGAGGTTGGCCTCGAGAATGCCGAGATGGGTCTGCCATCCGGCCGAAACGCTGACCAGCGCCGCGCGCGACGGCAGGCGCGTATGGGTCAGGCGCAGCAGCACCTTGTCGCCGCTCGGCTCCATCTCGACGCGCACGTCGGATTCAAGCCCCGGCCCGTGCTGCCAGCGGAACCCGAACAGGCGCGGCGGCTCGCAGACGGTGACATGGCCGATGATCCGGCCTTCATTGCCATGCTCGGCATATTTCGGCGGCGGCAGGTCGCCGGCGTCGGAGAGATCGCCGTTGCGGATCTCGATGGCGACTTGGCCGCCGGCGCGCGGCTCGATCTCGCCGGCACCGAACCAGGTGCGGCGCTTGTCCGGATCGATCCAGTAGCTCCAGAGGCGCTCGATCGGTCCGGGCATCCATCGTTCGATGCGCACGGCGTCCTTGGCGATCAATTGGCCGAACAGGGTTTCGCCGGATACGGCCTGGTCAAGCATGGTCATGACTGGACTCCTTCGCTGTCGTCCCGCTTCGGGTCTGGGTCGGCCCCCGTCCCGCGATCCTTGTCTTTCCGTTTGGCGTCCTCGGCGACGAGCAGGCCTTCGAGCGTGTCGAGGCCGCGCTGCCAGAACCGTTCGTAATGGCGCATCCATTCCATGCCGGCATGCAGCGGCGCGGCGTCGAGCCGGCAGACATGCGTGCGGCCCGTGACGGTTCGGGCGACGAGGCCGGCCCGCTCCAGCACCTTGATGTGCTTGGAGGCGGCGGCCAGCGTGATCGCGAACGGCGCCGCCAGCTCGCCGACCGTCTGCTCCGATTGCGACAGGCGCGCCACCATCGCCCGCCGCGTCGGATCGGCCAGGGCATGGAAGACGTCGTCGAGGGGGAATGCGCTATGTTCAACCATGTAGTTGAATATAACGCATCAACGCTGACAGTCAACCGATTGGTATAATATTTTGGCGCAGGCGGTCGGGGGGGGGGCGGCCTGACCCTTTCACCTCTCCCATGGGGAGAGGTCGGAGGGCAGCTCCGGGTGAGGGGGGCTGGGCTATCCGGTGAGGGCTGAACCCCTCACCCGCCGGCCTGCGGCCGTCGACCTCTCCCCCTGGGAGAGGTGAGGGCCGCGCTGCGGCCGCGCCGATAGACTGCGCCGTCTCAGACCGCGAGGCGGGCGATGACCGGGACGTGGTCGGACGGCTTGTTCCAGCCGCGCGCCTCTGTCAGCACCTTGATGCCCTGCAGGCGGGCGCTGAGCGGCGGCGTGACCCAGACATGGTCGAGGCGGCGGCCGCGATTGGAAGTCTCCCAATCCTTGGCCCGGTAGCTCCACCATGTGTAGAGCTTCTCGTCCATCGGAACGAACCGGCGCATGGCGTCGATCCAGCCGCCGGCGTCGCGCACCTCTTCCAGCAGCTTCGTCTCGACCGGCGTGTGGCTGACGACGTCGAGCAGCTGCTTGTGCGACCAGACGTCGTGCTCATAGGGCGCGATGTTCAGATCGCCGACGAGGATGGCGGGGCCGCTGGTCTCGGCGCCGGTCAGCCAGCTCTTCATCTCTTCCAGGAAGCCGAGCTTGTGGGCGAACTTGTCGTTGATCGCGGGATCCGGCTCGTCGCCGCCGGCCGGGATGTAGAAATTGTGCAGCGTGATCGGCAGCTCGCGGTCGGTCAGCGAGACGGAGATGTGGCGGGCATCCTCCTTGCCGAAGAAGCCGCGCCGCTTCGTCTCGATGAACGGCTTGCGCGAGACGGTGGCGACGCCGTGATAGCCCTTCTGGCCGTGGATCGCCTGGTGGACATAGCCGAGCTTGTTGAAGGCACCGGCCGGGAAATTGTCCTCGATGCACTTGATCTCCTGCAGGCAGAGCACATCGGGCTGATGCGCCTCCAGGAAGGCGGTGACGAGATCGATCCGGAGGCGGACCGAATTGATGTTCCAGGTCGCGATGCTGATGGTCATGACAGGCCCCTGCGGCGGAAGAACCGCAGGCCCGCAATACGCAATCGGGCCGCGCATCGCCAACGAAAAATCGTCGCCGCCGCGCGCCGCCGGCGCGGCGTGGCGGACGGGCGACAATGGGAGGAGCGGTCAGAAGCAAGCCCAAAAAGGAACGCCCAGCTCCGGGGGGGAAGCTGGGCGTTGCGCTTTTCAGCGCCTTGCGCCCGTCTGTGACGCGGCGCTTCGCGGGACCATCTTCGGCGAGACGGGGGGCACTACCGATCGATGGAATGGCCCGCTGTCTATAGACTTGGGGATGTCGGAACCGAATTCAAGGCTGCGTGGCATTTCCGTCGCAGTGGCCCGTTCACAAGGTCGCGAGCCCGGCGTGTCGGGGCAGGTCCGTCAGCGCAGGCTCTTGTTGGGCAGGTAGTAATTGATCTTGAAATGCTTCGGATCGGCCGGCTTGCCGATCTCGACGTCATAGACGGCGACCGAGGTGTCGAGGCCCTGCGCGTCGGTGACGACCCACTGGCGCAGCTCGTAGGTCTTGTTGTCGAAGATCAGCTTCAGGCTGCCGCCGCCGAAGGCCGAATCCTGCTCCAGCACCAGCGAGATCAGGTCGGGTTCCTCGATCAGCTTGCGCACGATGTTGGACGAGGTCAGGTCCATCTGGTCGGCGAGAAGATAGCGCAGCGGCGTCTTCTTCAGCGGATAGAGGTCCTGCGTCATCATCTTGTTGTCACGGATCGCGACCTGGTTGCCGTCGCTGACGACGTCCATCTTGACCGGCGGGCTGTAGTTGAAGCGGATCTTGCCGGGGCGGGCGAGGAAGAACACGCCTTCCGACTGCTCGCCGTTCGGGCCGAACTGGATGAAGCGGCCCTGCATGGTGCGGATCGAGTTGAAATAGGCGTTGATCTTGCGCAGCGCCGCCATCTGTTCGGCGTTGAAGGCGGCTTCGGCGCGGCCGGGCAGGCCGATGGCGCCGAGGCCGAGCGAAGCGCCGAGGCCGAGCGTGGTGGTCAGGAACCGACGCCGGGTCATGCCGGCAGCTTTATCGATCGTCACGATGGGCATCCTTCGCGTGGTTCGCGTTTCTCGCGTTCTTGTCGTTCTTGCGTCAATCGCCGCGGCTCTTGCCGCGCCTGCCGGACGCTCGTCTCCGACCGGCCGCAGGCGGCGGCTGAAAACGAGGGCACTCGCGACCTAGTTCCGCTTGATGGCGATTTCGCGACGTCAGAAGCGGCCGTCTTCCTCGCCCTCGACCAGGATCTCGCGCTTGCCGGCATGGTTGGCGGGGCCGACGAGGCCCTCCTTCTCCATGCGCTCGATCAGCGATGCGGCGCGGTTGTAGCCGATGGAGAGGCGACGCTGGATATAACTGGTGGAGGCCTTCCGGTCCCGCAAGACCACGGCGACCGCCTTGTCGTAGAGGTCGTTCGATTCCTCGCCGCCCAGCACCGACGCGGCCGGATCGCCTCCCATTTCGCTCTCGCCGTCGTCCTCGGTGATGGCGTCGAGATAGTCGGGACGACCCTGCAGCTTCAGGTGGTTGACGATCTTCTCGACTTCCTCGTCGCTGACGAACGGGCCATGCACGCGCTGGATGCGGCCGCCGCCGGCCATGTAGAGCATGTCGCCCTGGCCGAGCAGCTGCTCGGCGCCCATCTCGCCGAGAATGGTGCGGCTGTCGATCTTCGACGTCACCTGGAACGAGATGCGGGTCGGGAAGTTGGCCTTGATCGTGCCGGTGATGACGTCGACCGACGGGCGCTGCGTCGCCATGATGACGTGGATGCCGGCGGCGCGCGCCATCTGCGCCAGCCGCTGCACGGCGCCTTCGATGTCCTTGCCGGCCACCATCATCAGGTCGGCCATCTCGTCGATGATGACGACGATGTAGGGGATCGGATCGAGCGGCAGGTCTTCCTGCTCGTAGATCGCCTCGCCGGTCTCCTTGTCGAACCCGGTCTGGATCGTCCGCGTCAGGATCTCGCCGCGCGCCTTCGCCTGGCCGACGCGGGCGTTGTAGCCGTCGATGTTGCGGACGCCGACCTTGGACATCTTGCGATAGCGGTCCTCCATCTCGCGCACGGTCCATTTCAGCGCGACGACGGCCTTCTTCGGGTCGGTGACGACCGGGGTCAGGAGATGCGGGATGCCATCATAGATGGAGAGCTCCAGCATCTTCGGGTCGATCATGATCAGCCGGCATTCCTCCGGCGTCAGCCGGTAGAGCAGCGACAGGATCATGGTGTTGATGGCGACCGACTTGCCGGAGCCGGTGGTGCCGGCGACGAGCAGATGCGGCATGCGCGAGAGGTCGACGACGACGGGCTCGCCGCCGATCGTCTTGCCGAGGCTGATCGGCAGCCGCGCCTTGGAGTTCTCGAAATCCTCGGCGGCCAGCATCTCGCGCAGGAACACCATTTCGCGGCGGGCGTTCGGCAGCTCGATGCCGATGGCGTTCTTGCCGGGAATGACGGCGACGCGCGCGGCGATCGCGCTCATCGAGCGGGCGATGTCGTCGGCAAGGCCGATGACGCGCGACGACTTGATGCCGGGCGCCGGCTCCAGCTCGTAGAGCGTCACGACCGGGCCGGGGCGGACATTGATGATGTCGCCGCGAATGCCGAAATCGTCGAGTACGCCTTCGAGCACGCGGGCGTTCTGCTCCAGCGCCTCGGTGTTGATCTTGGTGCGCGGATCGACGGCGCGCGGCGCGGTCAGGAAGTCGAGCGTCGGCAGTTCGAAAACGTCGTTCTGGCCGCGTGTCGGCTGCACGTCGCGGGTCTGGCGCTTGCCGGGTTTCGCGCGCGCCGCGGGCTGGGCGGCGCGGCCGGCGGGCGCCGGCGGCGGCAGCTCGTCCTCGTCGTCGCCGGACCAGTCGTCCTCGGCGTCGTCGAGCGGGGCGGTGCGGACGCGGCCGCCGGCCTGACCGGCCGCCTGGCCCGCCATGCGCGGCTCGACCCGGCCGCCTCGAACGTCTTCAAGGTCCGGGTCGCTCCTGCGCGCGGCCTTGCCGGCCTCGCCGCGACCGAACAGGCGCGCCAGGCTCGCCTTGGCCGAATAGCCGAAATGCGCCATGGCGCCGAGCGGCACGGCCAGGAAGCTCGTGCGCTCCTCGTCGCCCATCAGGTCGTCGGCGTCGAAATCCTCGTCGCGGCGCGGGCGCCTGGCCGGTGCGGCTCGGGCGGCCTCGCGGGCCTGTGGCCGTTCCTCCTCCTCGCGGCCGAAGCGGATGAAGCCGGTCGCGTGCAGGAACAGGGCGACGGCGACGATGGCGAAGAACGCGCCGGAGACGAGCGTGGCGTTGGCGCTGACGGGCGTGCCGACGACGAGCGCCGGCAGGCGGGCGAGGATGTCGCCGATGACACCGCCCATGCCGGTCGGCAGCGGCCATTTCGGCGTGACCGGCATCAGCGCCATCACCGCCGCGGCGAAGGCGCTGGCGCCGAGCCAGGAGAGCAGCATCGTCTTGCGGAAGGGGCGGCCGCCGAACAGGCAGCGCCAGCCCCAGACCACCGCCGGCAGCAGCAGCACCGAGACGGCGAGGCCGAGGAACTGCATCAGGAGGTCGGCGATGATCGCGCCCGGCAGGCCGAGCATGTTGGCGGCCGGCTTGCTCACCGCATAGGAAAGCGAGGGATCGTCGACCGTCCAAGTGGCGAGCGCCGTCGCGGTGGCGGCGATGGCGGCGATGAGCGCCAGGCCGAGCAATTGTCCGAGATGGCGGCGGACGAGGCGGCTCATCCCGCCTTCGTCCTCGGCGGGCATGGGCATTGTAACCGATCGTGTCGAACGCATTGTCCGCTCATGTCCTTTGCGCATCTGGCGCGCCGATGGTCCGACATTGCCGGGCCATCGCCGCGCTGCCTCCTTCGCCGGAGCTGTCGGGCCGATGCCCGTCGATGCTCCCTTTCATGCATGGCCGCGTCGTCGTCACGCGGGCCGGTATTCGTCGCGCCTCGCGGCGCTCAGCCAAGCACCCGCGCCATCCGGGTCAGCGCTTCCTGGGTGATCGCGAGATCCTGCACCATGGCGACGCGGATATAGGGCGCGCCGGGATTGCTGCCGTCCGGCAGCGGCAGCGACAGATATTCGCCGGGAATGGTGCGCACGCCCGCCTCGCGCCAGAGCCGGTCCGCCGCCGCGACGCCGTCGCCGACCTCGAGCCAGAGGAAGAAGCCGCCTTCCGGCCGGCTGGCGCGGACCTTCGGTCCCAGCGTCTTCAGCGCGGCGTCGTATTTGGCGTTGTAGAGGGCGCGGTTCTCGGCGACGTGGCTCTCGTCCGAATAGGCGGCGACGGCCACGGCCTGGATCGGGCCCGGCACCTGCGGCGCCGCCACGTTGCGGAAGCGCTGCCAGTTGTCGAGGAAATCGGGGTCGCCGGCGACGAACCCGCAGCGCAGGCCCGGCAGGTTGGAGCGCTTCGACAGTGAATGGAAGGTCAGGATGTTGCCATGGCCGGCGCCGAGGCTATCGGCCGCCTGCAGCACGCCGGGCGGCGGCGCGTCGCGGTAGATTTCGGAATAGCACTCGTCGGCGAACACCATGAAATCATGCGCGCGGGCGATCTGGATCACCTGCGTCCAGTCGGCCAGCGTGGCGACGTCGCCCTGCGGCGCGGTCGGCGAGGCGACGTAGACGGCGATGGTGCGGGCGAGCACCGCTTCGTCGACGCGGCCGAGATCCGGGAAGGAGCCATCGCGGCCGGAGCCGAGCAGCACCACCTCCGCCCCGGCGACTTCGGCGCCGGCGGCATAGGCCTGGTAGAACGGGTTCGGCAGCAGCACGACCGGCGTCTCGATGTCCGGCCGGCGCTGGCGGGCGCTCAGCGCGGCGAGCGTCAGCCCCTCGCGCGAGCCGTTCAGCGGCAGCACCATGCGCTCGGGATCGATGCGGGCCGTGAGGCCGTAGCGCTGGTCGAGCCAGCCGGCGATGGTCTGTCGGAACGCGTCGGTGCCGCGGATCGGCGGATAGCGGCCGAACAGGGCGACGTTTTCCGCGATCACCGGCGCCACGAAGGACGGGATCGGGTGCTGCGGTTCGCCGATGGTGAGGTTGATCGCCGGCATGCCAGGTTCGACGCCGGCCAGCTGTTCATTCAGGCGGGCGAAGGGCGAGGTCGATTTTCTGGTGCTCGTCGGGCCGAGCATGGCGCCGATCCTTGTATCTGGGGTCCGAGGAAACCACCGTAGTGGCCGTTGGTTAAGCCCGCTTTAACCATGGCCGGCATGGCCAAAAAAAGACCCCGGCCGCAGGGCCGGGGTCTCGTCGCTCTGGAAGGTGTTGTTTCTTGTGTGGTGTGCGGGTGGCGCCTCGCGGCGCCAGCCGGTCTTAACCGTGGTAGGCGCGCTCGCCGTGCTCGACGATGTCGAGGCCTTCGCTCTCGACTTCCTTGCGGACGCGCAGGCCGACGATGACGTCGACGATCTTGTAGAGGATCGCCGAGCCGACGCCCGACCAGACGAGGGTGAACAGCACGCCTTCGATCTGGATCCAGAGCTGGTGGCCCATCGCGTAGTCGGCGACGCCGACGCCGCCGAGCGACGGGGAGACCAGGATGCCGGTTGCGATGGCGCCGACGATGCCGCCCACGCCGTGGATGCCGAAAACGTCGAGGCTGTCGTCATAGCCGAAGGTGTTCTTCACCGTCGTGACGAAGAAGAAGCAGATCAGCGAGGCGATGAAGCCGAGGACAATGGCGCCGACCGGGCCGATGAAGCCGGCAGCCGGGGTAACGGCGACCAGGCCGGTGACGACGCCGGAGATCGCGCCCAGCATGGAGGGCTTGCCGCGGACGATCCACTCGATCAGCGACCAGCCGATGGCGGCACCCGCCGTGGCGACGAAGGTGTTGATGGTGGCGAGACCGGCGACCGAGCCGGCCGTCAGGGCCGAACCGGCGTTGAAGCCGAACCAGCCGACCCACAGCATGGCCGCGCCGACCATGGAGAGCGTCAGCGAATGGGGAGGCATCAGGTCCTTGCCGAGGCCGGTGCGCTTGCCGATGATCAGGGCGCCAACCAGGCCGGCGATACCGGCGTTGATGTGGACGACCGTGCCGCCGGCGAAATCAAGCGCGCCGCGCTTGAACAGCCAGCCCGTCGACTGCCAGACCGAGTGGGCGATCGGCAGGTAGACGATCGTGATCCAGAGGATCATGAACAGGATGACGGCCGCGAACTTCGTGCGCTCGGCGAACGAGCCGACGATCAGCGTCGCGGTGATGGCCGCGAAGGTCATCTGGAACGAAAGGAAGACATATTCCGGGATGGTGCCGGAAAGCGTGTCCGGCGTGATGCCGGCGAGGAAGGCCTTCGACAGGCCGCCGATCAGCGCGCCGCCATCGGTGAAGGCGAGGCTGTAGCCGTAGAATACCCAGATGATCATCGCCACGCAGGCGATCAGGAGAACCTGCATCAGCACCGACAGCATGTTCTTGGCGCGGACGAGGCCGCCGTAGAACAGCGCGACGCCCGGAACGATCATGGCGAGGACGAGGATGGTCGAGACGAGCATCCAGGCGGTGTCGCCGGAGTTCAGCGTCGGCACGGCGGCGGTGACCGCCTCGACCGCCGGTTCGGTGGCGTCCTGCGCGAAGGCGGCGACGGCCGAAGCCAGAAGCGCGCCTCCCGCCGCAGCCAGAGAGAAGGGAGCATTTCGAAGGTTCATTGCATTTCTCCTGTCGGGCCGGCGTTTCCGCCGGTTGCCTGCGCCCGGGGCGGTGCCCTTCTCGCAGCTGGTCTTCGATGGGATGGTGGGTCGACTTGAAATTCTGCTCATCCGCCGCCGCCGGGCGACGGCGCGGTCGGACGGGGCCTAGAGCGCGTCGGCGTCAGTCTCGCCGGTGCGGATGCGGACGGCCTGCTCGATCTGGTAGACGAAGATCTTGCCGTCGCCGATCTGGCCGGTCTTGGCGGCGCCGGCGATCGCCTCGACGACCTTGTCGACGGCCTCGCTCGCCACCGCGACCTCGATCTTGAGCTTGGGCAGGAAGCTGACGGCGTATTCGGCGCCACGGTAGATCTCGGTATGACCCTTCTGGCGTCCGTAGCCCTTGACCTCGGTCACGGTCAGGCCCTGCACGCCAATGCCGGTCAGGGCATCGCGGACCTCATCCAGCTTGAATGGCTTGATAATCGCCATGACGATTTGCATCGGTTCGGATCCCATTTCTCTCTGCGTCTGGTGGACGAAGGGCTCCGATCTCTCTCGGCCCTCGGCAACGATCGCGGACAAGCGAGCGCCGCCGCTGGCATAGGCCAATCAAGGTCCGTGCCAAGTTCTGAAATTTGCCGAAAAAAATGCGGACCGCCGAGAACAACGGCAGATAAGACGTCAAAGAATGGGCGTTGCCGCGCTCTTGCCGCAAACCGTGATCACGGCGAAGGCAATTGCGATCATTTGCCTAAATAATAGGCGCCCGGATGGCGCCTGCGCAAATCCGCGTCAGCGGCTGACCGGCCGGACCAGGCCTTCCTGCGCCACCGAGGCGACGAGCACGCCGCGGCGGTCGAACAGGCTGCCGCGGTTGAAGCCGCGCGCGCCGAAGGCGGACGGGCTGTCCTCGACATAAAGCAGCCAGTCATCCATACGCAACGGCCGGTGGAACCAGAGCGCATGGTCCAGGCTCGCGACCTGCAGGCCGGCGTCGAAGGCCGACCTGCCATGCGCCAGGAGGGTGGTGTCGAGCAGCGTCAGGTCGGAGGCATAGGCGAGCACGCAGCTGTTCAGAACCGGATCGTCGCCGATCGTGGTCTTAGCGCGGATCCAGATCGCCTGGTGGCTGCGCGGCTCGTCGCGGCGGAAATAGCCCTTGAGGTCGACCGGGCGCAATTCGATCGGCCGCAGCCGCTCCCAGTAGCGGCGCACGCCGGGCGGCGCGCCGTCGAGCAGGGCGGCGCCGATCTCGCCGTCGACCGGCAGCTCTTCCGGCGCCGGCACGTCCGGCATGGCGATCTGGTGGTCTAGCCCGGCCTCGCGGATGTGGAAGGAGGCGGACATGATGAAGATGGTCTGGCCGTGCTGGATGGCGACGACGCGGCGGGTGGAGAAGCTGCCGCCGTCGCGGACGCGCTCGACCTCGTAGACGATCGGCGCGGCGGGATCGCCGGCGCGCAGGAAATAGCCATGCAGCGAATGCACGGGCCGGTCGGTGACGGTGCGCGAGGCGGCGACCAGAGCCTGGCCGATGACCTGGCCGCCGAAGACGCGCTGCCAGCCGGGGTCGAAGCTGCGACCCCGGAACAGATTGTGTTCGAGCGGTTCGAGATCGAGTATCGAGAGAAGGTCGTCGATCATGCTTGCATCGGTCGCGTTCGGGAATTTCGTATCGGCAGGTAGCGCTCCGGCGGCTGGCCGGTCAAGTCAAGCGGCGGATCGCCGGAAGGGATGGAGTCCATGGCCACGCAGCAGCAGCGAACCCCTGCCATCGACGTCCTGATCGCCGGCGGCGGCTATGTCGGGCTGTGCACGGCGCTGGCGCTGAAGCAGGGCGCGCCGTCGCTTGCCATCGCCGTCGTCGATCCGGCGCCGGCAGGCAGCGGCGCGCGCGACGGCCGCGCCTCGGCGATCGCGGCGGCGGCGAAGCGGATGCTCGGCACGCTCGGCATCTGGGACAAGATCGTCGACACCAGCCAGCCGATCCACGAGATGATCGTCACCGACAGCCGCCTGCGCGACGCGGTGCGGCCGGTGTTTCTCACCTTTTCCGGTTCCGTCGACGATGGCGAGCCCTTCGCGCACATGGTGCCGAACGGGGCGCTGGTCGGCGCGCTGTCCGAGGCCTGCCGCGATGCCGGCGTCGAGCTGATCACAGGTGATTCGGTCGCCGATTTCGTCACCCGCGCCAGCGCCGTCGAGGCGAAGCTCGGCAGCGGCAGGACGATCTCCGCCCGCCTGCTGGTCGCCGCCGACGGCGCCAGGTCGCGCCTGCGCGATCTCGCCGGCATCCGCACGGTCGGCTGGGACTATGGCCAGTCCGGCATCGTCACCACCGTGCAGCACGAGCGGCCGCATCACGGCCGCGCCGAGGAGCATTTCCTGCCGGCCGGTCCCTTCGCGATCCTGCCGCTGCCGGGCAACCGTTCGTCGCTGGTCTGGTCGGAGCGCAGCGAGCACGCCGAGCGGCTGGTCGCGGCGGACGAGTTCACCTTTCAGCTCGAGCTCGAGCGCCGCTTCGGCCACCATCTCGGCCCGATCGAGGCGATCGGTCCGCGCCGCGCCTATCCGATCGGCCTGAAGCTGGCGCGCTCCTTCATCGCGCCGCGCGTGGCGCTGGTCGGCGACGCCGCGCATGCGATCCACCCGATCGCCGGCCAGGGGCTCAATCTCGGCTTCAAGGATGCGGCGGCGCTTGCGGAGACGGTGGTCGACGCGGCCCGCCTCGGGCTCGATCCGGGCACGCTCGACATTCTCGAGCGCTACGAGCGCTGGCGCCGTTTCGACACGGTGCAGATGGGCATCGTCACCGACGGGCTGACGCGGCTGTTCTCGAACGACAATCCGGCGCTGCGGATTCTGCGCGATGTCGGCCTCGGCCTCGTCGACCGGCTGCCACGGCTGAAGGACAGTTTTATCGGCGCCGCCTCCAATGTCGGCCAGGCCGGCCCCCGCCTTCTGCGCGGCGAGGCGATCTGACCGTAGACCCTCACCCCGACCCTCTCCCGCAAGCGGGCGAGGGGCTAGCCGGCACCCCGTCGGGCCATGGCGTCTCAAAAGGAGCCGGCCGAAAAGCCCTCGCCCGCTTGCGGGAGAGGGTTGGGTGAGGGGCTTGCTTGATTGCGGCGTGCCGGCGCTGCCCCGGTGGACGCAATCCGGCGTCATCCCCGCGTCGGCGGGGATCCATGCAGCCGGGCTTTCGGCTGGATCCTCAACATTGCGGCTGGATGGATCCTGGGTCTGCGCCCGGGATGACGGCGAGGATGGGAAATCGGCGGTGGCAGGACACCCGACTCTGGGGAGCCCCGGGCCGCCTCAGAACGGACGGGCTTCGTCCGGCAGCAGGATCGGGATGCCGTCGCGGATCGGGTAGGCGAGCCGCGCGGCGCGGCTCACCAGTTCCTGGCGCTCGGCGTCATATTCGAGCGTCGTCTTGGTGAGCGGACAGACGAGCAGCTCCAAGAGCTTGGCGTCGATCCGGCTGGCCGGGCGCTCGACATGGACCATGGTCCGCTCCTATTGCAGCTGCGAATTGGCGGTGCCGTCGCCGCGCCGCGCCAGCGAGATCTCGGTGAGCGCGATCAGCGTCTCGGCGCGGGTGCGCAGGTCCGGCGCCTCGAGCAGCGCCTGCTTCTCGGCCATGCCATAGGGGCTCATCATCGACAGCGCGTTGACCAGCGTCTCGTTCGACGCCTTCTCGATGCTGTCCCAATCGGCCTCGAGCTGGTTGGCGTCGAGATAGAGGCGGAACGTGTCGAGCAGGTGGCCGCGGTCGACCGTCTCGGAACCGGCGTCCTCGACGAAATCCGACGGGAAGTCGGCGGCCGAGACGCGGCAGCGACGAAAGCCCGATTCCGGCTCCACCTCCTCCAGGATGCGGAAGCGGCTGATGCCGGTCAGGCAGATCATGTAGCGGCCATCGCCCGTCTCCGAATAGGAGGTGATGCGGCCGGCGCAGCCGACGGCGAACAGCTCTGCCGCCTCTTCGCCGTCCTCGGTCACCGTCATCGGCTGCACCATGCCGATGATGCGGTCGCCGGCCATGGCGTGGTCGACCATCGCCATGTAGCGGGGCTCGAAGATGTTGAGGGGCATCTGGCCGCGCGGCAGGAGCAGCGCTTCGGGGAGCGGGAAGACCGGAATCAGGCCAGGCAGATCGTCCGGACCTTCGTAGGTGGCATTGCCTGCCTGCATGCGAACAGCGCCTTACGCGAAGAGAAGGGAAGAAAGCCGGCGACGACCATAGAGGGTCGCCTCGTCGGTCGGCCCCCAGGCCTCGAAGAACTGCACGAGCTGCTTGCGGGCCTTGTCCTCTTCCCAACTGCGGTTCATGCGGAAGATGTCAAGAAGCTGGTCGGCGGCGTCTTCGCGCTGGTCCTTGGCGTTGAGCAGCAGGGCGAGGTCGAAGCGGGCGTCGAAATCCTTCGGATTGCCCTCGATGCGGGCGCGCAATTCGCCCTCCTCGCCGAGATCGGCGGCCTGGTCGGCGAGCGCGATCTGGGCACGGATGGCGCTGACGCCGGGATCTCTGGCCTTGTCGTCGGGCAGCGAATCGAGCAGTTCGCGCGCCGCGTCGATATTGCCGGTCGCGACATCGCAGCGGGCGAGGCCGACCAGCGCCTTGAAGGTGTCCGGCTCGGCGGCGAGGATCGCGGCGAAGAGCTCGGCCGCCTGGGCGAACTGGCCCTGCTCGACGAGGCCGTCCGCCTCGGCCAGCGCGGCCTCGATTTCGGCGCCGCCGGCGGGGCCGGCCACGCGCTCGATGAATTCCTTGATCTGGCCTTCCGGCAGCGCGCCCATGAAGCCGTCGACCGGGCGGCCGTCGACGAAGGCGATGACGGCCGGGATCGACTGGATGCCGAGCTGGCCGGCGATCTGCGGATGATCGTCGATGTTCATCTTGACCAGGCGAACCGTGCCGCGCGCCGTCTGCACGACCTTCTCGATCACCGGCGTCAGCTGCTTGCACGGGCCGCACCAGGGGGCCCAGAAATCGACGAGCACCGGCTGGCGGCGCGATTCCTCCAGCACGTCCTTGGCGAAGCTGTTGGTCGTCGTGTCCTTGATCAGCGCGTCGGCGCCGTTGCCGGGCTGGGTCGCGGTCGTGCCGGAGCTGAAGCTTTGCTGGTTCATGCGGATTGCCTCGATCGTCGGGGGCCGGCGCGGCGCCGGCATGTTGGGCTGAACATGGCGCTTCGAGCCCGGATTTACAAATCCGGATTGCCGGAAGGCCCGGAAAAGGCGAGCAGAAGCGGCTCGTGCCCGGTGGCGCGCAGGAAGGTCATGAGATCGTCCGCGGCGATCGTCGTCGTCGCCGTGTTGACGAGCGGATGGAAGTTGACCGGGCCGCCTTCGACCAGCGCCGCGTCGAGCACGACGCGGATCTCGGCCGGCTGGTCGCTCAGGACGCCGAACGGCGTCACCGAGCCCGGCAGCACGCCGAGCCGGCTCTGCATCAGCTCGGCCGAGCCGAACGAGACACGGCCGGAGGCGCCGATGCGCTCGTGCAGGCGCTTCAGGTCGATCACCGCGTCCTCCTGCGCGACGACGAGGAACAGCGCCCCCTTCTTGTCCTTCAGGAACAGGTTCTTGCTGTGCAGGCCCTCGATGGTGCCGCGCAGCGCCTGCGACTGCTCCACCGTATGGAGCGGCGGATGGGTGACGGTGGTCGTCTCGATGCCGAGGCCTTCGAGAAACGCGAACAGATCGTCCTGGCTGGCCGGCATCTTTCCATCGCTCTTCGTTGCGAGTTTGCGCCCTTGTGAAGCACGTCGCGGCGGGGGCGGCAAGCGCCCGCGCCAGTGGAGATTCGTCCCAAAAGAAAGCCCGGCGCGAGGCCGGGCTTTCCATGCATTCGGGATCGGGTCGATCAGAACTTGAAGTTCAGGCCGGCCGTGATCGCGTGACCCGTGGCGCCGCCATTGACGACCGGATCGAAGTTGCCGATGTCCTTGTTGCCGAGGTCGACATAGTCGTACTCGAGACGGGCGGTGAGGTTCTTGGTGAAGGCGTATTCGACACCGGCACCCGCCGTCCAGCCGACCGCCCACTGGCTCTCGTCGGCATATTTCAGGTCGCCATAGGCGACACCGCCCTTGGCGTAGAGCAGGAAGTTGTCCCAGGCGTAACCGGCGCGGGCCGTGGTCTTGCCGAGCCACTGCAGTTCGGCGACGTCCTTCAGCGACGAATAGGCGATGTCGGTCTCGACGCCGATCACCCAATGGTCGATCTGGTAGTTGTAGCCGGCCTGCGCGCCGACGAGGCCGCCGGTGCCGCTCAAGCCATCGAGATCGCCGGTGAAGTCGCCGAACAGCGCGCCGCCATGCACACCGACATAGAAGCCGGTCCAGTCGAAGGCGGCTTCGGTGACGACAGGGGCGGGAGCGGGGGCCGGCTCGTAGGTGAGATCGGCGGCCGATGCGGCGCCGGTGAGTGCGACCAGGGCGGCGCCGGCGAGAAGGAGCTTATTCATGGGAACCTCAAGAGATGCGAGTCCGGGCAAGAACGCACCCGAAACTTCCTATCTCAGCCACCCCTGGCTTACCCGTGTCGGGGAGGTAGCACGCTCTCTGCCGCCTGACGACCCTGAAGCCGGGGGCGAGGGCGCGAAAGGCCGGATTCACGGGTGCGCTGCGGTAAAAAGGTCGCGCATCGTGGCGGACCGGTGGCAGCTTTCTGGCCCAAATCGGGATGAAAAAACCCTCTTGCAATCGATCAGAGCTTCGGTCATAAGGTGCGCACGCCGGCGGCGCCGGATGTATGCGGGTGTAGCTCAGGGGTAGAGCATAACCTTGCCAAGGTTAGGGTCGAGCGTTCGAATCGCTTCACCCGCTCCAATTCTTCCGGTCACCCACCGGATGTTCAAAAAGGCCACGGTTTTCCGTGGCCTTTTTGCTTTTCGGCTCGCGATCGTCTTGGCATCGCGGCGCGGCGACTTTCGCTTATCTGTGTTTTCCCGGGAAAATCATGCGCCGGCTGAACGGATCGGGCCGGCCGCCCGGGTCCGAAACGCCCCGTTGGCGCCCGGCGATCGCGTTGTTCGCACGGCCTGTGCAAACTCGTCCGGACGCTTGCAATCGATCCGGGCTTGCGCCATAAGGTGCGCATGCCGGCGGCGCCGGATGCAAGCGGGTGTAGCTCAGGGGTAGAGCATAACCTTGCCAAGGTTAGGGTCGAGCGTTCGAATCGCTTCACCCGCTCCAATTTCTCCGGTCACCCACCGGATGATCAAAAAGGCCACGGTTTCCGTGGCCTTTTTGCTTTTCGGGCTTCTTTCGCCGGTGCGGCGAGACACGGCCGGGCGCGCTTCCCGCCGCCCCCGCCGCCGGGCCGACCTCCCTCGAAACTCCCCCGCCGCACGCTATTTGGCTGCAGGCGGAGACGGTTCGCGCTCGGCCCCGGCCGGCGTTTCCGTCGCGCCCTCCGTCCTGCGCTGCGATGCCGGCCGGGGCAGGGCGGTCGGTATCGACGACAGGCCGGCGATCCCATCGACAGGAGAAACGATCATGGCACGTCATCCGCTCGTCCCCTTCGGCGGCAGCCAGCTGGCCGGCAGCGACCCGTTCTTCTCGCTTCAGCGCGGCATGAACCGCCTGTTCGAGGACGTGTTTCGTGGCGGCGGGCTGCCGACTGCCGGCGCGGAAGGCCAGGAAGCCGGCATGCTGATGCCGCAGATCAACGTCTCCGAGACCGATTCCGAGATCCGCATCACCGCCGAGTTGCCCGGCGTGGCGGAGAAGGATGTCGACGTCACGCTCGACGACGACATGCTGACCATTCGCGGCGAGAAGCGGCTGGAGCAGAAGGAAGACAAGGAGAACTACCACTTCGTCGAGCGGTCGTTCGGCCGTTTCATGCGCTCCGTCCGCCTGCCGCAATCGGTGAATCGCGACCAGGTGCGGGCGAATGTCGAGAACGGCGTCCTCACCATCGTGCTGCCGAAGAATGCGGCCCAGGAAAAGACCCGCCACATCCCGGTGATGGGCGCCGAGCCCAAGGGCAGCGGCACCGGCACCAGCCACTGAGGCGCGCTGCGCCGTTCCCGACGGAGCGCGGATCCTAGGGCGATTCCGGCAGGCCGAGAAGCTCGTCACGGAGCGCGATCACGTCGGGGCGTAGGTTTTCCGGCACGCGCGGCGAGGCGGCGCCATCGAAATCGACGAAGGCGGCGAGCCGCGCCAGCGCGTGACTCGTCCTGCCGGCGTATTTGAGCGCCAGCGCCTCATGATAGACCGCCCGCCACAGGAGGTCGGATTCGACCACGGCGGTGGCAGGCGAAAGGCGGATCTTGGTGTGGCAGAGCCGGGCAGCGGCCCGGAAATGCCGTGCTGCCCCGGGATAGTCGGCTCGGTGGATCATCATCAGCATGGCGAGATAATAGGTTGAGGCGGCGATGCAGATCGGCCAGCGCGCGGCGAACCCCGCCGACGTCCCGATGTCGTCGACCATCGGCGCCGCATCCGCCAGATCGGCGGTGAACACCGTCTCGGCCAGTGCATAATCGCCGCCGTCCATTGCACTCCGGAACAACCGGTAGCGTAGCCCGGTAGCCAGCGGCGTGCCGGGCGTGGCGCGATCAAGTGCCTCTTGCAGGTATCGGTGCAGCAGCCCGGCGAATTCGGCCGGGGATCGCTGGTGGAGCCGCAGCGGCTGCCGCGAGGCATAGACCAGCATGCTCGGCGCGCTCCGGTCGATCTCGACATGGGCGAAGCCGGCGGCCCTGAGCGCGTCCGTCAGGGCGGCTTCGCTGAACAGGACGGTGTGGGCGCCCGGCGAGAGCAGCGCCAGCAGCGAGCTCGGATCGGTAGCGGGCCGGATCCGGTCGGCATCCGGCGTCGTCAGGATCAGAACGCCCGCATCGGTCAGATAGCTCGCCAGGATATCGATGAATTCGTGCGGGTTCTGGACGTGCTCGATCACCTCGGAGCAGTGCACGATGTCGAAGCGGTCGCCGGGTTCGGCATTCCGGTTCGCGAATGCGCTGACGATATCGAGCTTCAGCTGTTCCCGCCCCAACTCGCCGTAGCGGGAAGGCTCGTAGCCCTTCACCTGCCAGCCGGACATGCCGCGCACCGCCGCCGGCCCGAAGCCGAAGCCGCAGCCGATGTCGAGCAGTCGGCCGTGGCTGCCTTCGGGAATGGCGCGCAGGATGTTTCGCGCGATCAGGTCGATCGCGGCGTTGAACTCCACATAGTCGCGGACGGCGAGGTCGGTCGAGGTGTGCTGCGTGTAGTCGATCTCGGGGAACGGATCATAGGTCAGCGAAAGGCAGTCATCACAGCGATAGAGATGCAGCGGCGAGCCCGGCTTTTCCGCCGACTGGGTGTTGCCGACCGTGAGAAGATGCGGCTTCGGAGCCGAGCCGGCGCAGACGGGGCAGGCGAAGGTCGAAGGCTGCCAGTGGCCTTCGTTGAATCGGATGGACAAGGTTCGGTCCTTTCCGACCGTGCGTTTCGTTGGGAGGGCGTTTCCGGCGCTTCAGCCGGCGCCATGCGACGGATAGGCCCTGCCGTGCTCGAAGGAGACTGCGCGCTCCAGCGGCCAGCGGACGGCGTCGTCCGGTAGGTCGGACGTCTTGCGGGCGAGGATCCAGGCATTGGCCATGCCGTCGTGAAGCTGGAAATCCAACATCGGCCCCGATCGGAGCGAGGGGTGTATCAGCATCCGCACCGGGTCCGTCATGCCGGCCGCGACGACCTCGAAACCCATGGCCGGAGAGAAGAGAATCTTCAGCCCCTCGCTCGACATGCGCCAGAAATCGTTCGGCATCTCGTGGATCGGAAACGAGTGCGGCACTGCGTGCAGGGTGAGGCCGCCGATCTTCAGGACCTTGTTGATCTCGTGCGCTACCAGCCAGGGACAGGCCAGGTGCTCTATGACAGCGTAGGAACAGACGCCGTCCAGGCTTCCGGCCGCCACATGGTCACTGAGAAAATGCGCGTCGCCGACGATGTCGACGCCGGGAGCCTTGTGGATGTCCAGCCCGATGAATTTGCATTCCGGGGCGAACCTGCCGGCGTTCAGGACCGCTAACGGGCTGACGGCGCGCGCGCCGATTTCGAGGACCGTGCCGCCGCTTCGCTTCATCTCGGCGATGAACTGGTCGACCGGCAGGCCGGCATCGCTGGCGGGGGAATTGAGCGGGTGGTCGGCGGGAAGGCCGGCCACGTCGAATTCCAGCGTGCCGTGCGCGGTTTCGACCTCCAGCGTCACGGGCCGGAATGGCGCGCAGGGCAGGTAGACGGCAAAGCCGCAGCGGGTCGAGGCGAGCGAGGGAAAGAACGGCTGCAGGTCCGGGCGATCGAAAAGCTCCGTCGCCGTCGTGCGGGATTCGCCGCTACGCAGATGGATGGCCGTCGGAGCCGCGAAATAGGCGTGCGCCCAGCCCTTCACATACACGCCGTGCAGATCGCACCACAGCGCGTCGATCATGTGAAATGCGTAGGGGTCTAGCGTCGAGTTCTCTGCGGTCATGGATGATCGATTCAATCAGCGTTGCATACCGCATTCTCTGTACCGGGTGGGCTGGCAATCGTCAGCGATTTTTCCTAACGCTTCAGAATCGGACAAGGGTGTGATGAAGCTTGTCTTTTCGGGAGCCATGCATGACGATCCTTACGATCGCGACGATCATCCCGCTCTACAACGGCGGCGCCTTCATTCGCGATGCGTTGGAGAGCGTGTTGGCGCAGTCCTGGCCCTCTGACGAAATCCTCGTCGTCGACGACGGCTCGACCGATGACGGCCCCGCGATCGTCGAAGAAATGGCGAAGATCCATCCGATCACGCTTCTCCGCAAGCCGAATGGCGGCCAGTCTTCGGCCCGAAACTTTGCCGCCGAACGATGCAGCAGCAGCCACATCGCGCTGCTGGACCAGGACGACATCTGGTATCCGGACCATCTCGCAACGCTTCGGCAGCCCTTTGTCGACGCGGCCACGGACGAGCGTCTGGCGGTCGTCTATGGCAACCTCGATCACGTCGACCGCGACGGGAAGATGGTGGCTCACAACTGCCTGGACATCTTCTGCGCGACGCATCCCAAGACGACGCTGCAGCAGTGCCTGGGCGAGGATATGTTCATTCTTCCCGGCGCGACGCTCATCGAGAAGGGCGCCTTTTTCGCTGCGGGAAAATTCGACGAGCGGCTGTCCGGCTATGAGGACGACGACTTCTTTCTCCGGATTTTCCGCGATGGCTATCGCAGCGCCTACGTCGATCACGCCGTGACGAAGTGGCGGATTCATCCCGGATCCACCTCGTACAGCCTGCGGATGGCCGTCTCGCGGATGATCTACTATCGCAAGCTGGTCGAGACGTATCCCAATGAGCCGAGATTGCATCAGTTCTGGATCCGGGATCTGGTTGCGCCGCGGTTCTTTCGTTCCGTCGTCGGCGACTACATCAACGGGTCGAAGGCTGGCGACAAGCCGCGCATGGACCGTTGCTGGGCCGACATGCGGGTCATTGCGCCGGAACTCCCACGCCGGACGCGCCGGCGCTTCCGGCGGGTCGCGCCACTGATCCATGTCGTCCACCGCGTCCGCTTGACGAACCTTGCCCGGATGCTGCTTCGCTACGCGATATCCGACCGCAAGAAGGCGGCGGTCGTGCTTCAGCGACAGGTCGCCTAGGCGCGCGCGGGGCCGTTCACTCGATCCGGTTGCCCGAGTCCGGGTCGAACAGGCTGATCGAGTCGGGCTGGATGGCGAGGCCGAGGGGTTCGCCCGGTGCGATCGCGAGCTTGGGGCCAAGCCTTGCCGTGATCGATTGCCCGCCCAGCGTCAGCACCACCAGCGTGTCCGGGCCGGTCGGCTCGACGACGTCGATCGTGCCGGTCAAATCCGGCTCGGAGGCGTTGGCCGCGAAGGATTCCGGCCGCACGCCGAGCACCACCTTGCGGCCGGCAAGGCCTTCCAGATTGGCGGCGACGCGCGGCAGGCGAATCGTCGTCGGGTCCCTGCCTTCCGTTTTCAGCGCCATGTGCTCATCGTCGCGTGCCAAGACGCCATGGACAAAATTCATCGAGGGCGAGCCGATGAAGCCGGCGACGAACATGTTGGCCGGCTTTTCATAGGTGGTCATCGGGTCGGCGAGCTGCTGGATCACGCCGCCCTTCATCACCGCGATGCGGGTGCCGAGCGTCATCGCCTCGATCTGGTCGTGCGTCACATAGACGACCGTGGTGCCGAGCCGGTTGTGCAGGCGCTTGATCTCCGTGCGCATCTCGGCGCGCAATTTGGCGTCGAGGTTGGAGAGCGGTTCGTCGAACAGGAACAATTCCGGCTCGCGCACGATGGCGCGGCCCATGGCGACGCGCTGGCGCTGGCCGCCGGAGAGCTGGCCGGGCTTGCGGTCGAGCAGGTGGTCGACCTGCAGCATGCGCGCCGCGCCATCGACGGCGCGCTTGCGGGTGTCCGTCTCGACGCCGCGCATTTCCAGGCCGAAGCCGATGTTCCGCTCGACCGGCATGGTCGGGTAGAGCGCGTAGGACTGGAACACCATGGCGATGTTGCGGTTCTTCGGGTGGACGTCGTTGACCCGTTTGTCGCCGATCCGGATGTCGCCTGCGGTCGGCGTCTCGAGCCCGGCGATGAGGTTCAGAAGGGTGGACTTGCCGCAGCCCGAAGGGCCAAGCAGGACCAGGAATTCGCCATCCTCCAGCTTCAGGTCGATGCTCTGCAGCACATCGAGCGCGCCGAAGCTCTTGCGTACGCCGTTCAGCGTCAGTGTCGACATGGTTTCGTCCTCAACCCTTGACCGCGCCGGCGGTGATTCCGTGGACCATGGTCCGCTGCACGATGGCGAACAGGATCATGACGGGGATGATGCTGATGATGCCGCCGGCGGCGAGCACGCCCCAGGGCAGCTGGAATTCGCCGACCATCAGCTGCAGGCCGACCGGCCAGGTGCGCGAGCCCTGGCTGGTGGTGAGCATCAGCGCGAACAGGAACTCGTTCCACGCCGCGATGGCGACGAAGACGGAGGTGGCGACGAGGCCGTTGCGGGCGAGCGGCAGCACGATGCGGACCATGGCGCCGAGCCGCGTGCAGCCGTCGATGCGGGCGGCACTTTCGAGCTCCTTCGGCGCGGCGTCGAAGAAGCCCTTCAGCATCCAGACGAATAGCGGCAGCAGGAAGCTCGTATAGGCAAGCGCGAGGCCGAAGCGGCTGTCGAGCAGGCCGACGCCGCGCATCAGGATGAAGAGCGGGATGATCATCAAGACGGCCGGGAACATGCGGATGACCAGATAGCCCAGCATCAGCGCGCTTCGGCCGCGATAGTGGAAGCGCGAGAAGGAATAGGCGGCGAGCGTGCCGGTGATCAGGCAGAGCGCCACCGTGGTCGCCGTGACGACGAAGGAATTGAACACCAGCGTCGGGAAGCCGGACTGGGTCCAGATCGCGACGTAATTGTCGAAGGTGATCCGGGTCGGGATGTACTGGATCGTCTGGGTGACGATGTCGGCCTCGTATTTGAGCGAGGTCAGGAAGGTCCACAGAAGCGGGAAGATGCAGAAGATCGTCAGCGTGATGAGCACCGCATAGGTGGCGATGTTCCAGGCCAGACGGGCGCGGCGGCTTGTCGTGATCATGGCTCGTTCCTCAGTCCTGGTTCACCTTGGAGACGCGCACATAGGCCCAGGCGAACAGCATGAGCAGCACGAACATCACGACGGAAAGCGCGCCGGCATAGCCGAAGTTGAAGTCCTTGTAGGCCTTCTGGAACGCGTAGAGCGACAGCACCTGGGTCGACTGGCCGGGGCCGCCGCCGGTCAGGATCAGCAGGAGATCCGGCGAATTGACCAGGCCGATGACGCGGAGGATGACGGCGGCGGCGATGACCGAGCGCAGCATCGGCAGCGTGATCAGCCGCAATTGCCGGATCGGGCCGGCGCCGTCGACGGAGGCTGCCTTGTAGAGGTCGTCCGGCACGCCCTTCAAACCAGCGAGCAGCAGCAGCGCGAAGAAGGGGAAGCCGTGCCAGGCCTCGACGAGGATGGCGGCGCCGAGCGCGGTCGAGGGATCGGCGAACCAGGCCTTGTAGGTTTCGAGGAAGCCGAGGCGGACGAGGATGTCGTTGATGACGCCGAGGCGCGGGTCGAGCAGCAGCGCCCACATGTGGCCGGCGACGACGTTGGGCAGGAAGTAGGGCAAAAGGATCAGCACGCCCATCAGCTTGGTGCCGGGCAGGTTGCGGTTGAGCGCCAGCGCCGCGACGAGGCCGAGCCCGAACTCGATCACCACGGCGAAGGTGACCCAGACGGCGGTGTTGCGCAGCGAAAGCCAGAACACCTTGTCGGACCACATGGCGATGTAGTGCTTGAAGCCGACGAAGCCGGTGCCGAGATCCGGCCGGTTCAGCCGCATCTGGCGGAAGCTGAGCTGGAAGCCGTAGACGGTCGGATAGAGCACCACCGCCAGGATCAGGATCGCGCTGGGGACCAGCAGCAGATACATCCAGTAGCGGCTTTCGGAGAGACGGCCGAGCGCCGCCGCCGGATCGAGCCGCCGCCAGATCGAGGGTGACGGCTCGGAAAGGGCTGACATGCGTTCGGCCATCCGCTTCTCCTCAGACGATTGCGAGCGCGGTGCGCTCCAGATGGGCCCAGTCCGGCTCGAAGCCGAGGCCCGGCGTCTCCGGTACGGTGATGTAGCCGTCGACGACCGGCAGCTCCGCCATGGTGGCGAGGCCGGCGATCTGCTCGCTCGACATCACGAGCTGCTCGTAGAAGTCGTTGTTGGGGATGGCGCCGCAGATATGCGCGTTGGCGACGCCCATGCCGTGCACCTGGGCGCGCATCCCGTGCGATTCCGCCAGATGCGCCACCTTCATCGCGCCGGTGATGCCGCCCTTGTAGAAGGAAGAGGTGCGCATCATGTCGAGCGCGCCCATGTCGATCCAGGTGGCGGCGTTCCAGTGACAGCCATCCGAGGTCTCGGCGGCGAGCACCGGGATTTCGAGCTGCTCGGTCAGCTTTACATAGCTCCTGAGGTCGAATTCGCGCATCGGTTCCTCGTACCAGAGGAAGCCGGCGTCCTCGAGCTGGCGGCCGAACCAGAGCGAGGTGACGAAATCCCAGCCGGCCGAGCCGTCGAACATCAGCGCCGCGTCGTCGCCGGTCCATTTGCGCAGATTGTGGCTGAGCCTGGCATCCTGCTTGGCATCGCCCCAGGCATGCAGCTTGAAGGCGGTGAAGCCGACATCCATGCATTGCTTGATGTAGCGCTCATACTCTTCCATCGTGTTCCAGGTGACGGTCGAGGCATAGGCCTGGATGCGGTTCGAATTGCCGCCGAGCAGCTGGTAGAGCGGCAGGCCCGCCTTCTTGGCCTTGATGTCCCAGGCGAGCTGGTCGATCAGGCCGAGATGGCGCATGTGCAGTTCCTCGATCCGGTCGATCTCCCAGATTCTGGTCCAGAGCCGCTCGGTCATCAGCGGGTTCTCGCCGATCAGCGACTTCAGCCGCCGGCGCGTCAGGCTGGCGATCGCCTCGCCGTCGCCGATCTTGATCGCGCCGGTGACGCCCTCGTCGGTATCCATGCGCAGGATCGCCGATTTCGGGCGCTGGTCGAGCGGCGTGCCGTCGCCCGAGCCGGCGAGGCCCTCGCGCCAGCGGAAGGGATATTGCGGGTGATCGTCCTCGACGATGTAGGCGCGGATATCGGTGATCTTCACGAAAGGCTCCCGGCGTGATCGGCACGCCTTGACGGATTGCGATGAGCGGTAGGGATGGCGTTTCAGGAACGGTCGAGGGGGGGGGCGTCGCCTTACCTCTCCCAGAGGGAGAGGTCGGCTCGCAGAGCCGGGTGAGGGGTTAGGGAACCATCCGGAGAGGCCGTAAACCCTCACCCGCCGGCTACGCCGTCGACCTCTCCCTCAGGTGAAGACGATGCCTTGATGCACGGGGCTATTTGGTCTCTTCGAGCCCGGCGATCATCTCGTCGACGGCGTCCTCGGCCGTCATCTGGCCGATCAGCACCTTCTGGAAGGCGGCGAGCACGGTATGCTCCGACCAGCCGGCGATGCCGACGAAATTGGCCGGCAGGCGGCCGAACGAAAGCGTCTCGACGGCCGGCGCATAGAGCGGGTTCGAGGTGATGCGCTCGTCCTTGACCACGGCGGCATTGGCGGGGAAGTAGCCCGTCTTTTCCAGGAAGGCGATGGCCGGCTCGGACTGGCCCCAATAGCTGATCCAGTCCCAGGAAGCGTCGGCGTTCTCTTCCTTCATCAGCGCATTGTAGAGATAGGCGAGGCGGGCGACGCGCGCGGCCGGGCCGGCGGGAATCGCGAAGGTCTTGAACTCGACGCCCGGCTTGAGGGCGGCCGAAATCTCCTGGAACGAGCCGGTGTGGTGCCAGACCATCGCCGTCTGGCCGGTGCGGAAGGCTTCCATGATCTGCCGGTAGCCGTCGCCCGGCGCGCTCGGCGGCACGACCTTCTCGGTGGTGAACAGGCCGGCATAGAACTTGACCGCCTCGATCGCCTTGTCGCGGTCGAGGCCGATATTGCCCTCGGCATCGACGACCGGCGCGCCGAAGGATTCCATCATGTCGAGCACGTATTTCTGGCCGCCGGCGCCGCCGCGCATGCCGAAGCCGAAGCGGCCCTTGGCCGGGTCGGTCAGCTTCTTTGCGATGTCGACGAACTCGGCATAGTTGGTCGGCGGACCGGCGATGCCGGCCTCCTCGAACCAGTCGGAGCGGTAATAGCCCCAGTCGACGAAGGCGAAGGCCGGCACGCCGTAGATCTTGCCTTCGCGCGAGATGCCCTTCCAGCGGTCCTCCGGGAAGTGGGCCTTTTCGCTCCAGCCGTCGACGCGGGCGGTGATGTCGACGAGGCCTTCCATCGCCAGCATGTCGGCGAGGCGCTCGGCCGTCACCATCGTCGTGTCGGGGCGGCTGCCGGAGACCACGGCGGCGGTGAACTTCGCCATGAATTCCGGGTTCGGGATGTTTTCCTGGGTGATCGTGATGTCCGGCTTCGCCTTGGCGAACGCCTCCATCACCGCCTGCAGGCCGGCGAACTCGGCCTGGCTGGTGAAATGGTGCCAGTAGTTGATGTTGCTGGCGGCGAAGGCGCGCATCGGCGCCAGCGCTGCGCCGGCAACGAGCGCGGCGCTGCCGGCCATCAGGCTGCGGCGGGTGATGTTGGCGACCATTGGTTTCCTCCCAGTGTCGACATATGGGCGAGTTTGGCCGCCTCTCCCGCAACCAAATTCCGCATCTGATTATTCATATCGACCATCTGATAGCAACAGGCTTGCTGTTTCATATATGAAGAATGTGCTATAGGGCTGGCGAGGAGGACTTTCGTCACCATGGCCCAGATCGCCGAAGCCCCGACCAAGCTCAGCCAGATCGCCTATCAGCGCTTCAAGGAGGCGCTGTTCTCGCGCCGGATTCCGATCGGCGCGACCGTCTCGCAGGGCGAGCTGGCGGAGCTGCTCGAGGTGCAGACGGGCGCGCTGCGCGAGGCGATGCAATTGCTCGAGAAGGAGGGCTTCCTCACGGTCCTGCCGCGCTCGGGCATCCGCATCGTCAAGCCGGACATGAGCCATCTGAAGGACTGCTTCCAGATGCGCCGCGTGCTGGAGGGGGAGGCGGTGCGCCGCTTCGCCGAGCGGGCGACGATGAGCGAATTGGCCGACTGGCGGGCGCGGCACGAGGCGATCATCGAACTCGCGCGTGGTGGCACGGTCGAATCGGCCCTGATCGCGCGCTCGGCCGAGGTCGACCAGGCCTTTCACCGGGCGCTGCTGGAGAGCACGCGCAACCCGCTGATGATTTCGGCCCATGCGCATATGATGGAGCAGATCGGCGTCATCCGGCTCGACAACATGTACATGCTGTCCTCGCTCGCCATCGTGCAGACGATGCAGGAGCATCTCGCCGTGCTGGCCGCGCTCGAGGCGCAGGATCCCGACACCGCCGTCGCGGCGATGGACGCGCATCTCGCCCGCGCCATGCATCGCGCCATGGGCCTCTGACGCCGCGCGATCGCAAAAGGCGAAGCAAAAAAAAGAAGGCCAGGGCATCCCGCCGTACCGGCGAAAGGCCCTGGCCTTTTTCGTGTCGACCGGTCCGGGCGAAGCGCGGCGCCTCGCCCGGACGAAGCGCCTAGCGCTCCATGAAGATCTCGCGCTTGCCGGCGTGGTTGGCCGGGCCGACGATGCCTTCCTGCTCCATCCGCTCCATGATCGAGGCGGCGCGGTTGTAACCGACCTGCAGGCGGCGCTGGATGTAGGAGGTCGATGCCTTGCGGTCGCGCAGCACCACCGCCACGGCCTGCTCGTAGGCGTCGCCGCCTCCCTCCTCGCCCATCGTGCTCTTGTCGAACACGGCGACGTCGTCCTCGGCCGGCGCGGCGGCTGCCTCGGTCTCTTCCTCGTCGCCGGCGGTGACGGCGTCGAGATATTCCGGCCGGCCCTGGCGCTTCAGATGCGCCACGACATGCTCGACCTCGAGATCCGAGACGAACGGGCCATGCACGCGCTGGATGCGGCCGCCGCCGGCCATGTAGAGCATGTCGCCCTGGCCGAGCAGCTGCTCCGCGCCCATCTCGCCGAGAATGGTGCGGCTGTCGATCTTCGACGTCACCTGGAAGGAGATGCGGGTCGGGAAGTTGGCCTTGATCGTACCGGTGATGACGTCGACCGACGGGCGCTGCGTCGCCATGACCAGATGGATGCCAGCGGCGCGGGCCATCTGGGCGAGCCGCTGCACGGCGCTTTCGATGTCCTTGCCGGCCACCATCATCAGATCGGCCATCTCGTCGATGATGACGACGATGTAGGGCAGGTTGGAGAGGTCCATGACCTCCTCTTCCTGCATCATCTCGCCGGTGGTGCGGTCGAAGCCGGTCTGGATCGTGCGGGTGATCACCTCGCCGCGCTCGCGCGCCTCGGCGACGCGCTGGTTGAAGCCGTCGATGTTGCGGACGCCGAGGCGCGACATCTTGCGATAGCGCTCCTCCATCTCGCGCACGGCCCACTTCAGGGCGGTGACGGCCTTCTTCGGATCGGTGACAACAGGGGTGAGCAGATGCGGGATGCCCTCATAGACGGAGAGCTCGAGCATCTTCGGGTCGATCATGATCAGCCGGCACTCTTCCGGGCGGTGCCGGTAGAGCAGCGACAGGATCATGGTGTTGATCGCGACCGACTTGCCCGAGCCGGTGGTCCCCGCGACGAGCAGGTGCGGCATGCGGGCGAGGTCGGCGATCACCGGCTCGCCGCCGATGGTCTTGCCGAGGCAGAGGCCGAGCTTGGCCTTGGCCTCCGCGAACGCCTCGCTCGCCATCAGCTCGCGCAGCCACACCGTCTCGCGGGTCTGATTCGGCAGTTCGATGCCGATGACGTTTCGGCCCTCGACCACGGCGACGCGCGCCGACACCGCACTCATCGAGCGGGCGATGTCGCCGGAAAGGCCGATGACGCGCGACGACTTGGTGCCGGGCGCCGGCTCCAGCTCATAGAGCGTGACGACCGGGCCGGGATTGGCGTCGATGATCTCGCCGCGAATGCCGAAATCGCGCAGCGTCTGCTGCAGGAAGTTGGAGTTCTGGTCGAGATATTCGGCCGAGAGCTCGAAGGGCGGCTCGGTCACCGGCGGTTCGGCCAGCAGCTCGAGCGGCGGCAGTTCGTATTCGCCGGCATGGAAGCTGACGACCGTTTCGGTGCGGACCGGGGCGACGGGGGCCTCGGCCACGACGGCGACGGGCGCCGCCGGTGCGTCAGAAACCTCGGCAGCCTCGACCGCGGCCTCGATGGCGGCGGCTTCGGCGAAGCTCTCGCGGCGCAGGCGGCGGGATTCGCGCGAGCGGGCGCTGAGGCTCTGCACCGGCGTCACCCAGATCGGCCATTCGAACCAGACCTGGATCGAGGCCTGGACATGTCCCGGCAGCAGCGTTTCCGGCGCACGCAGGACCGGAGCGACGATTTGCGGAACCGTGATGGCGACCGGCGCCGGAGCGACGGTTTCGACAGGGGCGGCAACGACTTCCGGCGCGGGCGCGACGGGAGCCTGCACGGCCGCGGGCGTTTCCGTCTTCGGCGCAGGGCGGACCGGCTGCGTGACGCGGGCCGGCGCAGCTTCGGCGACCGGCGCGTGCGGCGCGGCCTCGAGGCCGATCGCGCGCTGCGGCGGCACGGCGCGGCCGACCTGGATCAGGCGCTCGAGCCGGCGGATGTTGGAGGGCCGCGACGCCGCGACGATCTCGGCCTGGTACTCGGCCGGTTCGGTCGGCAGCGGCGCCTCGGCGGCAGGGGCGGGCGGCGGCGGCGCAAGCTCGACCAGCGGCTTGACCGGAGCGGCGACCGCTTCCTCGATGGCGATGGTCTCGGCGATTACGACTTCGGCGATCGGTTCGGCGGTGACGGCCTCGGCGACGACCGGCGCCTCCTCCGTCTCCATCGTCTCGGCCGGCGTTTCAGCCTCGGCCTCTGTCTCGGCATTGCGCGGGCGGCGCAGATAGTCCGGCGTGCGCGTGAAGCGCGCGTTCATGCCCGCGGTGAAGGGCTGCAGCCAGGACGGCAGCGGCTCGCCATCGGGCCCGAGCACGGGGGCCTCGCGCAGGACGGGCGGCGCCGGCGGAGCCGCATTGGCGCGCGTCGGCGCGGCGGGCGCGCGGGACGGATTCTGGTAGCGGGAAGCCTCCCGATCCACCGAACCCGGCACCGCCGGCTCGGCTGGAATGAAGGGGAGAGGCTGGGGAGGCCGATTGGAAGAACGCATGTTTGTCGCTGACCCTGGTACGCGGTCTGGCCGACCGTTGCTGGTCGCTCAGAGATACGAAGAACAGCGTTAACGAATGGTTTGAGTCGGCTGTTCAATCCACCATTCGACCCCCCTGTTGCAGCGCTCCCACAGGGGGCGGATCCGCCGGCCGCGACGTGTGGACGAGGCCGGCGCGCCGAGCCCGGGAATTCCCTGCCGGACGGTGTGGAAATCAGCCTCGATTTTTCCCCCTTGTCGAAATCCGCAACTGCTAGCAAGCTGCGAGAACTTGGCCGAAAGGCTGGGAGTTAAACGATTACCATTCGGAGGCACCACGCATGGATACGATCGATCCGACGACCAGCCGGGATGGCGTCGCCGCCGTCTCCTACAAGGACCCCGCAGCACCGGCGCTCTTCACGGATTCGCTCCACCGCACCGGCTTCGGCGTCGTCCGCGACCACCCGATCCCGCAGGCGCTGGTCGAGCAGGTCTATGCCGAATGGCTGGACTTCTTCGATGGCGACGCCAAGCACGCCTATGCCTTCGACAAGGCGAAGCATGACGGCTTCTTTTCCTCGGCGGTTTCGGAGACGGCCAAGGGCAACACCAAGCGCGATCTCAAGGAGTTCTTCCACGTCTTCCCGTGGGGGCGCTATCCCGCCGAGGTGTCCGACGCGGCGCGGCGCTATTATGCGCTCGCGAGCGAATTTGCCGGCGAACTTCTTTCCTGGGTCGAGGCGCATACGCCGCCCGAGGTCAGCGCCAAATTCACGATGCCGCTCGCCAGCATGATCGACGCCAGCCCGGCGACGCTGCTCCGCATCCTGCGCTATCCGCCCCTGACCGGCGAGGAGGAGCCGGGCGCGGTCCGCGCCGCCGCGCATGAGGACATCAATCTCCTGACCGTGCTGCCGGCCTCGAACGAGCGCGGCCTGCAACTGCTGACGGCTTCGGGCGAATGGGCCGACGTTCCGTCGGATTTCGGCACGCTGGTGATCAATGTCGGCGACATGCTGCAGGAGGCGTCCGGCGGCTTCTACAAATCGACGACGCACCGGGTGGTCAATCCGAGCGGCGAGGGCGCCCGCCGTTCGCGCGTCTCGATCCCGCTTTTCCTGCAGCCGCGGCCGGAAGTGGTCCTTTCCGAACGCTACACGGCCGAATCCTATTTGGACGAGCGCCTGCGCCAGCTCGGCGTCAAATAGCGCCGTCAGATGTCTCGGATAGACCGGACGCTGTCGCGTTCGGTCAGTTCGACCTCGAGCGATGTGACCTCGGTCGCTTCGCGATCGGTCATCAGCGTCACGATGCGCGCCACGACATGGGCGGCGATCTGCGGGATCGACGGCGAGACGGTGGTCAGGCGTGGCGCGCACTGCTCCGTCTGCTTGCAGTCGATATAGCTCAGGACCGAGAGGTCGCCCGGCACATTGATGCCAAGCTGATAGGCGGCCTGCAGCACGCCGAAGCCGAACTGCGTGCCGAAGGTGAAGACCGCCGTCGGGCGGGGCGATTTCTCCAGCATGGCGCGCGCCCGGTCGCGCGCGTCGGGAAAGTCATAGCTCGTCTCGACCATCCAGCGCGGGTCGAGGTTGAGGCCGAGCCGATCCGCAGCCTTGCGCGACGCAGCCAGCAGCCCTTGCGCGCGCGGCAGGCTCGGGCCGGTCATCAGGCCGATGTCGCGATGGCCGCGCTCGGCCAGGTAGGTCAGCGCCATGTCGGCGCCGAGGTCGAGATGCTCGACCAGGCCCTGCTCGCGGAATTCCACCAGCCGGTCCCAGTTCAGCATGACGGTCGGCAGTTGCGCCGCCAGCGCCGCCTCGTCCTCGATCCATTCGTCGGAATGGCCGAGCACGACGACGCCGGCCGCCCGTTGCAGCAGCGAAGCGAGCGGGCCGCCGCGCCGCATCCGTTCCAGCGTCGCCAGCTGCACCCGCAGCACGCTCAGATCATGTCGGTCGAAGCGTTCCTCGATCGCCGCCGAGACATCGTCGAAGAACGAGGTGTCGGCATGCGGCGTGGCGACGAAGATGACCGGGACCTGGGAGGTCTTGAACCAGGCCGCCATCGAATCCTTGCTGTAGTCGAGATCGGCGATCGCCTTGCCGATGCGCTCGGCCGTCGCCTCGCTGACCGCCTTGGTCTTGTTCATGTAGTGCGAGACCGTGGCGATCGATACGCCCGCCAGCGCCGCTACGTCCTTGATCGTGCTCATGCAAGCCACCTCGTTGGCGCGATCATGGCGTCTCCTTCCGGCCTGTCCAGTCCCTCGGCCGGCGAAGGTTGCATTGTCCCGTCCCGTCTGCCCGCTTCTTCAGCCGCGGCAGCCTGCGAAATCGGCTTGACGCTTCGATAGCCTCGATTAAGCTCATGGAAAACGTTTAACCGAATTCAATACCGTCGTCATCCGGGCCGTGGCGACTCCTAAGAAAACGAGCCCGATCCAGAGCGAACAAGCGAGCAGGGACAACAAAGATCATGGCGCACATCACCCGCAGGGGACTCTCCAGCCTTCTTCTCGCCACCGTCGCGGCAGCGACGTTCGGCTTCGCCGCCTCGACCGGCGCGGCGCTTGCCGACGGCCCGAAGAAGGTGGTCTTCCTCGTCAACGGCAATCTCGGCGACAAGTCGTTCTTCGACCTCGGCGCCGCCGGACTGAAGGAAATCAAGGCCAAGTATGGCGATGCCGTCGAGACCAAGGTCATCGAGATGGGCACCGACCAGACCAAGTGGATGCCGACCTTCGAGGACGTCTCCGAGCAGGATTGGGATCTGATCGTTTCCTCGACCTTCGAGATCTCCGACATCATCGGCGAGGTCGCGCCGAACCATCCCGACAAGACCTATGTGCTGGTCGACGGTGTCGTGCCCTATGAGAATGGCGGCTACGACAATGTCTATTCGGTCGTCTTCAAGCAGAACGAGGGCTCCTATCTCGCCGGCATCCTCGCCGCCGGCCTGCTGAAGGACGGCACGATCCCGGCCGACCAGGGCAGCTCGATCGGCTTCCTCGGCGGCATGGACATCCCGGTCATCAACGACTTCCTCACCGGCTATGTCGAGGGCGCGCGCTCGGTCAATCCGGACATCAAGGTCGCGATCTCCTATGCCGGCTCGTTCAACGACGCCGCCAAGGGCAAGGAACTGGCGCTGGCGCAGTATCGCACCGGCACGGCGATCGGCTTCAACGTCGCCGGCCTGACCGGCCTCGGCCAGCTCGCCGCCGCCAAGGATGTCGGCAAGTGGGCGCTCGGCGTCAATTCCGACCAGGAAGCGATCTTCAAGGAGAGCGATCCGGCCATGGCCGCCAAGGTCGCGACCTCGATGGTGAAGAACATCGACGTATCGATCCTGCGCGCCTACGACCTGTTCCTCGAAGGCAAGCTGCCGACCGGCAAGGTCGAGGCAATCGGCCTGGCCGAGAACGCTGTCGGCCTAGTCGAGACCGGCAACTTCGTGACGCTCGTCCCGGAGGCACTGAAGAAGCAGATCGCCGATGCCCGCGCCGGCATCATCGACGGGTCGATCAAGGTGACCTCGGCCTTCGGCCTGGAGACCGACAAGCTCAACGCGCTGCGCGACAGCGTTCGCCCCTGAGCCGTCGCTCCCTCCCGCTCCGATAGTTCCAGGAGGTCGCATGACCGATCGGCCGATCATCGCCTTTGCCGGCATTTCCAAGACCTATGGAAACGGCACCCTGGCGCTCGACGACGTCTCGTTCGCGATCCGGCCCGGCGTCATCCACGCCGTCTGCGGCGAGAACGGCGCTGGCAAGTCGACCCTGATGAAGATCCTGTTCGGTCTCGAGCAGCCTTCGGCCGGATCGATCCTGCTCGATGGCGAGGCGGTGGCGATCGCGTCGCCGCGCGTCGCCGCCGATAGGGGCATCGGCATGGTGCACCAGCATTTCTCGCTGGTGCCGTCGCTCTCGGTGGCCGAGAACATCGTTCTCGGCCAGGAGCCGCGCCGCGGCGCCTTTCTCGACCGGGCGGCCGCGCGCCGCCGGGTCGAGGATCTCGCGCGGCGCTACAATCTCGCCGTCGATCCCGACGCGGTCGTGCGCACCCTCTCGGTCGCCGCGCAGCAGAAGGTCGAGATCCTGAAGGCGCTGTCGCGCGACGTCCGCGTACTGATCCTGGACGAGCCGACCGCCGTCCTGACCCCGCCGGAAACCGACGAACTGTTCGAGCGGCTGCGCGACATGCGCGCCACCGGCCTCACCATCCTGTTCATCTCGCACAAGCTGCGCGAGGTTCGCGCGCTGGCGAGCCACGTCACCGTGCTGCGCGCCGGCAGGCTTGCCGGCGACGCGCCGCTCGCCGCGATCGACGACGAGGCGATTGCCCGCCTCGTCATGGGCCAGGCGGCCGGCCCGGCGCTGAAGCGCGGCGGTCGGGTTTCGGGCGCTCCGCGCGTCCAGCTTTCCGGCGTCCATCTGAAAGCTCGCGACGCCAATGACCGCATCGACGGCATCGACCTGACGGTGCATGCCGGCGAGATCCTCGGCGTCGCCGGCGTCGATGGCAGCGGCCAGCGCGGGCTCGTCTCGCTGTTGACCGGCCGCGCCCAGCCGACCGCCGGCAGCATCGCCTATGAGGGCCAGCCGACCGCCGGCCTCGGCACCGCCGCGCTCCGACGGCTCGGCCTCGCCCATCTGCCGGCCGATCGCTTCCAGGACGGCGGCTCGAAGCGGATGACGCTGGTCGAGAACGCCATTGCCGGCGCCCATCGCCTCGCCGCCTTCTCAAGCGGCCCCTTCCTGAAGCGCCGCGCCATGGAAACGCGGACCGAGGAGATGATCGCGCGCTACAAGGTGCGCTGCCCCGGCCCGAACGCGCCGCTCTCGGCGCTCTCCGGCGGCAATGCGCAGAAGCTGATCGCGGCGCGCGAATTCGCCACCGAGCCGCGCTTCATGATCGCCGACCAGCCGACGCGCGGCATCGACGTCGCCGCCGCGGCGTTCCTGCATGAACGCCTTTCCGAGCTGGCGGCGAAGGGCGGCGCCGTGCTGCTCGTCACCGCCGATCTCGACGAACTGCTCACCCTCTCCGACCGTATCGTCATCCTCTATGCCGGCCGCATCGTCGCCCGGATGGAGAACGAGCCCGGCCTGACGCCGGAACGGCTCGGCCCCTACATGCTCGGCCTGGAGAGCGCCGCATGATCCGCTCCGCCTTCGCCTCCTTCGTCATCACCGCGGTCCTGCTGGTGCTGGTCGTCGGCATCGTGCTCGTGCCGATCGCCATGAGCCTGCCCGATCCGCTCGCCGTGCTCGACACCTTCGTGTTCGGGCCATTCCGCAATCCGCGCCACACCGGCAACATCATCGAGATGGCGACGCCGGCGATGATGTGCGGCCTCGCCGTCGCCGTGATGTTCCGGGCCGGCATGTTCAATCTAGGCGTCGAGGGCGCGTTCTTCCTCGGTGGCCTCGCCACGGTCGCGACCGTGCTGCTGGTGCCGTTGCCGGCCTTCGCCATGGCGCCGGTCGGCATTCTCGTCGGCGCGATCGTCGGTTCCAGCGTCTGCGTGGTGCCGGGCTATCTGCGCGCCCGCTACGAGGCGTCGGAACTGGTCTCGTCGCTGATGCTGAACTTCGCGGCGCTGTTCATCGGCCTGTTCGTCGTCAACTACTTCCTGCGCGATCCCGCCGCCGGCGCGATGGTGTCGTACAAGATCCCCAATGACGCCAAGCTGCCGAAGCTGATCGCCGGCACGCGCATCCATCTCGGCACCCTGATCGCGCTCGCCGCCTGCGGGCTCGGCGCCGTCTACCTGTTCATGACGCGGGCTGGCTTCGAGGCGCGCATCGTCGGCTCCAATCCGAGCTTCGCCGCCCATCTCGGGCTGCCGATCCGCTCGATCCTGCTGCGCTCGCAGGTGATCGGCGGGCTGATCGCCGCCGGCGCCGGCGGCATCGAGATGCTGGGCCTCTACCAGCGCTTCTCGTGGCAATCGCTGCCCGGCAATGGCTGGACGGGCGTCGTCGTCGCCATCCTGGCGCGCGACAACCCGATCCTGCTGATCCCCGCCGCCCTGTTCCTCTCCTACCTGCAGGTCGGCGGCGATCTGATCGCCCGCAATTTCGACGTGCCGAGCGAGGCCGTCGGCCTGATCCAGGCGCTGGTGCTCATCGTCGTCACCGCCCAGGCCATCATGCGCAATCCGCGCCTGCTCCGCTTCGTCGCGGGCAGCAAGCCGGCGACGAACGCCGCCAAGGAGACGAAGGCCGTGGAAGGAGGCGTCGCGTGACCCAACTCGACCTCGCCAGCCTGATCACCTTCATTCCCGCCATCCTGCGCGTCACCACGCCGATCCTGCTGGCCGGGCTCGGTGTGCTGATCTCTTCACGCGCCGGCGTGCTCAATATCGGCGTCGAGGGCATGATGCTCTCCGGCGCCTTCGCCGGCGTCGTCGTCAGCGCCGCGACCGGCAGCGCCACGCTCGGCTTCCTCGCCGCGCTGGTGGTCGGCGGCGCGCTCGGCGCGGCGCTTTCCTTTGCCGTGCATGTGCTGAAATCCGACCTGATCCTCTCCGGCATCGCGCTCAACATGGCCGCCGCCGCCGGCACGACGCTGCTTTTGTTCATGCTGACCGGCGACAAGGGCATGTCGGGATCGCTGTCGAGCCAGGTGCTGCCGAGCCTGACCATTCCCGTCCTTGCCGGCATTCCCGTGCTCGGTACGCTGCTCTCCGGCCACCACATTCTGACCTATGCCGCCTTTCTGGCGGTGCCGGGCGTCGGCCTGTTCCTGATGCGCACGCCGATGGGGCTGCGGCTGCGCGCTGTCGGCGAAAATCCGGAATCGGCGGAGATCGCCGGCATCAATGTCCGTCGCGTCCAGGTCGGCGCGCTGGTGGCATCCGGCGTCTTCGCGGGCGCCGCCGGCGCGTTCCTGTCGATGGGCTATGTCAGCTGGTTCTCGCAGAACATGAGCGCCGGCCGAGGCTTCATCGCGCTCGCCGCCGAGGTGATGGGCCATGGCAGCGCGACCGGCACCATGTTCGCCTCGCTGCTGCTCGGCATCGCCGAGGCGGCGTCGATCGCGCTGCAGGGCGTTGGCCTGCCGAGCGAGCTGATGCAGACCGTGCCCTACCTCGTCCCCGTCATCGCCCTCGTCGTCCACGCCCGCCGCCGCCAGCGCCTGCTGGCGCGGGCGTGATCGCGCGGCCGGAACGCACCCGCCCTCTTCTTCCAGCCCGACCGCCGGATTCCGGCCGGGCGGCAATCGATAACCAGAGGAAATGCCCCGCATGAGCAAGATCAAGGTCATCTTCGATACGGATCCCGGCGTCGACGACGCCATGGCGCTGCTGTTCCTGAAGCACTCGCCGGAGATCGAACTGGTCGGCATCACGACGACGCTCGGCAATGGCACGATCGCGACCACCACCCGCAACGCGCTCTATCTGGTCGAGCGCTTCGGCATCGACGTTCCCGTCGCGCAGGGCCCGGCGACGCCGCTGGTCGGTCCGGCCGGTGATCCGCCGCATTATGTCCATGGCCACAACGCCATCGGCGACATCGAACTGCCCGAGACCATCGCCAGGACCGTCGATCCGCGTCCGGCGCATCGCCTGATCATCGACCTCATCCGCGAAAATCCCGGCGAGATCGCCATCGTCGCCGTCGGCCGCATGACCAATCTGGCGCTGGCGCTGCGCGAGGCGCCGGAGATCGCCGGGCTGGTCAAGCAGGTCGTGATCATGGGCGGCGCCTTCGGCTTCCACGGCAATCACGGCAACGTCACGCCGGCCGCCGAGGCCAACATCGCCGGGGATCCGCTGGCGGCCGACGAAGTGGCGGGCGGCAGCTGGCCGGTTACCTGGGTCGGCCTCGACGTCACCCAGCGCACGCAGCTTTCGACAGAATATCTGGAAGCGCTGGCGAAGGACGGCGGCGAAGCCGGCCGGTTCATCTGGGACATCACCCGCGTCTATGTCGCCTACCACCACGCCGCCGGCGTGGAAAACATGTTCGTGCATGATTCCTCCGCCGTCGCCTACCTGCTCGATCCCACCCTGTTCACGACGCGCAGCGGCGCCATCCGGGTGATCACCGAGGGCATGGCCGTCGGCCAGACCATCCAGAAGCCGGACAGCCACCGCTTCCCGCCGGGAGACTGGGACAACCGTCCGTCGCACAGGATCTGCACCGAGGTCGATTCCGAGCGCTTCAAGGCGCTGTATCGCCAGACGATTCTCCGCGGGGCATAGGCGGAGCCGGAGGCGACGGGCGGGTCAGCAGCAGGACCCGCCGGTCGCCCAGCGCCCTCGTCTCCGCCCGCCATTCCGGCCGGCCGGCCAGCGGCGCGAGGAGGCCCTGTTGTTCGGTGGCCGCGATTTCGCGGTCATGCAGCATGGTGGCGAGGTGGAGCGGCCGGCTGACGGTTTCGACCGTCATCGAGGCGAGATGGATCCGCTCCGGCGCGCCGCTTTCGAGCACGAGATTCGGCGTCGGCCAGAAGCGAAGCACCAGCCGGCTCGCCGGCCCCGTTTCGCGCACCATCGTCAGGCCGGCAAACCGGCCGGCATGGGTGAGCGGCAAGGGCGGCAGGCTGTCGAGCGCCGCTTTCGGCGACAGGAACCCGGCGATGCCGACGACATCGCCTGCCGGCGCCATCTGCCAGCCGGACGCGATCAGCCCCTGCCGCAGCGCCGCGAGCGAGACGTCCGCCTGCAGCACCAGCGCGCCGCCATCCGATCCGTCGAGCTCCAGCCTCTCCGCCGCAAGATCCGCCCAGCCGCCACCGAGCCAGCTTTCCGCCGTCACCGTGGTTTCGACGACGCGCGGCCGATAGGCCTCGAGCGCATGCGGGAAATTGGTGTAGGCGCGCGCGCCGCCGGCAACCAGCAGCGTCGCCAGCACGACGGCGACCAGCCGCCACGGCCCCATGGTGCGGCTGTCGGTACGACGGAAAACGAGCGCATAGATCGCCGCCAGCGCCAGGCCGAGCGTCAGGCCCGCCAGCACGTCGGATGGCCAGTGGGCGGCGAGATAGACGCGCGACGCCGCGATGGCGGCTGTCATCACGCCGGCCAGCGCGAAGCCGACGATCTTCCAGCGCAGCGCCGCATTGTGGGTCGCGAGCCAGGCGAGCGAGGCATAGAGGGCCGCTGCCGACGTGGCGTGGCCGCTCGGAAAGCTGAAGGCATCGGCGCCGGAATAGATCTCGATCGGACGCGGGATTGACAGCACGCTCTTCAGCGCCGGCACCGAGACTGCCGCCAGAACCATGGTGAGCGCCAGCCCGACGCCGAGCTTCCGCTCGCGGTGGACGAACAGCCAGATCACGGCCGCGGCCACCACGGCGGTGACGACGACGCCGTCACCAAGGCTGGTGATCGCGATCATCACATCGTCGAGCGCCGGCGTGCGCCAGCCCTGCACCAGCGTCGAGATCGCCGCATCCATGCGGGTGATCTGTTCGCGCATGAACACGTCTTCGGCGAGGCCGACGAAGATCCGCGCCAGCGCGATCACGGCGACGCCCATGACGATCAGCGTCGAGGTGCCGGGATCGTCCGGATCGAGCGCATAGACGATGGCGCGGTCCACCCAGCTGCCGCGGCGCTTGCAGCCGGCGACGAAGCGGCGGTAGCGCCGGGCGGCGCCGGGCGCGATCCAGCGCACGCCGAGATGAATGGCCCAGATCGCGAGGCCCGCGAAGACGAGGACGCCGACCAGGACCGCGACGAGCCTTCCGGCGATCGAGCCGAGCACGCCGAGCGCGAGGCCCATCCCGGCGCCCGGCAGGATATGCGCCGGCGCCCAGACCATGGCCGAGAGGATGTTGACGGCATAGAAGCGCAGCGGCGGCATGCCGACGACGCCGGCCACCACCGGGATGATGGCGCGGACGCCGGGCACGAAGCGGCCGATTGCGACGCTCATGGCGCCGTAGCGATGGAAGAACGCCTCGCCCTTCTCGAACAGTTCCGGCCGCTCGCGCAGTGGCCAGCCGGCGCGGATATGCTCCTTGTAGCGATGGCCGATCCAGTAAGAGACGCCATCGCCGGCGACCGCGCCGAGCGTCGCCCAGACCAGCAGCGGCCAGAGCTTGAGCTCGCCGAGCCCGGCAACGGCGGCAATGCCGATCAGGATCGCCGTTCCCGGCACGAACATGCCGACGACGACGATCGATTCGGCCATCGCCGTCACGAAGACGAGCAGGCCCGCCCAGTGCGGGTGCTGGACGACGAGATCGATGAAGCCCTGCAGCCAGTCGTTCATGGCGGTGCCCGCTATCGATCCCGGATCGCCCGTTCCCGCATCAGGCGGCCGCTTCGTCGCCGCCGACCTGCAGCACGGTCAGCCGCTTCAGCTCGCCATTGCGGGTCTCCCAACTGATCGATTCGCCAACCCCGACGCCGATCAGCGCGGCGCCGATCGGAGTGAGGACGGAGATCCGGCCCTGGCCGATATCGGCGTTTTCCGGATAGACGAGCGTCACCTTGCGCACCGTGCCGGCGACGTCGTCGCGAAACTCGACCTCGTGATTCATGCGGACAAAGGGATGCGAGCGCCTGGCATCGGCGACGACCCGGGCCCGGTCCAGCTCCTCGGTCAGCACGGTCGCGACATCCGGCAGCGTATGGGCCGCGGCGCGCGCCAGTGTCGAGAGCCGCTCGTGATCGGCCGCCAGAATGGTGATCCGGGGCTTCAGGCGGCCGGCGCTGCGGGTGGTCATGTCTTGTCTCCAGTCTGGGTCGGGAGCTTCGCGCTTCAGCGGCGGTCCCGGGAAGGGGGTTGGGGTCGTTCGCTCCCCGCGCAGCGCTCGATGGCAGGGAGCGGTAAGATTCCGGCAGCCCGCGCGAAATGCGCATGGCGGCCCGTCTGTCAGGAAAGGTTTGGGCAGGAGCAGTCGTACCGGCAGAAGCCCCGTGTTCGGGGCGAACGCGCACGCCGAACCCGGGGCTAATGGCCCGCGATCAGGAGACCCGCATGGTGCAGAGAACGGCAGAAGGTCGAATGGCTCAACATGGTCTTCAAGACATAAGCACGCCGGCTGGAAAGTCAAACGGTCGGCGAGGGAGGGCGAAACAGGGCCGCGCCGGGCGCGCCGAGGGGCCGGCGCCGGGTCGCTCCGCGGGGCGCGCCGCGCGGAAAAACGTCACACGTGAAACACCGGCATTCGCCTAGCGCGGCGCAAACGGCGCGATGTCGACCTCGGGCCGGACGCCGGAGATGTGGTCGGCCAACGTCTTGCCGGAGCCGCAGGCCATGGTCCAACCGAGCGTGCCATGGCCGCTGTTCAGATAGAGATTGGGATAGCGGCAGCGGCCGATCCGTGGCGGCCCGTCCGGCGTCACCGGGCGCAGGCCGGACCAGCGTTCCGCCGAGGCGATCGCCGCCTCGGGCACCTTCGGGAACAGCATCCGGAGCGAGGCGATCAGCCCCTCATAGCGCTTTTCCGGCTGGGAGAAATCATAGCCGGCCAGCTCCGCCGTGCCGCCGACGCGGATGCGGTTCTCCAGGTTCGTATGGCCGACCTTGAGCGATTCGTCCGAGACCGTGCTGACCGGTCCGACGTCGTCGGAATGCGCGTCGATGGTCAGTGAATAGCCTTTCACCGGATAAATCGGCACGGGGATGCCGTGCGGCTCGAGCAGGCCCTTCGACCAGACGCCGAGCGCGACGACGACGGCGTCCGCCTCGACCATGTCGCCGCCGGCGGCGACGCCGATCACCTTATTCCGTTCGATCACCAGCCTGTCCGCCGTGCGGCCATAGAGGAACCGCACGCCGCGCGCGGCGCATTGCTCGGCCAGCGCCTGGGTGAACAGGAAGCAGTCGCCGGTCTGGTCGGTCTCCAGCAGCACGCCACCGACGACGCCGCTTTGCGGGTCGATGTTCGGCTCCAGGCCGAGCAGGTCGTCGCGGCCGAGGCGGCGATGCGGCACGCCGAGTTCGTCGAGCACGGCGAGGTCGCGCTGGTAGCCCTCGACCTGCTTCGCCTCGCGGAAGGCGACGATCAGTCCCTTCTGCCGGCCATCATACTTTATGCCGATCTCGGCGCGCAGCGCGTCGGAGCAATCGCGGCTGTATTCGGCGAGCCGGACCATGTCGCGCTTGGCGCGCAGATATTGCTCGAGGCTGGAGGCGCGCCACATCCGGAACAGGAACTGGCTCATGGCGAAGTCGGGCATGCGGCTCAGGATCAGCGGCGGATGCCTGGCGAAGATCCACGACGCCGCCTTGCCGATCAGACCGGGAAAGGCCCAGGGCGAAGACAGCGCCGGCGAGATCTGCGCCGCATTGGCGTAGCTGGTGCCGTGCCCGGCGGAAGCGTTCTTCTCGATCACCGTGACCTGGTGGCCGGCCTCGGCCAGATACCAGGCCGTCGTCACGCCGATCACACCGGCACCGAGCACGACTATGCGCATTGCGTTCCTGTCCCCATCGCCGGAAGCCGAGTGGCTCCAGCCGCCGCCGATGCAGCGCCTTTATCGTTCAAGCGGAAGTCGGTCCGACGATCAAGCGCTCCCTCCCGAAAGCCGGACGGCGGCGCGAAGATCGTTCAGGCGAGGCGGGGGATCGGATCGCTGCCGAGCGTCTCGACATGCCGGCGCAGCATCGCCTGATAGAGCGCGCGCCAGCCAGTCTGTGGCGTCCGCAGGAACCAGGAACGGCGGAGATCCCAACTGCGCCCCATCTGCGCCAGCACCGCCGGATCCGAGTTGGTCATGAGCCCGGCCGAGGGATAGGGCGTGATCTCGCCGCCATGGAGCTTGCCGTCGACGACCATGAAATCGACGCGGAGATAATCCGTGTCGGCCGCGAGCCGCCGCGCCACTTCGATGGCGCGACCGAAGCAGTCTGGCACGCGGTAACCCGCAGGCAGCGCCCGGCCGGGATCCTTGGCCACGACCGAATTGGTGACGCGGAGCCGGCGGCCATCCCGGTCGAAGATGCCGGACCGGCCGTCGGGCGTCTTCTCGCCCCGGTAGATCAGCGCATAGAAGACCTCGCCCGAGAACAGATGCACCTTGATCTCGTCAATCCCGCGCGGATCGTCCGCGAGGACGCGTTCGGCGAGGAGCCGCTTCGGCGCCGCGCCATAGGCCCATTCGAGCGCGTCGACGCCAAAAGTCTGCTCCAGCCAGCCCCGGCAGGTCGCTTCGAAGGCGGCGCTGTCCTCGTCGCGGTGGCGGAAGAACCAGTTGCGGTCGCAGGCGGCGTTCATCTTCACCACGACGTCGCCATGGCGCAGCGCGTCGGGCAGGGCGGCCGGGTCGGTTCCGCTCCACAGCAGTTCGGCCACCGCAACGTCCTGTTGGACGAAAAGCCGCTTCGTCGCGAGCTTGTCGCAATGGGCGACGAAGGCCGGGTTGCGGTCGAACACCCGCCGCCAGAACATCTTGTCGCTATAGCTGACCGGCAGCAGGATCTGCGGCAGCGCGCCGATCTCGGCCCGGAAGGCGCGCGTCGCCTTGCGATGCGTCGCGTGCAGCGCCGCATCGATCGGGCGCGCCAACAGGCGGCAGGCGGCGGTCATGTTGCGCGCCCTGAACATGCATGGCAGGCCGGCAGCCTGGCGGCGGCGGTGAGGTGGAGACGGTGTCGCAAGATTGGCCCCCCGGCCCTTGTGGCGAAAGCCGTGCTTCAACCGTCCCGCATCACGGTCGTCAAGCCGCGGGCAGATCTTCCGCGCTGTGGCCTTGCGGTTCAGGCGTCGAGCACGGCCGGCGCCACCGTCTCGTTCATCAGGATCGACGCCGCCTTGTTGCCGAGCGCGAGCGCGATCGCGTTGGTGTTGGCGGAGGGAATGAAGGGGATCGCCGCGCAGTCGATGACGCGCAACCCCTCGACGCCGCGCACGCGCAGCTTGCTGTCGAGCACCGCCATCGGATCGTCGTCGCGCCCCATGCGGGCCGAGCCCGAGGGATGGTAATTCGTCTTCACCGTCTTGGCGCAGAAGGCGGCGAGTTCATCGTCGCTGAGCTTGTCGGAACCCGGCAGCAATTCGCCCCTGATGTTCGAGCCGACCGGCTCGGTCTGCAGCAGTTTTCGAGCGAAGCGCATCGAGGCGATGGTCAGGCGCAAATCGTCGGGATCGCCGAAGAAGTTGGAATCGACCACCGGCTTCGCCGACGGGTCGGCCGAGCGCAGCTTCACCGAGCCGCGCGCCTTCGGCCTGAGCAGGCAGGAGGTCAGCGTCACGCCATGCGTCGGCTGCATGTCGGTGACGTCGCGGTCGAGATAGACGATCGGCGCGCAATAGAGCTGTACGGTCGGCCGGTCGCCGCCATCGGGATCATAGAACAGGCAGGATTCGATGCCCGTCGTCGTCACCGGACCGGTGCCGAACATCATGTATTGCAGGCCGTTGCGCAGCATCGGCCAGCCCTTGTCCTCGCCGAAATAGCCGCTCGCCCGCCTGGTCGTGGCGATCACCGGCACCTCATGGTGATCCTGCAGATTCTGGCCGACGCCGGGCAGGTCGGTATGGACCGCTATGCCGTGCTCCTTCAGATGCGCCTCGGGCCCGATGCCCGACAGCATCAAAAGCTTGGCCGTGTTGTAGGTGCCGGTCGCGACCAGCACCTCCTGGTCGGCCCGCGCCTCGATGCGCTTGCCCTCTCGGACATATTCGATGCCGACGGCGCGGCTGCCCTCGATGAGGATGCGCGTCACCAGGGCGTCGGTGACGACGGTGAGGCGCCTGTCGTTCATCACCTGCGACAGGAAGGAGAACACCGCATCGCTGCGGCGCATCCTGCCGTCGACCACGCCCATGGTGTGCTGCATGACGCCGACGCCGTTCTGCCGGGCGCCGTTGAAATCGGGATTGTAGGGAATGCCGGCGCCCTGCGCGGCGAGGATATAGTCGCGCGTCATTTCGCAGAGCTGGCCGGGATCGGAGACGAGCAGGCTGCCGTCGATGCCGTGATAGGCGTCGTTGAATTTCTGGTTCTTCTCCAGCGCCTTGAAGTGCGGCAGCAGGTCGGCATAGCTCCAGCCGGCATTGCCGCCGAGGAAATTGTCCCAATGGTCGTAGTCGTCGCGCTGGCCGCGCATATAGACCATGGCGTTGACCGAGCTGCCGCCGCCGAGCACCTTCGCCTGCGGCACGATCGGGCCGCGGCCGCCAAGGCGCGGCTGCTCGACCGTGTGGTGCATCTCGAGGAAATCCTCGCGGCCGAGATATTTCATGTAGCCGGCCGGCATCTGCATCAGCCTGGCGTAGTGCGCCGGGCCGCGCTCGACCAGCAGCACGCGCGCGCCGTGGTCGCGCACCAGTCGGGTCGCCGCGACGCAGGCGGACGAGCCGCCGCCGGCGATGATGTAGTCATAGGCCATCAGGATCGGTCCTGTCAGAAGCGGAAGCGCGGGGTGCGCGGCGCTCCAAGCTGAATCGGCCGGGTCGATTGCGCAAGGGTGGCGCGGCTCTCCCTTTCACCAAGGCGTGATGCGTGTGTGATCACAACCGCGCGATCATCCGGGCGGTCTGTGTGGCGCCGGTAGGCGAGGGCCACCCCGGAATCGGCAGCGGAGGTCGCTCCCGGCGCCGGCATCTGCGGCATGTCGGCCGGAAAATCGACCGGGAAGCTGAGCCGGCGATGTTGTGGCGAACCTCTGCTTGAGCTCCAGGGCGGGGTCGTCCGGCCCGATCGATCAGGCTCGATTGTCTGCTTCGGCAGGCTTGCCAATTGCTAATGAAAATTAATGTTTGTCAGTGTGTTAGCTGGAACCCAGCAATTGCGCGGCTTTGCGCCTGGCGCGGCCCGTCTTATCCACATGGCGGGCCGGCCGGCGTCAGGAAAGTTCGAATTTTCGGA